>JBBSUN010000032.1:0-45566 GCA_038234335.1 Mycobacteriales bacterium
CACCGCCACCAGGTCGAGGGGTTCGCACCAAGCACGGCATGACGTCCATCGAGAGCCCCGATCAGCTGAGGTGACCCCGGCTCCCCGACCCCAGCGGTCCGGCAGAGGATCACCTGCATATCGTGACCAGTCGAGGTACTCAGCGGTGGCGATCTCGAGGTCGTCGATGCCCTTCCAGGGGCCCTTGTTGCGGAGCAGCTCGGCCTTGAACAGCGAGTTGAAGGCCTCCGCGAGCGCGTTGTCATATGAGTCGCCGGTGGATCCGACGGAGGCCACGGCCCCGGCTTCGGCGAGCCGCTCGGTATACCGCACGGCGACGTACTGGACTCCCTTGTCGCTGTGGTGCACAAGGTTTCGGGTGTCGTGGCCCTCCCGCGCCCGGTTCCACAGTCCCATCTCGAGGGCGTCCAGGGCCAGGTCGGTGCGCAGATTGCGGGAGAGCTGCCAGCCCACGACGCGGCGACTGAACACGTCGGTGACGAACGCGGCGTAGACCCAGCCGGTGAACGTGCGGCAGTAGGTGATGTCGGCGACCCACAGCTGCCCCGGGGCGGTCGCGGTGAAGTCGCGATCTACCAGGTCCGGGCGGGTGTCCGGGCCGGCCCCGGGGATCCCCTACGGGTCACGGCGCTCGCCTCGGTGTCGACGCGCCAGGTGCTCCGCCTGAGGTTCGGTAACCGGAACGTGGTCGTGGTCGTGTCCAGAGCTCGGTCCCCGCCGCCGGGCCGGTGGATTTTCAGCAGGCGACCGCGCGCATCAAGACTCAAGACGCTCACGTCGAGCACCACCTAATGCTGGATCGCATGGGTGCTGTGCTATCTCACCCTGGGCTGGTCGAGATCAAGCGCAAACTCCCTGGCGCTGCCACGTTTACGGTCAGTCGGCGCGGTTTTCAAAGCCGTCGCGGGGCGGTAGGGGTTGCCGTTTATCGGGCCCTTTGGCTAGGTAGTCCCTGGCCCGGTCCCCAACCCGGTCATGCCAGTCGCGGAACGACTCGAAGCTCACTTCCGATGTCCAATTACACGCCGCGCATGTCGTCCACTCGGCATAGCCCGGTTCTGCGTTGAACTCGTCGGCCTCGCCGTCTGGGACAAGGCGGTAGGAGCTGCAGCGAGGGCAGCGGGCTGGTTCTCCCCGCTCGAACTTCACCCGGGCCAGCATGAAGGTGTTGAGCAGGTGCCCCGTCGCAGCCAACGTCAGCTCCGCGTCCCAGGGGGTCGCGTTGGTATTGTGCTGCAGCCCGACGACGATGTCCCATGTCTTTTCGGTCACGTCTTTCAAGTAGGCGCGCTGGCGACGGTCGGGGAGTAACCGGACGGCGAACACGCCGATCCAGCCCTTGAGGTCGTCGCCTTTGGGCGGCTCGGCAACCTCGCCTACCCACTCGGCGCCGCTGTTTTCCCGTGCGAGAGCAAGGAGCGCTTCTCGGCACTTCACCCCCACTGCCTGAAAGTCTTCTGCATCGTCTGCGGTGTTGAGCGCCTCGACAGCTGCCGAATACCTCCGCCATGCACCTTCCGCGTGTTCCTGCAGCTCTGGGTCGACCTCGACCCGGCCCCTCTCGAACATCCGCATCTGCAGGCCGATGTGAAAGCTCAGTACGTAGTCGAGCTCCGGGTAGGTCTTCTGGTCGTAGAGGTTGGTGGGGTTGGTGACCACCCACCATCGACCCTTGACGGTGTGGACGTCGTACATCAGGTACCGGTTACCCGCGACGCGTTCTTGCCCGACGCGCTGCACGAGAGTCACCTCATCTTCGTCGTCGTGCAGCTGGCTGATCACGTACTGGCGAACGTTCCGGTCCTCGTGCTCTGGGGTCTGCGGCACAGGTAGCTCCCTCGTTTGCCGGGCGGTTCAGATCAACCCCACCACAGTGCTCACCTCAACGCCGGGTCCTTCTGGGTAAATGCTGCTGCCCTCCCGATGAGCGAAAGCGACACAGCGACCTTGCAGGCTCCATGCCGGCCGGTCGTGGCCGGCCCGCAGGAGATCCCTCCGCGTGGCGGCTTGTAGACCACGAAAGGGTGGATATTCGCCGGCAACCTTGCCTACTGATAGCTGAAGCTAGGTCGAACAATTGGGAACGGCGTACAGCCTTGACCGTTACTCAAAATTTCTAGTTGGTCGGCAAACTCAAACATCCTCCGAGCGGCGTCTAGCAAGTCGTCCATTGGTCCAGCCAGAGTGACCGATATATACTCCTTCTTTTCGTTCTTATACTCTCGCATCAAAGTTGGTGGCCCCATGTCCAGTCGCCAGCAGCCGTGAACAACGTGGTTTCTGAGAGAGTTGATCTTGGGCTCCTCGCGCATTAAATTGAGTAGGCTCGCCTCGTCGATACTATTCGAGGCCTCCGAGCGTAGACTTTTTGCGAGTTCCGACCACTGTAGGTATCGAGCCTTGCCAAGGTCTGGGTAGGTGTGACCGCGGATTGCGGCAAGAAGACGTTTTACGCGAAACTCTATGTGACCGCTGGCGACGATTATTGCCCCTAATGAGGAGTAGAGAAGATCAGCTTCTCGAGCGTTGTGCAGCGAACTATCCATTGTTTGGAGTGTAGACAATACCCACTGTTGCGTCTAGTACAACGGGTGCTATTTGCTGTCAGGTCGTCATGACGGTGGTCAGCACGCGCGGTGTACCGCTTCACCGTCGTCTACCGACGACGGCTGGGTGTGCTGCGGTGACACGATGTCGACCATGCTGGACGACACGTATCGCGACGCCCGTCGACGGGTGGCGGGGTTGGTCGCCGCGCTGGCCGACGGGCAGCTGCGCGAGCAGGTTCCGGCAGCACCGGCGTGGACGGTGCAGGACCTGGCCGCGCACCTCGTCGGCGGGGCCGCCGACGTCGCGGCGGGGCGCCTCGACGGGGCGCCCGGCGAGAGCTGGACAGCGAGGCACGTCGGCGAGCGGCGAGACCGGCCGGTGCCTGAGCTGCTTGACGAGTGGGAACGCGCGGGCCCCGCGGTGCAGCGCAGCCTCGTCGGCGAGGCCCGGGGCCCCAACATGGCCTGGGACCTGCTGTGCCACGAAGGTGACCTGCACGAGGCTCTGGGGCTTGCCCGGCCCGCTCGGCAACACTGGCAGGGCACGCTGACGACCGTGCTGGACCTGGTCGGACGCCGACTCCGGCAGCCCGGCACGCTCGTCATCTGCGACGAGCTCGGGCAGCGGTGGGTCCACGGCGGCGACCAGCCCTCGACCCTGCTCACCGCGGACGGGTACGAGCTGCTGCGCGGCGCGTTCAGTCGCCGCTCACCGTCCCAGATGGCCGCGTGGAGCTGGTCGCCGGCGCCACCCCGGCTGCTCCGCCGCTTCGGCTTGTTCGGGGCCCGCTACGACGATCAACCTATTCTTGTCACCCGGTAGACCAGCTCCGGTGCCAGGCTCCACGAGAGTGCACTTTCAGCCACGCACCATGTCGACGATAGCCTCCAGCGCCGCGACGAGTAGACCTTCGGAGGGGGATCGCTGCGCGGACGCGCTGGCGATGTTCTAGGAGTTGTCGAAGCGGGAGACGTACCGACGCTGCCAAGGCGTCTCGACCGCCCGCCGGTCGTAGTGTGCTCGGACGTAGGCGACCGCCTCGGACGCCGGCGCCCCGTCCAGCACCGCCAGGCACGCCAGCGCCGTGCCGGTCCGCCCCCGGCCGCCATCGCACGCGATCTCCACCCGTGCGACGGCCGCGCGACGCCAGGCTTCTTTGAACGCGTCCCGAGCGTCGAGGCGATCTGCGGGTAACCGGAAGTCCGGCCAGCAGACCCACCGGCTCTCCCACGCCGTCGTCTGCGGTCGCTTGCTCAACAGGTACACGGCGAACTCAGGCTCAACGCCGTCCGGGGCCGGTCGACGCAGTCCGTGACCACGGACCATTCGACCCGACGGCAGCGACACCACACCGGGCGCACCCGCGCACCACGACCCCATGATTCACACGCTATCGCCATCGCCCGCTCCGCTGAGCGATCGGCCATCGGGTGAAGTTCCTGAGTGACGTGTTGACGCGGGGCTCAGAGGCGCATGAACGGCGTGTCGCTTTGTCGGCCTCTTCAGCGGAGCGACCATGTGCCCATGGATCATCAAGACTCGGCAGAGATCGTGCGGACGTCGTCCTCGCCGCCAGAGTGGTACGCGCAGTATCTGCGCGACGCCGAGGGTCCGCCGCCGCGGAATCGGCGCGTACCCGGGGCCGAGGAGCGCAGCAACACGATCTGGAAGGCCGGTACGCAGAGCACCTACTACACCAACATTGCTCAGCAGCCACGATGGTGGACGGGTGTCGTACAAATGAACAACCGCGGTGTGTGGGCGTGCAAGCACCACCATGACGAGCAGTGGCAGGCCGTCAACTGCGCTCGGGAACGGCTCGCCAAAGGTTTTTGACTGCGTCTAGAAGGTCGATGCTGACCGGTCACAGAACGGACAGAGCTTACGTTACGTGGGGCCGACCGAGATGAGGCCGCCCGGCAAGGGATCGGCTTGTGGTTGGGCACCGCGCCATGATCGCGTCGCACACTAGAGGACGGGCTGGCCGTTGGGCTGTGTCCCTTTAGGACTCCGAGGCCCAAGCCACGAGTTCTGCCACGACGTTCTTCGGCTGTCCAAATGAGGGGCGAAACGAGACCTGGCGAAGGCGTGAGTTCGAGAGTTGCAGGTGCGGTAGGTCGTTCTCTCGAATCCGGGCTACGTGGAACCCGAGCCCGATCAGTGCTTTGGTCTTGCGCACATCGGTCTCGCTCTTGCCGCCAAACTTGCCACCGTGCCAGTACTCGCCGTCGTATTCGATGATCAGTCTGACGCTCGGGACAAGCACGTCAACCTTCCAGCGATCGACCTTCGCGGCTTCCGCTGCTGGGTCTATCGCCGTGCTGCGGCCAGAAACTTCTTTTCGATCTGTGAGGTTCCAGCGGTGGAGCAGTGCGGACACAGCCGCCCGGACGAACGCTCGATCACGGGTGCTTCCCACTCGTGGCCGGGGTCTACCGAACAGCACCACTTGACGGCGCCCGCTTGGCTGAACGGCTTGACGTGCCAAGGGGTGAGTTCGTTGTCGGGGTGCCATTCGGCCGCCAGCTCGGGGTCGTTCCATGCCAGTGAGCCCCACACAGATGCGCACTCGGGGCAGTAGTAGTGACCGCGGCCAGCCTGTGGCCGCCGTCCGAGCGTTCGATCGGTGATGTCCTCCTGCCATTCTGTGCCGCAGCATTGCAGCGACTTCCACCACAGCGGCTTCCTGTAGTTGATCGGAGTGTTCTCGGCGGTCATGTCGCCGTTCTTAGTTGGGTGCCAGATCGCTGCCAGTTCAGGGTCGGCTGTGCGGATTGAGTCGCGCGGCTGCTTGCGCGTCTCGTAGCCTCGGCACCACGGGCACCCGGTTGTCACGAAGCTGCGCACCACGGTGTCAACCTTGTGACCCGCGTGGCAGCGGAGGGCGAACGTCAACCCCATGTTGTGGCCGTGCACACCGCCGCACAGGTCCTCGACGCGTAGCCCCGTATAGGGCCGTGTGTCGCGCCAAGCGGCCACGAGCGCAGGCACCCCGGCGACTGGCTGGCGCATCAGCTGGTCGTACGTCTCGCGTTGCTCTACTCCGCACTGGGGGCACAGGAAGCCGTACAGGTGCTCGCCGGGACGGCTGGCGAACCAGGCGTGGCCCTCCCGACCGCACCACCACCAGCAATCTCGGCGTGCCTTCATGCTGAACTGCGCTGGCGTGCGTAGGTCGTCGGCCTTCACGTTGCCGACCCAGCGTTCAGCAATGTCAGGGTGAGATTCGCTCAACGGCGGTGCCTTGGTTGCCACCCTCCAATGATCGCAGCGGGCGTTCTTCTTCGTTGCGGCCCGCCCCGACCGACTGACACACCTCGCCAAGTCGACTGAGGGAAGATCTTGATACTGCGAGGGCCGAGGCTGCTCAAGGGTACGAGCCGTATCGGCCTCGCTTACCGATCGGGGAACCGCACCCGGCGGCGCCGCACCTCAGAGCTACCTCGCCGCAGCGCGGTTCCCGTAGCCCCCGTCCGGCTGAGTGTCCGGTGAGCGGGCGCGTTCTGGGACCAGGGCCGGCCGGCGAGCCCGGCCAGCGGGAGCCTTGCTCCTCGCGACGCCGCCGGCGCTGTGCCCGGTCGAGCGCGCGACCAGGTTCCCTCAGCGTCCGCCCGCCGCCGACCCGCGAGAACTGCGTCGCACGAGCACTAGCATTGCCGAGGTGAGCACTCGCACCGTGGTTGTCCTCGACTACGGCTCGGGGAACCTGCGCTCCGCCGAGCGCGCCCTGCAGCGCACCGGTGCCCGGGTGGAGGTGACCGGGGACCCGGCCGCCGCCCTCGCCGCGGACGGCCTGTTCGTCCCCGGCGTCGGCGCGTTCGCCGCGTGCATGGCCGGGCTCCGGGCCGCCCAGGGGGACCGGGTGATCGGCCAGCGCCTGGCCGGGGGCCGGCCGGTGCTCGGGGTGTGCGTCGGCATGCAGGTGCTGTTCGAGCGTGGCGTCGAGTTCTCCCCGGCCGCCGAGCACGACGAGGCCGCGGCCGGCTGCGCGGAGTGGCCCGGGGTGGTCGAGCGCCTGGAGGCACCGGTGCTGCCGCACATGGGGTGGAACACCGTGGACGCCGCAGCCGGCTCGACGCTGTTCGCCGGGGCCGCCGCCGACACCCGCTACTACTTCGTGCACTCCTACGGGGTGCGGCACTTCGACCTCGGCGACCCTGCGGGCCCGCTCGCCCCGCCACTGGTCACCTGGGCCACCCACGGGACGCCGTTCGTGGCCGCCGTGGAGAACGGCCCGCTCAGCGCCACCCAGTTCCACCCGGAGAAGTCCGGCGACGCGGGTGCGGCGCTGCTGGAGAACTGGGTGCGGAGCCTGTGAGCGAGCCGGAGGTCCCCTGGGTGCGCCTGGCCGTGCTCGGGCTCGGCTCCGCCGCCGGTGCCCTCGCGGCGGCCGCGGCGCTCATCGCGGTGCTGCGGCCGAGCGCGGCCGTGGGCCTGGTCGTCGCGCTGGCCGGGGTCCTCGGTGCGGTGGTGGCGCTGGCCGTGGTGTCGCGGCAGGTCACGGCGGGAGCCCTCCGGCGGGCCGAGCGCGGGTGAACCCGCACTAGAGTTCGGTCAGTGAGCCTGGACCTGCTGCCCGCCGTCGACGTCGCCGAGGGCCAGGCCGTGCGCCTGGTCCAGGGTGCGCTCGGCTCCGAGACCCGCTACGGCTCGCCGCTGGCAGCCGCGCTGGAGTGGCAGTCGGCCGGGGCGGGGTGGGTGCACCTGGTCGACCTCGACGCCGCCTTCGGCCGCGGTGAGAACCGGGCGCTGCTCGCCGAGGTGGTGGGCCGCCTCGACGTGGCCGTCGAGCTCTCCGGCGGCATCCGGGACGACGAGACCCTCGCCGCCGCCCTGGCCACCGGGTGCGCCCGGGTCAACCTGGGCACGGCCGCCCTGGAGGACCCGGTGTGGTGCGCCTCGGCGATCGCCCGCCACGGCGAGCAGGTCGCGGTGGGCCTCGACGTGCAGGTCGTCGACGGTGTGCACCGGCTCAAGGCCCGCGGCTGGGTCAGCGACGGCGGCGAGCTGTTCGAGACCCTGGCCCGCCTGGACGCCGACGGCTGCGCCCGGTACGTGGTCACCGACGTGAGCAAGGACGGCACCCTGACCGGGCCCAACCTGGAGATGCTGGCCGCGGTGTGCGCGGCCACCGACGCCCCGGTGGTCGCCTCCGGTGGGGTCTCCACCCTGGACGACCTGCGGGCCATCGCCGGGCTCGTGGGTCAGGGCGTGGAGGGAGCGATCGTCGGCAAGGCGCTGTACGCGGGGCGTTTCACGCTGCCCGAGGCGCTCGCCGCGGTGCGCGGATGAGCCTGGACCTGACCGGTCTGCTGCAGGAGGCGTCCCGCCTGCTCGACGACGTGGTGCCCCGCTTCATCGCGGGCCTGGGTGCGCCCAGCGCGCTCGAGAAGGGTCCGGCCGACTTCGCGACCGCGGTCGACCTGGAGCTGGAGCAGCGCCTGACCGCGGAGCTCACCGCCCGCACCGGCATCGCGGTGCACGGCGAGGAGTTCGGCGGCCCCCCGGTCGACGCGGGGCTCGTGTGGGTGCTCGACCCCGTCGACGGCACCGCCAACTACTCCTGCGGCCTGCCCCTGTGCGGCACGCTGCTGGCGCTGCTGCAGGACGGCCGGCCCGTGCTCGGCCTGACCTGGCTGCCCCTGCTCGGCCAGCGCATCGCCGCCACCGACGACGGCCCGCTGCTCGTGAACGGCGAGGCCGTCGGCCGGCTGGGACCGTCGTCGCTGGGTGGGTCCACCGTGGCCGTCGGGTCGCTCACCCGGGGCGGCGGCGGGCGGTACCCCGGGGCCTTCCGGCTGCGGACGATGGGCGAGCTCTCCGACGCCGCCCTGCGGGTCCGGCTGCTCGGCGCCACCGGGGTGGACCTGGCCTGGACCGCGACGGGGGCGCTCGGCGGCTCCGTCACCTTCGGCCACCACCCCTGGGACAACGCCGCCGGGGTCTGCCTGGTGCGTGTCGCCGGGGGTGTGGTCACCGACCTCGCCGGCCGGCCGTGGCACTCCGGCTCGCCGTCGGTGCTCGCGGGTGCCCCCGGGGTGCACGCGGAGCTCCTCGAGCTGGTGCTCGCCCTCGGTGAGCCGCAGGGCGTGGCGGTGGAGATGTCGGGGGAGGTGCTGGCGTGAGCCTCGCCGTGCGGGTCATCCCGTGCCTGGACGTCGACGCCGGCCGGGTGGTGAAGGGGGTGAACTTCGCGGACCTGCGCGACGCGGGCGACCCCGTCGAGCTGGCCGCCCGCTACGACGCCGAGGGCGCCGACGAGCTCACCTTCCTCGACGTCACCGCCTCCTCCGGCGACCGTGCGACCATGCTCGACGTGGTCGCGCGGACCGCGGAGCAGGTGTTCATCCCCCTCACCGTGGGCGGCGGGGTGCGCGCGGTGGCCGACGTGGACACCCTGCTGCGCGCCGGGGCCGACAAGGTGGGCGTGAACACCGCCGCGATCGGCCGGCCCGAGCTGCTCACCGAGCTGAGCGCGCGCTTCGGCTCCCAGTGCATCGTGCTCTCGGTCGACGCGCGCACCGTGCCCGTGGGGTCGGCCCCGACCGCCTCGGGCTGGGAGGTCACCACCCACGGCGGCCGGCGCGGCACCGGGCTCGACGCGGTCGACTGGGCCGCACGCGGCGCCGAGCTGGGGGTGGGGGAGATCCTGCTGAACTCGATGGACGCCGACGGCACCAGGCGCGGCTTCGACCTGGGCATGATCGCCGCGGTGCGAGCGCGGGTGGACATCCCCGTCATCGCCAGCGGTGGGGCCGGCGAGGTCGCCCACTTCCCGCCCGCGATCGCCGCCGGGGCCGACGCCGTGCTCGCCGCGAGCGTGTTCCACTTCGGGCACCTGAGCATCGGCGACGTGAAGGCCGCGCTGCGGGCCGACGGGCAGGTCGTCCGGTGACCGGGCTCGACCCGGCGGTCGCGGCCCGGCTCAAGCGCACCGACGACGGGCTGGTGTGTGCGGTCGCGCAGCAGCGGGGGACCGGGGAGGTGCTCATGGTCGCGTGGATGGACGACGAGGCCCTGGCCCGCACCCTCGCCACCCGCCGCGCCACGTACTGGTCCCGCTCGCGCGGGGAGTACTGGGTGAAGGGCGAGACCTCCGGGCACACCCAGCACGTGCACGAGGTGCGTCTGGACTGCGACGGCGACACGGTGCTGCTCGTGGTCGACCAGGTCGGCGCGGCCTGCCACACGGGCGACCGGACGTGCTTCACGGCCGACGTGCTGCTGGGCGCAGAGACCGCCTGAGGCGTTCAGGCGCTCGCGCCGAGCTCGGCCTCCTCCTCCTGCGCCTCGGCGGTGACCTGCTCGATGTGGGCGGCGACCTCGTCGTGGCCGAGCATGACCTTCAGCGCCAGCCAGTACACCCCGGCCGACAGCGCCAACATGATCACGAAGCCCCACCCGAAGCTGATGAGGCCGGTGTTGCCCGCGCCCTTGCCCTGCTCCGGGAAGTCGCCCAGGTAGCTGATGACGACCAGGCCCGCGAACCAGGGCAGCGCCCACGTCGCCCCGGCCTTGAAGTCCAGGTCGCCCACGGAGGCGGTGCCGGTGACGTGGAAGATGCCGAGGACCACGAAGCCCAGTCCGATGGCGACGAAGAGCTTCCAGTTGGTGTCCCACCCGGCCCAGTAGACGATGAGGTTGCTGGCGTAGAAGGCCAGGAACGGGATCACGTCACCGCCGGGCACCCGGAACGGGCGCTCGTGGTCGGGCAGCTGGCGGCGCATGGTGGCCAGCACGATCGGGCCGGAGCCGAAGGACAGCACCGTCGCCGAGGTGATGAAACCGACCAGCTGCTGCCAGCTCGGGAAGGGGAGGAACACGATGAGCCCGATGACGAACGTGAGCAGCAGGCTCACCAGCGGGACCCCCTTGGGGGTCAGCTTGGCCAGGCTCTTGGGAGCGTTGCCGTTCTTGGCCATGGCGTAGGAGATCCGGCCGGTGACCGTGGTGTAGATCAGCCCGGTGTCGGCGGGGGAGATGACCGCGTCGACGTAGAGCAGCGTCGCCAGCCAGCCCAGGCCGATCGCGGTCGAGACGGCGGCGAGGGGGCCGAAGCTGTCGGTGATGGTGCTCGCCAGGTTGCCCCAGCCGCCCGCGACGCTCTCCTGGCTCACGGCGCCGATGAACGCCGCCTGCAGCGCCACGTAGATGACCGCGGTGAGCAGCACCGACCCGATGACGGCGATGGGGATGTTGCGCCTCGGGCGGCTGGTCTCCCCGGCGAGCTCGATGCCCTGCCGGAACCCGAGGTAGGAGAACACGATCCCGCTGGTCGCGATGGCGGTCAGGGTGCCGTGCAGCCCGTCCGGGGCGAACCCGGCGCTGGTGAAGTTGGAGCCGTGGAACGCGGTGAGCACGAAGGCGATCACGACGAGCAGGATCACGCCGAGCTTCCACCACACGGCGACGTTGTTCACCATGGCGAAGTACTTGACGCCGAAGTAGTTGATGACGACGAAGGCGGCCATCGCGACCGCGGCAACGCTGTAGCCGAGACCGGTGAGGGTGTGCACCACCTCGCCGTTCACCGTGTTGGTGGAGGTGAACGGGAAGTACTTCGTCGCGTACTGCAGGGCGCCCTCGACCTCGATGGGGGCCACGGCGGCGGCAGCGATCCAGTTCACCCAGCCCATGGTGAAGCTCGCGAACGAGCCGAAGCTGAGGTGCGGGAATCGGATGACGCCGCCGGAGAGCGGGAACATCGTGCCCAGCTCGGCGTAGCAGAGCCCGATGAGCATGATGAGGACCGCGCCGATGAGCCAGGAGAAGATCGCCGACGGCCCGGCGACGGTGGAGGCGTTCAGCGCCCCGAACAGCCAGCCGGAACCGATGATCGAGCCCACGCCGGCGAACAGCAGGCCGATGGTGCCGATGTCGCGGCGCATCGGGGTGCCCTCCCCGGCGCTGCGGGCCTTCCCGCCGCCCCCGCCGCGCTTCCCGTCGACGTCCACCACGGTGTGCCTCCCAGAGTCGGCGACCAGCGATCTCCGGACACGGGGGTCACCCACGAACGGATGACGTAGTGCACACCCGTGCGGACGCCGGTGTCAACGGTCCCGGGGCCCAAATCCGTTGCCGCGCAGGGTTTGCGAAGTTTGTCCGAATGTGGGGACGCCGGTCTCGAGGGACCCGTCAGTGCTCGCGGAGCCGCACGCCCCACGCGGCGGTGTGCGCCGCCCCGGGCTCCAGGCGCACCACCTGCTCCCCGGTCTGCAACCCGTTCGGCGGCAGCGTCATCGGCTCCGCACCCAGCCCTTGCCGCCGGCGCTCCGGGGCCAGGGTGTCCGCGGTGTAGGCCTCGAGCACGGGGTACGCCTCGTCCACCCACAGCTCCACGAGCACGCCGTCGGGGCGGTGCAGCCGCAGCCAGGCCCGGCCGTCGTCGTCGCGGTCCAGATCGGTGAACGCGAAGTCCATCTCCAGGTCCCCGATGCGCCGGGGCTCCCGGAAGTCGTACCGGGTGCCGGCGACCGGCTCGGTGCCGGTGGGCAGCTGCCGCTGGGGGTCGGTGTCGATGCGGGTGGCCGCGGTGAGCTGCAGCTCGCAGCTGTCCACGGTGCCGTCGCCTGGGGAGAGGTACGGGTGCTGCCCGCAGGCGTAGGGCAGGGCGCCCGCACCGACGTTGGTCGCCGTGGTGGTCACGGTGAGGCCGTCGTCGTCCAGGGCGTAGTGCAGGGCCACGTCGAGCGCGAAGGGATAGCCCGGCAGCGGGTGCAGCGTCGCCGTCATCGTCACCGAGCTCGGGGTGCGACCGGTGGCCGTGAAGGAGCGCCAGCGCAGGAAGCCGTGGATGGCGTTGCGCTTCTCGGGCTCGTTCAGCGGGACCTGGTGCTCCACGCCGTCGAAGGTGTAGCGACCCTCGCCCAGGCGGTTGGGCCAGGGGATCAACGGTGCCCCGTGGGCGCCGTCGCACATCGCGTCGACGTCGTAGGGCTGCAGCACGTCCCGGTCGCCGTCGGTGTAGCTGCGCACCCCGCCGCCGACCTCGACGACGACGACGTGCTGGGCGCCGTGCACCAGCTCGACCTGCTCGCCGGAGGGCGCGCTCATGCCGACGCTGCCGAACCCTTCAGCACCGCCAGGGCCTCGTCGGCGTGGTTCTTGAACTTCATCTCCCCGCCGATGACGGAGAGGATCTCCCGGTCGGTGCCGATGACGAAGGTCTTGCGCTTGACCGGACCCATCTTGGCCAGCAAGCCCTTGCGCCGGACGTCGAACTGCACGGCGACGGTGCCGTCGGCGTCCGCGAGCAGCGGGAAGTCCAGCTGCTCGCCCTCGGCGAAGGCGCGCTGTGCGGACACGTCATCGGTGCTGATCCCGAGGCGCGTGGCCCCGACGCCGGCGAACTCGTCGGCGAGGTCGCGGAAGTGGCAGGCCTCCACGGTGCAGCCCGAGGACGCCGCGATCGGGTAGAAGAACAGCACCACCGGACCGTCCCTCAGGTACTCGCTGAGCTTCCGCACCACGCCCTTGTCGTCGGCGAGCGCGAAGTCCGGTGCGGTGTCTCCCTGCTTCATGGCGCGAGCGTAGCGCCCGGTCGTCCGTGATCACCGCGGTCGTGGACCATTCGTGGTCGAACCGTCCGTGCTCCGACGACGATCACCTGACGACACCGCGCACCCACCGTGCGCCACCGCACCTGCACGCCGACCCCCGAGGAGCCCCCGTGGCCGCCGCTGCCCCCCGTCTGACCAGGTTGCTCGACGAGGTGACCGGGGTGGCGCTGCCCGTGCGCATCCGGTGCTGGGACGGCAGCGAGTCCGGCCCGCAGGGCGCCCCCGTCCTCGTCTTCCACTCGCGCAAGGCCCTGCGCCGGCTGCTGTGGCAGCCCGACGAGCTCGGGTTCTCCCAGGCCTACGTGGCCGGCGAGCTCGACATCGAGGGCGACATGACCACGGCCCTGCAGCAGTTCTGGGGCGCGGTGCGCGAGCTGGGGCTGGCCAAGCCCGAGATCGGGCCCCGCACCATCGCCCGGGGCGTGCTCCTGCTGGCCCGCCTGCGCGCCCTCGGTCCCCGCCCCGTCCCGCCGGGCGAGCAGGCGCGCCTGCGCGGCCGGCTGCACAGCAAGACCCGCGACCGCGACGCGATCAGCCACCACTACGACCTGAGCAACGACTTCTACCACCTGCTGCTGGACGAGCACATGGCCTACTCCAGCGCCTATTACACCCAGGCGCCAGGCTCGACGACGCGCTCGGGCGAGCCGTACACGATGCACGACGCGCAGACCGACAAGCTCGACCTGGTCTGCCGCAAGCTCGGGCTCGCCCCCGGCCAGCGGCTGCTCGACGTGGGCTGCGGCTGGGGGTCGATGATCCTGCACGCCGCCGAGCACTACGGCGTGCACGCCACCGGGGTCACCATCTCCGCCGAGCAGCGCGACTTCATCGCCAAGCGGGTCGCCGAGCGGGGCCTGCAGGGCAAGGTCGAGGTCCGGCTGCAGGACTACCGCGAGGTGCAGGTGGGTCAGGGGCAGGAGTACGACGCGATCAGCACCATCGAGATGGGCGAGCACGTCGGGGCCAGCAACTACGACACCTACACCTCGACGCTGTTCCGGCTGCTGAAGCCCCGGGGTCGGCTGCTGCTGCAGCAGATGTCGCGCGACGGCGAGCCCGGCGGCGGCGCCTTCATCGAGAGCTACATCGCCCCCGACATGACGATGGTGCCGCTGGGGAACACCGCCAACAACCTGCAGCGGGCCGGGTTCGAGATCCGCGACGTGCACGTCATGCGCGAGCACTACGTGCACACCATCTGGGCCTGGCTGGACACCTTCGAGCGCCGCATCGACGAGGTCGAGCAGCTGATCGGCGTCGGCAGCTCCCGCGTCTGGCGGCTGTACCTGGTGGGTAGCGCGCTGGCCTTCGAGGAGAACCGGATGGGCGTGGACCAGTTCCTGGCCGTGAAGCCCGACGTGGCGGGCGTCAGCGGGGCGCCGCGCACCCGGGACGGCTGGGCGGTCGGCCGGGACTGAGCGCGTCGGGGCAGCCGGGGGGTTGCCGGTGGGCCAGGCTGGGGCCATGACGTCGTTCGGCTCGGTCCTGCTCACCGTGCTCACCGCGGCGGTCGCGATCGTCGCGGTGTTCGCCGCCGCGTTCGGCTGGGCCAAGGTGGCGGGCAAGCACGCCGTCGTCGACACCCTGTGGGGGCCCGGCTTCGCCGTGGTGGCCCTCGTCGCGGCCCTGGTCGGCGACGGCAGCGGGTGGCGGCGGCTGCTGCTCGTCGTGGTCGTCGGGGTGTGGGGGATGCGCCTGGGCGTGCACATCTTCCTGCGCGCCCGGGGTGCGGGGGAGGACCCGCGCTACACCGAGATCCAGGCGCGGGCGGCGGGGAACCCCGACCTGCACATGGTCCGGCGGGTGTACCTGCTCCAGGCCTTGGTGATGCTCGTGGTGTCGCTGCCGGTCACCGTCGGCGCGAACAGCACCGGTGGGGGTGGTCCGGTCGCCGTGCTCGTGGTGGTGGGGCTGGTTCTCTGGGTGGTCGGCATGGTCTTCGAGACCGTCGGCGACCTGCAGCTGACCCGGTTCCGCGGCGACCCGTCCACGCGGGGCACCGTGCTCGACACCGGGTTGTGGCGCTACACCCGCCACCCGAACTACTTCGGCGACTTCTGCGTGTGGTGGGGGGTCTTCGCGCTCGCCCTGGGCAGCCCGTGGGTGCTGCTCACCGTGGTGGGACCGGTGCTGATGAGCCGGCTGCTCACCAGGACGACGGGCAAGGAGCTCATGGAGCGCCACCTGAGCGGGCGGAAGGGGTACGCCGAGTACGTGGCGCGCACCAGCGGGTTCCTGCCGCTGCCGCCCGGCTCGCGGCCGGCCCGGCAGTCCTGACCGGCGCCGGGGCCTGCGAGAGTAGGGGCGTGCAGGCAGCCCTCGGCGTGACCAGCCCGGACCTCGAGCGGTTCCGGGAGCTGGCGGCGCAGCACCGGGTGGTGCCGGTGACGCGCCGGCTGCTGGCCGACGCCGAGACCCCGGTCTCCGCCTACCGCAAGCTCGCCGGCGACCGTCCCGGCACGTTCCTGCTGGAGTCCGCGGAGCACGGCCGCAGCTGGTCGCGGTGGAGCTTCATCGGGGCCGGCGCCCCGGCGGCGCTCACCGTGGTCGACGGCGAGGCCACCTGGCAGGGCTCGGTGCCGGCCGGGGTGCCCACTGGGGGGGACCCCCTGGTGGTGCTGCGGGAGGTGACCGAGCTGCTGCGCACCGAGCGGCTGCCGGGGCTGCCCCCGCTGACCGGCGGCATGGTCGGCTACCTGGGCTACGACGTGGTCCGCCGCCTCGAGCGGCTGCCCGCCACCGCCACCGACGACCTGCAGGTCCCCGAGATGCTGATGCTGCTGGCGACGGACCTGGCGGCGGTCGATCACCACGAGGGCACCATCACCCTGATCGCCAACGCGGTGAACTGGGACGGCTCGGCCGACCGGGTCGACGAGGCGCACGCCGACGCCGTCGCCCGCCTCGACGCGATGACGATCGCGCTGGCGGCGCCGTCGGCCTCCACCGTGGCCTCCTACGACCGTCCCGAGCCCCGGTACCGCCGCAACCGCACCAGCGCCGAGCACGAGGCCGGGGTCCGCTCGCTGATCGGGGACATCGAGGCCGGCGAGGCCTTCCAGGTGGTGCTCAGCCAGCGCTTCGAGATCGACTGCGACGCCGATCCGCTGGACGTCTACCGGGTGCTGCGCGCGTCCAACCCCAGCCCGTACATGTACCTGTTCCGGGTGCCAGACGGCGCCGGGGGCACGGCGTTCGACATCGTCGGGTCCTCCCCGGAGGCGCTGGTCACCGTGGTCGACGGCACGGCGACCACCCATCCGATCGCGGGCACCCGGTGGCGGGGGGCGACCGAGTCCGACGACGTGCTGCTGGAGAAGGAGCTGCGGGCCGACGACAAGGAGAACGCCGAGCACCTCATGCTCGTCGACCTCGGCCGCAACGACCTGGGCCGGGTGTGCGAGCCGGGGACGGTCCGGGTGACCCAGTACCGCCACGTCGAGCGCTACAGCCACGTGATGCACCTGGTCTCCACCGTCACCGGCCGCCTCGCCGAGGGGCGCGGCGCGGTGGACGCGGTGACCGCCTGCTTCCCGGCCGGCACCCTCTCCGGGGCGCCCAAGCCGCGCGCCCTGGAGCTGATCGAAGCCCTGGAGCCCACCCGGCGCGGCGTGTACGGCGGGATCGTGGGGTACCTGGACTTCGCCGGTGACGCGGACACCGCCATCGCGATCCGCACCGCCGTCATCATCGACGGCACCGCGCACGTGCAGGCCGGGGGCGGGGTGGTGGCCGACTCCGACCCGGCCGCGGAGGACCTGGAGACCCGGAACAAGGCGATGGCGGTGCTGGCCGCGGTCGCCGCGGCGGGGACGATGCGACCGGCGGGGACGATGCGACCGGCGGGGGGCCGGGGTGCGTGAGAAGCGCGGGGCCCTGCTCCTGCTCGTCGTGGCTGCGGTACTGCTCTGGGGCGCCTCCCGGCTGACCTGGGTGCACGCGACCATCAGCGACGACCTCCGCGGCACCCGGGTGCAGGACCTGACCGGGGCGCAGTGGGCGTCGGGGCTCGCCCCGCTCGCGCTGGCCGCGCTCGCCGCGGTGGCGGCCGTGCTCGCGGTGCGCGGGTGGGCGCTGCGTGCGGTGGCGGTGCTGCTGCTCGTGATCGGGGTGGCGGCGGCCTGGCCGGGCGTGCAGCTGTGGACCGGCGGGGCCACCGGCGGGCGCGCGGCCGCGCTGCTGGACCGCGGGAGCTCCCGGGTGGTTGCGGAGGCGGTGCCGCTCGCCGCGCTGCCCGCGGTCGCCGGCGCCGTGGTGCTGGTGGTCGCCGGGGTGCTGCTGCTGCGCGCGCCCGTCCGCGCGGGCGGGCTGTCGGAGCGCTACCAGACCCCGGCGGTGCGTCGGGAGCGGGCCTCGAGGAAGGCCACGGAGCAGGTCGGCCCGCCGGGGGCCGAGCCCGACGCCGAGCTGGCCCAGCGCGAGATCTGGGACGCCCTCGACGCGGGGGTGGACCCCACCGACGAACCCACGGTCGAGCCCGACCCCGCCGGAGACCCCCTCGGAGATCCTGGTCACGGCCCGTCTACCCTCGCACCCGGGTCGAGCACCAATCGGGGAGAAGGGGGACCGCGACCGTGACGTCCGGTACCGAGCGCACGGCCGGGGGTGGCTCCAGCAGCCCCTCGGTGCTCGACGAGATCATTGCCGGGGTCCGACTGGACGTCGCCGGGCGCGAGGCCCGCACCGACCTCGCAGCGGTGAAGGTCGCCGCGGCCGGAGCGCCCGCTCCCCGTGACGCGGTGGCGGCGCTGCGCCTGCCCGGCATCGCGGTCATCGCCGAGGTCAAGCGGCGCAGCCCCTCGAAGGGCGCGCTGGCCAGCATCGGCGACCCGGCGAGCCTCGCGGCCTCCTACGCCGACGGCGGCGCCCGGGTGATCAGCGTCCTCACCGAGGAGCGCCGCTTCGGCGGGTCCCTGGACGACCTCGACCGGGTGCGTGCCGCGGTCGAGGTGCCCGTGCTCCGCAAGGACTTCATCGTGGGCCCGTACCAGGTGCACGAGGCCCGGGCCCACGGCGCGGACCTCGTCCTGCTCATCGTGGCCGCGCTGGAGCAGAACACGCTCTGCGCCCTGCTGGACCGCACCGAGAGCCTGGGGATGACCGCCCTGGTCGAGGTGCACACCGAGGCCGAGGCCGACCGTGCGCTGCAGGCCGGGGCCAAGGTCATCGGCGTGAACGCCCGCGACCTGCACACCCTGCAGGTCGACCGGGACTGCTTCGCCCGGATCGCCCCGGGCCTGCCCTCGGGCGTGCTGCGGGTGGCCGAGTCCGGCGTGCGCGACACGGCGGACCTGCTGGCCTACGCCGGCGCGGGGGCCGACGCGGTGCTCGTCGGGGAGGGGCTGGTGACCGCGAAGGACCCCCGCAGCGCGGTCTCGGACCTCGTCACCGCCGGTTCGCACCCCGCCTGCCCCAAGCCGTCGCGCTAGCCCCCGGTGGGGGATGATGGTGGCCGTGACGACCACCGCAGCGACCACCACGGGCGCGACCACCACCGCCGTCCCCCCGGCCCTGCCCCGCGCGAGCGACGGGCTCACCTCGCGCGGGGCCCACGAGGCGGACGAGGGCGGGCACTTCGGGGTCTACGGCGGGCGGTTCGTCCCCGAGGCCCTGGTCGGCGCCCTCGACGAGCTCGCCGCGGCCTACGAGAAGGCTCGGGCGGACCCGGAGTTCCTCACCGAGCTCGACGAGCTCCAGCGCGACTACACCGGGCGGCCGTCGCCGGTGTTCACCGCCCGGCGGCTCACCGCGCACGCGGGCGGTGCCGAGATCCTGCTCAAGCGCGAGGACCTCAACCACACCGGCTCGCACAAGATCAACAACGTGCTCGGTCAGGTGCTGCTCGCCCGGCGGATGGGCAAGACCCGGGTCATCGCCGAGACCGGAGCGGGCCAGCACGGCGTCGCCACCGCCACCGCGTGCGCCCTGCTCGGCCTGGAGTGCGTGGTCTACATGGGCAAGGTCGACACCGAGCGGCAGGCGCTGAACGTCGCGCGGATGCGGCTGCTCGGGGCCGAGGTCATCGCCGTGGAGACGGGCTCGGCGACCCTGAAGGACGCGATCAACGAGGCGCTGCGCTACTGGGTCAGCCACGTCGAGGACACCCACTACTGCCTCGGCACCGTCGCCGGGCCGCACCCGTTCCCCACCATGGTGCGGGACTTCCACCGCATCATCGGCCTCGAGGCCCGCGCCCAGGTGCTCACCAGCCACGGCCGCCTGCCCGACGCGGTCGCCGCGTGCGTGGGTGGTGGCTCCAACGCGATCGGCATCTTCCACGCCTTCCTCGACGACGCCGACGTGCGCCTGGTCGGCTACGAGCCCGGTGGCGACGGGGTGGCGACGGGGCGGCACGGGGCCACCCTGACCGCCGGCAGCCCCGGCTCGCTGCACGGAGCGATGAGCTACCTGCTGCAGGACGAGGACGGGCAGACGGCGGAGTCGCACTCGATCTCCGCGGGCCTGGACTACCCCGGCGTCGGGCCCGAGCACGCGCTGCTGAAGGACCTGGGCCGCGCGGAGTACGAGCCGGTGACCGACGCGGAGGCCATGGATGCCTTCCGGCTGCTGTGCCGGACCGAGGGCATCATCCCGGCCATCGAGAGCGCGCACGCGATTGCCGGTGCCGTCCGCCTGGCCCGGGAGCTCGGACCGGGAAAGCTGCTGCTGGTCAACCTGTCCGGCCGGGGCGACAAGGACGTGGACACCGCCGCCCGCTGGTTCTCGGTGCTCGACTCCGAGGCCGCGGCGGGCGCCACCGTGACCGAGCGCAACCTCGACCACCCGGTGGACAACCCCGAGGACGGGCCCGCCGCGGGTGCGGGGGTGCAGCGGTGAGCCGCCTGCAGCCGGTCTTCGACGCCTGCCGTGCACAGGGTCGCGCCGCGCTGGTCGGCTACCTGCCCGCGGGCTACCCCACCGTCGACGGCTCGGTGACCAGCCTGCGCACCATGGTCGACGCGGGCTGCGACCTGCTCGAGGTGGGCGTGCCCTACTCCGACCCCGTCATGGACGGCCCGACCGTGCAGGCCGCCGCGGAGACCGCGCTGCGCGCCGGGGTCCGGCTGCGCGACGTGATCTCCGTCGTCGAGCGCGTCACCGCGGCGGGCGGGCGGGCCGTGGTCATGAGCTACTACAACCCGGTGCGCCGCTACGGGGTGGAGGCCTTCGCCCGGGACCTCGCCGCGGCGGGCGGCCTCGGGATGATCACCCCGGACCTCATCCCCGACGAGGCCGACGCGTGGCTCGCCGCGGCGGCGGAGCACGACCTCGACCGGATCTTCCTGCTGGCGCCGTCCTCGACCGAGGAGCGGGTGGCCAGCACGACCGCGGCCAGCCGGGGCTTCGTCTACGCCGCCTCCACCATGGGGGTGACCGGGGCGCGCGACGCGGTCTCCGACGCCGCCCCCGCCCTCGTCGGGCGGGTGCGCTCGCACTCCGACATCCCCGTCGGCGTCGGCCTGGGGATCCGTTCCGGCGCGCAGGCCGCCCAGGTGGGTGCGTACGCCGACGCCGTCATCGTGGGCTCGGCGCTCATCACCGCGGCGGAGCAGGGCCAGGCCGCGCTGGGTGCGCTGGTGGAGGAGCTCGCGGGCGGGGTCCGCGACGCCGCTACCGTGGGGGCGTGAGCACCCTCGCCGCTGGCACCGCCGTCCTCGCGTACATCCCGAGCCCGAGCCGGGGGGTGCTGCACCTGGGTCCGTTCCCGCTGCGGGCGTACGCGCTGTTCATCGTGCTCGGCATCGTCGTCGCCGTCTGGTGGGGCGAGAAGCGCTGGACCGCGCGGGGGGGCACCCCCGGCACCATCGGTGACGTCGCCATCTGGGCGGTTCCCTTCGGGCTCGTGGGTGGGCGGCTCTACCACGTGGCCACCGACCACGAGCGCTACTTCGGTCCCGGCAAGCACCCGCTGGACGCGCTGAAGATCTGGGACGGCGGCCTCGGCATCTGGGGCGCGGTGCTGCTGGGCGGGGTGGGGGCGTGGATCGCGTGCCGACGCAGGGGCATCCCGCTGCCCGCGCTCGCCGACGCGGTGGGGGCGCCCATCGTGGTGGCCCAGGCCATCGGGCGGATCGGCAACTACTTCAACC
This sequence comes from Mycobacteriales bacterium, assembly GCA_038234335.1. Taxonomy (GTDB): domain Bacteria; phylum Actinomycetota; class Actinomycetes; order Mycobacteriales; family Mycobacteriaceae; genus Rhodococcus_D. The sequence continues at coordinate 21,203 of JBBSUN010000032.1, forward strand.
AGGAGCTCTACGGCCGCGAGACCACCCTGCCGTGGGGTCTGGAGATCTTTCCCCGGGTGAACGCCGCCGGGCGCCCGGACGACCTCAACGGGGTGGTTCCCGACGGTGCGCAGGCGATCGCGGTGGTGCACCCCACGTTCCTCTACGAGCTGCTGTGGAACCTGGTCGTCGCCGCGGTGGTGGTGTGGGCCGACCGCCGCTTCCGCCTCGGGCACGGCCGGGCCTTCGCCCTCTACGTCGCCGGCTACTGCGTCGGCCGCCTCGGGATCGAGCTGCTGCGCAGCGATCCGGCGACCGAGTACTTCGGGATCCGGGTCAACGTCTACACCGCCGTCGTCGTCGGCCTCGCCGCGGCGCTGTACGTGGCGTTCGCACGGAAGGGCCGGGAGGACCCGTCCACCCTGGTCGGCGCGCGGGCCGAACCCGATCCGACCGGCGACGACGACGGCCCGGACGGGGACGACGGCTCAGAAGGGGACGACGGCCCGGACGGGGACCGACCGCAGGACGGGAGCGCTCCGGGGGTCGAGGGGTCCGGCGCGGACGAGCTGCCGCCCGCGACGCGCCGCTGAACCGAGTTCTGGATCGGTCATGACGGGCTCGTCCCGACAGGGCTAGGGTTCTCGGACGTGAGCCGACGAGCGAAGATCGTGTGCACGATGGGCCCCGCGGTGGGCACGCCCGAGAAGATCCGAGACCTCGTCGACGCCGGGATGGACGTGGCGCGGCTGAACTTCAGCCACGGCACCCACACCGACCACGAGTCGATGTACCGCATGGTCCGCGACGCCGCGGACGCCTCCGGCCGCGCCGTGGGGGTGCTGGCCGACCTGCAGGGTCCGAAGATCCGCCTCGGCCGCTTCGCGGACGGGCCCGTGGTCTGGGCCACGGGGGAGACCGTGCGCGTCACGGTGGCCCCGTGCGAGGGCACCCACGACCGCGTCTCCACCACCTACGACCAGCTGGCCTCCGACGCCCGTCCCGGTGACCGTCTCCTGGTCGACGACGGCAAGGTCGCCCTCGTCGTCTCCGCCGTCGACGGTGACGACGTGGTCTGCGAGGTCGTCGAGGGCGGCCCGGTGAGCAACAACAAGGGCCTCTCCCTGCCGGGCATGAACGTGTCCGTGCCCGCGATGAGCGAGAAGGACATCGCGGACCTCGAGTTCGCGCTCAGCATCGGCGTCGACTTCATCGCGCTGTCGTTCGTCCGCTCCCCGGCCGACATCGACCTGGTCCACCAGGTCATGGACCGCGTCGGCAGCCGTCGACTGCCCGTCATCGCCAAGCTCGAGAAGCCCGAGGCCGTGGAGAACATGGAGGCGATCGTGCTGGCCTTCGACGCCGTCATGGTCGCCCGCGGTGACCTCGGCGTGGAGCTCCCGCTCGAGCAGGTCCCGATCGTGCAGAAGCGGGCCATCCAGATCGCCCGGGAGAACGCCAAGCCCGTCATCGTCGCCACCCAGATGCTGGAGTCGATGATCACCAACTCCCGCCCGACGCGCGCCGAGGCCTCCGACGTCGCCAACGCCGTGCTCGACGGCGCCGACGCGGTGATGCTCTCCGGTGAGACGTCGGTCGGTGCGTTCCCGATCGAGACCGTGGCCACCATGGCCCGCATCGTCAGCGCGGTGGAGAACGAGTCCACCGTGGTGCCGCCGCTGAACCACGTGCCCCGCACCAAGCGCGGGGTGCTCTCCTACGCCGCGCGCGACATCGGTGAGCGCCTCAACGCCGTGGCCCTGGTCGCCTTCACCCAGTCCGGCGACACCCTGCGCCGGCTGGCCCGGCTGCACACCAACCTGCCGCTGCTGGCCTTCACCCCGACGCCGGGGGTGCGCAACCAGCTCGCGCTGACCTGGGGCACGGAGACGTTCCTGGTGCCGATGGTGGAGTCGACCGACGCGATGGTGCGCCAGGTCGACGAGTCGATGCTCGAGATCCCGGGCTACGTGCGCGGCGACCTCGTCGTCATCGTGGCCGGATCACCCCCGAACACCGTCGGCTCCACCAACCTCATCCACGTGCACCGCCTCGGCGAGGAGGACCATGCGTGAGGAACGCCGTGCGTGAGGGCGGGCCGTCGGCGTGAGCCCGGGCCGACCGGTGCTCGACGAGCTGGTCGCGCTGCTCGACCTCGAGCGGCTGGAGCGCGACATCTTCCGCGGGCGCAGCCCGGAGCACCGCTCCACCCGGGTGTTCGGGGGGCAGGTGGCGGGGCAGGCGCTGGTCGCCGCCGGACGCACGGTGCCCGACGACCGGCACGTGCACTCCCTGCACGCGTACTTCATCCGCGCCGGCGACCCCCGGGTCCCCATCGTCTACGAGGTGGACCGCGTCCGGGACGGGCGCTCCTTCGCCACGCGCCGGGTCACCGCCGTGCAGCGCGGCAAGGCGGTGTTCACGCTGTCGGCGTCGTTCCAGCTGCGCCAGGACGGGCTGGAGCACACCGTGTCGGCACCGGACGTCCCCGGTCCCGAGGAGCTCCCGCGCTTCGACGAGCGGATCTCGGGCTACGCCGAGCGGATGGGGCCGATGGCCTCGGCGCCGCGACCCATCGACGTCCGCTACGTCAACGACCCGCCCTGGGTGGCCCGGGGGAGCGGTGAGCGGGCGCGGCGCAACCAGGTGTGGATGCGCGCGGACGGAACCCTGCCCGACGACGACCTGCTCCAGGTGTGCGTGCTGGCCTACGCCTCGGACATGACCCTGCTGGACTCGGTGCTCTCCGCCCACGGTCTCGCCTGGGGCCTGGACCAGGTGCGCGGCGCCAGCCTCGATCACGCGATGTGGTTCCACCGGCCCTTCCGCGCCGACGAGTGGGTGCTCTACGACTGCGAGTCGCCGACCGCCTCGGGCTCCCGTGGTCTCGCCACCGGCCGGTTCTTCTCCCGCGACGGCGTGCTGCTTGCGACCGTGGTGCAGGAGGGCCTGCTGCACGCGCGGTGACGCGCGTCGTGCGCCCAGCGCGTCGTGCGGGCCGCTGCGACCGCCGCTAGCGTGGCCGGGGTGAGTGCAGCGCAGCGACCGAACCCCGTCCAGTGGGTGGGGTACGCGTTCGGCCGAGGTCTACCCCTGGAGCTGCAGGAGTGGGTCGCCGAGGATCTCACCGGTCCGCACTGGGTGCGCCGGCACTTCGGGCGGACGCTCGCGCAGTGGTCCCCCAGCCTGGCCCTGCTCCTGCTGCCGGGACCGTGGGCGCTGCGCCTGGCGCTGCCGTTCCTCGTGCTCGTGGGGTGCCTCTACGTCAGTGCGTCCTACCTGCACGAGACCCGGGCGCACCGGTTGCGCAAGCACGGGATCGACCACGCCGAGGCCGAGGTCGCCGACGCGCTGCGCGACGCCGACGCCGACGTGGTCCGGGAGGCCCAGCTCGAGCTGCGCCGTGCCGCCGCCCGCACGGGACGGGACCGCAGCTTCCGGCAGTGGTGATCCGGGACACGGAGCCCGGACGGGGCGCGCGGGTGCTGCACCAGGACGCTCAGGCCCGCGGCTGCGGCCGGGTCCCCTCGGTGCCGGTGACCTCGCCGAGGAACCGCTCGGCGACGGCCCGGAGCTTGGTGTTGCTCCGCTGGGACTCCTCCCGCAGCACGGCGAAGGCCTCCTCGGCGCTGATCCCACGGGCGGCCATGAGGATGCCCTTGACCTGCTCGATGGCCGCACGGGACTCCATGGCCGCGGTCATCTGGTCCACCAGCGACTGCGCCTCGTGCAGGCGCACGTAGGTGTCCAGGGCGCGGGAGATCCGGGTGGTGAGCAGGCTCAGCAGCGTCATCTCCGGCGAGCCGGCTCCGGCGAAGCCGTCGGCACTGCGCGAGTAGAGGTTCAGCGCACCCACGCGCTCGCCGGCCGCGGTGAGCGGGGCGGCCAGGAACGAGCGCACCCCCGCGGCCTCGGCGTCCCGCGTGAACTCGGGCCACTGCTCGCGGGCCGTGGCGACGTCGACCCGCACGAGCTCGCCCGTCCGGGCGGACTGCAGGCAGGGTCCGTCGTCGGCGGCGTACTGGTTGACGTCCACGGCCAGGGTGACCTGATCGGTGCACGACGCCGTGTACGGCTGCCCGCCCACGTCGACCGTCACCCCGGCGTGGTCGGCGGGGGCGAACAGCGACACGGCGAGGGTGGCGCAGCGCTGCAGCAGGGCGACCATCCCGGCGGTGTCCAGGACGGGGTCGTCGAGGTTGGCCAGGACGTCGGCCACCGCAGTCGGCTGTCGGCACACCAGCTCGTGCAGCGGGCCGTCCCGCACGACCTCGGCCGTGGTCGCGGCGGGGCGGGTCTCGGCGGTCACGAGGGCCGATGGTAGCCGTCCGGCCGGGACCCGTCGGCCCCACCGGGACCGGTGCGTGCCCCGAGCTCAGGCGACCCGCACCCGGCGCCGGGCGTCCTTGATGATGTCCTTGCGCTCGAGCTCGTCGAGCCCGCCCCAGGTGCCGTAGGGCTCCTGGACGGTCAGCGCGTGGTCGCGGCACCGCTGCACCACCGGGCACCCGGCGCACACCGCCTTCGCGGCGGCGGTCCGGCGGGCCCGGGCCTCGCCGCGCTCGAAGTCGGGGTGGAAGAAGACGGTCGCGTCGACGCTGCGGCACGCGCCCTGGGCCTGCCACTCCCACTCGCCGGACGTGGGTTCGGGCAGGCGTCTGAAGTCAGCCACGGGTCTCACCTTCGTCAAGGACGGGAAGGAAGACTGAGGCCCGGCTGCTGGAGCGTTCAGTGCTGGACCGACCGTACAGCCGAAGGTGACCTTCGCGCGACCACGGCCCCCACCCCCGTCGGGGCGGGGTTCAGCGCGCGAGGTCGGTGCGGCACTCGTAGACGCCGACCACCTCACCGTGGAAGTGCGCGCCGATGCCGGGGAACGCGGCGAGCACCTTCTCGTGGTCCCAGTCGTCGACGACGTGCACCTCGTGGTGGTTGTGCTCCAGCGCCCCCTGCGGGTAGTGCACGATCGGGATGGAGAGGTACACGGCCCGCCGGGCCGCCGCCGTCGCGCGCGCCCACAGCGCGAGCGCCTCGTCGCGCTCCATGTGCTCGGCCACGTCACCGAGGATGACGACGTCCGCGGCCGGCAGGTCGACGTGGCGGGCGTCGCCCAGCACGACCTCGTCGTACTGCTCCGAGAGCCGGTAGGTGCGCAGGTACGGCTCGAACACCTCGAGCGCGGTCATCCGGGTGGTGGGGACGTCGGCGAGCAGCTTCGCGTAGGTGCCCGCCCCCGCTCCCACGTCCAGCACGCTCACCGGGCCCAGGGCGCGGATGCGCTCCCTGGTCCAGGACTTCCCCTCGCTCGAGCTGATCGGCACGTTGTCACGGTAGGAGCCGCGCCCGCCGCCCGCCGGACGACCGCGCCCCGCTCAGTCCTGGGGGGGTCGCTGCAGCAGCGCGGCGGAGTCGTACACGGTGCGGAAGCCGGTGACCCGTCCGTCGGCGATGTCGATGGTGGTGACCCCGCGGTAGCCGATCTCGCGGCCGTCGGGGCTGGTCGCCTCCGACGTCCACTCCAGGCTCGCGCGTCCGCTCCCCCCGTCGACCGACTCGGTGACGCCGGTGAAGGTGGTCCCGATGGAGTCGAACTGCTCCAGGTAGGTGGTGAACAACGCGGCGATGCCGTCCCCGCCGGTGCGGTCACCGAGGCCGTCGATGCTCGAGACGGTCGCGTCGTCGGTGAACAGCGCAGCCATGTCGGCGGTGTCGGAGGTGGACTCCAGGGTGTGCAGCGCGGCGACGAAGCGGTTGGTGGTGTCGTCGTGGATCTCGGGGTCGCTCACGGTGTCCTCTCGACGGGATGGGCGCAGGGACCTGCGCACCTCACGAGACCACGTCGACGCCGGGACCGCCCGACGACGGTCCGCCCGCCACCGTCCCCAGCGCACACACCCCCGCCGCCGGGTCGAAGGTCACCACCCCGGTGGCCGCGAGCTCCGCCAGCCAGCCCGACATCGGCCACCAACCGTGCCGGTCGTGGAACACGTGGGCGTTGCGCACGATGTCGGCGGCGTGGGCGGTCGTGGCCCCGGAAGGACCGTGGTGCTGGTGGTGGGCCAGGGCCCCGCCCACCCAGTGCAGCCCCACCCCGGCGGCGCGGGCCACGAGCGCGAAGTCGGTGTCCTCCGCGCCGTAGCCGCTGTACCCGGGGTGGAACCCCCCCGTGCGGCGCCACGCGTCCGCGGTGACGGCGAAGGAGAGCGACCAGAACAGCTCGGTGCGCTCCTCGGCGACCACCTCGCCGTCGGGGGGGACCGGTCGCGCGGGGTGCGGGGTGCCGGCCAGGGAGTCGAGGCGGTAGCCCCCCGGCGGTGGCGGGTCCAGGTAGGCGACCGGACCGGCGAGCAGCGCGCCCGGGTGGGTGGCGGCGGCTGCGGCGTAGCGCTGCAGCAGGGCGGTCGCGGGCACGCAGTCCACGTCCAGGAACACGAGCAGCTCGGCCCCGGCGTCCAGCGCCAGCGCGGCCCCGGCGTTGCGGGCGGCGGCCAGCGGCAGGCCCGTGGGGGGCACCGGAACGGTGGTGGTGGCCGTGGTCAGGCCGTCCACCCCGGACACCTGCTGCTCGGGGTCCATCAGGGCGACGGCGTGCAGGTCGGGTCGGGCCGTGCCGGCGGCGAGCCCGGCGCGCTGCAGGGCCAGGTGGCGGGCCCGTCCGGCGGCGATGGTGACCACGGCGGTCCTCACCGGGCCGCCCGGGCGGTAACCAGCACGAGCTCGGCGGCACGACGGGCCCCGTCGCCGTCGTTCCACCGTGACCACCGGTCGCCGTCCCGGGCCGCGGTGGTCGCGAGCAGCGCCGGCCACGCCGAGGCCGGGGGCCACGCGTCACCCACCACGGCGAGGTCGGCGGCCCGCAGCACGGCGCCGGTGGTGACCTGCTCGGCGTGCGGCCGCTGCTGGGGCAGCACCACCGCGGGCCGGCGCGCGGCGGCCACCTCGGCGAGCGCGTTCTGCCCGGCGTGGGTCACCACGACCTCCGCCGAGGACAGCGCCGGCCACGGGTCGACCAGCCACCCGGGTGCACGGAGGTTCTCCGCCGGGGCCGGCTGCGGACCGCCCAGCACCGTCCAGCACCAGCCCGGGGTGGCCGCCACCGCGGCGTCGAGCTGGGCGGGGGTGACGTCGAGCCCGCCACCGCCGAACAGCACCGTCACCGTCCGGGGGACCACCTCGGTGCGCACGCGCTGGTCGTGGCGGGAGAAGGCCCCCACGCCGACGACCCGGCCCCGCCACGCTCCCTGACCCGGCGCCGGGCGCACCCATGCCGGCCACGGGGCGAGCAGCGCGGTCGCGGCGTCGAGGGCCGCCCGGTGCGGCCGGTCCTCGCGGTCCCCGGGGCCGACGACCACGAGCACCGGCACGCCGAGCAGCCGCACCAGCAGCGCCACCTCGACGGAGGCGTCGACGACGACGAGCTCGGGGCGCGCCCGGGCGACCCAGGCCGCGACCGCCGCAGCCCGGGCGGTGTACCCGGCGGTCAGCGGGGCCCAGTGCAGCACCCCACCGGCCGTCGGGTCGTGCTCGCCGCCGCCGGGGGCGTCGTCGCGCGGCAGGTCGATCCAGGGCCCGGACCAGCCCGCCGGTGCGGGCGCCGAGGAGAGGCCCGTGACCTCCGGCAGGTGCTGCGCCACCGCTGCGGCGCGCTGGGCGTGACCCCGGCCCTGGTGGTGGACGTACCACCCGATCACCACGTGTCCAGCTCCGCAGGGGTGACGATCACGCGGCCGCCAGCGCCCGGACCCCCGCGTAGAGCGCCTCGTAGCGGTCGACCATCCGGGTCACCGAGCAGTGGGCCACCGCGTGCGCCCGCGCCGCGGACCGGTCCAGGGTGGCCGCCTCCGTCGTGGCCCCGGCCAGCGACGCGACGTCGCCGGGGGTGGCCAGGCGCCCGCAGGAAGCGGCGAGCACCTCGGGCACCCCACCCCGCGCGTAGGCGGCCACCGGGGTGCCGCAGGCCAGCGCCTCGGAGACGACCAGGCCGTAGGGCTCGTCCCACAGCGGGGAGGCCAGGGCCACGTCGGCCGCCCCCACCAGGGCCACGAGGTCCCGGGTGCCGAGGTGTCCGAGGTGCTCCACGTCGGGGCCCAGCAGGGGGCGCACCACCGCGTCGTAGTACCCCTGGTCGATGACGGGTCCGGCGATGCGCAGGGCCATCCCGGCCGTGCGGGCGGCGGCGACGGCGTGCTCGACGCCCTTCTCCGGGACCAGCCGGCCTGTCCACACCGCGCCGGACCCCCCGCGCCCGGGCACCCACGTGCCGGTGTCGACGCCGTTGGAGACCACGGGCACCTCGCCGAGCACGGGCTGCCAGTCCCGCGCGGTGTACCGGCTCACGGCCACGCACACCGGGCGGCGGTGCCGGTGCACGGCCAGGCGCAGGGCGGACTCGAGCATGGGGAACGGCGGGGTGTGCAGGGTGGAGACCACGGGGGCGGGCAGCGCGGGGGCCATCGCCACCGGGAGGTGGTGCAGGGAGTTGTTGTGCACCACGTCGAACGGCCCGAGGTCGCCGTGGGTCAACGCCAGCAGCGCCCCGAGGTAGGCGTGGTGCTCGGAGACCACCAGCTCGGGCGCCATGGAGACGTCCCGCCGCGAGGCCGCGGTGAACCCGGCGATGTCGAGGTCGAGCTCGCGCACCGAGAGCGCGGGGTCCGAGCCCGGGGCGGCGAAGGTCGTCACGTCGTGCCCGCGGGCGAGCAGCTCCCGGACCAGACCCCAGGTGTGGGCCTCCAGACCCCCGGCGAACGGCTGGACGACCGGGTACCGGGAGGGGGCGAGCAGGGCGATCCGGAGTCGCGGAGCGTGCTCGCGCAGGGTGGGGTTGACCAGGACCGTCTCGAGCACTGCTCTCCTCGGGGCGTGGGGACGTGTGGGGTTGCGACGTCTGCTCGACGACGGGGTCGGCGCAGGTGATCGGACGCTAGCGAGACGGGGGGGCCGGCGCCCATCGGAGGTCGGCGACCTCCCGGGTCCCGAACAGCGCACCCAGCGCCGCGTCCTCGTCGAGGCCGAGGGCCCGGTGGTGTCGACGGGCCCGGTGGTGCGCCCGGCTCGCCGTGACCACGACGGTGCCGTCCGTGGTGCGCACCCGCCCCGGTCCGCCGGGCCGCACGGCGTCGACCAGCGCCCGCAGGCCGTCCGCGTCGCCGACCACGGCCCCGGGGAGCAGGTCGACGACGGTCCGGGCGCGGGCGAGCACCGCCGGTCCGGGCACGCCGTCGCGCACCCGGGGGTCTGCGGGTCGGGCGTGCTCGCACCACAGGCCCACGTCACCCAGGGCGAGGACCGCGTCGAGCGACGCCGTGTCGAGGCGGCCCGCCCGGACCACGACGTCGGGGACCGCCCGCACCGCGTCGGCCGGGACGCCCCGTCGCAGCGCCGGCTCGGGCACCCGCGCGGCGAGGGCAGCGGCCTCGACCGACTTCTGGGCGCGCGCGGCGGCCCCATCGGTCTCGCGGCCCGCCCAGTCCGCTCCGTCGTGCCAGGCCACGGACCGGCGCTCGTGGGCGAGCACGGCGCCGGCGGTGAACAGCCGGTGGGCCAGCTCCCAGTCCTCGCCGCCGTAGGTGGTGAAGGTCTCGTCGAACCCGCCCACCTCGGTGAACAGGGCGCGCGGGCAGGTCAGCACCGCGCTGATGACGGCCCGGAAGCCGCTGTCGTCGGCGTCGGCGAGGCGGGCGGAGAGGTCGGTGAGCCAGGCGGGCTCGTCGAGCTCGGCCGGTCCCGGCGCGCCGCCGCGCAGCCACGACCGCAGCCGCGGCGGCGTCCAGCCGGCGAGCTCGGCGTGCCGGCGCCGCCCGGTGACGACGGCGTCGGGCAGCAGGGCCGGCAGCCGTGCGGCGCGGGCCACGTAGGTGGGCTCGGGCACGGTGTCGCCGTCCAGGAAGCACAGGACCGCCCCGCCGGCGGCACGGGCCCCGAGGTTGCGCGCGGCCGCGGCGCGGAAGCCGGCGTCGGGCTGGGTGACGACGACGGCCCCGAGCTCGCCCGCGGCGTCGACCCGGGGCGGGGTGGGGGAGCCGTCGTCGGCCACGACCACCTCGAGGCGGGTGTGCGGGTGGGTCTGCAGGGCCAGCGCGGCCAGCACCAGGTCGAGGCGGGCCTGGTCGCGGTAGTGCGGCACGACCACGCTCACCTCGGGGACGGCGGCCGGGTGCACCCCGTCGAGCAGGTCGGCGCGGTTGCCGGGGACCACCCACGCGCCGTGGCCGAGCGGGAGGGCGTGCTCGACGGGCCCCGTCACCGCACCGCCCGGGCCCAGAGCCGGGCGTGGGCGTCGGCCACCTCGGTCGGGGACGGGTGCAGCCGGGTGCCGGGGTCGAGCCAGGTCCGTCCCGGGTGCTCGAGGGCCTCGGCCAGCGCCGCGGCCAGACCCCCCGCGGGGTAGGTCCGCACCGAGCCGGGATTGCGCTCCTGCAGCTCCCGGGCGTGCCGGGTCTCCGGGACCAGCGGGCGGCGCCCGGCGCTCAGCCAGGTGTTGATCGAGCCGGAGGCAGAGATCCCGCGGTGCGCGGCGACGGGCACGCCGGCTGCGTGCAGCCGGGCGACCAGCTCGGACTCGGGCACGAAGCCGGTCACCCGCACGGCCCGGCCCGTCGTGGCGCCGGTGGCCACGAGCTCGTCGACGAGGTCGTCGTGACCCGGTGCCGCCCCGCCCAGGACGGTCATCCCGTGCTCCGGCGCCAGCGCGCCCAGCGCGGCGAGCACGTCGTGGTGACCCTTGCCGGGGTGGACGAAGCCGAGCACCGTCACCTGCCCGTCGCCCGGGGGCGGTGCCGCCGGGCGCACCGGGGCGGGCACGGGCAGGGCGATGACGGTCACCGGGACCGGCGCGGGGTCGATCGCCGCGAGCAGGGCCGCCTCGTGGCCGCTGCTCACCACCACCTGGTCGCAGGCGGCCACCACCTGCCGGTAGACCGCGGCACGGCGCCGGTGCAGCGTGGCCCCGTCGGCGGGCTGCGGGAGGTCGTGCAGCGTCACCGACGGGGTGAGTCCCGCGGCGCGCAGGGTCGCCACCAGCCCGGCGAAGACGTCCCCGGCCTCCTCGCACCGCGGCGCGTAGAGGGCGTCGGTGTACTGCAGGTGCACGCGGACCGCTCCGCGCAGCGCCCCCGCCCAGCCCGGCCCGAGGTCGGCCGGTCCGGCCGCGCGCACCACCGGTCCGGGGTCCGCCAGGCGGGCGAGGAGGTCCTCGGCGAAGCGGACGACCCCGTGCCGCTCCGGGCCCACGACGACGTGCCCGGTGCTCACCGGCGCGCCAGCACGTCGGTGTAGACCGCCCGGTGCGCGGCCCGGACCTGCTCCTGCTGCCGTGCGCGCCACACCGGGTCCGCGGGCGCGGGCGACGGGGTCGCGACGGCGGTGCGCACCGCCCACGCGAGGGACTCCGGGTCGAGGCCGTGCTCCTCGTCGTGGCGGTAGGTGTGCACGGCCGCCCACTGCTCGGCGTGGAAGCCGCTGCTGGGGGCGACGACGGCGGTGCCGGCGTCCCGGCAGGCCTCGAGCCAGCCCGAGTGCGAGCCGAAGCGCTGGGCCAGCACCGAGACGTGCAGCCCGCGGAGGTGGTCGGCGAGCGCGTCGTCGTCGAAGCGCTCGTGCACCCGCAGGTCGAGCCCGTCGAGGGTGTCCAGCCCGGCGAGCTCGGGGTGCTCGGCCGCGTCGGGGTGCACGTCCACCTGCAGGTGTCCGCCACCGGCCCGCGCCCCCGCGAGCGCGGCCACGACCACCCGCCGGGGTTCGAGCACGTTGCGCCGCAGTGACTTCAGGTGCAGTCCGACCACCCCGGGGCGCGTCGTCGAGCCGGGGTCCAGCACCCCGGGGTGCTCCACCACCCGAGCTCGCACCCCCCACCGCCGGGTGATCTCGGCGGCCGCCCCGGGGGTCAGGGTCAGCACCGCCGCCGCAGCCCCCAGCAGCACCGCGAGGTGCTCGTCGTGGGTGGTGCGGCGGTCGTGGTGGGGGTTGCGCACGTCGTGCACCGTGAGCACCAGCGGAACCTCCTGCTCCCGCAGCGCGGTGGCGAAGGCCACCAGCGCCGCCGCGCCGAGGTGGTCGAACCCGAAGTGCACGTGCACCAGGTCGAGCTCCCGGGCGCGGCGGGCGAGCACCGCCGGGTCCAGCACCGGGCTGGGCTCCCACGGGCCGGCCGCGGGGTCCAGGTCCACGCGCACGACCTCCGGCGGCAGCGCCGCGTCGAGGTAGGCGTGGTGCGCGGGCACGGTGACGACGCGCGGTGGGGACACGGCGGTCGATTGTGCTCGGACCCGGCGCCGGCCGCCGGACCGGTCGGCCCGACCCGCGGCCCGCGGGGGCCGGTCGTGGGCGGTGCCCCCGGTCGGATTCGAACCGACACCGTACGGGTTTTGAATCCGTTGCCTCTGCCAGTTGGGCCACGGGGGCGGGAGCGCGGCGGTGCGCGCGGCGGGGCCACTGTATCGACCGTGCCTGCCACCGCGGCCTCGGTAGGGTGATCGTTCCACCCACGGCTTGGAGGCCCCGGTGACTGCAGCTCCCCCCCCGACCGCCACCCCCGCGCGACGCGTGCTCGTCGCCGAGGACGAGGCGCTCATCCGGCTCGACCTCGTCGAGCTGCTCCGCGAGGAGGGCTACGACGTGGTGGGCGAGGCCCAGGACGGGCAGCAGGCCGTCGAGCTGGCGTTCTCCCTCAAGCCCGACCTGGTGATCATGGACGTGAAGATGCCCCGCCGCGACGGCATCGACGCGGCCCAGGAGATCGCCGGGGCCCGGCTGGCACCCGTGGTCATCCTCACCGCGTTCAGCCAGCGCGAGCTGGTGGAGCGGGCGCGCGACGCGGGGGCGATGGCCTACCTGGTGAAGCCGTTCTCGGAGTCCGACCTCGTGCCGGCGATCGAGCTGGCGGTGAGCCGCTTCGCGGAGGTGACGGCCCTGGAGGGAGAGGTCGCCGACCTCACGGAGCGGCTGGAGACCCGCAAGGTCGTCGAGCGGGCCAAGGGGGCGCTCATGGAGTCCCAGCACCTGAGCGAGCCCCAGGCGTTCCGCTGGATCCAGCGGGCGGCGATGGACCGCCGCACGACGATGCGCAGCGTGTCCCAGGCCGTGCTCGACAGCCTGGAGCAGCCGTCGGGAGAGGTCGCCGAGTAGGTGGCGGCGGTAGCCGGCCCGGCACGGAGGGTGGCCGAAGGGGTCCGCGCTACGCCGGCCCGTGTCGTCCGGGTCTCCGAACCATCACGGTCGGGTCACGACCCTGCTCGTCGCGGCTGGATCGATCGTGCGCCGTCTACGGTTTTCGCACACCCACCGGGTGCGCCGGCGTGCGCCGGTCCGATCCCCGTCAAGATCCCAGGAGTGATGCATGGCTGACCGCCGTCTCTTCCGCGTGGCCGCCGCCACCGGAGCCCTCTCGCTCGTCCTCGCCGGCTGCGGCTCGAGCGACTCCGCGTCCTCGTCACCGGAGACGTCGGGCTCCGCCGCCGCAACCACGACGGCCGACGCTGCGGCGTGCACCCCCGACCAGGCCACCAAGGGGGCGACGCCCGCGACCGGTCCGCTCAAGGTCGGCACCCTGCTGCCCGAGACCGGCAGCCTCGCCTTCCTCGGACCACCCGAGATCGCGGGCGTCAACCTGGCCGCCAAGGACATCAATGCCGCGGGCGGCGTCCTCGGCCAGCCGATCGCCATCAACGCGGGTGACTCCGGTGACACCACCACCGACACCGCGAACCAGACGGTGGACCGCGAGATCGCCAACGGCGACCAGGTCATCGTCGGTGCGGCGTCGTCCTCGGTGTCGCTGAAGGTCATCGACAAGATCGCCAACGCGGGCGTCGTCATGTTCTCGCCGGCCAACACCTCCGACCAGTTCACCTGCTACGCCGACAAGGGCCAGTACTTCCGCACGGCCCCGACGGACACGCTGCAGGCACAGGCACTCGCGCAGGTCATGGGCCAGGACGGCGTCCAGCGGCTGTCCATCCTCGCCCTGAACGACCCCTACGGCACCGGCCTGGCGGAGAACATCGCCGGCGACCTGGAGCAGGCCGGCATCCCGGCCGACCAGATCCAGACGATCATCTACGACCCCAACGCCCAGTCGTTCAACTCCGAGATCGACCAGGTCAAGCAGTTCAACCCGGACGGCATCGCGGTCATCGGCTTCGACGAGTCCAAGCGGATCATCACCCGCATGCAGGAGGTCGGTATCGGCCCGGACACGAAGCTGGTCTACGGCTCCGACGGCAACATGGGCAACGCGCTCGGCGAGGGCCTGCCCGCCGGTCTGCTCGACGGCATGAAGGGGACGACCCCGCTCACGGACACGAGCGGCGACTTCAAGACCCAGCTCAAGGCCCTTGACCCCTCGCTGGTCGACTTCAACTACGCCGGCGAGTCCTACGACGCCGTCGTGATCTCCGCCCTGGCTGCCGAGGTGGCCAAGTCCACCGCGGGCACCGACATCGCCACCGAGATCAACGGCGTGACCAAGGACGGCACGAAGTGCACGACCTTCGCGGAGTGCCTGCCGCTGGTGAAGGCGGGGACCGACATCGACTACGACGGGGTCACCGGCACGCTCGACTTCACCGACGCCGGTGAGCCGGGCAAGGGTTCCTACGGGGTCCTGACCTTCGGTCCTGACAACAAGCTCGGCGACCCGACCTTCGTGATCGCCGGCTGACGCTGCTCCACCGCTCCACCGCTCCACCGTGCGAGGCCCGGGACCACTGGTCCCGGGCCTCGTTCGTCGTCCTGGGTGCGGTGGCGACGAGCGGGGCACCGACGAGCGGGACACCAACGCACGAGAAGGCCCGGCCGCGCGGTGGTGTGACCACCTCGCGGCCGGGCCCGGGAGCGCCTGCGGGGGGAGCTAGCCCTTCTTCTTCTCGTCCTTGCCGGCCAGGGTGCCCAGGTACAGCTCGGTGACCTTGGGGTCGTTCATGAGGTTGCGCCCGGTGTCGGTGTAGGCGTTGCGACCCTGGTCCAGCACGTACCCGCGGTCACAGATCTGCAGGCACCGGCGGGCGTTCTGCTCCACCATGATGATGGAGACCCCGGCCGCGTTGATCTTCTTGCAGCGGACGAACACCTCGTCCTGGAACATGGGGGACAGTCCGGCCGACGGCTCGTCGAGCAGCAGCACCGACGGTTCCATCATGAGGGCGCGGCCCATGGCCACCATCTGCCGCTCGCCCCCGGAGAGCGCGCCCGCCTTGATCTTCCGACGCTGGCCGAGCAGCGGGAACATGTCGGCGACGACGTCGAACTGCGCATCGAACTTCTTCGGCCGCAGGTAGATCCCCATCTGCATGTTCTCCTCGATGGTGAGCGAGGGGAACACGTTCTGGGTCTGCGGGACGTAGCCGACGCCCTTGGTCACCAGCACGTGGGCCTTGGCCGAGGTGATGTTGTCGCCGTGCAGGGTCACCGACCCCTTGCGCACGGGGATCAGGCCGAACATGGTCTTCAGCAGGGTCGACTTGCCGGCACCGTTGGGGCCGATGATCCCGACGATCTCACCCTGGCGGAGGAAGAAGTTGCAACCGGTGAGGATGTCGACGCCGGGCAGGTAGCCGGCGGTGACGTCGTCGGCCCGCACCAGCGCACCCTCGGCCTGGCGGTTGTGCTCGTCGGGCAGGGCGGCGAGCTCGGCGGGGCTGAGCTCGGTCTCGGGCGTGCTCACTGGCCGTCCTCCTTGGTGCGCCGGGTGGTGATGCCCTCGGACTCGTCGAGCTCGCGCTCCATCTGATCGACCATCGCGGCGGTCTCGCCCACGGGGTTGCCCTCGTCGTCGAACTCGAGGGCCTGGTCGTGGTGGCCGCCGAGGTAGGCATCGACGACCGCCTGGTTGCTGGAGAGCTCCTCCGGGGGACCCTCGGCGATGATGGTGCCCTGGGCCATCACGACGACCCAGTCGCTGATCTCCCGGATGACGTCCATGTCGTGCTCGACGAACACGACGGTCATGCCCTCCTCGCGCAGGCTCTTCACGTGCTCGAGCAGGCTCTGCGTCAGCGCCGGGTTCACCCCCGCCATCGGTTCGTCCAGCATGACCACGCGCGGGTCCATCATGAGGGCGCGCGCCATCTCCAGCAGCTTGCGCTGCCCGCCCGACAGCGAGCCCGCGAAGTCGTCGGCCTTCTTGTCGAGCTTGAACCGCGCCAGCAGCTCGTGCGCACGCTCGGTGATCTCGCGCTCCTGGGTCCTCCAGGTCCACGGCAGCAGCGCGGTGAGCATGCGCTCCCCGGACTGGCCGGTCGCGCCCAGCTTCACGTTGTCCAGCACCGTCATCTTCGACAGCGCCTTGGTCAGCTGGAACGTGCGCACCACACCCTTGCGGGCCACCTTGTGCGGGGCCTGCTTGCCCAGGCTCACACCGTCGAGCATCCAGGTCCCGGTGTCGGGCTGGTCGAAGCCCGTGAGCAGGTTGAACAGCGTGGTCTTGCCGGCGCCGTTGGGGCCGATGAGGCCGGTGATGCAGCCACGCTGGAACTCCACGTGCGCCACGTCGACGGCGGTGAGCCCGCCGAAGGTGCGGGTGATCCCGTCGGCGACGAGCGCCGCGTCCGGCTTCGGCGAGCCGGGCTCCCGGGCGACGTCGGCGAACAGGGCCCGCCGGGTCTGGGCCGACAACGCCCGCTCCTGCGTGGTCGACCCCCCGGCGGGGGCCGTGCCCGCCGGGTGCGCGCCGGCGTGGGCGGATGAGCTGGCGTCAGGCATCGAGCTGCACCTCTCGCTTGTTGCCGAAGATGCCCTGTGGTCGGAAGACCATCAGCAGGGCGAGGAACACGCCGACCAGGATGAAGCGGACGGCCCCGACCTGCTGGTCGGAGATGAAGCCGATGATGGGGTCGCCGCCGCTGGTGAGCTGGCGCAGCAGGCCGTCCGACAACGACAGCAGGAACCAGAACAGCATGGCCCCGGCGACGGGTCCGAGCACGGTCGCCGCGCCACCGAGGATGAGCGCGGCGTAGGCGTAGAAGGTCTGGGCGGTGGAGTAGAAGTCGGGGTTCAGCGACTGGGTGTCCAGCGCGTTGAACACGCCACCCGCGCCGCCGATGACGCCACCGAGGACCAGGGCCTGCATCTTGTAGACGAAGACGTTCTTGCCCAGCGAGCGCGCCGCGTCCTCGTCCTCGCGGACGGCCTTGAGCACGCGCCCCCAGGGGCTGCGCACCAGCAGCAGCACGAGCAGGCTGAGCAGGATCACGAGGACCCAACCCCACAGCATCGAGAACAGCGTGGTGCCCTGGAAGCCCACGCCGAGGAAGGTGTACCGCTTGCTCGGGTTGAACGGGTTGAGGCTCGCGAAGCTGTCGGCGTAGCCGAACAGGCCGCGGGTCGAGCCCGTGACGCTGCTGGACGCCGTCGACCGGAACACGAGCCGCAGGATCTCCGAGGCGGCGATGGTGACGATGGCGAGGTAGTCCGCCCGCAGCCGCAGGGTCGGGATGCCGAGCAGCAGGGCGAGCACCGCCGCCCCGGCCAGGCCGACGAGCACGCCGACCCACAGCGGCTGGGAGTAGGTGATGACCATGATGCCCACGCCGTAGCCACCGACCAGGGCGAACCCGATCTGGCCGAAGTTCAGCAGCCCGGTGTACCCGAAGTGCAGGTTCAGCCCGATGGCGAGCAGGGCGTAGAAGATCGCGCTGGGCCCGACGAGCTGGGCCAGGGCGTCGCGCAGCAGCGACAGGATGTCGATCACGGCGTTCAGCCGATCCGCGAGCGCGAGCCGAGGATGCCCTGCGGACGCAGGACGAGGATGACGATGAGCACCAGCAGACCTCCGGTGTACTTCAGGTCAGGATCGATGAACAACGTGGACAGCTGGACGATCAGCCCGACGATGACGCAGCCGACGAGCGCGCCGTAGGCGGTGCCGAGCCCGCCCAGGGTGATGCCGGCGAACATGAGCAGCAGCAGCTTGAAGCCCATCTCCCACTGCACGGTGCCGGCGAGCTCCGACAGCGCGAACAGGACACCGCCGAGCGCGGCGAGCCCGCCTCCGAGGGCCCAGACGAACAGGACCACCCGCTCCACGTTGATGCCGGAGGACGCCGCCAGGTCACGGTTGTCGGCGACCGCGCGCATGGCCTTGCCGATGCGGGTGCGCTGGAGCACCAGCGCCACCCCGAGGAGCACCACCAGGCTGGTGATGATGGTGGCCAGGTTGACGTCGGTGAGCTGCACGGGCCCGTAGTCGCGCTGCGTCTGCGACTGGTAGTCGTCGAAGGCCTGCGACCGGCCACCGAACAGGATGAGGATCAGGTACCGGATCCCGATCGACAGCCCGATGGACACGACGAGCTGGGCGACCAGGCCGGAGCGCCGTCGACGCAGGGGTCGCCACACCGCGAGGTCGTTGAGCATGCCCACGCCCACGCCGACCACGATGGCGATGAGGGTCGCCGGTATCAGCTGCACCCCCAGCTTGACGTTGACCACCCAGGCGACGACGGCGCCGATGGTGACGAGCTCGCCGTGGGCGAAGTTGGTGAGCCCGGTGGTGCCGTAGATCAGGCTCAGCCCCACGGCGGTGATGGCGATGACCAGGCCGAAGCGCAACCCGTCCACCGACACCCGCAGCAGCTGCTCCCAGAACGGGACGTCGGTGCCGGAGCGGGCCTCCCCGAACGAGAACACGACGGTGGCGAGCTGGCCCGGCACGATCTGCCGCTCGACGGTGCCCTGCACGCTCGCGCCGTCGGGCAGGGTGCCCTCGTCGATCGAGAAGGTGTAGGTGCCCGGGGAGACGACGAGCTCCCAGGTGCCGCGGTCGGCGGTGGTGTCCGAGGCCACCACGCTGCCGCCGGCGTCGGCGGCCTGCACGGTGACGCCCGCGACGGGGCCGTCAGCGTTGCGCAGCGTGCCCTTCACGGAGATCCCGTCGGCGGGCGGCGTGCTGGTGGCCGCGCTGCCGGAGCTGGGGGTCGCGGCGGTGGTGTCGGCGCCCGAGGTGGGCGCGGCGCTCGGACCGGAAATGGGAGCGGGGCTCGAGGTCTGGGCGGCGGCGGGGCCCGCCAGCACCAGGAGGGTGAACAGCCCCAGGGCGAGCACCGTGAGGGCGCGCACCGCTCGGGAGGCGGCTCGCGCACCGGGTGGTGCGGTCGTCACAGGGGGCACGGGCAGACCTCTCCTCGTCGTTCCGGCCGGGTGACCGGGTGCTGCGTGGTGGACGGACCATAGCGGCAGCCACGCTTCTGAAACGGTCGAGAAGCGAGGTTCCTCGTAACGTTTCGGTGTCGGCGGTGCAGTTCCCGCCGGCTCCCTAGACTCCGGTGCCGTGGCTGACCGTGCTGGCAAGACCCCCGCCCGCAAGACCCCCGCCGGGAGGACCCTGCTCCTGCTCGACGGGCACTCCCTGGCCTACCGCGCGTTCTTCGCGCTGCCGGCGGAGAACTTCCGCACGACGAGCGGCCAGACCACCAACGCGGTCTACGGCTTCACCTCGATGCTGATCAACCTGCTGCGCGACGAGGCCCCGACGCACGTCGCCGCCGCCTTCGACGTCTCCCGCCAGACCTTCCGGGCCGAGGCCTACCCGGAGTACAAGGCGGGCCGCAGCGCCACGCCCGACGAGTTCCGCGGCCAGGTCGACATCACCAAGGACGTGCTCGGCGCCATGGGCATCCCCGTCATGGCCATCCCCGGCTTCGAGGCCGACGACATCATCGCGACCCTGACCACCCAGGCCGCCGCCGAGGGCTTCCGGGTGCTGGTGTGCACCGGCGACCGCGACGCGTTGCAGCTCGTGACCGACGACGTGACGGTGCTGTACCCCCGCAAGGGGGTCTCCGAGCTGACCCGGTTCACCCCCGAGGAGGTGCAGCTCAAGTACGGCCTCAGCCCCGTCCAGTACCCCGACTTCGCCGCCCTGCGCGGCGACCCGAGCGACAACCTGCCGGGCATCCCCGGGGTGGGGGAGAAGACGGCGGCCAAGTGGATCACCACCTACGGCTCCCTCGCCGCGCTCGTGGAGCAGGTCGACGAGGTGCGCGGCAAGGTCGGCGACGGCTTGCGGGAGAACCTCTCCTCGGTGCTGCGCAACCGCCAGCTCACCGAGCTGGTGCGTGACGTGGAGCTGCCGTACGCGCCCGAGCAGCTGGCGCTGGCCCCCTGGGACCGCGAGCGGATCCACGGCCTGTTCGACGACCTCGAGTTCCGCGTCCTGCGTGACCGGCTGTTCACCACGCTGAGCTCGGCCGAGCCCGAGGCCGAGGCCGGCTTCGACGTCCACGCCACCGTCCTCGCGCCCGGGGAGGTCCGCGCCTGGCTGGACGCCCACGCCCGTGACGGGGCCCGGGTGGGGCTCTCGGTCACCGGCCCCGGTCTGCCCGCCGGCGGGGACGTCTCCGCGGTGGCCCTTGCGGCCGGTGACGGCCAGGGCGCGTTCGTCGACGCGTCGAGCGTGGACCCCGACGACGAGGCTGCCCTGGCGCAGTGGCTGGCCGACGCCGAGGTCCCCAAGGCGGTGCACGAGCTCAAGCGGGCGCTGCACGCCACCGCCGGGCGCGGGTGGACCCTCGCCGGGACCACGAGCGACACGGCCCTGGCCGCGTACCTCGTGCGACCGGGGCAGCGGAGCTTCGACCTGGCCGACCTGGCCCTGCGCAACCTGCACCGCGAGCTCAGGGCCGACGACGAGCCCGCGGCCCAGCTCTCGCTGATGGACGACCCGGAGGAGGCCGAAGCGCAGGCGGCGGACCGGGCCGCCACCTCGGAGGTGGTGCGCGCCCGGGCCGTGGTGGACCTCGCGGCGGCGCTGGACACCGAGCTGGACGCCATCTCGGAGACCGCACTGCTCGCCGGCATGGAGCTCCCGCTGCTCGGCGTGCTGGCCCAGCTGGAGGCGGACGGCATCGCCGTCGACGTCGAGCACCTCACCGACCTGCAGACCGGCTTCGCGTCGCAGGTGTCCGACGCGGCGCGGGCGGCGTTCGCCGAGATCGGCAAGGAGATCAACCTCGGCTCGCCCAAGCAGCTGCAGGTGGTGCTGTTCGACGAGCTGGAGATGCCGAAGACCAAGCGCACGAAGACGGGGTACACCACCGACGCAGCCGCGCTGGAGCACCTGTTCGCGCAGACCGCGCACCCGTTCCTGGAGCACCTGCTCGCCCACCGGGACGCCACCCGGCTCAAGGTCACCGTCGACGGCCTGCTCAAGAGCGTCGCCGACGACGGCCGCATCCACACCACCTTCAACCAGACCATCGCCGCGACGGGGCGGCTGAGCTCCACCGAGCCGAACCTGCAGAACATCCCGGTGCGCACGGAGGCCGGCCGCAGCATCCGGGCGGGCTTCGTCGTCGGCGCGGGCTTCGACACCCTGATGACGGTCGACTACAGCCAGATCGAGATGCGGATCATGGCCCACGTCTCCCAGGACGCCGGGCTCATCGAGGCGTTCCGGACCGGGGAGGACCTGCACTCCTTCGTCGGCTCACGCGCGTTCGGGGTCCCCATCGACGAGGTGACCCCCGAGCTGCGCCGGCGGGTGAAGGCGATGAGCTACGGGCTCGCCTACGGGCTGTCCGCGTTCGGCCTGGCCGCCCAGCTCGACATCTCCGCGGAGGAGGCCCGCGAGCAGATGGAGGCCTACTTCACGCGCTTCGGCGGGGTGCGGGACTACCTGCGCGCGGTCGTCGACCAGGCCCGCAAGGACGGCTACACCTCGACGCTGTTCGGCCGGCGCCGCTACCTGCCCGACCTCAGCTCGGACAACCGCCAGCGCCGGGAGGTCGCCGAGCGGGCCGCGCTGAACGCCCCGATCCAGGGCAGCGCGGCCGACATCATCAAGGTGGCCATGCTCGGGGTCCACCGCGCGCTGGACGAGCACGAGCTGCGCTCGCGGATGCTGCTCCAGGTGCACGACGAGCTCGTGCTGGAGGTCGTCGCGGACGAGCGCGAGCAGGTGGAGGCGCTGGTCCGGGAGCAGATGGGCTCGGCCTACGCCCTCGACGTGCCGCTGGAGGTGTCGGTGGGTACCGGGCGCTCCTGGGACGGCGCCGCCCACTAGCGCCCCGCAGCGAGCCGCAGGGAGATGTCGGCGGGCGGCAGGCGTGCTCAGCCGGGCTTGCGGCAGCAGAAGATGGCGGTGCCGGGGAAGATCTCCCCGCGCAGCGGGCTCCACTGGCCCCACTCCCGCTCCAGGCCCTCGGGCCACTGCGGCTCCACGAGGTCGACCAGGGCCAGCCCGGCGGCGGCGATCTCGCGGACCCGGTCGCCGAGGGTGCGGTGGTGCTCGGCGTACAGCGCCACCCCGTCGGCGTCGGTCTCCACGTACGGGCTGCGGTCGAAGTACGGCATCGTCGCGGTGAGCCCGGCCGGCCCCGGGTCGTCGGGGAAGATCCACCGCAACGGGTGGTTGACCGAGAACACCCAGCGCCCGCCCGGGCGCAGCACCCGCGCCACCTCGGTCATCACCACCCCGGAGTCGGCCACGAAGGGCACGGCGCCGAAGGCGGAGAAGGCGACGTCGACGCTGGCGTCCGCCAGCGGCAGCGCGTCCGCGCTCGCCTGCACCAGGGGGACCTGCGGACCGCCGGCGGCCATGGCCGCCGCCCCCCGGGCGAGCATCCCCGCCGAGAGGTCGAGCCCGACCACCCGTGCCCCGCGCCCGGCCAGCCACCGCGCGCACGGGGCGGAGCCGCACCCCACCTCGAGCACGTCGCACCCGGAGACGTCGCCGAGCAGGTGCACGTCGCCCTCGTGCAGACCCTCCGGGCACCACACCAGCTCACCGCCGGGGGAGTCCACCCCGAGGAAGTCGCCGTGGGTGCGGTGGTAGTCCTCGGCGTCGGCGTCCCACCACGCCCGGTTCGCCCGGACGCTCTCCGCCGCGCTGAGCCGGGTGCGCCCCGGGACGAGCGGACCGAGGGAGACCTGCACCCCGGCGTGCCGCGTCGCGTCAGTGTCAGCCGCGTCAGTGTCAGCCGTGTCGCTGTCGGCCATGTCGTCCGTCCCGAAGCCCGTGGTCAGAGGGGGTGCGCGAGTTGGTGCCCCCGGAGGTGGCGCGTACTCTTCCACCCACGCGTGCCCGCTTCGCTGAGCAGGTTTCCACGGCTGGAGCTGCGGGCACGGCCACGCAGTCCTGACGAGCACGCCCACCTACCTCGACCCCCTCCGGAGCACTCCACCCCATGCCCTCCAACACCCTCACCTCGACGAGCCCCCAGGTCGCGATCAACGACATCGGCTCGGCCGAGGACTTCATGGCGGCGATCGACGCCACCATCAAGTACTTCAACGACGGCGACATCGTCGAGGGGACCATCGTCAAGGTCGACCGCGACGAGGTCCTGCTCGACATCGGCTACAAGACGGAGGGTGTGATCCCCTCCCGCGAGCTGTCGATCAAGCACGACGTCGACCCCAACGAGGTCGTCGCCGTCGGTGACGTCGTCGAGGCCCTCGTCCTCACCAAGGAGGACAAGGAGGGTCGGCTGATCCTGTCCAAGAAGCGCGCGCAGTACGAGCGCGCCTGGGGCACGATCGAGGCGCTCAAGGAGGCGGACGAGCCGGTCAAGGGCACCGTCATCGAGGTCGTCAAGGGTGGCCTCATCCTGGACATCGGCCTGCGCGGCTTCCTCCCGGCGTCGCTGGTGGAGATGCGCCGCGTGCGCGACCTGCAGCCCTACGTGGGCCAGGAGATCGAGGCGAAGATCATCGAGCTCGACAAGAACCGCAACAACGTGGTCCTGTCGCGCCGGGCGTGGCTGGAGCAGACCCAGTCGGCCGTGCGCAGCGAGTTCCTCAACCAGCTCCAGAAGGGCCAGGTCCGCAAGGGCGTCGTGTCCTCCATCGTCAACTTCGGTGCCTTCGTGGACCTGGGTGGCGTCGACGGCCTGGTGCACGTCTCCGAGCTGTCCTGGAAGCACATCGACCACCCGTCCGAGGTGGTCGAGGTCGGCACCGAGGTCACCGTCGAGGTGCTCGACGTCGACCTGGACCGCGAGCGCGTCTCCCTGTCGCTGAAGGCGACCCAGGAGGACCCGTGGCGCCAGTTCGCCCGCACCCACGCGATCGGCCAGATCGTGCCCGGCAAGGCGACCAAGCTGGTCCCGTTCGGTGCGTTCGTCCGCGTGGACGAGGGCATCGAGGGCCTGGTGCACATCTCCGAGCTGGCCGAGCGCCACGTCGAGATCCCAGAGCAGGTCGTCCAGGTCAACGACTCGACGATGGTCAAGATCATCGACATCGACCTGGAGCGGCGGCGTATCTCGCTGTCGCTGAAGCAGGCCAACGACAATGTCGCGGTCACCGACGACCAGTTCGACCCCTCGCTGTACGGCATGACGGCCAGCTATGACGACCAGGGCAACTACATCGATCCCGAGGGGTTCGACCCCGAGACCGGGCAGTGGCTGCCGGGTCACGAGGAGGGCCAGTCACAGTGGGAGGCCCA
>JBBSUN010000033.1:0-39032 GCA_038234335.1 Mycobacteriales bacterium
AGCATCGGTCATGAACTCCCCGCCCTGCCACGCCGACCAGAACGGCTGGAACAGCTCAGCAACCAACTTCTGCGAGAACCGCAACATCGACACCCTCATGACCTCGAGTGTTGCGACCACCGCAAGGACCCAGGGATCGACGAACGGGAAAGCCGGTTGCATGCCGTGAAGGTGTTCTGGTGGTCGCCTCTCGGTGGGGCTCAGTGCTGTTGTTGGTCGTCGCGGACGACGCTGTAGCGGCTGCTGGCCATGCCGGCGTCGAGGCTGGCGGTGCCGCGGTGGATGAGGCGGATCTGCTGGGGCAGCTCGTGGAACAGCGGTAGTCCACGGCCGAGGATGACCGGGGCTCGGGTGATGGTGAGCTCGTCGACGAGGCCGCGGCGGAGGAAGTCGGTGAGGACCTGACCGCCGTCGACGTAGACACCGCTCACTGCGTCCGCGTCCAGGAGCTGCTGGGCTTCGGCGGTGGAGCGGATGACGGTGATGCGCGGGTCGTCGCCCACGGGCAGGGTCGTGCTCAGAACCAGGACGCGGAACCTCTCGTACGGCCAGGACTCGAAGGTGAGGACCTTGTCGTAGGTTCCGCGGCCCATGACGAGGTGGCTGACGCCGGCGGTGAACTCCTCGTAGTCCGGCGGGGGGTGCTCACCGGTGTGGGCGGGCACGTGTCGCGGCTCGGGGGGTGGGTCGGTCAGCCATTCGAGGCCACCGTCGGGCAGGGCGATGTACCCGTCCACGCTGGCGGCGATGAAGACCGCGGCCTTCCAGGTGGGGTGCTCGGTCATGTCAGTGCCTCCAGCAGGTCGTGGACAGCGGAACAGGGGTCGGCCTCGGCCGGGTCGGGAGCCACGGCAGAGCGCAGCAACGCCCCGGCGGCGGTGTCCACCAGCAGGCGCGCGACCAGGTCCGGTGTCGCGGTTGTCTGCAGGTCGCCGCGGTCGACCGCGGCCCCGACGAGCACTGCGAGGTGGTCGATCTGGCGCCGCCAGCCCAGGTGAAGCAGGTCCCGCAGCTCGGCGGTGCGCAGGTCCTCGGTGAGCATGTCCAGTCGCGCGAGCACCGCCCCGGGCGGAAGGTCGCCCACGCTGAGCGTCGCCGCCCACGCCATCAGCTCGCCGTAGGGGTCCTCACCGGCGGGACCGGTCGGCAGGGCGTCGACCCATCGCTGGCTCAACGCCAGCAGTACCCCCTCACGGGAGCCGAAACGCTTGATCAACGTCGAAGGGTGCAGCCCCGCGGCTTCCGCGGCGCCGGTGAGGGTCCAGGGGCCGTCGCCTACCGCAGCGGCGATCCGCTCGAGAAGCTCCTCGTCGGTGACGGTCTGGGGTCGGGCCACGTGGTTAGTAAATCAGCATTGCGTAATGGTCGCGAGGTGAGCGGCCGCTACGCCTTGGCTATGCCCCGGGGACTCACGGTCGCCGACCTCCAGTTGGGGATCGACGGCCGGACACCTGAACACCGTCGGCCTCGGTGCGGACGGGACGGTGGTGTCGACTGGTCGCAGCGACCCCGGCGGCTGCGACGTCGGCAGCTGGAGACGCATCGTGCCGGTAGCCACCACGCTCCCGGCCCTGCCGACGACGGCCACGTCCGAGCGGCGGGCGACGACAGCTACGGCCAGTGCGACGTCGAGGGCTGGCACGACGTCGTCGCCGTCGCGGCCGGCGCCGCCCACACCCTGGGGCTCCTGGCTGACGGCACCGTGCTGAGCACCGGCGACGGTGCCGACGGCCAGTGCGACGTCCTCGGGTGGCGCTGCGGGAGTCGGTAGCGCAGCACCGCCACGCCGTGGTGCCCGGGCGAGGGGTCGGACCAGCCAGGCGGCGGTGTCAGACCAGCCAGGCGGCGGTGTCCGGCGGGAGCATCCCGTCGGACACCGGACCGCTGGAGAGCACCACCTCGCCCGGGGGCAGCGGGACGGCCCCGTCGGAGGTGTTCAGCGCGCACACCAGCCCGCCGTGGCCGCGCTGGAAGGCCAGGCACCCCTCGGGGGCACCGAACCACGCGAGGGCGTCGCCGCGGAGCCCGGGCAGCGTGGAGCGGAGCTCCAGGGCCGCCCGGTACAGCGAGAGCATCGAGCCCGGGTCCTCCAGCTGGGCCTCCACCGTGAGCGCGGACCACTCCGCCGGCTGCGGCAGCCAGGTGTCGGCGCCGGGGCCGAAGCCGAAGGGCACCTGCGACCCCGTCCAGGGCAGGGGCACCCGGCAGCCGTCCCGGCCCCGCTCGGCGCGCCCGGAGCGCTCCCACACCGGGTCCTGGAGGACCTCGTCGGGCAGCTCCACGTTGGGCAGGCCCAGCTCCTCGCCGTTGTAGAGGTAGATCACCCCGGGCAGGGCGAGCTCGACCAGCGCCATGGCCCGGGCCCGCACCGTGCCCGCCGCGCCGCCGCCGTAGCGGCTCACCTGCCGCACCACGTCGTGGTTGGACAGGGTCCAGGTGGGCGGGGCACCGACCGAGGCCACCGCGGCGAGCGAGTGCTCGACGGCCGAGCGGACGGCGGCGGCGTCGAAACCGGCCTCGACGAGGCGGAAGTTGAACCCCAGGTGCAGCTCGTCGGGGCGCAGGTACCGGGCGAAGCGCTCGTCGTCGCCGACCCAGATCTCGCCGACGGCCATCGCGCCCGGCGTCTCGTCGAGCACCGTCCGGATCATGCGGTGGATCTCGTGCACGCCGTCGTGGTCGAAGCGCGGGTCGTCGTCGCTGTTGACGAGCAGCTGGTTGTCGGCGAGGAGCTGGGCGTCCATGTCGGGCAGGCCCGGCGGCTTGGCCATCCCGTGCGCCACGTCGATGCGGAACCCGTCCACCCCACGGGCGAGCCAGAAGCGCAGCGTGGCCTCGAGGTCCGCGCGCACCTCGGGGTTGGTCCAGTCCAGGTCGGGCTGCTCGGGGGCGAAGAGGTGCAGGTACCACTGGCCGGGGGTGCCGTCGGGCTCGGTGACCCGGGTCCAGGCGGGGCCGCCGAAGATGCTGGGCCAGTTGTTGGGGGGCTCCGCGCCGCCCTCGCCCCGACCGTCGCGGAACAGGTAGCGCGCCCGCTCCGGGCTGCCGGGGGCCGCGGCGAGCGCGGCGGCGAACCACGCGTGCGCCTCGCTGGTGTGGTTGGGGACCAGGTCCATCGTGACCTTCAGCCCGTGCGCGTGCGCATCGGTGACCAGGGCGTCCAGGGCGGCCAGGTCGCCGAACAGCGGGTCGATGTCGCGCGGGTCGGAGACGTCGTAGCCGTGGTCGGCCATCGGGGAGCGCATCACCGGGCTCAGCCAGAGGGCGTCCACCCCGAGCAGCTCCAGGTAGCCCAGCCGGCTGCGCAGGCCTTCCAGGTCCCCGATGCCGTCACCGTCGGCGTCGGCGAAGCTGCGTGGGTAGACCTGGTAGAACACCGCGTCCCGCCACCAGGCGGACGGGTCTGCGGGATCGACGGCAGGGACGGTGGGGGATCGACGCACGAGGGGCGATCCTGCCCGACGCCCGTGCCCGGGCACCACTCGTCGCCGGGGGGCCGGTCGAGCTCAGCCGGGGGCGTTCACCAGGCTGTGGGCGGCCGCACGCAGGTACTCCCACAGCTGGGCCCGGTGGGCGTCGTCCAGCCGCTCGACGTCGATGGTGGCCAGGGCCTGCTGCATGCAGCGCAGCCATGCGTCGCGGGCGGCGGCGTCGACGGTGAACGGCTGGTGACGCATGCGCAGTCGGGGGTGCCCGCGCAGGTCGGAGTAGGTGCGCGGCCCGCCCCAGTACTGCTCCAGGAACATCCGGAAGCGGACCTCGGCGGGGCCGAGATCCTCCTCCGGGTACAGCGGCCGGAGCGTGGGTTCGGCCGCCACGTTGACGTAGAACGCCCCGACCAGGTCGGCGAACAGGGTGTGCCCGCCCACCTCGTCGTAGAAGGTGGCCGGGCTGGCGGCGCGGGTCTGCTCGGTGTTCTGCTCCACGGAGCCCATCCTCCCCGGCTCAGCCCGCGGGGTCGTCGGTGGGGGCGATCGAGCCCACCGGGCGGCCCTGCGGGTACGGCGGGCGGATGCCGTTGTCGTCGAACGCGTCGAGGATGCGCTGGTTCAGCGCCCGTTGCACCGCCCACTGCCGCCCCGGGCGCACCTTCACCGTCATGCGCAGCGTCACCGTGTCGGCGGTGACCTTGTCCACGCCCAGCACCTGCGGGTCGTCGAGGACGTCGTCGGCGAGCGGAGACGTGGCGACGGCCTCCTGGGCCACCCGGGCGGCGATGACGGAGGCGTCGTCGACGTCGGTGGTGTGGGCGAGCGGGAGGTCGAGCACGGCCACGGCGAAGCCCTGGCTCTTGTTGCCCACCCGCAGCACCTCGCCGTTGCGGCAGTACCAGAGGGTGCCGTTGATGTCGCGGATGGCGGTGACGCGGAGGCCGACCGTCTCCACGACGCCGCTGGCCTCGCCCAGGTCGACCACGTCGCCGACCCCGTACTGGTCCTCGAGGATCATGAAGATGCCGGAGAGGAAGTCGCGGACCAGGTTCTGCGCACCGAAGCCGAGCGCAACGCCGACGATCCCGGCGGAGGCGATGAGCGGGGCCACGTTGAGGCCCAGCTCACCGAGGACGTAGATCACGGCGAGGGTCAGGACCAGGATCGAGGTGACCGACTTCAGCACGGAGCCCATGGTCTCGGCGCGCTGCTGGCGGCGGGCGTGCGCCAGCGGGCTCCCTGCGGCGCGCACGCGCTCGGGCGCGCGGTCGCGCAGGGGCCGCAGGATCTTGGGCACCGTCCGGGGCCCGCGGTCCTTGGTGAGCCGGTCGATGACGCGGTGGACCAGCAGCCGCACGAGGACGGCGCCGACGGCGATGGCCAGGATCGTCAGCGGCTTCACCACGAGCCACTCCTGCGCGGAGCCCGACAGGGCGAGGCTGGTCAGGGCCTCGACGTGGGAGGAGACGTCAGCGAGGTCGGGGATCACGCTCCCCACCGTAGCAACGTCCACAGTGGACACTCAGGTTCCGCTTAGCCGGCCCGGGGGGGCGGTGAGGTCGAGCCCGGTGTGCTGGGCCAGGAACGCCAGCTGGTCCACCGACAGGCTCACCGTCCGGCTCACCGAGCGTGCTCCGTGGCCCACGTCACGCTCGGTGCGCAGCAGCACCGGACGGGCTCCCGGGTCGCCGTCGGTGGTCTGCTGCAGCGCGGTGGTCTGCTGCAGCGCGGTGGTCTGCTGCAGCGCGGTGGCGTGCTGCAGCGCGGCGACGAGCTTCGCCCCGTGCACCGGGTCCACCCGGGTGTCGGAGGCGAACACCGTGACCAGCACGGCCGGGTACTGCGTGCCCTCCACCACACGGTGGTACGGGGAGTAGGCCAGCAGCCAGCCCAGCTCCTCGGCGACGTCGGCGCTGCCGTACTCGTCGTTCCAGGTACGCCCCAGGGAGAACCGCTCGTAGCGGACCATGTCCAGCAGCGGCGCCGAGCAGACCACCGCCCGGTACAGCTCCGGGCGCTGGGTGAGCGCCGCCCCGACCAGCAGCCCGCCGTTGGAGCCGCCGGAGATGCCGAGCTGCCCCGGCGTCGTCCACCCGGCCGACACCAGGTGCTCGGCCGCGGCGTGGAAGTCGTCGAACACGTTCTGCTTGCGCTCCCGCATCCCCGCGCGGTGCCAGTCCTCGCCCTCCTCGGCGCCGCCGCGCAGCGAGGGCAGGGCCCACACCCCGCCCGCCTGCACCCAGGCCAGCGCCGCCGCGGTGTAGCCGGGCTCGCGGCTGACCGCGAAGCCGCCGTAGCCCGTGAGCAGGGTGGGCCGCGGCCGGTCGGGCTCGGGGCCGGCGCTGAGCACGAACATGCGCACGAGCTGCCCGTCGGCCGAGGTGTAGCTGACCTGCTGGGAGTGCACCTGCGGCAGGCCGTGGGCGCCCGGGGCGCGGGCCACGAGCTCGTCGGTGCCGGTCCGGACGTCGACCCGGTGGACCTGCGTGGGGGTGGCGAAGTCGGTCCAGCCGAACCAGACCTGGCCGTGGTGCTCCGGGGTCCGCCGGTCGGCCACCGACAGCCCCGAGAGCGAGCCGGTGCCGGGCAGCGGGATCTGGTGCAGGTGCTCGCCGGTCGGGGCGTGCAGGTGCAGCTCGCCGACGGCGTGGCGGGAGCGGGCCACCACCAGCTCGCCGCCGGGCTGCAGCACGCGCACGCCCTCCAGCACCGACTCCGGGTCCTCGGCGACCAGCTCGGTCCAGTGCTCCCGGGTGGGGGTGGCGGGGTCGGCGGTGCACAGCCGCCAGCGGGGGGCGCCGTCGGTGGTGTGCACCAGCAGCCGGCCGTCCTCCACCCACGCCGTGGCCCGGACGGCGTCGTCCTGGTTCAGCACCGGCACCAGCACGGACCCGGCCGCCAGGTCCGCGACCCACACCGAGCTCCGCGGTGCCGTGCCGGGAGAGCCCTCCACGACCAGCCAGCGGCCGTCCGCGCTGGCCGAGGCCCCGAAGTAGGAGGTGGGATCGTCGTACATCCCGGGGGCGTCGAACAGCTGGTCGGTGCCCGGCTCGGCCCCCACCCGGTGGCGCAGCACCCGCCGGTGGAACTGCTCCTCGCCCGCGGGCACCTGCCCCGGCGGGAGCCGGCGGACGTAGACGAGCTCCTCGCCCCCGGGCAGCCAGGACACCGACGAGTACCGGCAGCGGTCCAGCGGGCCGTCGAGCAGCGCGCCGGTGGTGACGTCGAGGACGTGCAGCAGCGACTCCTCGTCGCCCCCGACGGAGACCTGGTAGGCGAGCCGGTCGCCCTCCCGGCTGGGCGACCACGCGTCGAGGGTGGTCAGCCCGGTCGGGTCCAGCGCCGCCGGGTCCAGCAGGACCCGCTCGGTGCCGTCGGGCTCGGTGACGACGAGGACGGCGTGCTCCTGCCCGGGGTCGCGGCGCATCGCGAACGCCCTTCCGGCCCGCCAGGTGGGCGGGGACACGGCCCCGGTGTCGAGCAGCGCCCGCAGGGTGGCGCCGAGCTGCGCACGGCCGGGCAGCGCGGCGAGCGCGGGCGCGGCGAGTGCGTCCTGGCCGGCGTGGAAGGCCGTGGTCCGTGGGTCCTGCGCGTCCTCCAGCCAGCGGTACGGGTCAGCGACGCGGTGGCCGTGGAGCTCCTCGACCAGGTCGAGTCGCGGGGCGGGTGGGAGGGAGTGACCCGGGGCGGGCGGGTGGGAGTGACCCGGGGCGGGTGGGAGGGAGTGACCCGGGGCGGGTGGGAGGGAGCCGCTCAGCGCGGCCGGACGGTCGGGCGCCGCGGTCATGGGAGCAGCGTAGGCAGCCGGCGGTGGAGGCACCGCGTGTTCACCTCCCGTGGTGAGGAAATGTCGTGCGTCGGCGCGCTCCGCGTGGTCGGATGGTGCGACATCCTCGGAGGTGGTGGCGTGCCAGGTCGACAACGCAGACCCCCCGGCACCCGGTCGGACCGGGCGTCGCGCTCCGGCGCGCCCGCAACGGCGCTGCGCACCGTGCCCGACCTGGGCGGCCCGCCCGAGGAGGAGCCCGCGACGCCGCCGTGGGCGAAGCGGCGGGTCCTGCTGCTCAACGCCACCTACGAGCCGCTGACCGCGCTGCCGCTGCGCCGCGCGGTGGTGCTGATGCTGTGCGGCAAGGCGGACACGGTGCACCCCGACCCGTCCGGCCTCGTCCTGCACTCCGCCGGCACCGCGCTGCAGGTCCCGTCGGTCATCCGGCTGCGCACCTACGTCCGCATCCCCTACCGCGCCCGGATGCCGATGACCCGGGCCGCGCTGATGCACCGCGACCGCTTCCGCTGCGCCTACTGCGGGGGCAAGGCCGAGACCGTCGACCACGTGGTGCCGCGCAGCCGGGGCGGGGAGCACACCTGGGAGAACTGCGTGGCCTGCTGCGCGAGCTGCAACCACCGCAAGGCCGACAAGATGCTCGGCGAGCTCGGGTGGACGCTGCGGTGCGCGCTCGTGCCGCCGAAGGGCCAGCACTGGCGGCTGCTGGTCGCGGCGGAGGCGCTCGAGCCGGAGTGGGCGCAGTACCTGGGCGAGCCCGCCGCCTGAGCTCCGCGGGGGCGTTGCTCCGTCCGGGTGGCACCGTCGCGTCAGGATCTGGGCGGTGCCACCCGGGTCGATCTATGCTGCCGCCGGGGTTTGATCCCCACGGCCGACCGGGGGAGGGGGAGCGATGGGGCAGCACCGTGCCCGGGGTGCGGACGGTCGCGCGGACCGCTCCTCGCCGGCCTTCCGGCGCCTGCTCGCCGCGTTGTCCGTCTCGCTCGTCGGAGACGGGGTCCGGCTGGTCGCGCTGCCGCTGACCGCGGCGATCCTGACCGGGAGCCCGTTGGCGCTGGCGGCCGTGGCTGCGGCGGAGCTGCTGCCGTGGCTTCTTCTGTCCATGCCCGTCGGGGCGTGGGTGGACCGGTCGCGGCCCCGCGCGGCGCTCGTCGGTGCCCACCTGGGCCGGGCCGGGCTCTCGGCGGTGCTGGTGGCCGTCCTGGTCACCGGCCACGCCGGGGTGGCCGTGCTCTGCGCCCTCGCGTTCGCCCTCACGACGCTGGAGACCGCGGCCGGCGCGGCGGCGCAGGTGCTCATCGTGGAGACCGTCGGGATGGACGGCCTGCTCGCCGCCAACACCCGGGTGATGACGGCCGAGTCGGTGCTGCTGAACCTGGCCGGACCGCTCGTCGGCGGGGCGCTGGTCGCCCTCGGCGCCGAGCTGGGCCTCGCGTTCGTGCTCGACGGCGTCACGTTCCTCGTCGCCGCGGGGCTCGTGCTCACCGTGCCCGCCCCGAACCGTCCCGGGCCGGACGGCAGCGACCCGGACCGAAGCGACCGAGATGCCGTGACCCGGTCGGTGGGCACGGTGCGCCGGGCGGTGGCCGAGGGCCTCGGGGTGCTCTGGCGCACGCCCGGGCTGCGCCTGCTCATGGGGGTGACCATCTGGACGTCGCTGGCCACCGGTGCGGTGAACGCCGTGACCACGCTGTACGCGCTGGAGGTCCTGCAGCTGCCCGTGGGCCTGGTGCCGCTCATCGTGGTCGTGGAGGCGCTGGGCGTGCTGCTGGGCGCGCAGCTGGTGCGGCGGGTCGCCGACCGGGTGGGGGAGGGCACGGTGCTCGCCGCGGCGGTGCTCCTGGTGGGCGGGGCGTACCTCGTCGTCGGCCTGGTCCCGTCGCTGGTGGTGGTGCTGGTCAGCTACCTCGTCGGGGGCCTCGGCTTCGGCTGGTGGAACGTCCTGTCCTCGACCCGCCGCCAGCGGCTGACCCCGCCGGAGGTGCTGGGGTGCACCAGCAACGCCGGGCGCTCGCTGACCTTCGGCGCGATGCCGCTGGGTGCGGTCCTCGGCGGGCTCCTGGCCAGCGCCGCCTCGTTGTCCGCGGTGTACCTGGCCGGGGGTGCGCTCGTCCTCGTCGTGGGTCTGCTCGCCCGTCGGTCGCTCGTCGCCTCCGGTGCCGGCGCGCCGCCCCGCCTCGTCGCGGCCCCGGTCTGAGATCGGTGCGTCCGGGTCCGATACGGTCAGCGGTGTGAGCGTCGTCGAGACAGTCGTCGTCTTCGGGGTCATCCCGGTGGCGGTCATGAGCGTGTTCGCCCTGCTGGTGCTGCTGCGCCGTCCCGGGGACCGTCCGCGCTACCGCAGCGGTGAGGCGTGGGAGCACCCTCCGGTGTGGTGGTCGGGCAACCCGGTGGGCATCGCGGCGCACGGCGCGGACAGCGCGGTGGGCCACGGGCGCCACGCATCCCGGCACGGCGTCGTCGACTCTCCGGTCGGGGGTGGTGCACGTGGCACGTGGTGAGGAGGACGGCATCGTGACGCAGGGCCGGATCAGCGACGCCGCGGTCGAGGACGCGGCGATCGAGCAGCTGACGGTGAACCCCTCGGCCGTGGTCGAGAGCTCGCCGGTGGCCACCCACGAGGCTGCCGAGCAGGGTCTGTACGGCCCACCCGGCAGCCTCGACGAGCACGGACCGGGTGCGGCCGTGGTGCACACCGCACGGGTGTCGGTCGCCCGGCGCCGCCTCAGCGAGCGCCCCAGCCTGCCCTTCACCCCGCAACAGCTGATCCGTCTGGACGAGGCCCTGACCTTCGCCTCCCGCGAGACCGGCGTGGGGTTCAGCGTCTACCTGGGCGAGCTGGGGGCCGACTCGCGTGCCCGCGCCGAGGAGCTGTTCGGCACCCTCGGGGCGGACGCCCCCGGTGCGGTGCTGCTGGCCGTCTCGCCCGGCGAACGGCTGGTGGAGATCGTCACCGGCACCGAGGTGGAGCCCCGGGTCACCGACCGCGCGGCCCGGCTCGCGGTGACCGCGATGGTGGCCTCGTTCAAGGAGGGTGACCTGGCCGGCGGCCTGGTCAGCGCCCTGCGCATGCTGGCCGACCAGGCCGGTCGCGCCACCCGCTGACGGGCGGCGCGACCGGCTCCGGCGCCTACTGCGGCGCGGCGTCCCGCTCGCGGGCGGCCAGCGCCCGGACGATCCCGGCGCGGCCCTCCAGGACCAGCCGGTGCAGCGCCGGCGGGTGGTCCTGCGCGAGGAACGCGTCGGCCGCGTCGACCGTGGACTGGTGCACCGACCAGCTCGGGAACAGCCCGATGACGACGGACTGGGCGACCTCGCTGGAGCGGCGCTGCCACACGTCGGCGACGGCGTCGAAGTAGCGGTCCACGTAGGGCGCGAGCAGCTCGCCCTGGCCCGGACGGGCGAAGCCGGAGATGATCGCCCGGCCAAGGGTGTTGGAGAGCGCGTCGTCGGTGACCACCCGGGTCCAGGCCTCCTCCTTGGTCTCCGCCTGCGGGCGCAGCGTCCGCGCCCGGGCGGCCTGGCGGGTGCCGGCGGCGGTGCTGTCGCGCTCGGCCTCGGCGTCGATCAGCGGTGAGGCGGTGGACTCGGCGTCCAGCGCTCCGGAGCCGGCCAGGCCCTGGACCAGGGTCCAGCGCAGGTCCGTGTCCACGGTGAGCCCGGCCAGGCCCTGCTCGGGCGGGTCGCCGTCGAGCAGCCCGCGCAGCACCGCCAGGTGGGCCTCACCGAGCACGGCGCCGGCGAGCGCGGTGACCAGCGCCTGCTGGTGGTCCGAGCCCGCCTCGGCCGACCGGGCCAGCTCCAGCACGCCGTCGGAGAACGACGGCCAGCCCTGCTCCGCTGCCCAGGTGGGCTCGGCGTAGCTGCTGAGCGCGGCCTGGGCCTGCTGCAGCAGGCGCACGAGCACCCCCACCTCGGTCTCGGCGTGCAGGCCGGAGAGCACGAGCGTCACGAAGTCCCGCGCGCTGAGCTCGGCCTCGCGGGTCATCTCCCAGGCCGCCGACCAGCACAGCGTGCGGGCGAGCGGCTCGGTGACGTCGCCGATCCGCGTCCTCAGCACCGCGAGGCTCTGCGCGTCCAGGCGCAGCGAGCAGTAGGTGAGGTCGTCGTCGTTCACGAGCACGAGCGCCCCGCGGGGCACCCCGACCAGCTCCGGCACGTCGGTGCGCCCACCGGTGACGTCGAGCTCGACGCGGTGGGTGCGGACGAGCTTCCCGGCGTCGTCGGAGTCGTAGACGCCGACGGCGAGTCGGTGCGTGCGCAGCTCGCCGGCACCGGGCGCGGCCGGGCCCTGCACGACGGTGAAGCGGGTGAACGCGCCGTCGTCACCGGTCTCGAAGTCCGGGCTGAGGGTGTTCAGGCCGGTGGTGCGCAGCCACTGGTCGCCCCAGCCGGAGAGGTCGCGCCCGGAGGCCGCCTCCAGCGCGCGCAGCAGGTCGGCGAACTCCGCGTTGGCGAAGGCGTGCTCCGCGAAGTACGCCCGCAGCCCGGCGAGGAAGTCCTCCTGGCCGACGTAGGCCACGAGCTGCTTCAGCACGCTCGCACCCTTGGCGTAGGTGATGCCGTCGAAGTTCACCTCGACGGCGGCCAGGTCCGGGATGTCGGCGGCGATCGGGTGGGTGGAGGGCAGCATGTCCTGCCGGTACGCCCAGCTCTTCTCGACGAAGGCGAACGTCGTCCACGCGTTGGTGTACTCCGTGTTCGAGGTCTGGGCGAGCACGGAGGCGTAGGTCGCGAAGGACTCGTTGAGCCACAGGTCGTCCCACCAGCGCATGGTGACCAGGTCGCCGAACCACATGTGGGCCATCTCGTGCAGCACGGTCTCGCAGCGGCGCTCGTACTGCGCCGCGGTGACCCGGCTGCGGAAGACGTAGTCCTCCAGGAAGGTGACCGCCCCGGCGTTCTCCATGGCCCCGGCGTTGAACTCGGGCACGAACAGCTGGTCGTACTTGCCGAACGGGTACGGGGTGCCGAAGTTGCGGTGGTAGAACTCGAAGCCCTGCTTGGTCTCGGTGAACAGGCGCTCGGCGTCCATGTGCTCGGCGAGGGTGGCGCGGCAGTACAGGCCCAGCGGGATGGTGCCGTGGTCGTCGGTGTAGCTGTCGGTCCAGCTGGCGTAGGGCCCGGCGATGAGCGCGACGAGGTAGGTGCTGAGGACCGTCGTCGTCTCGAAGGTGGTCACGCCCGCCTCGGCCGAGGCCACCGGCGCGTTGCTGATGACGGCCCAGTCGGCCGGCGCGGTGACGACGAGGTCGAAGGTGGCCTTGAGGTCGGGCTGGTCGAAGCAGGCGAACATGCGCTTGGCGTCCGCGGTCTCGAACTGGCTGTACAGGTACACCGAGCTGTCGACGGGGTCGACGAAGCGGTGCAGGCCCTCCCCGGTGTGGGAGTACGTGCACGCGGCGTGCACGACGAGCTCGTTGTGCTCGGCGAGTCCGGTCAGCCCGAGGCCCTGTTCGGGGTCGTAGCTGCGGACGTCGAGCTCGGTGCCGTTCAGGGTGGCGGAGTGCACCGCGTCGGCGACGACATCGACGAAGGAGCTCGACCCGGCGGTCGCGTCGAAGGTGATGGTGGAGCGCGAGTCGAATGTCGTCGCGCCGGCCCCGCCGCTGCCGTCGGTCAGGTCCAGGGCGATGGCGTAGTGCGTCACGGTGAGCAGCTCGGCGCGGCTCCGGGCGTCGTCACGGGTCAGGTTCGGGGCGGTCACGCAGCAGCACCTCTTCGGTCTCGGGTTCGGGTCCCCTGATCCCACCACGTCGTCCGGGCGGGGGAAGAGCGACGGCGTCGTCGCCGTTGCAGGGGAGACCGATCGACCCCCAGCTGCAGGAGGAACCACCGTGAGCACCAGCACCACCCCCACCAAGGACGTCGCCGACTTCTGGTTCGACCCGCTGTGCCCGTGGTGCTGGATCACCTCCCGCTGGATGCTCGAGGTCGAGAAGGTCCGCGACATCGACCTCAACCTGCACGTGATGAGCCTCGCGGTGCTGAACGAGGGCAAGGACCTGCCGGAGAACTACCAGGAGATGATGGCGAAGGCATGGGGCCCGGTGCGCGTCTGCACCGCCGCCGAGCAGGCCCACGGCACCGAGGTGCTCGCCGGGCTCTACACCGCGATGGGCACCCGGATCCACAACCAGGGGATGGACGACTTCACCCAGGTGATCGCGGAGTCCCTGGCGGAGGTGGGACTGCCGGCCGACCTGGCCCGGGCCGCCGACACCGACGTCCACGACGACGCCCTGCGCTCCTCCCACCACGCGGGCATGGACAAGGTCGGTTCGGACGTGGGCACGCCCACCATCCACATCAACGGGGTCGCGTTCTTCGGCCCGGTGCTCTCCCGCATCCCCCGCGGCGAGGACGCCGGCCGGGTGTGGGACGGCTCCGTGCTGCTCTCGGGCTACCCGCACTTCTTCGAGCTCAAGCGCACGCGCAACGAGGACCCGTCCTTCGACTGACGGCTCCCTCGATCGAGCGGCACACCGGGTCGTCCTGCTCGCGCGGTGACGACCCCGGTGTGCCGCTCGGGCTCGCTCAGACGACGATCCGCATGGGCTTGTGGAGCGGGTCGAGCTCGCCCCCCAGGGTCTCCGCGGTGCCCGCGGCCCACCGTCGGGCGCTCCACGCGCAGGCCAGCGCGTCGAGCACGTCGTCCAGCGCCGGCCCGACGGGCACCTCGGCGACCGCACCGACGACGTCGCACCACCGCGCCAGGGCGGCGATCCGCTGCCCCTGCCCGCGGGCGGTCTTCTTCGACACGAACGCGACCTCCGGCGCCATGGTGCGGAAGCACAGCTCGGGGTGGGACTCCACCACCCGCGCCGGGTCGGGTGCGACCTCGTCGAAGTCGCGGATGCCGGGGACGATGCACCACGTCTGCTTGCTGATCTTCTTGCCCGCCGCGGCCGCCGACAGCGCGTTCGCCTCGGCGTAGTCCCGCGCCGCGAGCACGGCGCGGGCGGGCGTCGGGAACACCGAGGACGCCGCGCCCGGCCCGTGGACCGCACCGAGGCGTCGGCGGGCCAGCGGCTCGCACGGGCGGACCGCGTCAGCCGCGAGGCCCATCGGGACGTCCACGGCCACCGCGGCGCAGTCCGCGGTCGTGGCCAGCACCGCCGCGGCGTCGTCGGCGACCGAGAGCGCCACCCGCCGGCCGGTGAGCCGGGCGAGCACCCACCGCCCGGCGAACCCGTCCACTCCCGCCACCACCGGTCCTGCCACACTCTCAGCATGCGCGTGCACCTGGGTTCCGACCACGCCGGACTCGAGCTCAAGGCGGCCATCACCGAGCACCTGCGAGCCTCCGGGCACGACCCGGTGGACGTCGGGGCCCACACCTACGACCCGCTCGACGACTACCCGTCGTTCTGCGTGGAGGCGGCTCGGCGCACGGTCGCCGACCCCGGCAGCCTCGGCCTCGTCCTCGGTGGCTCCGGCAACGGTGAGCAGATCGCGGCCAACAAGGTGCCCGGCTGCCGGGCGGCCCTGGGCTGGAGCGTGGAGACCGCGCAGCTGGCGCGGGCCCACAACGACGCGCAGGTCCTCGGGATCGGTGGGCGCATGCACACCCCCGAGGAGGTGCTCGCCATCGTCGACGCGTTCCTGTCGACCCCCTTCAGCGGTGAGCCCCGCCACGCCCGGCGCATCGCCCAGCTCGCGGCGTACGAGCGGACCGGGACCCCGCCCGCGCTGCCCGACACCGAGTCCTGAACCGTGGCTGCCCATGCCTGAGGGCCACACCATCCACCGCCTCGCGCGGTTGCACCACCGCCAGTTCCGGGGCCAGGAGATCGCCGTCAGCAGCCCGCAGGGCCGCTTCTCCACCGGCGCGGAGCTGATCGACGGGCGGGTGCTGCGCAAGGCCGAGGCGTGGGGCAAGCACCTGTTCCACCGCTACGGGGACGCCGCGCACCAGGACGCGGTCGTGCACGTGCACCTGGGGCTGTACGGGAAGTTCGAGAACCACCCGGGAACGAAGGAGGAGCCGGCGGATCCGTCCCCACCCCGCGGCGCCGTGCGGATGCGGATGGTGGGCGAGCGCTCGTGGGCCGACCTGCGCGGACCCATCACCTGCGAGGTCATCACCCCCGCCGAGGTCGACGCGGTCGTGGCGCGCCTGGGTCCGGACCCGCTCCGCGTCGACGCCGACCCCGAGCCGGCCTGGAGGCGGATCTCGCGGTCGAAGGTCAGCATCGGGGCGCTGCTGATGAACCAGGAGGTGCTCGCCGGGGTGGGCAACGTGTACCGGGCGGAGATCCTCTTCCGCCACGGCATCGGGCCCCACCGCGCCGGTCGCGACCTCGACCGCGCCGAGTTCGACGCGGTGTGGCTGGACCTGGTGGAGCTGATGAAGATCGGGGTGCGGCGCGGACGCATCGTCACCCTGGAGCCGGACGTGGTGCTGCGGCGCGGGGAGCGGGCGAGCTACGTCTACCGCCGCGCCGGCCTGCCCTGCCGGGTGTGCGGCACGCCCGTGGTGATCGAGGACATGGTGGGCCGCAACCTGTTCTCCTGCCCCACCTGCCAGCCGGGCTGAGCGCGGCGCGCCGTCGGTGTGGCGTCGGTGCGGCGTCCTTCGCCCGGCCCCGGACGCGCCCCGGTCCTACGCTCGACGATCGCGTCCGCGCAACGCCGGGCGCGACCACCTCGACCCAGGAGGCCTCCATGGCCAGCACCACCCTCGTCGGTCTCGCGGCCGGTGCCCTCGCCGGCGCTGCCGGCACGACCGCCCACAACGCCGTCACCTACCTGCACCAGGCGCTCACCGGCAGCCCGTCGCCCTCCTCGCCCGCCTCGGACGTGCCGGCCCGTGCGGCGGCGACCGCGGACGACGGGGCCGTGGACGGTGCCGCGAGCCCGGCGGCCGCCGGACCGCTCGGGGGCATCGGGCTCGGTGTCGGCGTCGGCATGGTGGCCGGAGCCCTCCGCGGGGTGTCGACGACCCCGCCCCAGCCCGTCGCCGCGGTTGCGGTCGGTGGGTCCGCCTGGGGCGCTGCCCTCGGTGCGGCCGCCGCCACCGGGGTCGCCCGGAAGGCATCGGCCACCGAGACCGTCATCGAGGGGCTCGCGCACCTCGCGTTCGGTGCCGTCACCGTGATCACGCTGCACTGGCTGCTCGACCCGCGCACCCCGGTCGCCCCGCGCTGAGGCTGCCCCCGGGCGCGTCGGGGGACCGTCCACCCCGTCGTCACCGTCGCGGGTGCGACACCCGCCGTGTCGGGGCCGCGGTGAGCGGGTCCTCCGGCCAGGGGTGGCGGGGGTACCGCCCCCGCAGGTCTGCGCGGACCTGCGGGTAGCCCTGGGCCCAGAACGAGGCCAGGTCGGCGGTCACGGCGACCGGGCGCCCGGCCGGGGAGAGCAGGTGCAGCAGCACCGGCGCCCGCCCGTCGGCCAGCAGCGGTGATGCCGTCCACCCGAACGCCTCCTGCACGCGCAGCGCCAGCACCGGCGGTGCGCCGGGGGAGTCCGCCGGCGCGTACGTCAGCGCCGCGGTCGTGCCCGTCGGGACGGGCAGCCGCTCCGGGGCGAGCGCGTCGAACCGGGCTGCCACGGGCCAGGGCAGCAGCCTGCGCAGGGCCGCCGCCACGTCCAGCCGGACGAGGTCCGCGGTCCGGCGCACCCGCGTGAGGTCCGGGCCGAGCCACCCGTCCAGCCCGGCGAGCAGCGCGTCGTCGTCGACGGCGGGCCACGGTGCGCCGAGGTGGTGGTGGCAGAACGCCAGGCGCGCCCGCAGCTGCTCGGCGGCCGGGCTCCACCGCAGCCCACCGAGGCCCGCGGTGCGCAGCCCGTCCTGCACCGCCGCGACCACGGCGAGCGGGTCCGGGTTCGCCAGCGGCTCCTCCCGGAGCACGATCGCACCGAGGGTCTCCCGTCGCCGGGTGACCAGGGCGCCACCGGACCAGGCGACCTCGTCGTCGGTCAGCACGGGGCCGACGGCCCGGGCGGTGGCCTCGTCGACCGGCGCGGCCGAGCGGATCCGGGCGTCGGCGCGCCCCACGGGCCGGTCGGCGACCGCGACGGCCAGCCACGGGGTCCCCTGCAGCGGCGAGCCCACGTCGAGCGCCGCCCCGGTGCCTCCGGCCATGAGGTACGTCGCCGCACCGGTGGTCCGAGCGCCGGTGGTCCGAGCGCCGGCGGAGCGCACCCGGGCCAGGCGGTCGGGAAAGGCGAGGGCGACGACGGTCCCGACGGCCACCTCGTCGGAGAGCACGGTGCGCGCCGGTCCACCGTGTCCGAGCCGGGCTGCCTCCTGGTGCCAGCGGGCGGTGGTCGCGCGGTCTTCCCCCCGCCGCAGCACCCGGAAGCGGTCCGCCAGGTCGTCCTGGCGACCGGCCAGGCTCTCGTCGCTGAGCAGCGCGACGACCGCCCGGGCCCGTTCGCCGCCCACCAGCGGGGCGCCGTCGAGCACGGCGCGGGCCAGCCGGGGATGCACGCCGAGCCGCGCCATCGCGGTGCCCCGCAGGGTGATCCGCCCGTTCCCGTCCGTCGCGCCCAGCTCGGCGAGCAGGGTGGTGGCCGCGTCCAGCGCCACCGCCGGGGGGGCGTCCAGCAGGGCCAGCCCGTGGCCGCCAGGGGCGCCCCACGCGGCCACGGCCAGTGCGAACCCGGCGAGGTCGCTGGTCGCGATCTCCGGCGGGGTGAACGCCTCGAGGTGGGTGTGCTCGACCTCGGACCAGCAGCGGTACACCCGACCCGGGCCCTCCCGGGCCGCCCGCCCGGCCCGCTGGGTGGCCGAGGCCCGGGACACCCGCCCGGTGACCAGCGCCGCCAGCCCCCGCCGGTGGTCGGTGCGCGGGGCGCGGGCGAGCCCGGCGTCGACGACCACGCGCACCCCGGGCACGGTCAGCGAGCTCTCCGCGACCGACGTGGTGACCACGACCCGCCGCCGAGGACCCGGCGCGAGTGCACGGTCCTGCTCCGCGGTGCGCTGCCGACCGAACAGGGGGAGCACCGCGACAGGAAGGCTGCCCAGCCGTCGCGCGACCTCGTGGACCTCGCGCTCGCCGGGAACGAAGACGAGCACGTCGCCGGTGGTCTCGCCCAGCGCCCGGGCGACGACGGCGGCCACGTGGTCGAGCAGGCGGGGGTCCACCCGCGCGTCGGCGAGCAGGGGTGGCGCCGGGCTCGGCGCCCACACCGTCTCCAGGGGCCACGTCGCGGCGGTGGCCGTGACCACCGGGGCCCCGTCCAGCGCCGTCACCAGGCGCTCGGCGTCCGGGGTCGCCGAGGTCGCCACGAGGAGCAGGTCCGGCCGCAGGGCGGCCCGGACGTCGACGGCGAAGGCCAGCGCGAGGTCCG
This sequence comes from Mycobacteriales bacterium, assembly GCA_038234335.1. Classification (GTDB taxonomy): domain Bacteria; phylum Actinomycetota; class Actinomycetes; order Mycobacteriales; family Mycobacteriaceae; genus Rhodococcus_D. Next base: position 18,520 of record JBBSUN010000033.1, read on the forward strand.
CATCCAGGTGGCGCTCGTGCACCTCGTCGAGCACCAGCGCGCCCACCCCGGGCAGCTCCGGGTCGGTCTGCAGCCGGCGCAGCAGCAGCCCGGTGGTGACCACCTCGACCCGGCTGCCCGGGCGCCGCTCGCCGCGCATCGCGTAGCCCACCCGCCCGCCCGGGACCTCCCCGACGAGCGCGGCCAGCCGGGTCGCCGCGGCCCGGGTGGCCAGGCGGCGCGGCTCGGCCACCAGCACCGCGCCCGCCCCGTCGAGCGCGTCGGCGAGGGCCAGCGGCAGCAGCGAGGTCTTGCCCGAGCCCGGGGGAGCGACGAGCACTGCGCTGCCGTGGGCCCGCACCGCGGCCACCACCGCGGGCAGGGCGTTGCGGACGGGCAGGTCGGCACCCGGGGCGCTCCGAAGCGGGAGCAGGGACGCGGCCACCCGGCGACGCTAGCCGAGGCGCTGCACCCGGGGACCGCCTCCGAGGTGGCGCTGCGCGTGCGGTGGAGCGGGCGACGGGAATCGAACTCGCGTCAACAGTTTGGAAGACTGTGGCTCTACCATTGAGCTACGCCCGCGTGCTCGCCGCGAACGGGTGTCACCCCGTCCGTCGCGTGCGGTGGTGAAGCCTACCGGTTCGGCCCGTACGCTCTCCCCGACGGGGTGTGGCGCAGCTTGGTAGCGCACTCGCTTTGGGAGCGAGGGGCCGTGGGTTCGAATCCCGCCACCCCGACGAGCACCGGCCACACCCAGCACCGGCCACACCGAGCACCGGCCACACCGAGCACCGGCCACACCGAGCGCCACGCCCCACGAGCGCGGAACCACACACACCAGAGGAGCACACCGCTGTGAAGAGCACCGTCGAGCAGATCAGCCCGACCCGGGTCCGCGTCCTCGTCGACGTCCCGTTCAGCGAGCTGAAGCCCGACTTCGACCGTGCCTACAAGGCGCTGGCGCAGCAGATCCGGCTGCCCGGCTTCCGGCCCGGCAAGGCCCCCGCCCGGTTGCTCGAGGCCCGGGTGGGCCGTGGCGCGGTGCTGGAGCAGGTGGTCAACGACGCCATCCCGTCCCGCTACAGCGAGGCCATCGCCGCTGCCGAGCTCAAGGTGCTCGGCCAGCCGGAGATCGAGGTCACCAAGATCGACGACGGCGAGGAGCTCTCGTTCACCGCCGAGGTCGACGTGCGCCCGGAGATCACCATCCCGGCCTACGGCGAGATCGCCGTCACCGTCGACCCGATCGTCGTCACCGACGAGGAGGTCACCGAGCAGCTCGACTCGCTGCGCGCCCGCTTCGGCACCCTCACCGGGGTGGAGCGGCCCGCCGAGCAGGGCGACTTCGTCTCCATCGACCTCTCCGCGACCGTCGACGGCGAGGACGTCCCCGCCGCCTCCACCACCGGCATGTCCTACGAGGTCGGCTCCGGCCAGCTCATCGAGGGCATCGACGACGCCCTCGTCGGCCTGTCCGCCGGCGAGTCCGGCGAGTTCACCACCGCGCTGCTGGCCGGCGAGCACGCCGGCCAGGACGCCGTGGTCACCGTCGCGCTCGGCTCGGTCAAGCTCCGCGAGCTGCCCGACGCCGACGACGAGTTCGCCCAGCTGGCCAGTGAGTTCGACACCCTCGAGGAGCTCGACGCCGACCTGCGCGAGCGGCTCGTCCGGGTCAAGAAGGTCGAGCAGGCCACCCAGGCGCGCGACAAGGTGCTCGAGGCGATGCTGGGCACCACCGAGATCGCGGTGCCGGAGAAGGTCGTCCAGGCCGAGTACGACTCCCGCCTGCACGACGCGGTGCACCCCTACGACCACGACGAGGACGCCTTCGCCGCCGCGCTCGCGGCCGACGGCTCCTCCCGCGAGGAGTTCGACACCGAGGCGCGCGCCGACGCCGAGCGCTCCGTGAAGACCCAGCTGCTGCTGGACGCCATCGCCGAGGCCGAGGGCACCACCGTCGGCAACGACGAGCTGACCGAGCGGATCATGTACCAGGCACAGCGCTACGGCGTCGCGCCGGAGGAGTACGTCCGCCAGGCGCAGGAGGCCAACCAGCTGCCCGCGATCTTCGCCGACGTCCGCCGCGGGAAGGCGCTGGCCGGCATCGTCGGCACGGCGACCATCACCGACACCGACGGCAACGCCGTGGACCTCGACGAGCTGCTGGGCCGGGGCGAGCAGGACGCCGGTGCCGCTGACGGCGGCAGCGAGGGTGACGGCAGCGAGGGTGGTGTCATCGAGGGTGATGTCGTCGAGACGGTGGAGGAGACCGGCGACGGCGCCGCCGCCGAGGCCGACGCGACCGAGGGTGACGCCGAGAAGGCCTGACGCTCACAGCGAACACGGGCGGTGCCGGGACTGCGGCACCGCCCGTCTTCGTTACTGTCGGTACAACTCCGCCGAGCACTCCCGGCGGATCCCGACCGACGTTTCTCCCACGAGAAGGCAGGCCCCAACGTGACGCCGAAGACCCCCTTCCTGGCCGCCCCGACGGCGCCGAGCATGGCTGGGACCTCCGGTCTCAACCTCAGCGACTCGGTGTACGAGCGGTTGCTGCAGGAGCGGATCATCTTCCTGGGCACCCAGGTCGACGACGACATCGCCAACAAGCTGTGCGCCCAGATCCTGCTGCTCTCCGCGGAGGACCCGACGCGCGACATCTCGCTGTACATCAACTCCCCGGGCGGCTCGGTCACCGCGGGCATGGCCATCTTCGACACCATGCAGTTCGCCGAGTGCGACGTCGCCACCTACGGCATGGGCCTGGCCGCCTCGATGGGCCAGTTCCTGCTGTCCGCCGGCGCCCAGGGCAAGCGGTACGCCCTGCCCCACGCGCGGATCATGATGCACCAGCCCTCGGCCGGCATCGGTGGCTCCGCCACCGACATCGCCATCCAGGCCGAGCAGTTCGCCCACACCAAGCGCGAGATGGCCGAGCTCATCGCCGAGCACACCGGGCAGAGCGTCGAGCGCATCAACACCGACTCCGACCGGGACCGCTGGTTCACCGCGGCCGAGGCGCTGGAGTACGGCTTCGTCGACCACGTCGTCAGCCGCGCCACGCAGGCCGGCGGCACCGGCTCCTGACCGGGCCGACCCCACCCCCCAGCCTGCGCACGAGACGAGAAGAGACCACACCGTGAACATGAACTCCGGCCAGATGCCCAGCTCGCGCTACGTGCTGCCCTCCTTCGTGGAGCGCACCAGCTACGGCATGAAGGAGTCCAACCCGTACAACAAGCTGTTCGAGGAGCGCATCATCTTCCTCGGCGTGCAGGTCGACGACGCGTCGGCCAACGACGTCATGGCGCAGCTGCTGTGCCTGGAGTCCGACGACCCCGACCGCGACATCACCCTCTACATCAACTCCCCGGGTGGCTCCTTCACCTCGCTGATGGCCATCTACGACACCATGCAGTACGTGCGCGCCGACATCGCGACCGTCTGCCTGGGCCAGGCCGCCTCGGCCGCGGCCGTGCTGCTCGCCGCGGGCACGCCGGGCAAGCGGATGGCGCTGCCCAACGCCCGCGTGCTGATCCACCAGCCGGCCACCGAGGGGATCTACGGCCAGGTCTCGGACCTGGAGATCCAGGCCGGGGAGATCCAGCGCATGCGGCGGCTGCTGGAGACCACGCTGGCCAACCACACCGGCAAGAGCTCCGACCAGGTCCGCGCCGACATCGAGCGCGACAAGATCCTCACCGCGGCCGAGGCCCAGGAGTACGGGATCATCGACAACGTGCTGCCCTACCGGAAGCTGTCCGCCTCCAAGTAGCAGCACCGGAACGCGACGACACCTCCGATCACGACACGCCGCCCGGACGCACCTGCGTCCGGGCGGCGTCGTGAGCGGGCACCCTGGGTGCCCCACGGCGGAGGGCTCGTTCCCGGCCCCGGCGCGGGCAGCCGACGAGTAGCGTCGGAGCATCGCCGAGGTCGACCACGCACCGCCCGACCACGCCGTGAACGTTCGTGCAACGACCGGCTCCAGGACACACGCGGAAAGCAGGGACACCACTCATGGCACGCATCGGTGACGGCGGCGACCTGTTGAAGTGCTCGTTCTGCGGCAAGAGCCAGAAGCAGGTCAAGAAGCTCATCGCCGGCCCCGGCGTCTACATCTGCGACGAGTGCATCGACCTGTGCAACGAGATCATCGAGGAGGAGCTGGCCGAGGCGAGCGAGGTCAAGCTCGACGAGCTGCCCAAGCCCGCGGAGATCCGCGAGTTCCTCGAGACCTACGTCATCGGCCAGGAGACGGCCAAGAAGACGCTCGCGGTGGCGGTCTACAACCACTACAAGCGCATCCAGGCCGGCGACCGGGTGGTGGGCGGTGCTGTGCGCGACACCCGCGACGAGGGCGTCGAGCTGGCCAAGTCGAACATCCTCATGCTCGGTCCCACCGGGTGCGGCAAGACCTACCTGGCCCAGACCCTGGCCAAGATGTTGAACGTCCCCTTCGCCATCGCCGACGCCACCGCGCTGACCGAGGCGGGCTACGTCGGCGAGGACGTCGAGAACATCCTGCTCAAGCTGATCCAGGCCGCCGACTACGACGTGAAGCGCGCCGAGACGGGCATCATCTACATCGACGAGGTCGACAAGATCGCCCGCAAGTCGGAGAACCCGTCGATCACCCGGGACGTCTCGGGCGAGGGCGTGCAGCAGGCCCTGCTGAAGATCCTCGAGGGCACCCAGGCCAGCGTGCCGCCGCAGGGCGGGCGCAAGCACCCGCACCAGGAGTTCATCCAGATCGACACCACCAACGTGCTGTTCATCGTGGCGGGCGCGTTCGCCGGGCTCGAGCGCATCGTCAGCGACCGGGTGGGCAAGCGAGGGCTGGGCTTCGGGGCGGAGGTGCGCTCCAAGGACGAGCTGGACACCGTGGACCGCTTCGCCGAGGTCATGCCCGAGGACCTCATCAAGTTCGGGCTCATCCCGGAGTTCATCGGTCGCCTGCCCGTGATCGCGACGGTGACCAACCTCGACAAGGAGTCGCTGGTCACCATCCTCAGCGAGCCGCGCAACGCGCTGGTGAAGCAGTACGCGCGGCTGTTCGAGATGGACGGCGTGGAGCTGGAGATGGAGACCGACGCGCTGGAGGCGATCGCCGAGGCGGCCATCCACCGGGGCACCGGAGCCCGCGGGCTCCGCGCGATCATGGAGGAGGTGCTGCAGCCGATCATGTACGACATCCCCAGCCGGGACGACGTCGCCAAGGTGGTCATCACCGGGGAGACGGTGCGCGACAACGTGCTGCCCACCATCGTGCCCCGCAAGCCCGTGCGGCCCGAGCGCCGCGAGAAGAGCGCCTGAGCGTTCAGGCAGCGGGGGGGCGGACCGGGATCCGGTCACCCCGGGTGTAGATGTTCATGGTCTCCCCGCGGAGGAACCCGACCACGGTCACCCCGGCGTCCGCGGCCAGCTCCACGGCCAGCGACGACGGCGCCGAGACCGCAGCGAGCACGGGCAGCCCGGCCATCACCGCCTTCTGCACCAGCTCGAACGAGGCCCGTCCGCTGACCATGAGCACACACCCGGACAGGGGGACCCGGCCCTCGCGCACGGCCCAGCCGACGACCTTGTCGACGGCGTTGTGCCGACCCACGTCCTCGCGCAGCACGAGCAGCTCGCCGTCGGTGGTGAACAGCCCGGCCGCGTGCAGCCCACCGGTGGTGTCGAAGACCTTCTGGGCGGCGCGCAGGGTGTCGGGCAGCGTGGTGAGCACGGCGGGGGTGACGGTCGCCGGGTCGTCGGCGGGGGAGTGCCGGCTGACCAGGCGCACCGCGTCCAGCGACGCCTTGCCGCACACCCCGCACGAGCTGGTGGTGTAGAAGCTGCGCTCCACGGACGGGTCCGGCGGGGCGACGCCCTCGGCCAGGACCACGTCGAGCACGTTGTAGGTGTTGCGGCCCTCGTCGTCCACGCCGTCGCAGTAGCGCGCCTCGAGGACGTCCTCCCGCGAGCCGATCACGCCCTCGGTGAGCAGGAACCCGTGCAGCAGGTCCACGTCGTGCCCGGGGGTGCGCATGGTGACCGAGAGCGGGCGGCCGCCCACGCGGATCTCCATGGGCTCCTCCACGGCCAGGGTGTCCGGCCGGGTCCGCTCGCCGTCGGCGGTGATCCGGCGAACGGGTCGACGGGTGGTCACGCGTCCCACGATTCCTCCTCGAGCTGGTGCCGGACCTCGGTCGATCCCGAGGTGCGGGGGATCTCGTGCTGCAGCGACGAGTGTCCCACCCCTGACAGACTCGGACCCGTGGGCAGGGTGGTGGGGTCGGCGTGGCTGCGGCTCGGCCTGCTCCTGGGCGCGGTCGGTGCGGTGCTGGTGGTGCTCGCGGTGCGCGGGGTCCCCACGCTGGAGGAGGTGCGCGTCACCGTGGGCGGCGCCGGCGCCTGGGCCCCGGTGCTGTTCGTCGCCCTCGTCGTCCTCGCCACGGTCTCCCTGCTGCCGATCAGCGTGTTCACCCTGCTCGCGGGCGTCCTGTTCGGACCCTTCCTCGGGGTCGTCCTGGTCTGGGTGGGGGCGGTGGCCGGGGCGCTGGCCTGCTTCGGGCTGGGGCGGGTGCTCTCGCGCCCGGCGCTGCTGCGCCTGACCGGCCGCGGCCGCACCGGTTCGGCACTGCTGCGGCTGGAGGACGTCCTCTCCCGGCGCGGCCTGCTGGCCGTGCTCGGGGTCCGCCTCGTGCCGGTGGTGCCGTTCGGGCCGTCGAGCTACCTGGCCGGGGCCACGTCGCTGCGGCTGCGCGACTTCCTCCTCGGCACCGCGATCGGCACCGTCCCGGGCGTCGTCGTCTACACGGTGCTCGGCGGCAGCCTGTCGGAGCCCACGTCGCCGGCCTTCCTCGCCTCGGCAGGGGCGCTGGTGGTGCTGCTCGGCCTCAGCACGCTGCTGGCACGGCGCTCCTGAGCGGGTGCCCCCGGCCGTCCGCAGCATCGTGGCCCGATCGTCACCGAACCGGTGGGTCGCGGTGTGAAGCCCGTCATAAGGTGACGCGACACTCGTTGCACGTGCAACGACCTTCCCCCTCCGAGAGGATCGACACCGTGGCCGTCGGCATCCTGGCGCGCGAGCGCACCGTTGCCCCACCCGGGTGGAGCAGGTGGCTCGTGCCGCCCGCCGCCCTTGCCATCCACCTGGCCATCGGCCAGGTCTACGCCTGGAGCGTGTTCAAGACCGCGGTGCGGGCGGAGTCCTCCCTGGGCATCTCCGGCACCGTCTCGGCCATCCCGTTCCAGCTCGGCATCGTCATGCTCGGCCTCTCCGCGGCCGTGCTCGGCACCCGGGTCGAGAAGAACGGTCCCCGCTGGTCCATGGCGATCGCCACGGTGCTGTTCTCCGCGGGCCTGCTCGTCAGCGCCTTCGGCATGAGCATCGGTCAGTTCTGGCTCGTCATCCTGGGCTACGGGGTCATCGGCGGCATCGGCCTGGGCATCGGCTACATCTCGCCGGTCTCCACGCTGATCAAGTGGTTCCCGGACCGTCCGGGCATGGCCACCGGCATCGCGATCATGGGCTTCGGTGGTGGCGCGCTCATCGCCTCCCCGCTGACCACGCAGCTGCTGCGCACCTTCGGCGACTCCGCCGCACCCACCAACGGCTCCATCGCGGGTGCGTTCGCAGTCCTGGGCATCGTCTACCTGGTGTTCATGACGCTCGGAACGGTGCTCGTCCGGGTGCCGGCCGACAACTGGAAGCCCGCCGGGTGGCACCCGTCGGAGGCCAAGGCGGGCGCGCTCATCTCGACCGGCAACGTCTCGGCCGCCAACGCGATCAAGACGCCGCAGTTCTGGCTGCTCTGGGTCGTCCTGACCTTCAACGTCACCGCGGGCATCGGCATCCTCGAGCGGGCCAGCGGGATCTACCAGGACTTCTTCCCCGACACCACGTCCAAGGAGTCCCTGGTCGCGGCGGCCGCGGGCTTCGTCGCCTTCCTCTCGCTGACCAACATGCTGGGCCGCTTCCTGTGGTCTTCGGTCTCCGACCTGGTGGGCCGCAAGAACATCTACCGCGTCTACCTCGGCGTCGGCGCGCTGCTGTACCTGTACATCACGGTGGCGACCGACTCGAACAAGGTGCTGTTCCTCGTCAGCGCCCTCGTCATCATCTCGTTCTACGGCGCCGGCTTCGCGACGATGCCGGCGTACCTGCGCGACCTGTTCGGCACCTACCAGGTCGGGGCCATCCACGGCCGCGTCCTCACCGCGTGGTCGGCGGCCGGCGTGCTCGGCCCGCTCATCGTCAACGCGATCGCCGACCGCGGCGCCGACGGTGACCCGGGCCGCTACGTGCCCGCGTTCATCGTCATGATCATCCTGCTGGCCATCGGGTTCGTGGCCAACGAGCTCATCAAGCCGGTCGACCCCAAGTTCCACGAGCGGAGCGCGACCGAGAGCGGCCGCGCCAAGAAGGGTGTGAACGCATGACCACCAGCTCCTCCACCAGCTCCACCGCCGGTTCCCCGCCGGCCGTCGTCATGGTGGTCGCGTGGCTCTGGGTGCTCGTGCCCTTCGCCTACGGCGTCTACGAGCTGATCCTCAAGGTCAGCAACCTGTTCGGCGGCTGATCGTCGATCCCTCGTCCGTCCCACGGCCCCCGGCCGGCGCACCTGCGCCGGCGGGGGCCGTGGTCGTGCTCGCGGGAGGCCGGTCGCGGCGGATGGGGACCGACAAGGCCGCCCGCCCGCTCGGTGGCGTGCCGGCGCTGGTCCGCGTGGTCGACGCCCTCGCCGGGCTCGGTCCGGTGGTCGTGGTCGCCGCGCCGGGGCAGGTGCTCGCACCCTGCGCGTCGCTCGTCGTCCGCGACGCGGTCCTCGACGCCGGACCGCTGCCGGCGCTCGCCCTGGGCCTGCGGACCGCCGCGGGGCTCGGGGCGGGCGCCGCGGTGGTGTGTGCGGTCGACACCCCGCTCGTGCACCCCGTGCTCGCCCGCGCCCTGCTTGCCGGGCTCGGGCCGCACGACGTGCTGCTGCCGGTGCTCGACGGTCGGGCGCAGCCGCTGCTCGCCGCCTGGAGCACCCGCGTCGCCCGCCCCGCGCAGGTGCTCGTCGACGCCGGTGAGCGTCGGCTGCAGTCCGTCCTGACCGGGCTGGACGTGCTCCGCCTCGACCGGGAGGCGCTGCTCCGCGACCCGCTGGTGCGGGCCGCGGACCCGGGGCTGGGCTCGTTCGGCAGCGCCAACACCCCGCAGCAGTGGGCGGAGCTCGAGCGGCGGCTGGCCGGTCGGCGGGGGGCGGAGCGGGCTGGTCACCGCAGCGGCGCGGGTTTCCTAGACTCGACCCGTGACCCGCCCTGCTGACACCGCGCCCTCCCCGCACGACCGCTCCGGTGCGCTGCCCGCCCAGTGGGACGCCGCCGCGGCCGAGGCCCCGCTCTACCAGCGCTGGCTCGACGCGGGGTACTTCACCGCCGACGCGAGCAGCGGCAAGCCGCCGTTCTCGGTGGTGCTGCCCCCGCCCAACGTGACCGGGAGCCTGCACCTGGGCCACGCCCTGGACCACACGCTCATGGACGCGATGACCCGCCGCAAGCGGATGCAGGGCTACGAGGTCCTGTGGCTGCCCGGCACCGACCACGCCGGGATCGCCACCCAGGCGCTCGTGGAGCAGCGGCTGGAGGGCACCACCCGCGAGGAGCTCGGGCGCGAGGCCTTCGTGGGACGGGTCTGGGAGTGGACCAAGGTCTCCGGCGACACCGTGCGCAGCCAGATGCGGCGCCTCGGTGACGGGGTCGACTGGTCGCGGGAGCGCTTCACCCTCGACGACGGCCTCTCCCGCGCCGTGCAGACGATCTTCGCCCGGATGTACGCCGACGGGTTGATCTACCGGGCCGAGCGCCTCGTCAACTGGTCCCCGGTGCTGCAGAGCGCGATCAGCGACATCGAGGTCACCTTCGCCGACGTCCAGGGCGAGCTGGTCAGCCTGCGCTACGGGTCGCTGGACGACGCCGAGCCGCACGTCGTGGTCGCGACGACCCGGGTGGAGACGATGCTCGGCGACACCGCGGTGGCCGTGCACCCCGACGACGCCCGCTACGCCCACCTCGTGGGCACCACCCTGGAGCACCCGATCACCGGCCGGGCGATCCCGGTCGTCGCCGACGACCACGTCGACCCCGAGTTCGGTACCGGCGCGGTGAAGATCACCCCGGCGCACGACCCCAACGACTTCGCGATGGGACAGCGCCACGACCTGCCCATGCCGTCGATCATGGACACCCAGGGTCGGATCACGGGCACCGGCACGGAGTTCGACGGGATGGACCGGTTCGAGGCCAGGGTCGCGGTGCGCGAGGCCCTGGCCGCGCAGGGTCGGGTGGTCGAGGAGGTGCGGCCGTACCTGCACAGCGTCGGGCACTCCGAGCGGACCGGCGAGCCGATCGAGCCGCGGCTGAGCCTGCAGTGGTTCGTGGCGACCAAGACCCTGGCGACGGCGGCCGGCGACGCGGTGCGTGACGGGCGCACCCGCATCCACCCGCGCAGCCAGGAGCCGCGCTGGTTCGGCTGGGTGGACGACATGCACGACTGGTGCATCAGCCGCCAGCTCTGGTGGGGCCACCGCATCCCCATCTGGTACGGCCCCGAGGGAGCGGTGGTGTGCGTCGGGCCGGACGACACCCCGCCCACCGGCGAGGGCTGGTACCAGGACCCGGACGTGCTGGACACCTGGTTCTCGTCGGGCCTGTGGCCGTTCTCGACGCTGGGCTGGCCGGAGCGCACCGCCGAGCTGGAGCGGTTCTACCCGACGTCGGTGCTGGTCACCGGGTACGACATCATCTTCTTCTGGGTCGCCCGGATGATGATGTTCGGCCTGCACGCCACCGACGAGGTGCCCTTCACCGACGTGGTCCTGCACGGGCTCATCCGCGACGCCGAGGGCAAGAAGATGTCGAAGAGCCGCGGCAACGGCATCGACCCCATCGAGTGGATGGACACCTACGGGGCCGACGCGGTCCGCTTCACCCTCGCCCGCGGGGCCAACCCGGGTGCGGACCTCTCCGTGGGGCCCGAGCACGCCCAGGCCTCGCGCAACTTCGCCACCAAGCTGTTCAACGCCACCCGGCTGGGCCTGCTCAACGGGGCGCGGCCGGGCCCCCTGCCCGACCGTGCCGCGCTCACCGACGCCGACCGGTGGATCCTCGACCGCCTCGACGTCGTCGTCGCGGCCACCGACGCGCTGCTGGAGCGTCACGAGATCGGCAAGGCCGCGGAGCTCGGGTACCACTTCGCGTGGGACGAGGTCTGCGACTGGTACCTCGAGCTGGCCAAGGTGCAGCTGGGCCGGGAGGGTGACCAACCCACCGCGCCGACCACCCGCACGGTGCTCGGTCACGTGCTCGACGTGCTGCTGCGCCTGCTGCACCCGGTGATGCCGTTCGTCACCGAGACGTTGTGGACGGCGCTGACCGAGCAGCCCTCGCTGGTCGTCGCGGCGTGGCCGCAGGTCTCCGGCGCCACCGCGGACCCGGTCGCCGCCCAGCGCGTCACCGACCTGCAGCACCTGGTCACCGAGCTGCGCCGCTTCCGGGCCGACCAGGGCCTGCGGCCCGGGCAGCGCGTCGCGGCGCGGGTCACCGGGCTGGACACCGCCGACCTCGGCCCGCTCACCGGCGCCCTCGACGCGCTGGCCCGACTGGAGCAGCCGGGCGAGTCCTTCGCCGTCAGCGCCTCGGTCGAGGTGCGCCTGGCCCGCGCCACCGTGCTCGTCGAGCTCGACACCTCCGGCACCATCGACGTGGCCGCGGAGCGCCGGCGCCTGGAGAAGGAGCTCGCTGCCGCCGAGAAGGAGCTCGCCGGCACCACCGCCAAGCTGGGCAACACCGCGTTCACGGGGAAGGCACCCGCCGAGGTCGTCGGGAAGATCCAGGGTCGCCAGGCCGCAGCGGGCGAGGAGATCGAGCGGGTCACCGCCCGCCTGGTCGCGCTGGGTGCGGCGTGAGCGCCCCGAGCCGGGCCGAGCTCGGCGCCCTGGCCGCGGTGGAGCAGATCCTCGACCAGCGGTGGCCGGAGTCGACGATCGACCCCACCCTGGAGCGGATGAGCGAGCTCATGGAGCTGATGGGCTCCCCGCAGCGGGCCTACCCGTCGGTCCACGTGGCCGGCACGAACGGCAAGACCTCGGTCACCCGCATGATCGATGCGCTGCTGACCCGGCTGCAGCTGCGCACGGGCCGGACGACGAGCCCCCACCTGCAGGTGGTCACCGAGCGGATCAGCGTCGACGGCGTCCCGATCAGCCCGGCCCGCTACGTCGACACCTACTCCGACGTGGTGCCGTTCCTGCGCCTGGCCGACGAGGCGTCGGCCGCCCGCGGGGGCCCGCCGCTGAGCAAGTTCGAGGTGCTGACCGCGATGGCGTTCGCCGCCTTCGCCGACGCCCCGGTCGACGTGGCCGTGGTCGAGGTCGGCCTCGGCGGGCGCTGGGACTCCACCAACGTCGTCGACGGGCAGGTGGCGGTGATCGCCCCGATCGCGGTGGACCACGTGGAGTACCTGGGCCACGACGTCGCCGGCATCGCCGCGGAGAAGGCCGGGATCATCAAGCCGGGCTCCGTCGTGGTGATCGCCCAGCAGAGCCCGGAGGTGATGGAGGTGCTGCTGCGCCGCGCGGTGGAGGTGGACGCCGCGGTGGCCCGGGAGGGCCAGGAGCTGGCCGTGCTCGCCCGCTCGGTGGCCGTGGGTGGGCAGCTGCTCACCCTGCAGGGCCTCGGCGGCATCTACCCCGACGTGTTCCTACCCCTGCACGGCGAGCACCAGGCGAGCAACGCCGTCCTCGCGCTCGCCGCGGTGGAGGCCTTCTTCGGGGCGGGCCCGGAGCGCTCGCTGGACCCGGACGCGGTGCGCGAGGCGTTCGCCGGGGTCACCAGCCCGGGTCGGTTGGAGCGGGTCCGCAACGCCCCCACGGTGTTCCTCGACGCGGCCCACAACCCGCACGGGGCGGCCGCGCTGGCCGCCGCGCTGCGCGACGAGTTCGACTTCCGCAAGCTGGTCGGCGTGGTCGCGATCATGAAGGACAAGGACGCGGCGGGCATCCTGGCCGCGCTCGAGCCGGTGCTCGACGAGGTGGTGGTGACCCGCAGCGCATCCCCGCGCGCGATGGACGTCGAGGAGCTGGCCACGCACGCCGTGGCGCGCTTCGGTGACGAGCGCGTCGTCGTCGTCGACGACCTGGCCTCCGCACTGGAGGCGGCGATCGCGCAGGCCGAGGACGTCGCCGAGGCGGGGGAGTCGGTCTCCGGTGCGGGCGTCGTCGTCACCGGGTCGGTCGTGTCCGTCGGCGAGGCCCGCACCCTGCTCGGGCGGGAGCCGGCATGAGCGCCCCCGACCCCGCCGCGGCCGCCGAGCCGGAGTTCGGACCACCCAACCGCGACCCCTGGAAGGGGTTGCGCGGCGTCATGGCCGGCACCCTCGTCCTGGAGGCCATCGTCGTGCTGCTCGCCCTGCCGGTGGTGGCGACCACCGGGGGCGGGCTGTCGGCCGTGTCCACCGGCTTCGTCGTCGGCCTCGGCGTGGCGATGATCGTGCTGAGCGGGCTGCAGCGGCGGTCGTGGGCGCTGACCGCCAACCTCGTCCTCGCCGGCCTCGCCGTCGTCGGGTTCGTCATCAACGTGCCGCTGGGCGTGGTGGGGGTGATCTTCGCGGTGGTGTGGGGGTACCTCATGTACCTGCGCCGCGACGTCCTGGCCCGCATGAACGCCGGGCGGCTGCCGGGCCAGCGCCCACCCGGCGGCCGCTAGGGTCTGCACCCATGAGCGAGCGCACCCTGGTCCTGGTCAAGCCCGATGGCGTGGCCCGCGGCCTCACCGGGGAGGTGCTGGGCCGCATCGAGCGCAAGGGGCTGCGCATCGTGGCCCTGAAGATGCTGGTGGCCCCGCGGGACACGGCCGAGCAGCACTACGCCGAGCACGCGGGCAAGGGCTTCTACGACGGTCTGCTCGAGTTCATCACCTCGGGCCCGCTGGTCGCGGCCGTCGTCGAGGGTGACCGCGCCATCCCCGCCTTCCGCCAGCTCGCGGGGGGCACCGACCCGGTCGAGAATGCCGCCCCGGGCAGCATCCGGGGCGACCTCGCCCTGGCCACCCAGCTCAACATCGTCCACGGCTCCGACGCCCCCGAGAGCGCCGCGCGCGAGATCGGGCTGTGGTTCCCCGAGCTCGGGTGAGCTCGGGTGAGCCCGGGGGCACCGGCCCGCCGTCAGCTGTGCTGCTCCACGTAGGTCTTCGGGTCGCGCGGGGAGTCGTCGACGCCCTTGCCCTGCGGGTGCGCGGCGTAGAACGCGATCCACTGCTGGGCGAGCTCGGCGCGGAGCTCGCGGGGCGCGTTCTTGCGGAAGTTGGGCAGCACCTCGTCCTCCTCCTCGGCCAGGTGCTCGGAGTTCTCCGCACGCGCCTCGCCGACCGCCTCGTACCAGTCGTGGCTGCCCACCTCGAACGTCGCCGCGCGGACGACGGCGTCGCGGATCGAGTTGTGGTCGCCGATCGCGTCGTCGGTCTCCGGTGCGGACTCCGTGCTGCCGTGCTGGAGCAGCGCGGGGTACAACGTCTCCTCCTCGCACTGGGCGTGGGTGTCCAGCCGGGTGGCCAGCGGGTTCCAGATGGCGGCGAGCTCCTCGGGAGTGCGGGCGTCGTCGAGAGCGGCAAAGGCGCGACGCAGGTGCTCGTGGTCGTCCATCACGAGGGAGCAGACGTCGGCGGTCGCGAGATCGGGAAGGGTCATGGGGCCACGGTAGGCCGGTCACCGCGGCGTGCACACGGGGTGGCTCGGGGCGACGGCCAGGACCACCAGCTGCTCGAGGGCCGTCGGCAGCTGCCACCGAAGGGGTCCGCGAGCCTGGGCTGGCGGGTGCTCCGCACCACCTGGTGGGACGCCGCGCACGACGGTGACCGGTTCGCGGCCACGGTGCGGGGGGCGCTGGTTCGCGGAGCAGCCCGCGGCCGCGGGGGTCCCACTCCCACCCCGGTTGGTCGCGGTTGTGGACCGCGCTGGGCGTAGCTGGGTGTCCTTGCGGTCGCCCCAACTACGATCCGGTCCATGTCTGCCCCCACGCGCCACCCCGGAGCCTCGGTGTTCACCGAGCTGGAGCCGCTGCTGCCCCGGGTGAACAAGCCCGTGCAGTACGTCGGCGGCGAGCTGAACGCGAGCCTCAAGGAGTGGGACGACACCGTCGTCCGCTGGGCGCTGATGTACCCCGACGCCTACGAGGTCGGCCTGCCCAACCAGGGCGTCATGATCCTCTACGAGCTCCTCAACGAGCAGCCCGACGTCCTCGCCGAGCGCACCTACGCGGTGTGGCCCGACCTGGAGGCGCTCATGCGGGAGGCCGGCGTCCCGCAGTTCACCGTCGACGGGCACCGTCCCGTCGCCGACTTCGACGTCCTCGGGGTCAGCTTCGCCACCGAGCTCGGCTACACCAACCTGCTCTCGGCGCTGGACCTGGCCGGGATCCCGCTGCACGCCACCGACCGCGACTCCCGCCACCCGATCGTCCTGGCCGGCGGGCACGCCGCGTTCAACCCCGAGCCCGTCGCGGACTTCGTGGACGCCGCGGTGCTGGGCGACGGGGAGGAGGCGGTCCTCGACATCACCGAGATCGTCCGCGCCCACAAGGCGGAGGGCTCCCCGGGTGGGCGCCGGGAGCTGCTGCTGCGCCTGGCCGAGTCCGGCGGGGTGTACGTCCCGCAGCTCTACGACGTGGACTACCTGCCCGACGGCCGCATCCAGCGCGTGGTCCCGACCGACCCGCGCGTGCCGTTCCGGGTGTTCAAGCGCACGACCATGGACCTGGATGCGTGGCCCTACCCGAAGGCCCCGCTCGTGCCGCTGGCCGAGACGGTGCACGAGCGGGCCAGCGTGGAGATCTTCCGGGGCTGCACCCGGGGCTGCCGCTTCTGCCAGGCCGGGATGATCACCCGCCCGGTGCGGGAGCGCAGCATCGAGGGCATCGGTGCCATCGTCCAGAAGTCGTTGGAGGCCACCGGCTACAACGAGGTCGGCCTGCTCAGCCTGTCCAGCGCGGACCACTCCGAGATCGCCGAGGTCACCAAGGGCCTCGCCGACCGGTACGAGGGCACCGGCACCGGGCTGAGCCTGCCCAGCACCCGGGTCGACGCGTTCAACGTCGACCTGGCCAACGAGATCAGCCGCAACGGTCGCCGCTCCGGGCTCACCTTCGCCCCCGAGGGCGGCAGCGAGCGCATCCGCAAGGTGATCAACAAGATGGTGTCCGAGGAGGACCTCATCCGGACCGTCACCACCGCGTACGCCAACGGCTGGCGCCAGGTGAAGCTGTACTTCATGTGCGGCCTGCCCACCGAGACCGACGAGGACGTGCTCCAGATCGGTCAGATGGCCCGCAACGTCATCCGTAGCGGCCGGGAGGCTTCCGGGCACAAGGACATCCGCGTCACGATCTCCATCGGCGGGTTCGTGCCCAAGCCGCACACCCCGTTCCAGTGGGCGCCCCAGTGCCACCCGGACGTGGTCGACGAGCGGTTGCGCAAGCTGCGCGCGGACGTCGGCAGCGACCGCAAGCTCGGACGGGCCATCGGCATGCGGTACCACGACGGCAAGCCGAGCCTGATCGAGGGCCTGCTCAGCCGCGGCGACCGCCGGGTGGGCCGGGTCGTCGAGGCGGCGTGGCGCAACGGGGCCCGCTTCGACGGCTGGAGCGAGCACTTCTCCTACGAGCGCTGGGTCGACGCCGCGGCGGCCGAGCTGGAGCCGCTCGGGGTCAGCCTGGACTGGTTCACCACCCGCGAGCGCGAGCGCACCGAGGTGCTGCCCTGGGACCACCTGGACTCCGGGCTGGACAAGGAGTGGCTCTGGGCCGACTGGCAGGACGCGCTGAACAGCGAGGAGCAGGACGACTGCCGCTGGACCCCGTGCTTCGACTGCGGGGTGTGCCCGTCGATGGGCACCGACATCGAGGTCGGCCCCACCGGTCGGACCCTGATCCCCATCGCCCCGGTGAGCACGGGCAGCCCGATCACCAACCCGCACCTCGCGGGTGGCTGAGCGGCGCGAGGAGATCCGTCAGGCCGACCCCACCGATCGAGACGACCTCGCGGCGCTGGCCGCGCTGCGTCGGGCGTGGGCCTCGGAGGACGAGCCGGCCGGGGCGCCGCCGCCGGGTTCGGACGGCGTTCGTGCGGCCGGCGCACCGCGGCGTCGGTGTGGGCACCCGGCTGCTCGAGCACGCCCTGGCCGACTGCCGCCGCCGTGGGCACGTGCGCGTCGTGCTGCGTCCCAGCCCCCGCTCGGTCGAGCTGTACCGCCGGGTCGGCTTCGCCGCCTCGGACGGGCTGCTCGTGTGGACACCGGGCGCTCCTGACGGGAACCGACACGAACCTCTGGCATCCTGGCGGGGTGGCCGGACGCCGTAAGACCTTTGCCATCGCCCTCGCCGTGGTCGGATCCCTGGTCCTGGCCGGCTGCACCGGGGGAGGGCAGGACCCCTCGTCGCCCGACCGCGGTGGCAGCACCCCGGACCTGCAGGCCCAGGTGCAGGCCCCCGCGAGCACCAGCGTCGTCGACGGGACGACGGCAGCCGGTCTCGCGAACGCCGCCGCGGCGGCCCTGTTCACCCGGGCGCCGGTCGCGGTCCTCGTCACCTCGACCGCCGCCGACGTCGTCACCTCCGCGACCACGACGGCCGAGCAGCTGGGCGTGCCGGTGCTGGTGGAGGGCGACGGCGGCGACGTCGCCACCCGGCTCGCGGCGCTGGGCACCACGACCGCGCTCCGCGTCGGCGGCGCTGCGCCCGCCCCGGCCGACCCGTCCGCTCCCGACACGTCCGCTCCCGATGCCTCCGCTCCCGACGCGTCGAGCGCCGACCCCTCCAGCACAGCTGCCCCGGCGCCGGAGTACCCGGGCGTGACCATCGTCGACTCGGCCGACCAGCTCCCCGCGACCGCGAAGCCGGCGTCCCCGCTCACCACCACCAGCGTGCTCGTCCGCACCGGCGACGCGAAGGCCGCGGACGCCGACCCGGCCGTCGTCGCGGGGGGGGTGGTGAGCGCGACCGCCACCGCGGCGGGGGCCACCGTCGTCGACGTCGCCGCCGCCGACCCGCGCTCGGACGCGGCCGCGATCACCGCGCTGCAGACGGCGCCCACGGGCTCGTTGCTCGCGGTCGGGACCAGCTTCGGCACCTCGGCGGTGCTGACCAGGCGGATCGCCGTCGCGCGCACCGGGGTCCAGCTGCCCGGCGGCGGGCAGACCGTGTTCCCCGGCCGCGCCTTCGTGGCCCTGTACGGCTACCCCGGCTCGACCGGTCTCGGCGTGCTCGGCGAGCAGGGCCCGGCGGCCAGCGTCGCGCGGGCCAAGGCGGTCGCGGCTCCCTACGACGCCCTCTACGACGTGCCCGTCGTGCCCACCTTCGAGATCATCGCGACGGTGGCGGCGGCCCAGGCGGGTGCCGACGGCGACTACTCCAACGAGGCCGAGGTGTCCGAGCTGCAGCCCCTGGTCGACGCGGCCACCGCGGCCGGGCTGTACGTGGTGCTGGACCTGCAGCCGGGTCGGGCGGACATGGTCGCCCAGGCCGAGCGGTACACCTCGCTGCTGGCCCAGCCCAACGTCGGCCTCGCCCTGGACCCGGAGTGGAAGCTCACCGCGAACCAGGTGCCGCTGCAGCAGATCGGGTCGGTCACCGCCGAGCAGGTCAACGCGGTCATCACCTGGCTCAGCGACTTCACCGCGAAGGCGAACCTGCCGCAGAAGCTGTTGGTGCTGCACCAGTTCCGCATCTCGATGCTGCAGGACGAGGACAAGATCGTCACCAACGACGACAACGTGGCCGTGCTGATCCACGCCGACGGCCAGGGTGCGGCCACCCTCAAGGAGGACACCTGGGCGGCGATCGTGGCCAACGCGCCGCCGGGGGTCGCGCTGGGCTGGAAGAACTTCTACGACGAGGACCCGCAGATGCTCGACCCCGCGCAGACGGTCGACCACACGCCCAAGCCGCTCATGGTCAGCTACCAGTAGGCCCCTGGCGGTATCGCGCGGCCACGGCGTCGAGCGCCTCCGGGTCGACCAGCGAGGTGGTGTCCCCGAGCGTGTGGCCGGCGGTGACGTCCAGCAGCAGCCGCCGGACGATCTTGCCGGAGCGGGTCTTGGGCAGCTCGTCGACGACCAGGATCTCCCGGGGCTTGGCCAGCGGACCGATCTCCCGCTGCACGTGCGCGCGCAGCTCGACGAACAGGTCCTCGCCAGGAGCGGCCTCGCCCCGGGTGACCACGAACGCGACGACGGCCTGGCCGGTGGTGGCGTCGGCCGCGCCGACCACCCCTGCCTCGGCGACCCGGGGGTGGCTGACCAGGGCCGACTCCAGCTCGATCGAGGACAGCCGGTGCCCGGAGACGTTCATGACGTCGTCGACCCGGCCCTGCAGCCACACGTCGCCATCGGCGTCGATGCGGGCGCCGTCCCCGGCGGTGTACCAGCCACGGGAGGCGAAGCGGGTGAAGTAGGCGGAGCGGAAGCGCTCCGGGTCCCCCCAGATGCCGCGAGCCATGCCCGGCCACGGGCGGTCGATCACGAGCAGCCCACCTTCGTCGGGCGCGCAGTCGTTGCCCGCCTCGTCGACGACGCGGACCGAGAGCCCGGGCAGCGCCCGCGTCGCCGAACCGGGCTTCAGCGTGCTCACCCCCGGCAGCGGGGCGATGACGGCGGCGCCGGTCTCGGACTGCCACCACGTGTCCACGACCGGGCAGCGCCCCCCGCCGACGACGCGGTGGAACCAGCGCCACGCCTCCGGGTTGATCGCCTCACCCACGCTGCCCAGCAGCCGCAGGGAGCTGAGGTCGTGGCCCCCGAAGGTCTCCTCCTCGCCCCACTTCATGAACGTGCGCACCAAGGTCGGGGCCGTGTAGTAAACGGTGACCCCGTGCTTGGCGATGATCTCGGCGTGCCGGCTGCGGCGCGGGGTGTCCGGGGTGCCCTCGTAGAGCACCTGGGTGACGCCGTTGCTCAGCGGGCCGTAGACCTCGTAGGTGTGGGCGGTGACCCAGGCCAGGTCGGCGGTGCACCAGTAGACGTCGTCGGGCTTGTGGTCGAAGCAGGCCCACGCCGTCCAGGAGGCCTGGGTCAGGTAGCCGCCCGTGGTGTGCACGATGCCCTTGGGCTTGCCCGTGCTGCCGGAGGTGTAGACGAGGAACAGCGGGGTCTCCGCCTCGAAGGCCGCCGCCTCGTGGACCTCGGGCGCCGCGTCGACCACCTCGTGCCACCACACGTCGCGCCCCGGGGTCCACGCGACCTCGGAACCGGTGCGCCGCACGACGAGCACGTGCTCGATCGACGCCACCCCGTCGACGGCGGCGTCCGCGGCCGCCTTCACCGGCACCGCCCCGCCGCGGCGGTACTGGCCGTCGGTGGTGACCAGCAGCTTCGCGCCCGCGTCGGTGACCCGGAAGCGCAGCGCGTCGGCGGAGAAGCCGCCGAAGACCAGCGAGTGGATGGCGCCGATGCGGGCGCAGGCGAGCATGACCACGACGGTCTCCACCAGCACGGGCAGGTACACCACGACGACGTCGCC
>JBBSUN010000034.1:0-34782 GCA_038234335.1 Mycobacteriales bacterium
CGACCACGGTGTCCTGCTCTGCCAGCCCCACCACACCGAGATCCACCACGGCGCCTGGTCCATCACCCAGCGCGACGGCGTGCCCTGGTTCATCCCCCCACCGCACGTCGACCCTCACCGCACCCCGGTCCGCAACACCGTCCACGACGCGATCCGCACCACCGTGCAACTCGGCCGGACCCTGCGCAACGACCACGCGCGCGCAGGGTGACGCGAACCGCACCGAGCCACGGTGGTGCGCGGCGGTGCGCCCCCGTCGGGCACAGTGACCTCGTGAACGACACCTACTCCTACGAGCACTCCGGGCCGGCGATCTACGACCAGTCGTTCGCCACCATCCGGGCCGAGGCCGAGCTGGACCGCTTCGAGCCCGCGCTGGAGACGGTGGTCGTCCGGATGATCCACGCCTGCGGGATGGTCGACCTCGCCGCCGACGTGGCCGCCTCCGACGACGTGGTCACCCGCGCCCGCACCGCGCTGCGGGCCGGTGCTCCCGTGCTGTGCGACTCCCAGATGGTGGCCAGCGGCATCACCCGCCGCCGGCTGCCCGCCGACAACGCCGTGCTCTGCACCCTGAACGACGACCGGGTCGCGAGCCTGGCCACCGAGCTGGGCACCACCCGCTCCGCCGCGGCGCTGGAGCTGTGGCCCGAGCACCTCGACGGTGCCGTGGTCGCCATCGGCAACGCCCCCACCGCCCTGTTCCACCTGCTCGAGCTCCTGGGCCGCACCGACGCCCGCCCCGCCGCGGTGCTCGGCCTGCCCGTCGGGTTCATCGGGGCCGCGGAGAGCAAGCAGGCCCTGGTGGAGAACCCGTTCGAGGTGCCGTACCTGGTGGTGCAGGGCCGTCGCGGGGGCAGCGCGATGGCCGTCGCCGCGGTGAACGCCGTCGCCCAGGAGCAGGAGTGACCGGCGCCGGGACGCTGCACGGAGTGGGGGTGGGCCCCGGTGACCCCGAGCTGGTCACCGTCCGCGCGGCGCGCCTCATCGCCGAGGCCGACGTCGTCGCGTTCCACGCCGGGCGCCCCGGCAGCTCGATCGCCCGCACCTGCGCCGCGCCGTACCTGCGCGAGGGCGTGGTCACCGAGGAGCTGGTCTACCCGGTGACCCGGGGCGGGACCGACCACCCCGGCGGCTACGCGGGCGCGATGGCCGAGTTCTACGCCGGGGCCGCCGAGCGGCTGGCCGAGCACCTGGCGGCCGGGCGCGACGTGGTGCTCCTCGCCGAGGGCGATCCCACTCTCTACAGCTCGTTCCAGCACCTGCAGCAGCGCCTCGCCCCCCGCTTCGCCTGCGTGATCACCCCCGGCATCACGTCGGTCTCGGCGTCCGCGGCCGTCGCGGGCACCCCGCTGGTCGAGGACGACGAGGTGCTCGCCGTGGTCCCCGCGACCCTGGGCGACGACGCGCTGGCGCAGTGGTGCCGCCGAGCCGACGCGATGGTCTTCCTCAAGGTCAGCCGCAACCTGCCCGGCATCACCGCGGCGCTGGCCGCCACCGGCCGCCTCGACGACGCCGTGGTGGTCACCCGGGCCTCGAGGGACGGGCAGTCGGTGGTGCCGCTCGCCGAGGTGGACCCCGACGCCGTGCCGTACATGGCCACCGTGGTCGTGCCGGGGGTGGTCGCCTCCCGCGACGGGGCAGCCCGGACCGGCGCCGAGCGGAGCCCGCGCACCCGGAGCCCCGCGGCCGAGGTCACCACCGGCGGGGACGCCGGTTCGGTGACGGTCGTGGGCACCGGCCCGGCCGGGCCGGAGTGGCTGACCCCCGAGGTCACCGACGCCCTTGCCACCGCGCAGGACCTCGTCGGCTACAGCACCTACGTCGACCGCGTCCCGGCCCGGCCCGGCCAGCGACGGCACGCCAGTGACAACCGGGTCGAGGCCGAGCGCGCCGAGATGGCCCTGGACCTGGCGCGCCGCGGCCGACGGGTGGTGGTGGTCAGCTCCGGGGACCCCGGGGTGTTCGCCATGGCCGCCGCCGTCCTCGAGGTGCAGGCCCAGCGGGGCTACGCCGACGTCACCGTCCGCGTGCTGCCCGGGGTGACGGCCGCCAACGCGGTGGCCAGCCGGGTCGGAGCCCCGCTCGGGCACGACTACTGCGTGCTCTCGCTCTCCGACCAGCTCAAGCCGTGGCCGGTGATCCGCGCACGCCTGGCCGCCGCCGCGGAGGCCGACCTCGTCCTCGCGCTCTACAACACCGGCTCCCGCACCCGCACCGGCCACGTCGACGAGGTCCGCGAGATCCTGCTGGCCCACCGCAGCCCGGAGACCCCGGTCGTCGTCGGGCGGGCGGTCGGCGCCCCGGACGAGCAGGTGGCCGTGGTGGCCCTGGGCGAGCTCGGTCCCCGGCACGTCGACATGCGGACGCTGCTGATCGTCGGCTCCACCACGACGCAGTGGGACCGCGGCACGGGAGTGGTGTTCACCCCGCGCCACTACTCCTGAGCAGCATCCGACCCACCACGCCGTCGGAGCAGGTAGGTGTCCATCACCCAGCCGTGCCGCTGCCGGGCGGCTGCCTTCGCCGCGGTGATCTCGGCGCCCACCACGTCGAGCGGGCCGGCCACGAGCACCTCGTCGTCGGCGCCGAGGTGCGCGCCCCACCACACGTCCCACGCCGACCCGTCGAGCCCGGCGTGCGCGGAGGCGGCGTCGAGCATCACCACCAGGGTGTCGGAGGGCTGCGCGCGGGCGGCGTCGATGAGCAGGCGGCGTCCGGTGGTCACGTGGACGGCACCGCCGATCGTGTTCAGCGGGATGCGGTGCGCCGCGGTGAGCACCTGCACGGCGGTCACCCCGGGGACCACGTCGACGGCCAGCTCCAGGCCGGTGGCGAGGACGGTGTCCAGGATGCGCAGCGTCGAGTCGTACAGCGCCGGGTCGCCCCACACCAGGAACGCCCCGCGCTGCCCCGGCGCGATCTCGTCGTGCAGCGCCCGAGCCCACACCTGGGCCCGCGCGTCGTGCCAGCGCCGCACCTCGGCGTCGTAGTCGGCCGGGTGCCGGTCCCGCTCGGGCTCGGCGACGGAGATCGTCCGCACCCCCGGTCGGGCGTGGCGGGCGAGGATCTCCGTCCGCAGTCCGTTGAGGTCCGCCTTGGTCTCGCCCTTGTCGACGGTGAGGACCACGTCGACCTCGCCCAGCGCCCGCACCGCCTGCCCGGTCACGTGCTCGACGCTGCCCACCCCCATCCCGATGAGGCTGAGACGGCGGACGGGGGAATCGGACGGCGCCGGGGGACCCACGAGCAGCATCCTAGGGAGTCCGGGCCGTGCACCCCGGGTGGGCGGGGGACGTCCGCACGGGTGTGAGGTCACCGCGCGGCTGGGCCGTCCGCGGGCCCGGGGGCGGCTCCGGAGGCGTCCGGGGTGACCGGCTCCGCGTAGACCGGGCGGACCTCGACGTCCATCGGCAGCTGCACAGCCGTGTCGCCGAACACCAGCACCCGGGCCGCCTCCGCGGCCTCCCGGACCAGCTCGACGACCCCGGCGGCCTGTTCCCGGGGACAGTGCACGACCACCTCGTCGTGCTGGAAGAACACCAGCCGTCCCCGACCGCCCGGCACCTGCGCCAGCCGGCGTCGCACCTCGGCGAGCAGGCACAGCGCCCACTCCGCCGCCGTGGCCTGGACGACGAAGTTGCGGGTGAAGCGGCCCCGGGCCGCCGGGTCCCACTCCCCGGACGGGGCCGCGGGGCTCGAGCGGCCCAGCCAGGAGTGCACCACCTCGCCGCGCTCCCCGGCCCGGGCCGCGGCCTCCACCCGCTCCACCGCCACCGGGTACTGGGCCCGCATCTGCGCCAGCAGCGCCCGCGCCTGTCCCGCGGTCGCCCCGTAGAGCACCCCGAGCACGGCCACCTTGGCCCGGTGCCGGTCACCGAGCTGGCGGGCCAGGGGTCCGTACAGGTCGGCAGAGCCCGCGTCGGCCACCATGGCCGGGTCACCGCTCACCGCCGCGAGGACCCGTGGCTCCAGCTGCCCGGCGTCGGCGATCACGAACGTCCACCCGTCGTCAGCAACGATGCTGGTGCGCAGCACCTTCGGGATCTGCAGGGCGCCACCGCCGCGGCTGGCCCAGCGCCCGCTCGGTGTCCCTCCCGCCACGTACACCGGCCGGAACCGCCCCCCGTGCACCCACGCGTCCAGCCAGGACCAGCCGAAGGTGCCGTGCAGCCGGGCGAGGTCCTTGTGCTCCAGCAGCAGCGGCACCACGGGGTGCGCCACCTCCCGCAGGGTCCGGGCACGGGTGTTCTCCACGGTGATCCCCAGCCGCGCGAACGCCCCGAGCACCTCGGCGGCCGAGTCCGGGTTCACCCGGGTGCCCAGCGCCGCGCCGATCTGGGCCACCAGCTCGACCAGGCGCACCGGGAGCGCGCCCGGCGCCGGGCGCGGCCCCAGCGCGGCCTCGAGCAGGGCGGCGTGCGCGTCCGCGGAGAAGGGCAGCCCGTCGTGGGACAGCTCGGCCGCGGTGAGCGCCCCGGCCGACTCCGCCGCCACCAGCAGCCGCAGCCGCCGGTCGGCACCCACCTCCTGCTCCTGCTCCACCCAGCGCCGGGCCAGCCCCTCGGCGTCGGGGGGCACGTCGGGGGTGAACAGGGCCGGGCGCTCGTCGACGGTCCGGGTCGGGCGGCGCGCGCGGCCGGCACGGACGTCGAGCAGCGCGCCGGTCAGGTCGAGGTCGTGCGCGCGGGCCACCCGCACCCCTGCGCGCAGCAGGACCGGGTAGGTGACCGCCGTGCTCTCCCACCCCCACCGCGGGGCGTGGGTGCGCTCCAGCTCGCCCACGGCCGCGGCCAGGTCGCGCACCACCCGCCGGGAGGCGCCGCCCACCTCGAGCAGCACCCCGGCGCCGTCCGGACCCGGTTCCACCACCACCTGCACGCCGTCGAGTGTGCCGCCGGGTCACCGTCGCCACCGACGGGGGACCGTGGTCCGACCGGGCGGGTCACCCACCCGCTCGGGCCGAGGGCTCCACGGGCAGCGCGGTGAGGTAGGCGTTCCAGCGCTGGACCCCGTGCCAGTGGTCGACGATGCGCGTCAGGCACTCCCGGGTCTGCAGCCACGCCCGCGGCGGGTGCACCGCACCCACGGTGAGCGCGGTCAGCCGCAGCAGCTCGATCCGCGGGTGGTCCTTGGCCCAGCCCCGGGGAGCCGTCTTCAACGCCGAGCCGGTGCCCAGCTCGAGGCCGACCGCGTCGAGCTCACCGAGCAGCTCGTCGATCCCGTCGCCGGGCTCCCCGTCGTCCACGGCCTGCCGGAACGCGGCGAGCTGCTGACGGCTGGGCTGCCACCACCCGCCGGCCACCCGCAGGCCGTCGGCCGAGACCTGGGCGTACAGCGCGGCGGAGCCGTCGCCCACCACCAGGCTCGCCTGCTCCTTGTAGGGCCGCTTGTCCTTGCTGAAGCGCAGGTCGCGGTTCGGCCGGAACACCTTGGGCTCGCCGAACTCCGGGGACAGCTCGCCGGCCAGCAGCTCCAGCGGGGTCCGTACGTCGTCCTCGTAGACGCCCTTGTTCGCGTGCCAGTACTCGCGGCTGTTGGACTGCTGCAGGCCGCGGTAGAGCTCCACGAGGCCGGGCCCGAACCCGGCGAAGCGCCGCTCGCTCACGACCGCGCCGCCCGTTCGAGCGCCGCCTCGACGGCGACCCGGTGCGCGGCCTCCCACCCGTCCAGGGTCTGCACCGCGTCCGCGGCCAGGCGCTCCCGCCCGGCGGTGGCGACCTCCTCGGCCCGGTCGGCCGCGACCACGACCACACCGTCCTCGTCGGCCACCACCCAGTCCCCCGGGTGCACGTCCACGCCGCCGCAGCGCACGGTCTCCTGCAGCGGCAGCACCGTGGCCTTGATCCCGGGCACCGGGACGACCCCGCGGGCGAACACCGGGAAGCCGGCCGCACGGATCTCGCCGACGTCGCGGACCACGCCGTCGACGACGAGGCCCGCGATGCCCCGGCGCTGTGCGATCGCGCAGACGTTGCCCCCGGCGACGGCGTGGGCGAGGTCGTCGGCCTGCACCACGAGCACCGAGCCCGGCTCCGCCCGGTAGATCGCGGTGTGCAGCATGAGGTTGTCCCCCGGAGCGCACCGCACGGTGTACGCCGGGCCCGAGAGCCGCGGCGCCGGCGTCCACACCGGGCGCACCCCGAGGTCCATCACCCCGGTGTCGCCGACCACGTCGGCCAGGGTCGTCGTCGGCAGGAAGTCCATGGGGGCATCCTGCCTCGTGCGTGATTGCTCGACCCAGGAGGCGAGGTTTCGTTCACACCCGCCGTGCGGGCCGCGGAAATGCGGTGGACCACCACGGCCGGCGTCGCGCACCCTCGTCGCCATGGAACACATCACGAAGCGCCTGGTGAGCTGGGCGTCCATCCTCGAGGAGAACACCCGCGAGCAGGCCCTGACCACCAGCCGCCTGCCGTTCGTCTTCCCGCACGTCGCCCTCATGCCCGACGCCCACCTGGGCAAGGGCGCGACCGTCGGCACGGTCATCCCCACCCTGGGGGCGATCGTCCCGGCGGCCGTCGGGGTGGACATCGGCTGCGGGATGATCGCCGTGGCCACCCAGCTGCACGCGAGCGACCTGCCGTCCGACCTCGACCCGCTGCGCGAGCAGATCGAGCGGGCGGTACCGCTCTCGGCCGGCCGGTACAACACGACGGTGTCCGCGACGGCGGAGCCCCGGGTCGCGGAGCTGACCGCGCTGGCGCAGTCGTCCCGCTTCGACCCCGGCCGGTACACGAGCGCGTGGCCGCTGCAGCTGGGCACCCTCGGCTCGGGCAACCACTTCATCGAGGTCAGCCTGGACGAGACCGACCGCGTGTGGTGCTTCCTGCACTCCGGCTCCCGCGGGATCGGCAACAAGATCGCCCAGCACCACATCAGGGTCGCCCAGCGGCGGGCGGCACAGTGGTGGATCCCGCTGGAGGACCCCGACCTCGCCTACCTGGTCGAGCAGACCCCGGAGTTCTGGTCCTACATCCGCGAGCT
Source organism: Mycobacteriales bacterium (assembly GCA_038234335.1). GTDB lineage: Bacteria > Actinomycetota > Actinomycetes > Mycobacteriales > Mycobacteriaceae > Rhodococcus_D. The sequence goes on from JBBSUN010000034.1 coordinate 6,988, forward strand.
GCGGTGGGCCCAGCACTTCGCGCTGCTCAACCGCGAGGAGATGATGGACCGGACCGTCCGCCAGCTCCAGGAGTTCACCGGGGTGGAGATCGAGCGGACCGAGCAGGTCAACTGCCACCACAACTTCACCCAGCAGGAGCGTCACTGGGGCAAGGACGTGTGGGTCTCCCGCAAGGGTGCGATCGAGGCTCGGGAGGGCCAGCCCGGCCTCATCCCCGGTTCGATGGGCACGGCCAGCTACGTCGTCCGTGGCCTCGGCAACGCCGTCTCGCTGCAGTCGGCCCCGCACGGGGCGGGCCGCACCTTCTCGCGCTCGGCCGCGAGGAAGCAGTTCACCCACGCACAGCTGCAGGAGGCGATGGTCGGCATCTCCTACCGGGACACCGCGGCGTTCCTCGACGAGATCCCCCAGGCGTACAAGAACATCGACCAGGTGATGACCGACGCCACCGACCTCGTCGAGATCGTGCACACCCTGCGGCAGGTGGTGAACGTCAAGGGCGACTGAGCGGCGGGGGCTCACCGGCACCGGGAGACTGGGCCGGTGAGCACCGCCAGCACCCGAACCGCCAGCACCCCGCCGGCCGGCACCCCGACGACCGACACCCCGACGACCGGCACCCCGACGACCGACACCGCGCCCGACGCCGGGCTCCGCCAGCTGTGGCCGTACCTGCGCGACCACCGCGGCGCGCTCGTCGTCGTCGGGATCCTCTCGCTCGTGACCGCGGGCACCGCGCTCGCGCAGCCGCTGCTGGTCAGCCGGGTCATCGGTGCGGTCCAGGACGGGCGCCCCACCGGCGGGCTCGCCGGGCTGCTCGTGCTGGTGCTGCTCGTCGGGGCGGTGCTCGGGGCCCTGCAGGGCTACCTGCTGCAGCGCACCGCGGAGGGCGTCGTGCTCAGCACCCGCACCAGCCTGGTGGGCACCCTGCTGCGGCTGCCCGTCGCCGAGGTCGACCGCCGCCGCACCGGAGACCTCATCTCCCGTGTCGGTGCCGACACCACGCTGCTCCGGGCGGTGGTCACCTCCGGCCTGGTCGACATCGTGAGCAGCGCCGTCGTCATCGTCGGTGCGGCGGTCGCGATGGCGCTGGTCGACCTGGTGCTGCTCGGGGTGACGCTGCTCGCCGTGGCGCTCGGCGCGGTGGTCATCGCGCTGGCCTCGCGCCGGGTCCGGGCGCTCTCGCGGGAGACCCAGGTGCGGGTGGGGGCGATGACGGCAGCCACCGAGCGAGCGCTGAGCGCGCTGCGCACCCTGCGGGCCAGCGGGGCCACCGACACCGAGTCCGCCGGCGTGGTCGACGCCGCGCGGGCCGCCTACGAGACCGGGGTGCGCACCGCCCGGCTGCAGGCTCTCATCGCCCCCGCCGCCACGCTCGCCACCCAGGGCTCGTTCCTGGCCGTCCTCGGGATCGGCGGGGCGCGGGTGGCCTCCGGGGCGCTCACCGTCGGCCAGCTCGTCAGCTTCGTGCTCTACCTGTTCCTGCTGGTGCTGCCCCTGGCGCGGCTGGCCCAGTCCTGGACCCAGCTGCAGACCGGGCTCGGCGCGCTCGGCCGCATCGAGGAGGTCACCGCCCTGCGCTCGGAGACCCACGACGACGTGACCGTCTCCGACCCGCGCCCGGCCGGGGCCCCGGCGCTGCAGCTGCGCGGGGTCGACTTCGCCCACGCCGACGGCACCGCCGTGCTGCACGGGGTCACCCTCACCGTCCCCGCGGGCAGCCGGACCGCGCTCGTCGGGCCCTCCGGCGCGGGCAAGTCCACCGTCCTCGCGCTGGTGGAGCGCTTCCACGACGTCGGTGCCGGCTCGGTCGAGGTGGCCGGGGTGGACGTGCGGCGCTGGGTGCGCGCCGAGCTGCGGGCCGGCCTCGGGCACGTCGAGCAGGACTCCCCCGTGCTCGCCGGGACGCTGCGGGAGAACCTCCTGCTCGCCGCCCCCACCCGCACCTCCGAGGAGCTCTCCGCGGTGCTCGCGCAGGTCAACCTGGCCTCGCTCACCACCCGCAGCCCGCTCGGCCTGGACGCGCCGGTCGGCGAGGACGGGGTGCTGCTCTCGGGCGGGGAGCGTCAGCGCCTGGCCATCGCCCGGACCCTGCTCGCGAGCCCCGCGCTGATGCTGCTCGACGAGCCGACGGCCAGCCTGGACGCGCGCAACGAGGCGGCGCTGCGGGGCGCGATCGACGCCGCGGCCGCGGACGGGCGCACCCTGCTGATCATCGCGCACCGCTTGTCGACGGTGATCGACTCCGACCAGATCGTGGTCCTCGACGAGGGCCGGGTCGTCGCGTCGGGCACCCACGACGAGCTGCTCACCTCGAGCCCGCTGTACGCCGAGCTGGCCCGCTCGCAGCTGCTGGCGTGAGCCCGGTCAGCGGCTGAGGTCGTACAGCGCGACCCCGGCGACCGTGTGCGAGGCGTAGTGCGCGTGCACCCACGAGGCGATCTGCGACGACGGCAGCGCCCGGTGGCCGGCGCCGCCGCCGAGGAGCCCGGCCAGCCCGCCGCCGACGTAGTAGTGCACCCGGCGCTGGGCGACCCAGCCCTGGAACTGCGCCAGCGTGGGGCTGGGGTCGAGCCCGGTGAACCCCCCGAGGGGTGCGACGGCGTGGCCGGACGCGAGCTGGAACCGGGCGGCCTGCTCCGAGCCGTTGGTCGCCGCCACCCAGGTGTACCGGTCGGCGTCGCGCTGCAGCAGCCCGACGACCTCCGCCGGCACCGTGTCGGTCGGGGCGCCGACGTGCCGTGGCGCGGGGCCCGCCACCGGGGAGGAACCGACGTGCGGGGCCAGCACCGTGCCCACCGACCACGCCGCCGGCCCGGCCAGCCCGACGAGCACCACCGCGGCCGCCACCCCCGCGCCGAGCCGTCCGCGCGAGCGCCGCAGCACGAGCACCACCCCGAGCAGCGCGCCCGCCCCGAGCACCGCCCACCGCAGCGCACCCGGTGTGCTCAGTCCGCCCGGGGTGCCCGGTGCCCCGCCCAGCAGCACGAACGCCCACGTCGTGGTGCCCGCCACGGCCACGCCGAGCAGCAGGCCGCCCCACCACCGGTCCCGCCGCGCCCACAGGACCGCGCCGCCGGTGGCGACCAGTGCGGCCACGGGCGGGGCCAGAGCCACCGTGTAGTAGTCGTGGTAGATCCCGGACATGCCGGCGAACACCGCTGCGGAGACCCCCAGCCAGAGCGTCCACAGCAGCAGGTGGGCCCGGCGCAGGTCCGTCCGCGGGACCCGCAGGGTGAGCGCCAGGCCGAGGACCCCGAGGACGGCCGCGGCCGGGGCGAGCCACCCGATCTCGCCGGCCGAGGACCCGGTGAGCAGCCGGACGAGCCCGTGGGAGCCCCCGAAGGTGAAGCCGCTGCCCTGCGCCCGCGTGGCGCCGTTGCCGAGGGTCTCGCGCCCGGTGAGCCGGCCGAGCCCGTTGTAGCCCAGGGTCAGGTCGAGCACCGAGTTGGTGGCGGTGCCGCCCACGTAGGGGCGCTCGGAGCCCGGCACGAGGGAGACGGTGGCCACCCACCACCCGGCACCGGCCACCGCGACGAGACCGCCGAGGGTCAGCTGCCCGAGCCGCCGACGCAGCCGCGGTCGACCGGCGACCAGGTAGGTCACGGCCAGCGGGAGGACCACCAGCGCCACCTGCAGCTGCTTGGCCAGGAACCCCAGCCCGAGCAGCGCGCCGGCGAGCAGCAGCCACCGGGTGCGCCCGTCCTCCACGCCCCGCAGCACCGCCCACGCCGCGGCCACCGAGCACAGCACGAGCAGCGCGTCGGGGTTGTCGAAGCGGAACATGAGCACGGCCACCGGCGTGAGGGCGAGGACCAGCCCGGCGAGCAGCCCCACCCGGGCCCCGAAGGCCCGGCGCACGGTGGCGTGCAGCAGGGCGACCGACGCGACCCCCATGAGCACCTGCGGCACCAGCGCCGACCACGAGCTCAGCCCGAACAGCCGCACCGACAGCGCCACCGGCCACAGCGCCGCGGGCGGCTTGTCGACGGTGATGCTGTTGCCCGCGTCGGAGGAGCCGAACAGGAAGGCCTCCCAGCTCTGCGAGCCCGCCTGCGCGGCCGCGGCGTAGAAGTCGTTGCCGAACCCGGAGCGGTCCAGCTCCACCAGGTAGCCCGCCGCGGTCGCCACCAGCAGCAGCGCCAGCCACCACCGGGACCCCGGGAGCGGGGCGCCCCCGGGGCGGGCGGAGGGGTCGGCCGCGGGGTCGGGAGCGGGGTCGGTGGCGGGAGCGGCGACGGCGAGCACGCACCTCATCGTCCGGGGACCGGCTGACGTGACGTTGAGCCCGCGCTGGGAGGTTGCTGTGAGGGCGGCGGTGACTAGCGTCGGCCGGATGGACGCCGCGACCTGGGACGACCGTCACGCCGAGCGGGGCCCGGTGCTCGGCCGACCGCCCAGCCCGCACGTGGTGCAGCACGCGACCTCGCTGCCGCGCGGGCGGGCCCTGGACCTGGCCTGCGGGCCCGGTGCGAACGCGCTGTGGCTGGCGACCCGGGGCTGGCAGGTGCAGGGGGTGGACTTCTCCGCCGTGGCCCTGGCGCAGGCGGCGCAGGCCGCGGCCCGCGCACCCCGGGCGGTGCGGGAGCGCCTCACCTGGACCCGCGCCGACGTGACCACCGCCGAGCTGGGCGGAGCCGGACATGACGGGGCTGGCAATGACCTGGTGCTCCAGTGCTTCCTGCACCTGCCCCCGCCGGCCCGCGCCCGGGTGCTCGCCCGCGCCGCGGCCGCCCTCGCCCCCGGGGGCACGCTGCTGGTGACGGTGCACCAGCACGTGCCGCGGCAGGCGGCCATCCCGCCGGAGGTGCTCGTCGCGGACCTGCCGGCCGAGCTGGTGGTCACCGTGGCCCAGGGGGTGGAGCGCCCGGACACCGGCGACCGGGCCGGTGGGGGCTGGGACACCGTGGTCGTCGCCCACCGGGCCTGACCGTGCCACCCGGGTTCCGCGCCGGAGGGGCGGTCGGTTGCCGGGGTGGGTGGGCGGTCATACGATCGAAGTTACCGGCCGGTAGCACCGCCGCCCCCGCGCACCTGGAAGCGAGATCATGGGTCACTACAAGAGCAACCTCCGCGACATCGAGTTCGGCCTGTTCGAGGTGTTCGGGCTGGGCGAGCGCCTCGGCCAGGGGCCCTGGGCCGACCTCGACGTCCAGACGGCCAAGGACGTGCTCGCCCAGGTGCGCCGGCTCGCCGAGGGTCCGCTGGCCGAGTCGTTCGTCAGCTCCGACCGCACCCCGCCGGTCTTCGACGTCGCCACGAGCAGCGTCACCGTGCCGCCCGCGTTCGCGAAGAGCTACCAGACCCTGCTCGACGGCGAGTGGTACCGGATGGGCCTGCGCGAGGAGATCGGCGGCGTCCCCGCTCCGCGCTCGCTGGTCTGGGCCATGAACGAGATGCTCCTGGGCGCCAACCCGGCCGCCTTCCTCTACATGGCCGGGCCGAGCTTCGCCCAGGTGCTGCACGACTGCGGCACCCAGGAGCAGCAGGGCTGGGCGAAGCTCTGCGTGGAGCGCCGCTGGGGGGCGACCATGGTGCTCACCGAGCCCGACGCCGGCTCCGACGTGGGCGCTGGCCGCACCCGGGCCGTCCGCCAGGACGACGGCTCCTGGCACCTGGACGGCGTGAAGCGCTTCATCACCTCCGCCGACCACGACATGACCGAGAACATCTTCCACCTGGTGCTGGCCCGGCCCGAGGGCCACCAGCCCGGCACCAAGGGGCTGAGCCTGTTCTTCGTCCCCAAGTTCCACTTCGACGCCGGGACCGGGGAGCTGGGCGAGCGCAACGGTGCGTTCGTGACCAACGTGGAGCACAAGATGGGCCTGAAGGCCTCGGCCACCTGCGAGCTCACCTTCGGGGGCACCGACGTGCCGGCGAAGGGCTGGTTGGTGGGCGAGGTCCACGAGGGCATCGCGCAGATGTTCAAGGTCATCGAGCACGCCCGGATGATGGTGGGCACCAAGGCCATCGGCACGCTCTCCACCGGCTACCTCACCGCGCTGGACTACGCGAAGCAGCGGGTGCAGGGCGCGGACCTGACGCAGATGACGGACAAGGCCGCCCCCCGGGTCACCATCACCCACCACCCCGACGTGCGTCGCAGCCTCATGATGCAGAAGGCCTACGCCGAGGGCCTGCGCGCGGTGTACCTGTACACGGCGACGATCCAGGACCAGATCGCGGCCGCCGAGGGCACCGACACGGACGTGACCATGGCCGAGCGGGTGAACGACCTGCTGCTGCCCGTGGTGAAGGGTGTCGGCTCCGAGCGGGCCTACGAGCAGCTAGCGCAGAGCCTGCAGACCCTGGGTGGCTCCGGCTACCTGCAGGACTACCCGATCGAGCAGTACCTCCGCGACGCCAAGATCGACACCCTCTACGAGGGCACCACCGCGATCCAGGCGCAGGACTTCTACTTCCGCAAGATCATCCGGGACAAGGGTGTGGCCCTGGGCTTCGTCAGCGCCGAGATCCAGGCCTTCCTCGACGGCGGGGGCGGGAACGGCCGGCTCAAGGTGGAGCGGGAGCACCTGGCCACCGCCCTGGCCGACGTGCAGGGGATGCTCGCGGCGATGACGCAGCACCTCGTGGCCAGCCAGGAGGACGCGACCCACCTGTACACGGTCGGGCTGTCCAGCGTCCGCACCCTGCTCAGCGTGGGCGACCTGCTCATCGGCTGGCTGCTGCTGCGCCAGGCCACCGTGGCGCTGGCGGCGCTGGGCGGCGAGGTCGACGCGAAGGCCCTGTCCACCGGGGACGTCGCGTTCTACGAGGGCAAGGTCGCCGTCGCCTCGTACTTCGCGCGGACCGTCCTGCCCGAGCTCACCGCGCGGCGGGCGGTCACCGAGGCCGAGGACAACACCATCATGGAGCTCGACGAAGCTGCGTTCTGAGCAGGCGCCCGGTCGAGCGGCGGCGGGTGTCGTGCGGCTACTCGCAGCGGACCACCGGCACCGGGTTGTAGCGCACGGTGTGGGTGCTGCGGGAGACCTCCGTGCCCGTGCCCGCGCTGCTGATCACCCGGGTGTTGCTCACCGTGAAGCCCTTCGCCCCCGAGGACGCGATGCAGCTGTCCCCCTTGGGCAGGGTGAGCGTCTCCGGCGAGGTGAACCGGCTGCGGTCCCCGGTGATCGACTGCACGTCGACCGTCTTGGTCCCCCAGATCCGCACGGTGATGTCCGACGCGGTGCCGATGGTCTGGATGAGGAACCCGGTCTTCTCCGGCGCCCGGATCTTCACGTCGATGGCGCCCTCGAACACCGTGGCCTCGCGGGCCTCGGGGTACCGGGAGATGTAGTAGCTGTGCTCGCGGTGCTCCACGTCCTGCAGGCCGGCGAAGTACCCGGCGTTGTACAGGGTGGTCGCGAGCTGGCTGATGCCGCCGCCCACGCCCGTGCTCGCGCGGCCGTTGGCGATGATGCCGCTCTCCACGTAGCCCTGCGCGGTGCCACGGGGCCCGGTGTAGCCGTTGAGGCTGAACACCTTCCCGGGCCGCACCAGCGCGCCCTGGATCTCCTGGGCGGCGAGGCGGATGTTGACCCCGGAGGCGTCGGCGAAGCCGCCGGTGGTGAACTCGCCGATCACCTCGGTGATGCCCAGCGCCTGCGCCTGCGCGGTGGTGAGCTCCGGCGGGGTGACCGCGTACACGGCCGCGACGGTGCGCGTCGCGCCGGTGAGCACGCCGAGCGGGTCCTTGGTCAGGGTGGCGGCCCAGTCGACGGCCTTGCCGTCGGTGGAGGGCACCACCTCGGGCTTGCCCCCGCGCAGCCGCACCGTGGCGTCGCTGCCCTGGGTCTCGGTCCCCGCCAGCTGCGGGGCGAGGACGGCGACGGTGGCCTTGGTGTCCAGCGTGGGCACGAGGGTGGCGCCGTCGGCCGGGAAGCTCAGCACGGCGGCGACGGCGGCGGGGCTCAGGGTGGCGGTCGCGTCCTGCTCCCCGGTCACGGTCAGCGGCGAGGCCACCGCCCGCTCGGCGACGGCGAGCGCGGCGTCGACGGCGTCCTGGGTGACGGTGGGCTCGGTGGTGTCGACGGCCAGCTCGATCCGCTCGCCCGTGAACCACCGGTCCGCGAGGGTGTCGACGGCCTCGTCGGTCCGCAGCGCCTGCCCGGACACCGGGGCCACCGGGGCCGGGACGACGGCGGCGGGGTCGGTCGCATCGAGGGCGAGCGAGCCCTGGACGAGTGCCCGGTCGGTGGTCGCGCGCAGGGCCTCGACGGCGCTGGTCAGCGTGCCCCGGTCCTCCGCCGTGACGATGGCGACGTCCCGGGTGCCGAAGAACGAGGTGACGCGGGTCCAGGGGTTCAGCGGCTGGCTGCCCGCGGCCGCGAGGGTGGCGGGCCAGTCGAGGGTGAGTCCCGAGGCGGCCGGGTCGAGCGTGGCGGCCACGTCACCGGCCTGCACGGCCACCGGCGCCTCCGCACGGGGCGCCAGGGCGGTGCGCAGCGCGGCCTCGGCCTGCGCGGGGCTCTGCCCCCCGACGGCGGTGCCCGCCACGGTGGTGCCCCGGGGCACGTCGCCGCGCGAGGTGAGCAGGTCGGCGCCGTAGACGAGCCCGAGCACCACCAGCAGGCCCACCCCGACCAGCAGCGTGCGCGGCACCCGGCGACGGCGCGGCTGGGGCTCGCCGGGCGCACCGAGGCCGGGGAACAGGTCGGTCACGGCGTCGTCCTGTCCGTGGCCAGGCCCACCGTCCACCCGATCCGGACGCTGCTGCTCGTCCAACCCGACACACCCCTCTCCCGGTCCCGCGGCGTGCGGGGTCCGAGCCAGGGTACGGGCCGACCCGGGATCAGGTCGTGGTCTCGTCGAGGGGCTGCACCCGGTGGCCGTGCACCACCCAGGTCCGCCCGCGGTGCACCAGCACCGCCTGCGGCTCCTCGAGCCCCGTCGCGACCGTGCTGAGCAGCCCGGTGGCCGGGTCGTGCCGGCGCACCGCACCGTTGTACGTGTCGGCCACGAGCAGCCCGCCCGCCGGGTCGAGGGCCAGTCCCAGCGGGTGCTGCAGCCGCGCACCGGGGTGGCCGCCGTCGACGTGGCCGAAGTCGAACAGGCCCTCGCCCACCGCGGTGCCGACCTGCCCGTCCTGCACCCACCGCAGGGCCGAGGACTCGGCGTCGAGGAACCACAGCCGCGCACCGTCCACCGCGAGCGCGGAGGGCTGGGCGAGGAACGCCGCGTCGAGGGCGCCGTCGGTGAGCCCCTCCGCGCCGGTCCCGGCCAGGCGGGCCACGGTGCCCGCCACCGGGTCGAAGCGGCCCAGGGTGTGGTTGCCGGCCATCGCGACCACGACGGCACCCGGCCCGTCCCGTCCGTCGGCACCCGGCCCGGCCCGTCCGTCGACACCGGGCCACCAAGCCACGTCCCACGGGCTGGTCAGCGCGGTGGTCGTGGCCGGGCCCGCGTCGGGCTCGCCCGGCCACCACGGCGCACCGCCGCCGGCGACGACCCGGGACGTGCCGTTGGCCAGGCTCAGCCCGTGCAGCTGGTGGCCGGTCCGGTCGGCCAGGACGACGTCGTAGCCCACCCGCCCCGCCACCTCCGGCGGCAGCACGGTCATCCCCGACGGCGCGGTGAACGGGTCGGCCATCCCGGCGCCCCAGCGCCGCACCTCGTGTGCGCCGTCGAGCTCGACGACCTGGTGGTGCCCGGTGTCGGCGACGAGCAGCGTGCCGGCGGGCGTCGTCACCGCGGCCGACGGGTGGCGCAACAGGGTCTCCCCAGCAGCGGTGTCCCCAGCCCGGTCACCACCCGGGGTGCGCACGGGGGGTGTGTCGGGGGTGGCGGTGACCATGGCGGCGACGAGGGTGTCCAGCACCGCGCCGGGACGCGCGTGTCCCTCCCCGGTGGCCACGTGGGCGACGTACCCGTCGGGGTCCACGAGCACGAGGGTCGGCCAGGCCTTCACCGTGTACGCGCTCCACGCGGTGAGGTCGGCGTCGTTCAGCACCGGGTGGCGCAGGCCCAGGCGGTCGACCGCGGTGGCGAGGGCGGCGTGCTCGGCCTCGTGGGGGAACTTGGCCGAGTGCACGCCGAGCACGGCGACCGCACCACCCCACCGGGCCTCGAACCCGCGGAGCTCCTCGGCCACGTGCAGGCAGTTGACGCAGCCAGCCGTCCAGAACTCGAGCAGCACGGGCCGGCCCCGCAGCGCCGCGAGCGACTGCTCGCCACCCACCCACCGTCCGACGAGCTCCGGCGCGCGGACCCGCCCGCGTGCACGTCCGGTCCGTCTCACGCGAGGTGCAGCGCCGGTCGCCCCACCGGTGTTCCGGGGTCCGCTTGATCCATCGTGCACAACCGCGGGGGTGTTACACCCGCGGTCACGCGACCAGGGTCAGCGCAGGCGCGTGTGGGCGCTGGCCTGCGCCATGGTGATGAGCTCGTCGCGCAGCGCGGGGCTCGCCCCGTTGACGGCGCGCTGGAAGTCGCGACGGCCACGGGCGGCGTTGCGGCGGGCCTTGATGCGGGACGTGACCTTCATGGTGTTCAACAGCTCCTGGGCTTGGGGTGGTTCGCTCTTCGACAAGTCCTATTGTGCACCTCCGTACCAGTTTGGTCCAACGATTCCCGGGTGACCTCCCGCACGTACCGCGATTCGTCCGGTCGAGGTGCGGATGCAGGCGGAGAGTCGGGCGTTCATCCGCCGGGTCACCTCGAGGTCATCGCCGGAGGGAGGCCTCGACCGCGGTCGCGACGGGGTCGGGTGGCAGGGTGCTGCAGGTGGGCACGTCGATCACCGTGGGGGTGCTGGCCTTCCTCGGTGGCGGGCTGGGCTCGCTGCTGACCTACCTGGGTGGCGCCCGGGCCACCCGGGCGCGCAGCGAGGAGAGCCGCCGCGCGGAGTGGGGCCGTCGGTTCACCGCTGCCCTCGCCGCCCTCACCTCCGCCGACGGGACCGCCCGGGCCACCGGGCGCGCGCTGCTCGTGGAGCTCATGCGCAGCGGTCTCGCCACCGCCGACGACCGGCGCGAGGCCGCGGCCGTGCTCGATGCCGCGGCCACCCACCACCGGGGCGGCGACCTGCGGCTGGTGCTGCCCGCGCACCTGGACGACGTCGAGATCGTGGGGGACACTCGACAGGAGCACGAGGAGGAGCAGCCATGACCACGGTCGTCGTCAGCGCCGAGCAGGTGGAGTCCGCGCGCGCCCTCGTGGCGATCGCGGGCGGACTCGACAAGGTGGACCCGCTCATCGCGAAGATCGCCGTCGCCCCGGTGCGCCCGGGCACGGTCCGCGCCGCCTCCTGAGGCGGCCCCGCGCACACGCCCGGCCGGCGCAGCCCCCAGCCCGCCCGGCACGGAGCCCCACCGACCTGGGGTCGATGGGGCTCCGGTCAGCCCGGCGGGCTGGGTGCTGCGTGCGGGTCTCAGGCCTCGGTCTGCGTCTTGCGGCTGCGGCCGGCGACGACCGCGGCGGCGCCACCGCCGACGAGGATGACACCGAGGACACCGATCGGGACGACGGCCCCGGCGCCGGTGAACGCGAGCCCACCGCTGCCGGCCTGGTTGCCGCTGCCCCCGGCCTGGTTGCTGGTGAGCCCGGCCTGGTTGGTGCCACCCCCGGGCTGGTTGCCGCCGATCGACGCGGCGGTCACGGTGAAGTAGGCGGTGGAGACCCCGCCGGTCATGGTGTCGGTGACCTCCACGCGGTGGCCACCGGCGTCGAGGCCGGAGGTGTCGAAGGTGAACGACGCCGAGCCGTCCGCGCCGGCCGTCGTGGTGCCGAGGTCCATGGGCGTGGAGAAGACCGTCGCCGAGTACACACGGTTGGCCACGCCGTTGACGGTGACGGTGAAGCTGTCGCCCTGGACGACCCCCGAGCCGCTGACCGTGAGGCTGCCGGCGCCCGGGTTTGCGTACTGGGCGGGCACGACGACTGCGGCGGCCTGCACCGGGGTCGCGGCCATGGCCGCCGGGGCGAGGAACATCCCGGAGAACGCGAGGGCGGCCGTGGCGGCGCCAAGCTGGGTCTTGTGGGCGAGACGCATGATGAGATCCCCTGTGTTTGGTCGTTCGACGGTTGCTTGGTCGCGCCGCGTGATGCCAAGGTCACTACACGTGAGGGCCTCTTGGCCAGCCACGAGGCCGTATTCCACTCGTCCGAGTGGCGATCTCCGGTTCCGGACCCCCGATGGAGGTACCCGCGTGCACGTGCTCATGGTCTGCACCGGCAACGTGTGCCGGTCGCCGACGGCCGAGCGGCTCCTGCTCGTCCACGCCGCCCGGCTCGGGGTCGCAGGCCTCACGGTGGCCAGTGCCGGGACCCGCGCGATGGCCGGCCACGGCATGGAGGCCAACGCCCGCGACGTGCTGCTCGGCCTCGGCGGCGACCCCGCGCACTTCCGGGCCCGCCAGCTCACGGCGGCGCTCAGCACCACCGCCGACCTGGTGCTGACCATGAGCACCGGTCACCGGGCCGCCGTGCTGGGTGACGCGCCCCGCGCCATGCGACGCACGTTCACGCTCCTCGAGGCCGAGCGGCTGCTCGACGTGACCCCCGGCGTGACACAGGAGGGTCACCCCGCCCCCGGGGCCAACCTGGCGGACCGGCTCCTCGACGCCCGGGGACGGCAGCCCCCGGGCGTGCCGACCGACGACATCGCCGACCCGATCGGCCGCGACCGCGCCGTGTTCGACCTGGTGGGCGCCCAGATCGACCGGGCGTGCGCCGCGGTCGCCCGGGCGATCGCCGCGGCGCCGTCGCCGCTCGTCCCGCCGCGGTAGCCCCGCCCGGGACACCGGACGGGGAGACCCCGCTCAGCTCGCCGGGCTCCGGCACTCCGGCACGTCCACGACCACCTGGGCGTCCCGGGCCAGCGGCTGCACGGGCACCCGCGCCGGCCCCAGCGCCGAGGTGGGCTCCCGCAGGTGGTACACCACCGTGCGCTGCTGCCCGGGCTCGAGCTGCACCACGGTCGTCAGCGACGGGTGCCCCCGCTCGGCGGTGGAGGTGAACGTGGTGGGCACCCCGTCGACCGTGACCCCCGAGCTCACCGCACCGGCGGTGGTCAACAGCTGCAGGGTGAGCGCCGTGGTCCCCCGCGGTCCCGCCGGGACGTCGTCGCGCTGGTTGGTCACGTAGTCCGACAGGCCCGAGGTCGGGGCGTCGTTGCCCAGGACCACCGTGACGGCGGACGAGCGGACGTCGCCGAGGCACCCCGCGGCGGAGTACGAGATGCGACGGTCCAGGTAGTAGTCGAGCTTGCTGTTGGAGTAGTTGTTGACCACCACCCCCGCGAACGGGGCGGTGTCGTCGGGTACCTCGCGTCCCAGCGGCGTCGCGGCCAGCACCTGCTGCTCCGGCGCCCGGTCGCTCCACACGGCCAGCCGACCCTCGCCCGCCGCCCGGCCCAGGGCCTGCAGGAGCTGGGTGGTCGAGCCCGCCCCGGCGGTGACCTTGCCGATCACCGCCAGCGCGATCTCCTGCAGGAACGCCTTGCGCTGCGCGTTGTCGGTGCCGGTCGGCGAGGGGAAGCGCGCGTAGGCGGTGACCTCGGTCAGCTCGACGACGCCGTCCGCGGTGACCTGCTCGCCGTCGGCCAGGGTGACGGGGCCGGTGGCCCCCAGGATGTAGCTGAGCGCGACCGGGTCGGTGGCGATCACGCCGTCCACCTGCTGGCCGCTCTGCCGCTGCCACATCGCCTGCCAGGTGCGGGCCGTGGAGGGGAAGTTGGAGCTGAGGTTGCTGTTGCCCCAGATCCGGGTGGGGCCGTCCGCGCCCCAGGTCTGCTCGAACCCGCCGGGCAGGTCCACCGCGGTGGGGGTGGGGAAGCTGGTGAGCTCCGTGTTCGCGGCGACGGTGTCGAAGCCGACGGACCCGTCGGCAGCCCGCAGCACGGCGAAGCCGCCGAGCAGCCCGCCGGAGCCGCGCGCCTCGGCGTTGGTCTGGAAGCCGACGAAGTAGCTGCGCGGGCCGTCCGCCCCCAGCATCGGCGGCAGCAGGGTGGCCGCGGTGCTGGTGCCGTGCAGCAGGTCGGCGAGCTCGCCGACCTGCGCCGTCAGCTGCGCGCGCGCGTCGTCGACCTGCGCGGGCCACGGGGTGCTCGGGATGGCGTCGGTGGCGGTGGCCAGCCGGGTGGCCGCGTCGGAGGCCCGGGCCAGCGGCGTCCGTGCGCGGGCGAGCGCGGCGAGGTCGAGCCCGGTCCCGCCGACGCGCAACGTCTCCGGGGAGAGCGCGGAGCCGGCCTCCGCCGCCGGGACCAGCACCTCGGTGGCCAGCACGTCGGCGGCTGCGGCCACCTGGCGCGTGGTCTCCAGCGGGGCACCGACCACCGGCAGGGGGGCGAGCAGGTTCCACGGCAGGCTGTGCGTGGCGGCGCGCGCGAGACCGGCTGCCTCGACGGCCCGGTCGACGTCGCGGCGCGCGGCGTGACCGTCCCCGGCGAGCAGCGCCGTCCGTGCGTCCCCGGCGGCGGCGCGCGCGGTCTGCAGCTCGGTCCGGGCGTGCACGGCGGTGAACGCCAGCCACACCCCGAGGCCGGCGAGGACGATCAGCGCCAGCCCGGAGCCGAGCGCCACCCGGCGCAGCAGCCGGCGGCGGCGCGGGCGCTGCACGGTCCGCCGCCGTCGCACCCGGTGCGCGGTGACCGCCGGCGGCCGCGGTGGTGTTGGTGGTGGTCCGGGCTCCGACGGGGTCACCGGCGCCGCGGGGAGCCGCTGCGCCCGCCCGCCTCCACGTCCTGCCCCTGCTCCTCCGGCGCCGCCGTCACCGGGACCGGGCCCGTGCCGTCGTCCCTGATCGCCACGTGGGCCCCACCCTCGGCCTCGCGCTCGGCGCCGTTGCGCGGTGCCGGGGCGAGGGGCCACCCCTGCGGCCGGCGGACGGCCGGTCGCGGGGACTCGGCGGGCTCGTCGGTGAGACCGTCCGGGTCCTCCGCCGCAGCGGGCTTGCCGTCACTCTCGTAGTAGTAGGCGTACTCGTAGGCCCCGGCCTTGGCGGGGATCATGTTCAGCACCGTGCCGAGCAGGCGCCCCTCCACCGCGGCGAGGTTCTCCGCCGCCCGGGCCAGCTGCTCCCGCGTGGTGTGCCCGTGCCGGGCCACCAGGATCGCGCCGTCGGCGAGGGTGGTGAGCACCGCGGCGTCGGTGACCGGCAGCAGCGGCGGGGCGTCGATGATGACGTAGTCGTACCGCAGCCGCAGCTGCTCGAGCAGGCGCTGCATGTGGGCCGAGCCGAGCAGCTCGCTGGGGTTGGGCGGGTGCGGCCCCGAGGCCAGCACCCGCACCCGGGCGTTGCCGGTGGGCTGCAGCACGTCGTCCAGGTCGGCGGTGCCGGCCAGCAGGTTGGTGATGCCCACGCTCTCGACCAGGTTCAGGTAGCGGGCCACCCGGGGACGGCGCAGGTCGGCCTCCACCAACAGCACCCGGTGGCCGGACTCGGCGAGGGCGAAGGCGAAGTTGCACGCGGTGGTGGTCTTGCCCTCGCCGGGCACCGCGCTGGTCATCACGAGCACCTTCGGCGGGTTGTCCACGTCGAGGAACTGCAGGTTGGTGCGCAGCTGGCGGTAGGCCTCGGCGCTGGCGGAGTACCCCGAGCTGAAGGTGATCAGCGGCTTCGTCAGCCGCTCGGCGTCGTAGGGCAGCGCGCCGACCACGGCCGCGCCGGTGTGCTCGGCGACGTCGCGCCGGTCGGTGACGCTGTTGTCGAGGCGGTCGCGCAGCACGGCCAGGCCCACCCCGAGCAGGAGGCCGAGCACAAGGCCGAGGCCGAGGTTGCGGGCGGGGGTGGGGCTGACCGCGGCGGTGGGCACCTCGGCCCGCTGCACCACGGTGGCCTTGGCCGCGGCCACGGTGCTGCCGTCCGGGGTCTCCAGCTCCTTGACCAGCCCGGAGAACTGGCCGACGACGGCGTTGGCGAGGTCCCGCGCCCGGGTGGGTGAGGGATCGGTGACGGTCACGGTGAGCAGCACCGTGTCCGGCACCACCTTGGTGGTGACCTGCGCCGCCAGCGCCTGGGGCGACTCGTCGAGCCCGAGCTGGTCGACCACCCGCTGGGCCACCTGCTGGCCGGTGATGAGCTCGGCGTAGGAGGTCACCCGGTTCGAGGAGAACTGGTTGTTCTGGACCTGGGAGCCCACGTCCCCGGCTCCGGTGGTGGAGACGAAGAGCTGCGCGCTCGCCTGGTACTGCTTCGTGCTCAGCACGGTGGTCAGCCCGGCCAGCACCACGGCGAGCACGGCGACCGCGACGATGATCTTCCACCGCGCCTGCAGCACCCGCAGGTAGTCCCTGATCTCCACGCTTCGCTCACCCTCGCCTCGGTCGTGTCACTTGTGGTGCCCGTACGACTACTTTGTGCAGCATATGACCACGCGTTCGGGTCTGCGGTCGAGCTGGCGCATCACCCGGTTGCCCTCAAGTTCTACGGCGGGGGGGGCGACAACCTTGAGGGCCACCGGACGACCACGAAGCGTGTCGACGCGGCGCCGCCGGCTGACGATTTCGAGGGGGACGACGTGCGGGGATGGACGAGGCAGCACCGCGAGCTGCTGGTGCGCTGGTCGTGGGCGTGCGCCGACGCCGAGACCTGGGTGCTGGCCCTGGTCCTCGCGACGTGGATGCGCCACGACTTCGACGCCAGCGAGATCCCCCTCACCGCCACGGTGTGGTTCGCGGCCGCGGCGGCGACCGCCCAGCTGCTGCTCGGCGCGGTGATCGGCCCGTACGCCGTCGGCCACCAGCGCGGCTCGCTGGAGGAGGTGACCGACCTCGCCCGCCTGGTGGGCGTGGTGGGGGTGGGGCTGTTCGCGGTGGCGTTGTTGCGCGACCCGGTGCCGCTGCCCCGCAGCGTCCCCGTCACCGCCGCGCTCGTCGCGCTCTTGTCCATGTGCACCCTGCGCTTCGCCGTCCGCTCGCTGCACACCCAGCGGCGGAACGGTCGCGACGACCAGCGCCGGGTCGTCCTGCTCGGTGCCGGCAGCGCCGGCCGCCAGCTGGTCCGCAGCATCACGCAGGACCCGGGGTGCGGGTTCCTCCCGGTGGCCCTGCTCGACGACGACCGGGCCAAGGCCCGGCTGCGCATCGACGGGGTCCGTGTCCGGGGCACCCGTCACGACCTCGAGCGCGTGGCCCGCGACCGCGACGCCACCGACCTGGTCATCGCCCTGCCCAACGCGGAATCGCCCCTGATCCGGGAGCTCACCGAGCAGGCCGAGGCGCTGGGCCTGCGGACCCTGGTGCTGCCGCCGCTGGGCGAGATGATCGGCGGCCGCCCCACCACCCAGGACCTGCGTGACGTCGCGCTGGAGGACCTGCTCGGTCGCCGGCCCATCGAGCTGGACCAGGAGGCCATCGCGGACCAGATCAGCGGGCGCACCGTCCTGGTCACCGGGGCGGGCGGCTCCATCGGCTCCGAGCTGTGCCGCCAGATCGCTGCCTTCGGCCCGTCCCGGCTGCTCATGCTCGACCGTGACGAGTCGGCGCTGCACGCGACCCAGCTGACGCTGTCCGGGCACGGGCTGCTCGACAGCGACGACGTGCTGCTGGCCGACATCCGCGACCCGGAGGCGCTGCACGTGCTGTTCCAGCAGCACCGCCCCGAGGTGGTCTTCCACGCCGCGGCGCTGAAGCACCTGCCCCTGCTGGAGCGCTACCCGCTGGAGGGGTGGAAGACGAACGTGCTGGGCACCCTCAACGTGCTCACCGCGGCCCAGAGCTCCGGGGTGAGCACCTTCGTCAACGTCTCCACCGACAAGGCCGCCGACCCCACCTGCGTGCTCGGCTACAGCAAGCGGGTGGCCGAGCGGCTGACCGCGGACTTCGCCCGCCGCAGCGACGGGCGCTACGTCAGCGTGCGGTTCGGCAACGTGCTGGGCTCCCGCGGCTCAGTTGTGCCGGCGTTCACCGCCCAGATCGCCCGGGGCGGTCCGGTCACCGTGACCCACCCCGACGTCAGGCGCTTCTTCATGCTCATCCCCGAGGCCTGCCAGCTGGTGCTCCAGTCCGCCGCGATGGGCGTCGACGGTGAGGTCATGGTGCTGGACATGGGCGAGCAGGTGAAGATCGTCGACGTCGCCCAGACCCTCATCCGCATGTCGGGCCGGCGCGACGTGCAGATCCGGTTCACCGGGCTGCGCCCGGGCGAGAAGCTCGCCGAGGACCTGTTCTCCGGCGGGGAGGCGTCCCGGAGCAGCGAGCACGAGCTGGTCTCCTGCGTGACCGTGCCCCCGCTGGCGCGCACCGAGGTGTTCCACGGCTGGCACTGCGACGCCGACGAGGTCCGGGAGTGGATGCTTACCCAGGCCACCACCGTCGCGGCACTGCCCGTCCCCGAGCCCCGGAACCCGCTCGCCGCAACGGTGCCCGCACCCGACGGGGCCGCACCGGCGGGGCCGCACGTCGAGCTCGCACCCCGCGCGCGATGAGCGCGATCTCATCGGGGGGTGCCGTGGCCGTCGAGGTCCTCGTCGTCACCGCCCTGGTCAGCGGACTCGTCCCGATCCTCCTGCCAGCACTGCGCCGCATCGCGATGGACCGACCGAACGACCGTTCGTCCCACACGGTGCCGGTGCCCCGGGGCGGGGGGTTGGCGCTCGTCGTCGCGATGACGGCCGCTTCGCTCGTCTGGCCCTGGCCGGCCCCGACCGTCGTGGCGGCCGTCGTCGCGGTGTCCCTCATCGGCTTCGCCGACGACGTCCGGGGCCTCCCGCCAGCGGTCCGGCTGATCGCCGTCGCCGTCATCAGCGTGGTGCTCGTCGCGCACCTGCTGACCACGCCGCAGGTGAGCCGCAGCTCGTCGATCCCCGTCGTCCTGCTCGTCGTGCTGACGGCCACCCTGCTGGTGGGGTACACGAACGCGTTCAACTTCATGGACGGCATCAACGGGATCTCGGCGTTGAACGTCGTCGTGACCGGAGGGAGCCTCGCGGCCGTCTCCTTCTCCCGCTCGGCGGCCGTCACCGGAATGGCGGTCGCACTCGCCGCGGCGGGGGCGGCGTTCCTGCCGTGGAACGCGCCGCGCGCGCAGGTCTTCCTCGGCGACGCCGGGAGCTACGCACTCGGTTTCGGGCTTGCCGCCTGCGGTGTGGCGGCCTGGGCCTCGGGCGCTCCCACGACCGCTGTGATCGCGCCGTTCGGGATCTACGTGGTCGACACCGCGGCGACGGTGGCGCACCGGCTGGCCGGCGGGCGGCCGGTGCTCCAGGCCCATCGCGAGCACGTGTACCAGCGCCTCGTGGACGCCGGGTCCTCCCACGCCGCCGTGAGCGGTGTCGTCGCCCTCTTCAGCTTGCTGCTCGTGCTGTCCGCCGCTCTTGGTCGTCACCACGCGGGCGCGGGGTGTGCCACCGCCGCGCTCGTGCTCGCGTCCTACCTGACCCTGCCGGCGCTGGCCGCTCGCACCACGAGGACGACCGCATGAGCAGCGCACCCACCCGAGTCGCGGTGCTCGGTGCCACCGGCACCGTGGGCAGCGCGGTGGTCGATGCCCTCCGGGCACGCGACTGCGAACCCGTCCCCGTGGGGGCGCCCCGTGTCCGAGCGGCCGCCTCCGGCACGAGCGGCCGCCGCGACCTCGCACCCGGCTCCAGGGCGGTCTCGGCGCTCGCGGCGGCGCTTCGTGACACGCCGGTGGTCGTGAACGCCGCCGGGGTCGCTGCAGCCCTCGGCACCGACCAGCGCACCCTCACCGGGGCCAACGCCCTCCTCCCGCTCCTCCTGCTCCGGGCCTGCGCCGAGGCTGGCGTCGCTCGCCTGGTGCACGTCTCGTCGGCGGCGGTGCAGGGCGACGGCGTGCTGGACGAGTCGCGGCGCTGCACACCGTTCAGCGCGTACAGCGCCTCCAAGGCGCTGGGCGAGCAGCTCCTCCTCGCCACGACCGACCGTGCGGCGGACCGTCCCGAGGTCACCTGCTTCCGGCCGACCTCGGTCCACTCCCCCGGTCGCGCGGTCAGCCGGTCCCTGGTGCGCGTGGCGCGATCCCCGGGAGCGAGCGTCGCGGGTCCAGGTGCGCGACCCACCCCCCAGGTCCTGCTGGGCAACGTGGCTGACGCCATCGCCTTCACCACCCTCCATCCCGGCGCCGTCCCCGATGTCGTGCTCCAACCCTGGGGGGGTCTCAGCTGCACCGAGCTCATCCGGCTCCTCGGCGACCGAGAACCGCGCCACCTCCCCGAGCGGGCCGCACGGACGGCCGTGTCGGTGCTGAAGGCGGTCGAGCGGCGCCACGACTCCCTACCGGGGGTCCGCCGCCGGCTCGAGGTCCTGTGGTGGGGCCAGCACCAGACCCCGGGCTGGCTGGACCGCGCGGGCTGGCGGCCCGTGGTGGGGGAAGAGGGCTGGCGGGCACTCGGTGCACGGCACGACGAACGGGAGCTGGCATGACGACGGTCTTCATGGACGCGCGCACCGCGGTGCGGGGTCTCGGTATCGCCAGTGCGGTGGACCGGCTCGAGCTGGAGCTCGCCCGTCGCGCTGACTGCACGGTCACGGTGAACCGCTCCGCACACGGCTGGACCGCGCGCGGGAAGCTGGACACGGTCCTGCGCACCGGACTCGTCGACCTCGACCCACGCCTGGATCCCCGATCGCGTCGCGCCGAGGCGGCCCACTACTTCGGTAACACCTGCCCGGCCAGGCCGAGCCCCCGCACGATCGTCACGGTGCACGACGTGATGGCGCTCGGGTCCCGCGGCACCAAGGGACGGGTGCTCGAGGCGCTGCTCGTGCCAGGACTCACCCGTCGTCGTGCCACGGTGGTGGCGATCAGCTGCCGCACCGCAGACTCCCTGGTCACCGAGCTCGGCCTCCCGGCGCGCGACATCGAGGTGATCCCCCACGGCTACCGGGACCTCCCGGTCTGGACCGGGCCGCGCACCCACGTCCTGATGCTCGGCGGCTCCGGGGACGCACGCAAGCGTGTCGATCTCGGCATCCGGGCCTATGTCCAGTACGCCTCGCGTGCCGGCGACGACGCGTTGCCGCTGGTCATCGCGGGACGCGCCGGGTTGTCTCCCGAACACCTCGCGCTGACGGCAGGACATGCGGTCCGGGTCGAGCACGATCCTGCTCGTGCGACGTTGGACCACCTGCTCGGTCGCGCCGCCTGTCTCCTCTACCCGTCGGCCCGGGAGGGGTACGGACTCCCCATCCTCGAGGCCGGCGAGGTGGGCACGCCGGTCGTCTACGACCAGGGTGCAGACATCCCGCAGGAACCCCTGGGCAGACACGCGGTTCCCGCACGTGCGGCATCGCCCGACGCGTTCGCGTCGAGCCTCGCGGCCGCCGTGGCCGCCGGGCCCGTCCACGACGCGCTGTCAGGCCGGCCGACGTGGGCGGATGTGGCCGCTCGGTACGCCGAGCTCTACCGGGCGGTGGCCTCGTGACGCACCCGTTGCGTCCCCACGTCATCTCCGTGCGTTCGGCCCACCAGGAGGGGACCGGCGACGCTCGACGCGTCGCCAGCCTCGCGGGCGCGTTCGAGATCGGTGGGATCGACGCGCGCTACAGCGCCCTGATCGGTCCCACCGACAGCCTGCGTGCGCTGTTCCGCGGCCCAGTTGGACTGCTGAAGCTTGCCAGCCTGCTGCCTCGGTTCGTCCTCACCGGGCGGCCACTCCAGGTCCTGCTGGTGCACGAGGCCATGGCGGCGCGGAACATCACGTCCGAACCGGGAGAGCTCCCCGTCTACGTGACGTCCCGTGTCGTTCCGGTGCACCGCCCGCACCCGTACGTCACCGACCTCGTCGACTCCTTGGCCGAGAACGCACGCGCCACCCTGCGTGGGGCCAGCTGGCCGGCACGGATCTTCTGGCGGGTCGAGGCCCGGCGGCTGGAGCGCTGGGAGGCGGCGGTGGTCCGCGAGGGCGCACTGGCCACCGCGGTGTCCGACGAGGAGGCAGCGTGCATCGCGCCCGGGGTCGAGACGGTCGTCATCGAGGTCGACGCGGACTCGAGCCCGACCACGCCCCGCTCGAGCAGGACGGTGCTGTTCCCCGGCAGCTTGTTCTACGGGCCCAACGACGAAGCGGCACGATGGATCGTCCGCGACCTGGTCCCCGCACTGGTCGACCACGGGTGGTCGCCCAGCCAGGTCGTCATCGCTGGCCGGAGTCCGGGTGCGGCGCTGCAGGCACTGTGCAGCGATGCCGGTGTGACCCTCGAGGCCGACGTCCCGGACCTGCACGAGATGATGCGCGCCGCCGGCGTCGTCATCGTGCCCCTCGAGCTCGGGAGCGGCGTGCAGAACAAGGTCCTGCACGCCTACGCCTGCCACGCACCGCTGGTGATGACGGCGCGGGCGAACCGTGGCATCAACCTCCCCGCACGTGAGGACGACGGCGTCGTCGTGCTGCCACGCGACGCGGCCGCGTGGGCCACTGCGATCGAACGCCTGCTGGAGCGCCCGCCGTCGGTCGAGGGACGGGCGGACCTGCTGAGCAGCTACCGTCCGGACCGGGTCCGGCAGCGCTGGCTGCAGCTGCTCCACCCCCTCCTGGCCGGCGCCGATGAGTAGCGCGACCGACTTCGGCCGCAGTGCGGGACCGACGCGCGGTGCGGGACCGACGCGCGGTGCCCGCGGAGGAACACCGGCGTCGGCGACGTCACCGGCGGGGTTCCTGCGCTGGACGCTGATCTGCAGCGTCGTGGCCTCGGCGCTGCTGACCGACATGGACCTCAGCATCGTGGTCGCCGCCGTGGCGAGCCTGCTCGCACTGGACACCGTGCAGCCGATCGCCGTGACCAACATCGCGCTGACCTACAACTTCGTGGTGCTCGAGATGGGCCCCGCGGTGGTCCCCGTGGGCGACGCATCGTCGATCCGGTGGTTCGGGGTGCTGCTGTCCCTGGCCAGCCTCGTGGGCGTGGTCGCCGGCCGGGCACGGACGACGCGGGGCTGGCGGATCGAACCCCGTGGGCAGCAGCCGCTCGACGCCCGAGCTCGCACCCGCTCGGTACAGCTGATGAAGCTCACGATCTGGCTCGGTCTGGCCACCAGCGCGTTCCAGGTAGCGCAGACCGGGCTCGGTGCGTACTACTCCGGGGCCGGACTCGCCGCGGGGATCCAGACGTACGCCAGCAAGGGCCTGTCCGCCCAGCAGATCGTGTCACTGGCGCTGGGGGTCCTCGCGGTGCTCGTGATCGCCGTCCACGTCTCGGTCACAGTGCGGATACCGGGTGCGAGCCTGGCGTGGCGACCGATGCTCATCCTCGGCATCGCACTCCCGATCATCGACCTGAGCCGGAGCGAGATCCTGTTCTCCGCCAGCTCGCTGCTCGTGATCCGCGTGCTGACCAGGGGCGAGCCCGTGGCGCGTCGGTCCATCGTCGGCAAGGTGCTGGTGGCGGTGGTGGCGTTCAGCATGGTGCTGGGGCTCAGTATCGGTATCGGCTCGCTGCGAGAGCAGGCGCTCAGTGGCACGTCGGACACGAGCGCCACGGTGTTGCGGGGTGAGTTCTCCCCCGTCGAGGTCGTGGACCTGGCGCTCGGCCCCTCCGCGCCGCTGCGCTTCGAGGGCAGCGGTCTGTTCCTCCCGGCCCTGGCGCGGTTCGTACCGCGCCGCCTGTTCCCGGCGAAGCCCGACAACACCGCGGTGCGGTTCACGCAGATCGTCGCACCCGGCAGCTTTGCGGCGGGCTACATCATCGCTCCCACCGCGGTCGGCGTGCTGCTGCTGAACTTCGGTGTCGCCACCACGCTCGTGCTGTGGTCGGTGCTCATGTTCGTCACGGTGCGGGCCGTCGATCGCCGTCGCACCCTCAGCGGGTACGGGGTCGGGGTCGTGGTGACGGTCTACGCGCACGCCTATCCCCTGCTGCGCGACGATCTCGCCAACTCGGTGCCGGAGCTGGTGCTGGCGGTCCTGCTGTACTCGGCCCTGCGGTACCAGGTGATCGGCAGGGACCACCGTGGATGACGGAGTCGCCGTCTGCGCCGTGATCGTGGACTACTACTCCGCCGGTGACACCGCCGCGCTCGCAGCGTCGCTCGTCGACGACGTCGGGATCACGGAGATCATCGTCGTCGACAACACCGGGGATCCCGGGTACACGATCGGGTCGTTGCCCGGCAGTGCGACGACCATCAAGGCCGAGCACCGCCAGGGATACGGCGCCGGGGTCAATCTCGGGGCCGGATCGAGCCGCTCGTCGCACCTCTTGGTGCTGAACAGTGACCTGGTGCTGCACCGCGGACTCCTCTCCGGGTTGGCCGGCTACCTGGACGAGCATCCCGGCGTCGGCCTGGTGGCGCCGGTCATCCGCGATCGTGAGGGCCGGGAACAGGCCGACGCCGGTGGGCACTTCCTCCGGAAGTGGGGCAGCGACGAGGAACGCGGCGAGTGGCGGACCGGTGCGGCCTTCATGATCCGACGCCAGACCTTCCAGGAGATGGACGGTTTCGACGAGCGCTACTTCATGTACTGGGAAGACACAGACCTCTGCCTGCGGCTGCAGCACGCCGGCCTGCGGGTGGCGACGGACGACGCGGTCGTCGTCGTCCACACCTCGGGAGGCAGCGATGCGAGAGCGAGCTCCCGCTACCGCAACGCGGCGCGATCCCGTGATCTCTTCCTGCGTCGGTGGAGCTACCCGGCACCCCAGCGGGTGCTCTTGTTCGCGCTCGCACGGTGCAAGCTGCTGGCACTCCGGGTGCGCGGCCTGTGAGCTCGCGTCGTAGCGCGCTGACCGGCGTCGCCGACCAAGCCGCGTCGGCTTTGTCCAACACGGTGCTGATGATCGCGGTCGCCCGCACGGACAGTCCCCAGGACTTCGGCAGGTTCACCATCTGCGTCATGCTGTACAGCGCGCTGCTCACCATCTCGCGCGCGCTCCTCTCCGAGCCCTGCACGGTGATCTCGAACACCAGGGGCCAACGGCTCGCGCGGGAGGTCCGCCTGCGGATCGTCGCCACGGCCGCAGCGCTCGGGTGCGCGGGAGCGGGCATCGGCCTCCTGGTCTTTCCCCTGATCGGCGTGCTCCACGGCGCCAACACCCTCATCGTGCTGGTCGGCCTGCCGGTGCTGCTCGTCCAGGACCTCCTGCGCTGGTTCGCGATCGCCGCCGGTCGCCAGCTGTGGGCGCTCGTCGCGGACGTGACGTGGGTGCTCGTCATGGCGTCGTGGTTGGTGCCGAGCTACACCGGATGGCAGGTTCCCCTCCCTCCGGCGCTCGTCTGGGTGGTGGGCGCGCTCCTCGGAACCGCGGTGTTGTTCGTGGTCCTGTTCGCACGGTCGCCGACCCCTGCGAGCCCGGGCGAGGACATCCGTCTCGGTCGAGTGCTCCAGCTAGGCGCGCACGCAGCGGGCGAGACGTTCGTCGGCGCCCTGGGTCTTCAGCTCGGGTTCTTCCTGGCCGTGGCCATCATTGGCGCCCAGGCCGTCGGCGCAGCTCGGGGAGCCATGCTCGTCCTGGGCCCCTTCGGCATTCTGACCACCGGGCTGCTGCAGCACCTGTTGCCACAGATGAGCCGGGACCCGGCCACGGTCGACTCGACGGTGCGTCGCACCCAGCTGTGGCTCCTCGCCGTGCTGGCCGTGGTGGCGCTGCCGTTCTACTACCTTCCGCCGGACGTCGGACGCGGACTCCTGGGTGCCAGCTGGCCAGACGCGCGCGCCGCCCTCCCCGCCATGGCGGTGTACACCGGTTTCGTCCTGTGCTTCATCGTCGCGCAGTCCGGCATCCGAGCCCGCCGGGCCAGCTCCCGCCTGTTCACGCTGCGGCGCGTCGACGCCGTGCTGATCCCGTCGACCTTCGCCATCGGGGCGAGCATCGGCATCGACGCGTTCTTCTGGGCCGTGGCCCTGACCGGCGCCTTCGACCTGGCCATGGTGACGGTCGCGCTCCGCGTGCGGGGGGGCCGCTCCCCCAGGACGGTGCCGAGTCTCAGTCACTGATGGTGCTGCCACGTTGATGTCCCGATCGGACCGGATGGGCACCTCCACGGCACGCACGGCGCGCCAGCGCTCCGCACCGGGTCGTCACACGAGCGCGACGCAGCTCAGGCCGCCAGCGCGGATCGGGCACGCCGGCCGACCGGACGGAAGCGCTGGGTCAAGACGCTGGGGCGGCCGCTGCATCCACGTTGCGCCGCCCGACCAGGACGAACTGGGAGAACTGGGCATTCGACGTCACGAAGCGCGCCGCCCGCAAGGCCAGCAGCACCGCCGGCGGGACGGCCTTCTCGTGTGACTGACCGAAGGGGTTGATTCCCGCTATCCGATCCACCGTGAGCCCGCTGGACTCGAAGAGCTCGATCATGGTCGCTCTCGTGAAGAACCGTAGGTGGGTGCGATCCAGGACACCGTCGTCCTTGTAGTCCCAGCGCCCTCGGAGGAGCTGGAGCACCGCTGGAGCGAACTGGATGTTCGGCAGGGACGCGAGCACTCGACCGTTCGGAGCCAAGAACTTGTGCGCCTCGTCGAGAACGGTCCAAGGATCGACGGTGTGCTCGAGCACGTCGTTGAAGGTGATGAGGTCGAAGAGACCGCTGCCCGATGGCAGGTCCTCGGGGAAGTACCCGGTGTGGACCTCGTCGAAACCGGCCGTCCTGGCCTTCTCGGCCTGAGCGGGTACTGCTTCGATCCCGACGATGCGCGCATCCGCCCCCAGGTGCTTGCGCAAGGTGCCCCCCCACCCGCCTGTTGCGCAACCAACATCTAGGACGGAGTCAACCCGCGGGATGAAACCGAGGAGCTCCTCACGAGGGTGCTCGGGATAGCTCTCGTTCTGGGGAACTCGCATGCTGTCGCTCCAGTCTAGTCGTTCTGGGTGGCACCGGGCCGCCGGAACAGGATGAATGCCCCGAGAAAACCTGAGTGCTCGGTCAGCTCAGCGTGGATCGCGACCGCGTCGCCCCGGGCCTGGAGCACCTCCACCACCGCGCCCAGATCATAGAGATTCATCTGCATCATCGGGGTCTTCCACGGGCGACCCCGACTGATGTTCACCGCCCAGTGGAGTGGCGGGAAGAGGAGACGAACCTGGCGGAACGTCCGTGAGGCGCGCGAACGTCGGCTTGCATAGGTCACGTGGAGGGCGCCCACGCCTCCGGGCTCAACTCGATCCACCAGCTGTTCAACCAGTCCCATGCCCCGTGCCAGGGGGATGTGCTGCAGGACCACGTACGAGTGCACGAGACTGTAACGACCCGTCGCCAGGCTGAGCTCGTCGTCGGACTCGAAGAAGTCGACGTTCGCCCGCTGAAGGTGCGCCGCGTTGGCACGCGCCTCCGCGAGCATGGACGCCGAGATGTCCACGCCGACCACGACGTTCGCGTGTTGCGCAAAAGGAATGGTGAGTCGCCCGACACCGCAACCGAAGTCGAGCACACTGTGCAATGCGAAGTCCGGACCCATGGTCCGCGAGATGAGGTCGAGCACGTGCTCGACGTGCTCGTCCCCGGTGACGAAGAACGCGGCACGGTTCTCGTCGGTGATCCGATCGGCGAGGTACTTGGGGTCCGTTAGCACCCCGTAGTAGGGATTTTGATCTCCGTAACATTCCCACGTCCGATCCGTGTTCGAGCTCACGCGAGAGATGAACGAAGCAAAGCCAAACATGCATTTCACGGTACCAGCAGTGAGTCGTGAAAGAAATCGAGCTCTCGGTCCGTGGAGGCGCGGAAGTTGGTGGACACCGCGCACGACGCCAGCAGCGACGAACCCGACGTCAGGATCAAAAGCACCGCTTGGGCGAGGAGCGCCCGAGGCCCCGCCCACAACGTCGTCCACAGGAAGGCCGCGAAGGCCAGGACGAGGAAGTACAACGGCGCCAGGGGCACGCGCGGCCGTTGGTGGTCGCAGGTCGCGGCAGCGTCCGTCGCTCGTGCTCAGGTCCGGGGGCGACCTCGAGGGC
>JBBSUN010000035.1:0-33362 GCA_038234335.1 Mycobacteriales bacterium
CCGATGACCAGCGCGGCCGCGGGCGAGACCACCGGGTAGCCCTGCAGTGAGGTGTGAGCGCCGGCAGCGCCGAGGCCACCAAGGAACACCGACTGCCTCCGGGCAGCGCCGCGGTGCTCCTACCCTGCTGCTCTCGCCAGGCCAGCAGACCGTCCCGGACGCCGATCCTCATCTGGTGGTGGAAGGCACGGCCAGTGCGTCCGCCCGCGGGAGGCGAGGGGATCACACGGGTCGGCCCGGTTGCTGGGCATGGGTGTCATTCGTGCGGCAGCAGCAGGCGTGAGAGCAGCTCAGCGAGCTGGGTCCTCTGCTGGGCGTCGATCGGTTCGAGCAGCAGCTCCTCGGTGGCGAGGTGGTCCGGCAGCACCGCGTCGAGGATCTCGCGGCCGGCGTCGGTCAGGGTGACCAGGACGCTGCGGGCGTCGGTCGGCCCTGGGGATCGGGAGACCAGGCCGCGCTCCTGGAGCCGGTCGAGGCGTTGGGTGATCGCACCGGTGGTGACCATTGCGCTGCGCGCCAGCTGCCCGGGCGTCAGCGCGCACGGGGACCCGGCCCGGCGCAGCGTCGCCAGCACGTCGAAGGAGGCGGCGTCCAACCCGTGCCGGGCGAACGTGGCCCGCTGCCGTGCCTCGACCACCCGGGTCAGCCGGGACAGCCGGCCGAGCACAGCCATCGGCGAGACGTCCAGGTCCGGCCGCTCCCGGGACCACTGGGCGAGCACCTCATCGACGTGGTCAGCCATGGACCTAGCGTATCGCTTCGCGCTAAGACATACTGTTTTAGTGCTAAGACTTCTGTTCTGGACGGCCCTGGCCCCGGCGACCTGGGGCTCGACCTACCTGGTCACCACCGAGCTGCTGCCACCGGACCGTCCGCTGCTCGCGGCCACGTCGCGGGCCCTGCCTGCCGGGCTCCTGCTGCTGGCGTTGGCGCCCGCACGGCCGCGAGGGGTGTGGTGGGGTCGCGCTGCGGTGCTCGGCACCCTCAACATCGGTGGCTTCTTCGCGCTGCTGTTCGTCGCGGCCTACCGGCTGCCGGGCGGGGTCGCCGCACTGGTGGGAGCGGTGCAGCCGCTCGTGGTCGCAGCGCTTGCGCCGCGACTGACAGGGGAACGACCGGCGCGCACCGTCCTGGTGGCCGGCGTGGTCGGCCTGTTCGGGGTGGCCCTGCTTGTGCTGCGTCCGGACGCCTCCCTGGACCCGGTAGGCCTCCTCGCCGCGTTCGGCGGGGCCCTGTCGATGGCGCTGGGCATCCTGCTCACCAAGCGCTGGGCTGCCCCGGTGCCGCCGCTGACGCTCACCGCCTGGCAGCTGCTCGCCGGCGGCGCCCTCCTGCTCCCGCTCGCTCTGCTCGTGGAGGGCGCGCCTCCCGCGATGAGCGCCCAGAATCTCGCCGGGTACGGCTACCTCACGATCATCGGGACGGCTCTTGCGTACGTCCTGTGGTTCCGCGGTCTGCGGGCCCTTCCGACCAGCCGCGTCGCCGCGCTCGGCCTGTTCAGCCCGTTCGTGGCCACCTTCCTCGGGTGGCTCGTCCTGGACCAGTCACTGGCCGTAGGGCAACTGGTCGGGGCCGGCCTCGTCGTCGCCGCGCTCGTTCTGGCCCAGGTGAAAATGCGACGCCGTGCGCGGGCGGGAGGTGGCGACCTCCCGCCCGCGCGAGGCGTCGGCGAAACCGTAGAGACATCTACGCCAACGCTCACGCAGAAGGACGCGGCGACCCCGCGCCACCGGTGACTCTCGTTCCGATCGGCGATCCGGGAACGGGACAGCGGGAGCACGCAGGCAGGGCGTGCAACGTCGGGGCCCAGAGATCAGGGCTCTGCGTTCAACGCTTCGAAACCGCGCTCAGTGAGCAACGGGACGAGGGTGTGCCCGGCCTCTCCCGCTGCACCGACTCCGCGGACAAGGTCGACGCGCTGGATGCCGGAGCCGACGACGACGTCGCCAAGCCGTTCGGGATGGACGAGCTCCTGGCCCGGCTGTGCGCGGCCGTGCGGCGCGGTGCCGCGCCCACCGGGGAGGATCTGCCGGTGGTCGAGACGGCGTCGTTCACCGTCGACCTGGCCGCGAAGACGGTGGTGCGCGACGGGGCCGAGGTGCACCTGACACCCACCGAGTGGGGGATGCTCGAGGTGCTCGTGCGCCACCGGGGCATGCTCGTCGGGCAGAAGATCTTGCTGCGCGAGGTCTGGGGGCCTGCCTACGAGGGCGAGACCCACTCCCTGCGCGTCTACCCCGCCCAGCTGCGCCGGGAGCTCGCGCCGGAGCCCGCCCGCCCCCGGCACCTGCTGACCGAGGCCGGGATGGGCTACCGCTCCGAGGTCCGAGTGCGACCCTGCGCGACCATGATGGACGGGTGACCGAGACCGTGCGGCTGACCGCGTGGGCGCACGGGAACGTGCAGGGGGTGGGGTTCCGCTGGTGGACCCGCACCCGGGCGCTCGAGCTCGGGCTCGTCGGCACGGCCACCAACGTCCCCGACGGCCGGGTCCTCGTGGTCGCCGAGGGTCCCCGGGAGCGGTGCGCGCAGCTCCTGGCCCTGCTGCGCGGCGGGGAGACCGCTGGTCGCGTCGACCTCGTCGTGGAGCGCTGGGACCCGGCGCGGGGCGGCCTCGACGGGTTTCGGGAGCGGTAGCCTCACCCCCTGTGCACCTGAAGAGCCTGACGCTGAAGGGCTTCAAGTCCTTCGCCTCGGCGACGACGCTGCGCTTCGAGCCGGGCATCACGTGCGTGGTCGGGCCCAACGGCTCGGGCAAGTCCAACGTCGTCGACGCCCTCACCTGGGTGATGGGGGAGCAGGGCGCGAAGGCGCTGCGCGGCGGCAAGATGGAGGACGTCATCTTCGCCGGGACCGCCGGCCGTCCGCCGCTGGGGCGCGCCGAGGTCACGCTGACCCTGGACAACGCCGACGGGGCCCTGCCCATCGACCACGCCGAGGTCGCCATCACCCGGCGGATGTTCCGCGACGGCGCGAGCGAGTACGAGATCAACGGCGCCGGGTGCCGGCTCATGGACGTCCAGGATCTGCTCAGCGACTCCGGCATCGGCCGCGAGATGCACGTCATCGTCGGGCAGGGCCGCCTGGCCGGGATCCTCGAGTCACGGCCGGAGGACCGGCGCGCGTACATCGAGGAGGCGGCCGGGGTCCTCAAGCACCGCAAGCGCAAGGAGAAGGCGCTGCGCAAGCTCGACGCGATGCAGGCCAACCTCGCGCGGCTGTCCGACCTCGCCGCCGAGCTGCGCCGCCAGCTCAAGCCGCTGGGCCGCCAGGCCGAGGTCGCCCGGCGCGCGCAGACCGTCCAGGCCGACCTGCGCGACGCGCGGCTGCGGCTGGCCGCCGACGACCTCGTCACCCGCCGGTCCGAGCTCGCCGACGAGGTCCGGGACGAGGCCGTCGCGCGGGCGCAGCAGGAGCAGGTGGGCGCCGCGCTCACCGTCGCGGAGGCGGTGCTCGTGCGCGGGGAGGCGGAGCTGGCCGAGCTGGCTCCGGCCGCCGAGGCGGCACAGGACACCTGGTTGCGGCTCTCCGCCCTGTCCGAGCGCTTCGGTGCCACCGTGCGGGTGGCCGGCGAGCGGGCCCGGCACCTCGGGGCGGTGCCGCCCGAGCGCACCGGCCGCGACCCCGACCAGCTGGACGCCGAGGCCGAGCGGGCCGCCGCGCTGGAGGCCGAGCTCGCCGCGGTGGTCACCGCGAGCGGGGTGACGCTGGGCGTCGCGCAGGCCACCCGGGCCGAGCTGGAGCGCGAGCTCGCCGCGGCCGAGCGCGAGCACCTCTCCGCAGTCCGGGCCGTGGCCGACCGGCGCGAGGGCCTCGCCCGCCTGGTCGGGCAGGTCGACACCGTCCGCACCCGCGACCAGACCCGGACCGCCGAGATCGAGCGGCTGGCCGCGGGGGTCGCACAGGCCGCCGAGCGGGAGGGCACCGCGCGGGCCGAGCTGGAGCAGGTGCAGGGCCTCGTCGGCGAGCTCGACGCCGGTGAGCTCGGGCTGGACTCGGCCCACGAGGCCGCCCTGGTCGAGGAGCGGGCCGCGAGCGCCCGGGTCGCCGAGCTGGTGGCCGCCGAGCGGGCCGCCGAGCAGGAGGTCGCCTCCGGGACGGCTCGGGTGGAGGCGCTGCGGGTCGGGCTGACCCGACGCGACGGCGCCGCCTGGCTCCTCACGCACGGCGGCACCGGGGTGCTCGGCGCAGCGGCCCGGCTGCTGCGGGTCCGTCCCGGCTACGAGGTGGCCGTCGCGGCGGCGCTGGGCCCGGCGGCCGACGCGGTGGCCGTCGAGGGCGCCGAGGCTGCGGTGGCGGCGCTGCAGGCGCTGAAGGACGGCGACGGGGGGCGGGCGGGCCTGCTCGTGGGGGGTGCGGTCACCACGGCGGCGCCCGGGCCCGCGCCCGTCGGGGTGTGGGCCGCCGAGCTCGTCAGCGCCCCCGCACCGCTCGCGGGCCCGGTGGCCGCCCTGCTGGCCGGTGTGGTGGTGGTCGACGACCTCGCCACCGCCGCCGCGGCACCGGCTACCGGCCTGCGCGGGGTGACCCTGGCCGGTGACCTCGTCGGGCCGGGGTGGGCGGTGGGAGGCTCCGACCGCACCCCGTCCGCACTGGAGGTCCAGGCCGCCGTCGACGCTGCGGACGAGGCGCTGGACACCGCCCGGCAGCAGGTCGCCTCGCTCGTGACCGCCCTCGATGGCGCCCGCGCCGAGCACGGCACCCGGGTCGCCGCCGCGGCGCGCACCCTGGATGCGCTGAACGCCTCCGACGCGTCGATGGCCGCGGTCGCCGAGCAGCTCGGCGCGCTGGCCTCGGCCGCGCGCGCGGGCGCGGCCGAGGTCGCCCGGCTGAGCGGCCAGCGCGACGCCCTGGAGGCCCGCCGGACCGACGACGCGACCGCTCTGGTGGAGCTGGAGGCCCGCCTCGTGGCTGCCCGGGCCGAGCCGGGCGAGCACGAGCCGACCACCGACGGCCGCGACGACGTCGCCGTCCGCCTGGCCTCCGCCCGGGCGGCCGAGGTCGAGGCGCGCCTGGAGCAGCGCAGCGCCACCGAGCGCGCCCAGGGCTCGGCCGGCCGCGCCGAGGGGCTGCGCCGCGCCGCCCGGGGCGAGCGGGAGGCCCGCGCCCGCGCCGAGGCCGCCCAGCGGACCCGGGCCAGGGCGGCGGCGCTTGCCGTGGCCGTCGCGGAGGGGGGTGCGCGGGCGCAGCAGCGGTTGACGCTCGTGCTGGCCCGGGCCGCCGCGCAGCGGGAGGCGGTGACCGCCGCGCGCAGCACGGTCGAGGCCGGGCTCGGGGCCGCGCGGGAGCAGGTCCGCGCGCTGCGGGACCAGCTCGCCACCCTGACCGACGCGGTGCACCGCGAGGAGGTGGCCCGCACCCAGGCTGCGCTGCGCACCGAGCAGCTCGAGGCGACCATCGTGGAGAACCTCGGCATCTCCCTCGACGCGCTGGTCGCCGAGTTCGGGCCCGACGTCGCGCTGGCCGCGTCGGCCGCCGAGCTGGCGGAGGTGGAGCTGGCGCGGGAGCGGGGCGAGCAGGTCAGCGCCCCGCCGCCGGTGCCCTACGACCGGGCCGTCCAGCAGCGGCGCCTCGCGTCCGCCGAGCAGGACCTGGCCCTGCTCGGTCGGGTCAACCCGCTGGCCCTGGAGGAGTTCGCGGCGCTGGAGGAGCGGCACGCGTTCCTGGCCACCGCGCTGCAGGACGTGCAGGACACCCGTCGGGACCTGCTCGGGGTGGTGGACGACGTCGACGCCCGCATCCAGGAGGTGTTCACCGCCGCCTTCACCGACGTGGCCGCGGAGTTCGAGGGCGTCTTCCAGACCCTGTTCCCCGGCGGTGAGGGCCGCCTCGTCCTCACCGACCCCGACGACATGCTCACCACCGGCATCGAGGTCGAGGCCCGCCCGCCGGGCAAGAAGGTGAAGCGGCTCTCGCTGCTCTCGGGCGGGGAGAAGTCGCTCACGGCGGTGGCCATGCTGGTGGCCATCTTCCGGGCCCGGCCGTCGCCGTTCTACGTCATGGACGAGGTGGAGGCCGCCCTGGACGACACCAACCTGCAGCGCCTGATCACCCTGTTCGCCCAGCTGCGGGAGCGCAGCCAGATCATCGTCATCACCCACCAGAAGGCGACGATGGAGGTGGCCGACGCGCTCTACGGGGTGAGCATGCGGGGCGACGGGATCACCACCGTCATCTCGCAGCGGCTGCGTGGGGTCGACCTGGGCGGGGTCGACCTGGGTGGGCTCGACCTGGGTACCCCGGCCGAGCCGATCTAGCGGGAGGGCGCCGCGGTCGAGGCCCGCTCCACCAGGTGGGTGGACATCTCCCGGTGTGCGGGGGCACGGGCACCGCGCCCGTCCTCCTGGGACAGGGCGGTCCACAGCGAGATGTCGTCGAACCCGACGACGGAGAGGTCGAGCGCGACTTCCTCCAGTACTTCCGCAACAGCGTGGTCGCGACCGCGGGAACCGTGATCCCCGCGGTGGGCTTCTCGTTCATGGTTGCGTTCGCGATCGTCCGCGGTCCGGGGCGGACGTGGTGCAGCTCTACGGCCACGACCCGGTGGCCTCGGTGACCCGCCCGGTGACGGCGCTGCTCGGCTACGCCCGGGTCGAGCTGGCCGCGGGGGAGAGCGCCGCATCGAGGTGTCGGTGGGCCCGGACTGCCGTCGCCGCGAGCTCACCGCCTCGCTCGAGCTGACCGGCGGGGTGCACGAGGTGAACGCCGCGTGGTCGGGGTGCAGGTGGTGCGGGGCTGACCCGGCCGCGGGGGCGGACCTAGGCTCGTGGCTGTGCTGTCCGCCCCCCTGCCCGCGATCGTCACCCCCGCCTGGTTCGTCGCCCACCGTGACGAGGTGGTGGTCGTGCACGTCGCCCGGGACACCCCGGAGCGGAGCGCGGCGGCCGACCACGGCGCCGGGCACCTGCCCGGTGCCGTCCTGCTGGAGCTCGACGCCTGGCTCGCCGGTCCGCCGTCGGAGGCGGCCGGGCGGCACCCGCTGCCCACGCCCGAGCACTTCGCCGAGGGTCTGGCCCGGGCCGGGGTGCGCGACGACGACGCGGTGGTGGCCGTCGACTCCGAGCGCGGGGTCATCGCCGCCCGGCTGGCGTGGATGCTGCGGGTGACCGGGCGCGACGCAGCGCTGCTCGCCGGTGCACCCGTCGGGGTGGCGCTGGAGCCCGGTCCGGTCGTGCGGACCCGCTCCGCCGTCGAGGTGCGACCGTGGCCCGCGCAGCTGCTCGCCGGTCCCGAGGACGCGGAGGATCCGGCCAACGTGGTGCTCGACGCGCGGCCGCGGGAGCGCTACGAGGGCCGGGACCACCCGCTGGACCCCCGCCCGGGTCACGTGCCCGGGGCGCGCAGCATCCCCTGCCTGGAGACGGTGCACGACGACGGCTCGTTGCGGTCCGACGACGAGCTGCGGGCCCGGTTCGCCGGTGCCGGGGTGGACCTGGACGTGGACGAGGTCGCCCCGGTGGTCGCCTACTGCGGCTCCGGCGTCACCGCGTGCCACACCCTGCTCGTCGCCGAGCACCTGGGGCTCGGCACGGGGCGGCTGTACCCGGGCTCGTGGTCCCAGCACGCGCACCGGTGACCCCGTGAGCGTCGACCTGAACAGCGACGTCGGGGAGTCCTTCGGGCGCTGGGTGCTCGGCGACGACGAGGCGGTGCTCGCCAGCGTCACCAGCGCCAACGTCGCGTGCGGGTTCCACGCGGGTGACCCGAGCACCCTGCGCCGCACCTGCGCGCTCGCCGTCGCCGCCGGCGTCACCGTCGGCGCACAGGTCGGCTACCGCGACCTGGCCGGGTTCGGGCGCCGGTTCCTGGACGTGGCGCCGACCGAGCTGGCCGACGACGTGCTCTACCAGCTGGGAGCGCTGGAGGCCCTGGCCCGGGTCAGCGGCACCGGAGTCCGCTACCTCAAGCCGCACGGGGCGCTCTACAACGCCGTGGTGCACCACGAGGCGCAGGCCCGCGCGGTGATCGACGCGGTCGTCGCCTACGACCGGTCGCTGCCGGTGCTGGGGCTGCCCGGCTCGGTGCTGCTGCGCGAGGCCGAGCGCCGGGGCCTGCGCACGGTCGGTGAGGCGTTCGCCGACCGGGGCTACACCCCCGAGGGCACCCTGGTGCCCCGCACCGAGCCCGGGGCCCTGCTGCACGATCCCGACGAGGTGGCGGCCCGGGTGCTCCGGATGGTCACCGACGGGGTGGTCACCGCCGTCGACGGCACCGACGTGCAGGTGCGGGCGGAGTCGGTCTGCGTGCACGGGGACTCGCCCGGGGCCGTCGCGATGTCCCGGGCAGTCCGGACGGCGCTCACCGGGGCCGGGGTGGCGGTGGCGGGCTTTGCCTGAGGTGGTGTCGCGGCGTGCGGTCACCGTGCTGCCGTGCGGCGACGCCGCGCTGCTGCTCGAGCTGGCCGACCTCGACGCCGTGCTGGCGCTCACGGCCGTGCTGGAGCCGCTGCGGAGCCCGCTCGCCCTGCTCGACGTGGTCCCGGGCGCGCGGACGGTGCTGGTGACCGTGGAGCCGGGCCGGGCGCTGGGCCCGTTGGCCGAGCAGCTGCGGCGCGCGGCGGCGTCGGCGGGTGGGCGCCCCGCCGGGGGAGCCGGGCCGGAGACCGTCGTCGAGGTGGTCTACGACGGACCCGACCTCGACGCGGTGGCCGGGCTGACCGGGCTGAGCCGGGCCGAGGTCGTGCAGGCGCACACGGGCACCCCGTGGCGGGTCGGCTTCGGCGGCTTCGCCCCGGGGTTCGCCTACCTGGTCGGCGGCGACCCGCGGCTGCACGTGCCGCGGCGCGCGGAGCCCCGCACCGCGGTGCCCGCCGGCTCGGTGGGGCTGGCGGGGGAGCACAGCGGCATCTACCCACGAGCCTCGCCCGGGGGCTGGCAGCTCGTCGGGCGTACCGCCGCGGTCCTGTTCGACCTCGACCGCGACCCGCCGGCGCTGCTCCGGGCCGGTGGGACGGTCCGCTTCGTGGCGGTCGGCGGGTGAGGGCCCTGACCGTCCTCGCCACCGGTCCGCTGGCCCTGGTCCAGGACCGGGGCCGGCCCGGGCTCGGCGGCATGGGGGTCGGCACCTCCGGTGCCGCCGACCGGGGCTCCCACGACCTCGCGAACCGGTTGCTGGGCAACGACGCCGACGCCGCGACGGTGGAGGTGACCTTCGGTGGTCTCGCGGTGCGGGCGGAGGTCGACCTCACCGTCGCGGTCACCGGGGCTGCGGTCCCGGCGGACGTCGACGGCACCCCGGTCGGGCACGCCGCGGTCCTGCGTCTGCGACGGGGCAGCACCCTGCGTCTCGGGGTGCCGCCGACGGGGTTGCGCAGCTACCTCGCGGTGCGCGGCGGGGTGGTCGTCGAGCCGGTGCTGGGGTCGCGCTCCACCGACACCCTCTCCCGCCTGGGACCACCCGCGCTCGCACCGGGCACCGTGCTGCCGGTCGGCCCACCCCCGTCGGCGATGCCCACGGTGAGCCAGGCACCGACGGTCCCGCCCACCGACGGCACCCTCGTGCTGCGCGTGCACCCCGGACCCCGGGCCGACCGGGTCCACGGGGGGCTCGGCGCGCTCCTCCAGCGGCCGTGGACCGTCTCCAGCCGCAGCGACCGGATCGGCGCCCGGCTCGAGGGCGAGCCGCTGCTGCTGGAGCCCGATCGCGGCGAGCTGCCCAGCGAGGGCGTCGTCCGGGGTGCGGTCCAGGTGCCGCCGGGGGGCCTGCCCGTCCTGTTCCTGGCCGACCACCCCGTCACCGGGGGCTACCCCGTCGTCGCCGTCGTCCGCTCCGCGGACGTCGACCTCGCCGCCCAGGCCCGCCCGGGACAGGCGCTCCAGCTCCGGAGGGACCGTTCGTGACCGAGCCGCTCGCACCCGCACTGCACACCCCCCTCGAGGCCCGGGCACGGTTCCGGGCGGGGCTGTCGGTGCCCACCGCCGGCTGGTCCCCATGTACCGGACCGCGGTGCGGTGCCGCCCGGCCGGCCGCTTCGCGGGTCCCCTGGTGGTCTCGATGAGGCCGGTTCCCGCGGGGCTGGTCGCCACCGCGGTGCGGGTCTCCTCCCGCTACCCCGCGGTGCGCGGGGCCCCGGTGCACGTCGGTGACCCGGGCGCGCTGGGGATCGACGATCTCACGAGACCGGACGTCGGCGACCCGGTGGTGATCCAGGAGGGAGACGTCCCGGTGTTCTGGGCGTGCGGCGTGACCCCGGAGGCCGCCGTCGTCGAGTCACGCCCGGCACTGGCCACCACCCACGCTCCCGGGCACGTGCTCGTCACCGAGGCGCGCGACAGCGACGACCTGGTCCCCTGACCGGGCCGACCGGGCGCGGAGTTCGGCGCACCCGGGCGGTCCTGGGAGACTGGCCCCATGAGCACCACCGTGTTGATCGTCCTGATCGTCGTCGTCGCCGTGCTGCTCGTGGTCGGGGTGACGGTCGGCCTCGTGCTGCGCCGCCGCAACCGGATCAGCCTGGCCCAGGAGGAGTCGGGCGAGGTCGGCCCCGCCGGCTACCAGGCGCCGGCCGGGTTCAGCTTCAGCGAGGGCGGCGGGGCCGTCACGGCACCGCCGCCGCCGGTGCTGCCCTCGGTGGCTCCCGCGCCGCCGCCGGGGGTCGTCGAGCGCACCGAGACCGACGACCAGCCCCGCGTCGGCGACGATGCCGCGGTCCCGCGCGACGCCCCGACCCGGACGGTGCGCAACCTCGACCTGCCCGAGCCGGCCGCCGAGCCCGCCCCCGCGCCGGTCGTGGAGCCCGAGCCCGCCCCGGAGCCCGAGCCCGCCTCGGCCCCGGTCGACGAGATCGCCCCCACCGAGGGTCGCCTGGAGCGCCTGCGCGGGCGGCTGTCCCGCTCGCAGGGCGCGGTGGGCCAGAGCCTGCTGGGCCTGCTCGGCGCCGGTGACCTCGACGAGGCGTCCTGGGAGGAGGTCGAGGACACGCTGCTCGTCGCCGACCTCGGCACCGCTACCACGATGGCCGTGGTCGCCCGGCTGCGCGAGCTGATCGCCAGCCGCAGCGTGCGCACCGCCGCCGACGTGCGGGCCCTGCTCCGGGAGGTCCTCGTGGCCGAGCTGCACCCGGAGATGAACCGCTCCGTCGCCGCCCTGCCGCACGACGACCACCCGTCGGTGCTGCTCGTGGTCGGGGTCAACGGCACCGGCAAGACCACCACCACCGGCAAGCTCGCCCGGGTCCTCGTCAAGGACGGCCGCCGGGTCGTGCTCGGTGCGGCCGACACCTTCCGGGCCGCTGCGGCCGAGCAGCTCCAGACCTGGGGCGACCGGGCCGGGGCCACCGTCGTGCGCGGCAAGGAGGGGGGCGACCCCGCCGCCGTGGCCTTCGACGCGGTGAGCCGGGGCACCGCCGACGGGGTCGACGTGGTGCTCATCGACACCGCCGGGCGCCTGCACACCAAGACCGGGCTCATGGACGAGCTGGGCAAGGTCAAGCGGGTCGTGGAGAAGAAGGCCACCGTCGACGAGGTGCTGCTGGTCCTGGACGCCACCACCGGCCAGAACGGGCTCACCCAGGCGCGGGTGTTCGCCGAGGTCGTCCAGATCACCGGTGTGGTGCTGACCAAGCTCGACGGCACCGCGAAGGGCGGCATCGTGTTCCAGGTGCAGCGCGAGCTCGGGGTGCCGGTCAAGCTCGTGGGGCTCGGCGAGGGCCCGGACGACCTCGCGCCGTTCGAGCCGGGAGCGTTCATCGACGCGCTCCTGGGCTGATCGGCAGAGCCCTCCTGGGCTGAGGTCGGTGCGTGTGCGCCGGTGACGGCCGCGCCACGCAGCGTCGTCACCGGCCACCAGGACACCCCGACGTAACACGGTGGCCCGGATCGTTCACCGCGGAGCAACACGCGGGCGGTCTGTCCGAAACAGGACCTGCGCACCCTTCTCCGCAGGTCGTGTCCCCCCACCGGGCCGCGGCGTCGCCGACGGAGGAGGAGCTCAGTTGCTCGACACAGGAGACACAGCGTGGATGCTGGCCAGCTCGGCCCTCGTCCTGCTCATGATCCCGGGGCTCGCCTTCTTCTACGGCGGGATGGTGCGCGCTCGGGGCGTGCTGAACATGATGATGATGAGCATCGGCGCGATGGGCGTCGTCGGCGTGCTGTGGGTGGTCTACGGCTACTCCGTCGCGTTCGGTGACGACGTCGGCAACCTGTTCGGCAACCCCGGCGAGTACTTCGGCCTCAAGGGCCTCATCAGCGGGTTCGCCGACGACACCAACGCCCTCGCCGGGACGATCCCGGCCACCGTGTTCGTCGCCTTCCAGGCCATGTTCGCCATGATCACCGTCGCCCTCATCTCCGGCGCCGTTGCCGACCGCATGCGCTTCGGCTCGTGGCTGCTGTTCGCCGGTCTCTGGGCGACGATCGTCTACTTCCCGGTCGCGCACTGGGTCTTCGACTTCGACTCCGACGGCCACACCGGTGGCTGGATCGCCAACAAGCTCGGGGCGGTCGACTTCGCGGGCGGCACCGCGGTGCACATCAACGCGGGTGCGGCGGGCCTGGTCCTGGCCGTCGTCCTGGGCAAGCGCCGGGGCTGGCCGAAGGAGCCGATGCGCCCGCACAACC
The DNA here is from genome assembly GCA_038234335.1 of Mycobacteriales bacterium. GTDB lineage: Bacteria > Actinomycetota > Actinomycetes > Mycobacteriales > Mycobacteriaceae > Rhodococcus_D. The sequence continues at coordinate 12,561 of JBBSUN010000035.1, forward strand.
TGCCGTTCGTGATGCTCGGCGCCGGCCTGCTGTGGTTCGGCTGGTTCGGCTTCAACGCCGGCTCGGCGCTCGGCGCGAACGGGGTCGCCGGGGCCACGTTCATCACCACCGTCGCCGCGACCTGCGCCGCGATGCTGGCCTGGCTGCTCACCGAGCGGATCCGCGACGGGCACGCGACCACCCTGGGCGCGGCCTCGGGCATCGTGGCCGGCCTGGTCGCGATCACCCCGTCCTGCTCCTCGGTGAACATCCTCGGCGCGCTCGTCATCGGGGTCCTCGCCGGTGTCGTCTGCGCCCTCGCGGTGGGCCTGAAGTACCGCTTCGGCTTCGACGACTCGCTCGACGTCGTCGGCGTCCACCTCGTCGGCGGCATCATCGGCACCCTCATGGTCGGCGTCATCGCCGACCCGAGCGCACCGGCGGGGGTCGAGAGCATCCTCTACGGTGGCAGCCTCACCCAGCTGGGCAAGCAGGCCGTCGGCGCCGGGGCCGTGCTCGCGTACTCGCTGGTCGGGACCGCGATCATCGCCTACGCCATCAAGCTCACCGTGGGCCTGCGCGTCGACGACGAGACCGAGGCCACGGGCATCGACGAGGGCGAGCACGCGGAGACCGCGTACGACTTCGCGACCCTGGGAACCCTCGGCCGCGGCACCGGCAGCCTCCACACGGGTGGGACCCACACCAGCAGCCACGCACCGGCGGCAGCGCCCGCCGGTCGGGAAGGATGACCACGTGAAGCTGATCACCGCCATCGTCAAGCCGTTCACCCTGGAGGACGTGAAGACCGCCCTCGAGCAGCTGGGCGTGCTCGGCATGACCGTCAGCGAGGTCCAGGGCTACGGCCGCCAGAAGGGCCACACCGAGGTCTACCGCGGGGCGGAGTACTCGGTCGACTTCGTGCCCAAGGTGCGGGTGGAGGTCGTCGTCGACGACGCGGTCGCCGACAAGGTGGTCGACGTGATCGTCGACGCGGCGCGCACCGGCAAGATCGGTGACGGCAAGGTGTGGGTGTCCCCGGTGGACACGATCGTCCGGGTCCGCACGGGGGAGCGGGGAGCGGATGCCCTCTGACCCCTCGGGGTCGCGCACCTCGTCCGGGCGCGGGCGGCGCTGCTGTCCGACGGGCCCCCGGGTGGGTCCGGGGTGGGCGACGCCGTCCGCCCGTCGCGGAACCCCGCCCCACGGCTGCGCCCGGAGGCGCTGCGCGACGCGCTCGTCGACCTGCACGAGCTCTGGCTCGGGACCCGGGCCGCCGAGCTGGGCATCCGGGCGGGCAGCGGCCTGGCGATCGTCGCGGTGGGCGGGCTGGGCCGGCGCGAGCTGCTGCCCCACTCCGACCTCGACCTCGTCCTGGTCCACGACGGCAAGCAGGGCGCGGCGCTGGCCGAGGTGGCGGACGCGCTCTGGTACCCGTTGTGGGACGCCCACATCAGCCTCGACCACAGCGTGCGGACCCCCGAGCAGGCGATGAAGGTGGCCGCCGACGACCTCACGGCCGCGCTGGGCATGCTGGAGGCGCGGCACGTGGCGGGGGACACCGCGCTCTCCGCCGCCCTGGTCACCGGCGCCCGCACGCAGTGGCGCGACCGGATCCGCTCCCGCTTCGACGAGCTCGTGGAGCAGGCGACCCAGCGCTGGGAGCGCAGCGGCGAGGTGGCCCACCGCATCGAGCCCGACCTCAAGCACGGCCGCGGCGGGCTCCGGGACCTGCAGCTGCTCGACGCGCTCGCGATCGCCCAGCTCACCGATCGCATGCCCGGCTTCCACCCGGACGCACCCGGCGGTGGGCTGCCCGGGGCGCGCCGGAACCTGCTCGACGTCCGCACCGAGCTGCACCGGGCCGCCGGGCGCTCCCGCGACGTGCTGCGCGCCCAGGACGCCGACGAGATCGGCGCCGCCCTGCACCTCGGGGACCGCTTCGACCTCGCCCGGGTGCTCAGCGACGCGGCACGCACCGTCAGCTTCTCCGTCGAGGTGGGCCTGCGGACGGCTCGCGCCGGGCTGCCGCGGCGGGGCCTGTCCTCGCTGCGCCGGGGCCCGCTGCGGCGCCCGCTCGACGACGGCGTGGTGGAGCACGGCGGCGAGGTCGTGCTGGCCCGGGACGCGGCGCCGGCCAGGGACCCGTCGCTGGTGCTGCGGGTCGCCGCCAGCGCCGCCCGCACCGGGCTGCCCATCGCCGCCGGCACCCTGACACGCCTCGCCGACGCCGCCCCCGAGCTGCGCGCACCGTGGCCCCGGGACGCCCTCGACGAGCTGCTCGCCCTGCTGGGGTCCGGCCGCCGGCTCATCCCCACGGTGGAGGCGCTGGACCGCAGCGGTCTGTGGGGCCGGTTGCTGCCGGAGTGGGGCGCGGTGCGCGACCTGCCCCCGCGCGACGCCTCCCACACCTGGACGGTGGATCGGCACCTGGTGGAGACCGCGGCCCACACCGGCGCCCTGACCACCCGCGTCTCGCGACCGGACCTGCTGGTGCTCGGAGCGCTGGTCCACGACATCGGCAAGGGGCGGAGCGGCGACCACAGCGTGGTCGGCGCCGAGCTCGCCGAGCAGATCGGCCGGCGCCTGGGGCTGTGGCCGACCGACGTGGCACTGCTCGCGGCGATGGTCCGCCACCACCTGCTGCTGCCCACCACGGCGAGCCGGCGCGACCTCGAGGACCCGGCGACGATCGCCCTGGTGGTCGACGCCATCGGGGGTGACCCGGTGCTGCTGGAGCTGCTGCACGCCCTCGCCGAGGCCGACTCGCTGGCCACCGGACCCGGCGTGTGGGGCGACTGGAAGGCGAGCCTGGTCGGGGAGCTGGTGCGGCGCTGCCGCCTCGTCACCGCCGGTGACGCCCTGCCGCACCCGGAGGCGGTGAGCCCCGAGCACCGCGCCCTGGCCCAGGACGGGCAGCTGCACGTGCTGCTCGGTGCGGGACCCGGCGGCGCGAGCGTCACGGTCGTCGCCCCCGACCGGGCCGGGCTGCTCTCCCGGGCCGCCGGGGTCCTCGCCCTGCACTCGCTACAGGTGCACGCCGCGGCCGCGCGCACCCACGAGGGCTCCGCCGTCATCACCTTCGCGGCCTCACCCCGCTTCGGCGAGCCCCCGGCTGCGGCCCTGCTGCGCCAGGACCTGGCCCGCGCGCTGGCCGGCGGACTCGACCTGGGGGCCCGGCTCGCGGCCAAGGAGCAGGCGTACGGGGAGTCCCCGGGCACCGGGGGGCCACCGGAGCAGGGGCCGCCGCCCCGGGTGCTGTGGCTTCCCGACGGTGCCGCCGTGGTGCTCGAGCTGCGGGCCGCCGACCGCACCGGCCTGCTGCACGGGGTGGGACGCGCGCTGGAGGAGCAGGGGGTGGTGGTGCAGTGGGCCAAGGTGTCCACCCTCGGCGCCTCGGCTGTGGACGTGTTCGCCCTCGACCTGGGCTCCGACGACACCCCCGTGCGCCGTGACGAGATCGCCGCCGCGGTGCTCGCTGCCGCCCGCTGCTGAGTAGAAACCCGCACGGCACCCGGGGGTGCACGCGCATCCCCGCGCTCCCGCGGGGCGGCAGGCTCCTCGGCGCGGCAGCCGTCCGGCGAGGGGTTCGGACGAGACCGTGCCGGGCGGCTCGACGCGCAGGCTCCTGTGGACTCCGGAGCAGCGTGCCGGGCCGCCCCGCTAGGCTCGGTGCGTGTTCGAATCACTCTCCGACCGGCTCTCCTCCACCCTCAAGGACCTGCGCGGCAAGGGCCGGCTGTCCGAGGCCGACATCGACGCCACCTGCCGGGAGATCCGCCTCGCCCTGCTCGAGGCTGACGTCGCGCTGCCCGTGGTGCGCGCGTTCGTGGCCCGCATCAAGGAGCGCGCCCGCGGGTCGGAGGTCTCCGGGGCGCTGAACCCGGCCCAGCAGGTCGTGAAGATCGTCAACTCCGAGCTCGTCGGCATCCTCGGCGGGGAGACCCGGCGGCTGCGCCACGCCAAGGCCGGACCGACGGTGATCATGCTCGCGGGTCTGCAGGGTGCGGGCAAGACGACCCTGGCGGGCAAGCTCGCGGCGCACCTGCGCAAGCAGGGGCACACCCCGGTCCTGATCGCCTGCGACCTCCAGCGCCCCAACGCCGTGCAGCAGCTGCAGGTGGTCGGCGAGCGCGCCGGGGTGCCCGTGTTCGCCCCCGAACCGGGCTCCGGCGTCGGTGACCCGGTCGACGTCGCCCGCCGCGGCATCGTCGACGCCCGCGCCCGCCAGCACGACGTCGTCATCGTCGACACCGCCGGTCGCCTGGGCATCGACGCCGAGCTGATGCGCCAGGCCGCCGACATCCGGGACGCCGTCACCCCCGACGAGATCCTCTTCGTCGTCGACGCGATGATCGGCCAGGACGCGGTGAACACCGCGCAGGCCTTCGCCGACGGCGTCGGCTTCACCGGGGTGGTCCTGACCAAGCTCGACGGAGACGCCCGCGGTGGTGCGGCGCTCAGCGTCCGCGAGGTCACCGGGCAGCCGATCCTGTTCGCCTCCACCGGAGAGAAGCTCGACGACTTCGACGTCTTCCACCCCGACCGGATGGCCAGCCGCATCCTCGGCATGGGCGACGTGCTCACCCTCATCGAGGCGGCCGAGCAGGTCTTCGACGCCAAGGAGGCCGAGGCCACCGCGGCGAAGCTCGGTTCCGGGCAGCTCACCCTGGAGGACTTCCTCCAGCAGATGCTCGCCGTCCGGAAGATGGGAAGCTTCGCGAGCATCATCGGCATGCTCCCCGGCGCCGGGGACATGAAGGAGCAGCTGGGCCAGCTCGACGAGAAGTCCATCGACCGGGTGCAGGCGATCATCCGCGGCATGACGCCGGCCGAGCGCCAGGACCCGAAGATGATCAACGCCTCGCGCCGGCTGCGGATCGCGAAGGGCTCCGGGGTCACCGTCACCGAGGTCAACCAGCTCGTCGACCGGTTCTTCGAGGCCCGGAAGATGATGGCGCAGATGGCGGGGCGGTTCGGGATCCCCGGTGCCGGCGGCGGCAACCGCAAGGCGGTGCGCGGCAAGAAGGGCAAGAAGGGCAGGAGTGGACGCGGTCCCACTCCGCCCAAGGTCCGCGGCGGGATGCCCGGCGGCATGCCGGCCGGGTTCCCCGACCTGTCGTCGATGCCGAAGGGTCTCGACGAGCTGCCGCCGGGCCTGGAGGGCTTCGACCCCTCGCAGCTGAAGTTCCCCAAGAAGTAGCGGGCGGTGGCACCCGAGGGCGAGCGGTACCACCTGCGCGGCACGCTGCTGCCCTCCGGTGAGCCCGGGCAGCTGTGGGTGGCCGACGGCGTGGTCCGGCACGAGCCCGTCCCCGGTGCGCGCACCCTCACCGACGGGGGGTGGATCTCCCCCGGCCTGGTCGACGCGCACTGCCACGTCGGCATCGGCACCACGGGGCCGGTCGCGATGGAGGCGGCCATCACCCAGGCCCGGGCCGAGCGCGACGCGGGGGCCCTGCTGCTGCGCGACGCGGGCTCGCCGGTGGACACCCGCAGCCTCGACGCCCGGCCCGACCTGCCGCGCATCATCCGCGCGGGGCGCCACGTCGCGCTGACCCGCCGCTACATCCCGGGCGTGGGCATCGAGCTCGACGACGAGTCCGGGCTCGTCGCGGTGGTCCGCGAGCAGGCTCGGCGCGGTGACGGCTGGGTCAAGCTGGTGGGGGACTGGATCGACCGGTCCACCGGCGACCTCGCCCCGCTGTGGAGCGACGCCGTCCTGGTCGAGTCGATCGCCGCCGCGCACGAGGAGGGGGCGCGGGTGACCGCGCACGTGTTCGGGTCCGACGCGCTGCCCGGGCTGGTGCGCGCGGGCATCGACTGCCTGGAGCACGGCACCGGCCTCACCGAGGACTCCCTGGCGCTGCTCGTCGAGCACGGCACCGCCCTGGTGCCCACGCTGATCAACATCGAGACCTTCCCGTCCATCGCCGACGGGGCGGGCCGCTACCCGGTGTACGCCGCGCACATGCGTGACCTGCACGCGCGGGTCGGCGCGACCATCGGTGCCGCCGTCGACGCGGGGATCCCCGTCTACGCGGGCACCGACGCGGGAGGCGGCATCAGCCACGGTCGCATCGCCGACGAGGTCGCCGCGCTGGTCGGGGTGGGGATGAGCGCCCACGACGCGCTCGGTGCCGCCTGCTGGGACGCCCGGGCGTGGCTGGGCGATCCCGGTCCGGTCGAGGGCGCCTCGGCCGACCTGCTGGTGCACGCCACCGATCCCCGGACCGGGCCGGACGTGCTGCGCACCCCCGAGCACGTGCTGCTGCGGGGGGTCCGGGTGGGTGGGCGGGGCTGAGAGCACGGTGGGTGGGCAGGGCTGAGAGCACGGTGGGTGGGCGGGTGTGACGGCACGGTGGGTGGGCGGGGCTGAGGGCACGGTGGGTGGGCGGTTTCGCGACCGTGCCGGGTTCTGGCACCATGGGACGGTCACCCAGCAAGGGCGGAACCGGGTGCGCAAGCCGTGCGCACCGCTGAACCGCGTCGTGACGAACTGACGAAGGAGCTCCACCGTGGCTGTCAAGATCAAGCTCATGCGTCTCGGCAAGATCCGGGCCCCGCACTACCGCATCGTGATCGCCGACGCGCGCACCCGGCGCAACGGCCGGGCCATCGAGACCATCGGCAAGTACCACCCCAAGGAGGAGCCGAGCCTCATCGAGGTCGACTCCGAGCGCGCGCAGTACTGGCTCGGCGTGGGGGCGCAGGCCACCGAGCCCGTCGAGACGCTGTTGAAGATCACCGGTGACTGGCAGAAGTTCAAGGGCCTGCCGGGCTCCGAGGGCACCCTCCGCACCAAGGAGGTCGGCCCCTCCAAGCTGGAGCTGTTCCAGGCCGCGCTCGCGCAGGCCGGCGACGCGGGCGCGGGCAGCGCCACCACCGCCAAGAAGAAGTCGGCACCGAAGCTCGAGCCGAAGGCGGAGGACAAGGCCGCAGCCCAGCCCGAGGCCAAGCCGGACGGGGTGGACGAGGTCAAGGACATGAGCGCGGACGTGGTCACGGACGCCAAGGCGGACGCCCCGGCGGCCGAGCCCCAGAGCACCGACGCATCGTGAGCTCCGGGCTGTGAGCACCGTCGTCGACGCGGTCGAGCACCTCGTCCGCGGCATCGTCGCCAACCCTGACGACGTGCGGGTCGAGATGGTCACCGGTCGGCGCGGCCGGACCGTCGAGGTGCACGTGCACCCCGACGACCTCGGCAAGGTGATCGGCCGCGGCGGCCGCACGGCCACCGCGCTGCGCACCGTCGTGGCCGGGGTCGGCGGGCGGGGCGTGCGCGTCGACGTCGTCGACACCGACCACTAGCGACAGGTCCGACGTGGAGCTGGTGATCGGTCGGGTGGCGCGCGCCCACGGGGTGCACGGCGAGCTGGTCGTCGAGGTCCGCACCGACGACCCGGACGACCGCTTCGCCGTGGGGACCGTCCTGCACGCCCGCGGACCCCGGGAGCGCGTCACCGCCGACCACGTCGTCAGCGGGGTGCGCGAGCACTCCGGCCGGCTGCTCGTGCGGTTGGAGGGGGTGGACGACCGGACCGCGGCCGACGGCATGCGGGGCCGGTTGTTCGTCGTGGACCACGCCGACCTGCCGCCCTCGGACGAGCCCGACGCGTTCTACGACCACGAGCTGGTCGGGCTGCGGGTGCAGCTGGGCGACGCCACCGAGGTCGGCACGGTGCTCGACGTGCTCCACGGCGCGGCCGGTGAGCTGCTCTCGATCCGCCCGGCGGGCCAGGCGGCCGGGGAGCACCTCGTGCCGTTCGTGTCCGCGATCGTCACCGAGGTCGACCTCGCGGCCGGCACGATCGTCATCGACCCGCCCGACGGTCTGCTGGAGCCCTGAGGCGTGCGGCTCGACGTCGTCACGATCTTCCCCGAGTACCTCGAGCCGCTGCGCACCGCGCTGCTCGGACGGGCCATCGCGAAGGGCCTCGTCGAGGTCGGGGTGCACGACCTGCGGGCCTGGACCCACGACGTGCACCAGGCCGTGGACGACGCGCCCTACGGCGGTGGTCCGGGCATGGTCATGAAGGCCGACGTGTGGGGTGCCGCGCTGGACGACGTGCTCGCCCCCGGGTCCGTCCTCGTCGTGCCCACCCCCGCCGGGGTTCCCTTCACCCAGGCGCTCGCCGCCGAGCTCGCCGGGTGCGAGCACCTCGTCTTCGCCTGCGGGCGCTACGAGGGGATCGACCAGCGGGTGACCGACTGGGCGGGCACGGCCGTCGCCGGGGCCGGGTCCGTCGCTGGGTCGGAGTCCGGGGCCGGGGTGCGCGTGCTCGAGGTCTCCCTCGGTGACTACGTGCTCATCGGGGGCGAGGCCGCCGTGCTCGTGATCGCGGAGGCGGTCGTCCGGCTGCGGCCCGGGGTGCTCGGCAACGCCACTTCCGCGCAGCAGGACTCGTTCTCCGACGGTCTGCTGGAGGGACCGGCGTACACCCGACCGCTGGAGTTCCGGGGCCGCGTCGTGCCGGAGGTCCTCCGCAGCGGCGACCACGCCCGCATCGCCGCCTGGCGACGGGAGCAGTCGCTGCTGCGCACGGCCCGGGTGCGCCCGGAGCTGCTCGCAAGGGTGCCGCTGGCCCCGAGCGACCTCGCGGTGCTCGCGCGCGCGGGTTTCGTCCCTGGTCCGGGCTCTGGCACACTGGTACGGCTGCCGGGCGAGGTCTGACCCCGCCCCGGGACACCACCGGTGCAGCACCCTCATCCCGAGCACGAACGCCGCGCGCAGCCGCCGGGCGGTCCTCTGCTCACGCGCTCACGCAAGGACGGTAGACACATGAACACCCTGGACGCCCTCGACAGCAAGTCGCTGCGCGACGACATCCCCAGCTTCCGCCCCGGCGACACCCTGAACGTGCACGTGCGCGTCATCGAGGGCACCCGTGAGCGCGTGCAGGTGTTCAAGGGCGTGGTCATCCGCCGCCAGGGCGCCGGGGTCCGCGAGACCTTCACCGTCCGCAAGGTCTCCTTCGGCGTCGGCGTGGAGCGCACCTTCCCGCTGCACACCCCGAACATCTCCCTCATCGAGGTCGCCACCCGTGGTGACGTGCGTCGCGCCAAGCTGTACTACCTGCGCGACCTGCGCGGCAAGGCCGCCAAGATCAAGGAGAAGCGCTGATCCTCGGGGCGTCCGTGCACTTCCCGGGCGCCCCATCCCGCTAGCCTCGCCCCCGTGCCTGACGAGCGAGTTCCCGACGAGACGCCGGCCCCCGACAGCTCCGACGGGACCTCCTCCCAGGGGCCCGCGGACGAGGGGACGGGGTCTGCCACCGGGACGCCCAGGTCGCAGCGCTCCTTCCTCAAGGAGCTGCCCGTCCTGCTGGTGGTGGCGCTGCTGCTGAGCTTCCTCATCCAGACGTTCCTGGCCCGGGTGTACGTGATCCCCTCGGAGTCCATGGAGCCCACCCTGCTGGGGTGCAACGGCTGTGGCATCACCAACGACCGCATCGTCGTGGACAAGGTCTCCTACCGGTTCACCGACCCGCGGCCGGGTGACGTCGTCGTGTTCAAGGGCCCGGACTCCTGGAGCAGCGAGTTCACCACCACCCGGTCGGGCAACGTCGTGGTGCGCGGGCTGCAGCAGGTCGGCTCCCTGGTGGGTCTCGCGCCGCCCGACGAGCGCGACTTCGTCAAGCGCGTCATCGCCACCGGCGGGCAGACCGTCGAGTGCTGCGACGCGCAGGGCCGGGTGCAGGTGGACGGGAAGCCGCTGGACGAGCCCTACGTGGTCAACGACTTCCCGTTCGTCGCCGGGGAGGTGGACTGCACCAGCAGCGTCACCTCCGGGCGGTGCTTCGACGCCGTCACCGTGCCGGCCGGGCACCTGTGGATGATGGGCGACAACCGCGACAACTCGTCGGACTCCCGCTTCCACGTGGGTGACGACGCGCGGGGGACGGTGCCGGTGGACAACGTCATCGGCAAGGCCCGCGTCGTGGTGGTGCCGGTCTCGCGGTGGCAGGTCATCCACGCCCCCGAGATCAACCCGACCAGCGCTGCCCTCGGCCTGCCCGGCGTCGGCGCGCTGCCCGGGGCCCTGGCGCTCGGACTGGCTGTGCCGGGGCTCTCGGGGAGCGTCACCGGGCGGTCGGGCCGCCGGCGGCGGTGAGCGCGACGCGTCCTGCGGTGCGCCGGAGCTGGCCCCCGCGGGTGGTGGTGCGCCCGGCCGGGGGGCTGCGCACCCTGGAGTCGACGTTGCAGCGCAGCGGGCTGGGGCCGGTCGCCGGGGCCGACGAGGCCGGGCGCGGGGCCTGCGCCGGTCCGCTCGTGGTCGCTGCGTGCGTCCTGCCGCCCCGCCCGGTCGCCGCGCTGGAGCACGTCACCGACTCCAAGCTGCTGCGGGAGTCCGAGCGCGAGCGCCTGTTCCCGCTGGTGCTGCGCCACGCGCTGGCCACCTGTGTCGTCGTGGTGCCCGCGGCGGAGGTCGACGCCCTGGGCATCCACGTGGTGAACATCGAGGGGATGCGGCGCGCGGTCGCCGGGCTGGGCGTCACCCCCGGCTACGTGCTGCTGGACGGCTTCCGGGTCCCCGGGCTCGGCGCGCCCTCGCTGCCGGTGATCGGCGGTGACGCCACCGCGGCGTGCATCGCGGCGGCGAGCGTGCTGGCCAAGGTCACCCGGGACCGCATCATGGTCGACCTCGACGCGGCGCAGCCCGGGTACGGCTTCGCCGAGCACAAGGGCTACTCCACCCCGGTGCACACCGCCCGCCTGGACGCGCTCGGCCCGTGCGCCGAGCACCGGTTCTCCTACGTCAACGTCCGGCGGGCCGCGGCCCGTGCCCCAGGTGTCGTGAACACCGACGGCGTCCGGGTCGGCTGAAGCGGTGGCCGGCAGGGGCGGTGCCCGCCGCGGACCTACACTGCGCCCGTGGCTCCGAACGACGAGACGACCAGCGCCCAGCCCGACATCAAGCCCCGCAGCCGGGTGGTGACCGACGGCATCGAGGCGACGACCAGCCGCGGCATGCTCCGCGCGGTCGGCATGGGTGACGACGACTGGGTGAAGCCGCAGATCGGCATCGCCAGCTCCTGGAACGAGATCACCCCCTGCAACCTCTCCCTGGACCGCCTCGCGCAGGGGGCCAAGGAGGGCGTGCACGCCGGGGGCGGCTACCCGCTGCAGTTCGGCACCATCTCGGTCTCCGACGGCATCTCCATGGGCCACGAGGGCATGCACTTCTCGCTGGTCTCCCGCGAGGTCATCGCCGACTCGGTGGAGACGGTGATCAACGCCGAGCGCCTCGACGGCTCCGTCCTGCTCGCCGGCTGCGACAAGTCCCTGCCCGGCATGCTCATGGCCGCCGCCCGCCTCGACCTGGCCAGCGTGTTCCTCTACGCCGGCACCATCGCCCCGGGCTGGGTCAAGCTCTCCGACGGCTCCGAGCGCGACGTCACCATCATCGACTCGTTCGAGGCCGTCGGCGCGTGCAAGGCCGGCACGATGAGCCTGGACGACCTGGGTCGCATCGAGCGGGCCATCTGCCCCGGCGAGGGCGCCTGCGGTGGCATGTACACCGCCAACACCATGGCCTCGGTCGCCGAGGCCATGGGCATGAGCCTGCCCGGATCGGCGTCCCCGCCCTCGGCCGACCGTCGCCGCGACAACTTCGCGCACCTCTCCGGCGAGGCCGTGGTGAACCTGCTGCGTCTGGGCATCACCGCCCGCGACATCATCACCCGCCCGGCCCTGGAGAACGCGATCGCGGTGGCCATGGCCCTGGGTGGTTCCACCAACGTGGTGCTGCACCTGCTCGCCATCGCCCGTGAGGCCGACGTCGACCTGACCCTGGAGGACTTCAACCGGATCGGCGACAAGGTCCCGCACATCGGCAACCTCAAGCCGTTCGGGCAGTTCGTCATGAACGACGTGGACCGCAACGGCGGCATCCCCGTCGTCATGCGCGCGCTGCTGGACGCGGGCCTGCTCGACGGCGACGCGCTCACGGTCACCGGGCGCACCGTCGCGGAGAACCTCGCCACCATCAACCCGCCCGATCCCGACGGCACCGTGCTGCGCACCCTGGCGAACCCGATCCACGCCACCGGTGGTCTCACCATCCTCAAGGGCTCGCTGGCCCCCGAGGGGGCGGTGGTGAAGACGGCGGGCTTCGACCTCGACGTGTTCGAGGGTCCCGCCCGGGTCTTCGAGCGCGAGCGCGGGGCCATGGATGCGCTCACCGCCGGTGAGATCAAGGCCGGGGACGTGGTGGTCATCCGGTACGAGGGCCCCAAGGGGGGGCCGGGCATGCGCGAGATGCTGGCCATCACCGCGGCCATCAAGGGCGCGGGCCTGGGCCGCGACGTGCTGCTGCTCACCGACGGCCGGTTCTCCGGTGGGACGACGGGGCTGTGCATCGGCCACGTCGCGCCGGAGGCCGTGGACGTCGGCCCGATCGCGCTGGTCCAGGACGGGGACACCATCCGCGTCGTGGTCGCCGACCGGACGCTGGACCTGCTGGTCGAGCCCGCGGAGCTGGAGCGGCGCCGGCACGAGTGGGCGCCGCTGCCGCCGCGCTACACCCGCGGCGTGCTGGCCAAGTACGCCAAGCTCGTCGGCTCGGCCGCGCACGGGGCCGTGACGGGATGAGTGCTGACGAACTGGAGTCCTACGAGACGGAGATGGAGCTCTCCCTCTACCGGGAGTACCGCGACATCGTCGCCCAGTACACCTACGTGGTGGAGACCGAGCGACGCTTCTACCTCGCCAACTCCGTCGACGTCGTGCCGCGGAACGCCGACGACGAGGTGTACTTCGAGGTCCGCATGACCGACGCCTGGGTGTGGGACATGTACCGCCCGGTGCGGTTCGTGAAGCAGGTCAAGGTGATCACGTTCAAGGACGTGAACGTCGAGGAGCTCGACAAGCCCGACCTGCGCCTGCCCGACTGAGCCCCTGCCCGACTGAGCCCCTAGCCGACCGCCCCGACGGTTCGCGTGCGGACGGGGGTCCCGGACACGGGTTGTCCACAGTGCTCGGGGTTGTCCACAGCCGGCCGGGCGGAGCCGCCGCGGGACGGTCGGGGCGGGCAGCGTCGGGGTCCTCGGCGACCGCACCGGTGGTCGCCCCGCACGAGGGCCCGAGGTCGCAGACGTGGCACACCAGAGCAGCACCACCGGACCGCCGGACCCCCGCCCGGACCCCCGGGCCGAGCTGGGTCGCTGGGGCGAGCAGGTCGCCGTGGACCACCTCGAGGCCGCCGGGCTGGTGGTGCTGGAGCGCAACTGGCGCTGCCGCGAGGGAGAGCTCGACATCGTCGCCTCGGAGGTCACCGCCGGCGGGACCACGGTGGTGTTCGTGGAGGTGAAGACCCGCTCGGGCACCGGCTTCGGCCGCCCCGCGGAGGCGGTGACCCCCCGCAAGCTGCAGCGGCTGCGCCGGCTGTCCCAGCGGTGGCTGGCCGAGCACCGCGTCGGCTGGGTCGAGGTGCGCTTCGACGTGGTCGCGGTGCTGGCCGACCGGGCCACCGGCACCACCGACGTCGAGCACCTGCGGGGGGTGTCCTGATGGCGCTGGCGCGCACGCACTCGGTCGCCGTGAGCGGCGTCGACGGGGTGCTGGTGGAGATCGAGGCCGATCTGGCCCAGGGCCTGCCCGGGGTGCACCTGGTCGGCCTGCCGGACGTGGCGCTGCAGGAGTCCCGCGACCGGGTGCGCGCCGCGGTCGTGAACTCCGGCTGCAGCTGGCCCTCGCGGCGGATCACCCTGGCGCTGTCCCCGGCGACGCTGCCCAAGGTCGGCAGCGTCTACGACTTGGCACAGTGTCTTGGGGGACACTCATGGGTGTGACTCGAGCGATGATTTACGTGCGGATCTCGAAGGATCGTGAGGGCGCCGGTCTGGGTGTCGATCGTCAGCGCGAGGACTGCGTGGCGTTGGCCGCCCGGTTGGGCTGGACGGTAGTCGGTGTACACACCGACAATGACCTGAGTGCGTATTCGGGTAAGCCCCGGCCGGGGTATCGGTCGATGCTTGTGGCCCTGGACGACGGTCTTGCCGACGCCGTCATCGCGTGGCACACCGACCGCCTGCACCGTTCGCCCACGGAGTTGGAGTCGTTCATCGACCTGTGCGAGCGCCGCTCAGTGACTGTGCAGACCGTGCAGGCCGGGGTCATCGACCTCGGCAATGCGTCGGGGCGGATGATCGCGCGGATGCTGGGTGCGGCGGCGCGCCACGAGGTTGAGCACTCCATCGAGCGGCAGAAGCGGGCGAAGCAGCAGGCGGCGATGGACGGGCGGTACCGGGGTGGTCGTCGCCCGTTCGGGTACGAGGCGGACGGTGTCACGCTGCGCCCGGCCGAGGCGGATGAGCTGCGGACCGCGACGGACCGCGTCCTGGCCGGGGTGAGCCTGGCCCAGGTTGGTCGGGAATGGAACGAACGTGGAATCCGAACGACGATGGGCAATACCTGGTCGTCGCGTGAGGTGCGCAACCTGCTGTTGCGTGCCCGTAACGCCGCGCTCGTATCGCATAACGGGACCGTGCTCGGTGGGGCACGATGGCCGGCGGCTGTAGAGCCTGAGACCTTTTACGCCGTGCGCGCGATGCTCAATGATCCGGTGCGCCGCGTAGGTGCCAGCCGTGAGCGCAAGTGGCTTGGTGCCGGGCTGTACCGGTGCGGGGTGTGTGGTGCGCCAATGAGGTCGTGGACGGCATACGGGCAGGGCAAGCGGCCCAACCGCAACGCCTACCGCTGCACCCTGGTGGGCCACTTGTCGCGGATCGCGCAGCCGGTGGACGATCTGGTGGAGGCCGTCACGCTGGAGCGCCTGAGTCGTCCTGACGCCGCCCTGGTGCTGGGGACGCCCGGTGTGGACTTAGGACGGTTGCAAACGCGGCGCGACGGACTGCAATCCCGCCTCGAGGAGTTGGCTGGGATGTTCGCCGAGGGTGCGCTTGATGGTTCTCAACTCAGGGAGGGGACAACCCGGCTCCGAGCGTCGCTGCTCAACTTGGACACCGAGCTGGCGCAGGCGCGGTCGTCGTCGGACCTGGCCCGCCTGGTGTTGGCCGGTGACGATCTGAGGAGCAGGTGGAAGGCGACGCCCGTCGATGTGCGCGCCAGGGTGGTCGACGCGCTCATGGTGGTGACGATCGACAAGTCCGCCCGGGGCAGGCAGCCCGATGGTTCGTACTTCAACCCGGAGCACGTTCGGATTGAGTGGAGAGCAGCACGGTGAACGCTGCTGCCGCCGCCGGCAGCAACGGCTACGAGCGGGTCGATGTTGAGCCCGACCCGGGGCCCGACTACGTGTTGTGCGTGTGTGCACTACAACCAAGGATCGATCTTCGACCGGGCGGTCACCATCTCCGAGCGGAGCGCCGAGCACGGCCACACCCCCTTCAGCTACCCCACCGGCACCACCTGGGACCAGGCGCAGGACCGCCTCGAGGCGGATCGACGATGGCGGACCAGGCCGGCGTCGTCCTGAACTGCGGGGGAGCCGCCGCCCCGCGACCCGGCACGGGCCGCCACCCTGGCCACCGTTCGCCCCATCCCCACCGGGTCCGCTGACCGGTAGCGCCATCACGTCGCCGCCCGGTCCCCACCCCGTGGCCGGGCGGCGCACCACCACCGGCAGGTAAGGACCACCCCCTTGGGGGGAGCCGCCACGTAACCTGAGGCGCAATCGCTCGCATGTTCGATGAGCGTTGGGGGCCCGATGCCTTCGACCCGCCCAACCGGCACACCGTGGACCCACCCCAGCCGGTGGTGGTCGACCTCGGGAGGATCCTGCCCCCCAACACCAGCCGTACCGGCCGTCAGTGTCTACCGATGCGGGTCGTGCAAGCCGGTCTCGTCCTGACCGGCGACCGGGACGCCGAGCTCCTCGGGTGGGCGTGGGTCACCGACGGGCGGTGGCTGGCGCTGGTCCGCACGGAGCATCCTGTCGCCGCCGGACACGGGGTCCTGCCCATGCTGCAGTGGGTCCCCGCCGCCGCCGTCACACCGCAGACCGAGCAGCACCAGCCCGGGTAGGACCGGCACGAGCAGTCCAAGGCCAGACCCGGGCACCGCAGTGCCCTTCAGGTCGGTATCGCACCACCCGCGCCGGCGCGCGCTCCTCCTTCTCCGAGGCAAGCGAGCGGCCAGACTGCTCGTTCTCCGGTCTTAGATCTCGTCTTAGGCCGCGCGGTCCTACGACGACAGCGCGGTCAGGTTGGGGGCACTCACGTATCCAGACTGCCACGGCTGCGCGGTGCGACCAGCGGAGAGGATGAGGTGCCGTGGTCGACCGCGGGCGGGCGGATGCGCCAGGTCGTGAAGCGCCAGGGCCGCCTCGTGCGCCCCCCGTTTCGCCCTGGACCGGCCAGGGTGGTGTCAGCGGGCGGTGGTGCCTGATGGGCGCCGCCAGTGGATGTCGCTGGCGGTGTGTAGCGGCCGCCACCGGTGCTCGGTGTCGGTGGTGTCGGGGCGGGCGCCGGTGGGCACGGGGAGCCGGTCGGCGCCGGCGAGGGCGGTGACGTCGAGGCCGGTGAGGTCGGCGATGTCGGTGATGGGGACCTGAAAGGTGCGGTACCGGCCCAGCGGCGGTGGGTTCCCCATGTCGGCGGCAGCGGCGAGCACGGTGGGCAGGTCGGTCACCAGGGGGGTCTGGTCGAGGACGTACCCGGTGGCCGCGAGGTTCCCGGCGTCGAGGAAGGCGGCGACCTTGAAGAACCGCAGGGGCAGCTGCACACCCCGGTAGGTGGGGTCGTCGGGGTGCAGCACGCACCCGGTGAAGACGACCAGGCGGCGGGTGTAGGTGGCGGCGTTGTCCAGCAAGTAGTTCTCCAGGCCGAGCCACAGGGTCTTGCTCTGGTTGAACACCGCCGCCTGAGGGGCGGCGTTGGTGAAGTGGAACGTGTCCACGTTGGCCTGGGCGGCGGTGGTGGGGCTGCCCCAGACGGGGTCACGGCGGCGCACGAGGTGCCCACGGTCGAGGTCGTTGCGGGCGTAGACGGCCTCCCCGGTCTGCTGGTCGGCCGGCAGGCGGGGGTCGAGCTGCCAGCCCTCGGCCCGCGGCAGCTCCCGCAGGGTGGCCCCGTCGATGCCGACACCGGTGACCGCGGCCAAACGCCGGTCCGGTCGCATCAGCACACTGAAGTGGGTGTAGCTCAACAGCACCGTCGGCAACGCCTGGTCGACCGGTGTCGGGAGGGCGACGGGGACGCCCAGGAAGTTCGGGTCGAACCCGGCCCGCGCGGGGAGGTCAGTGCTCGCGAAGTTCGGGTCGGTGCTCATGGAGGGCACCGTATGCCAGCAAGGTGACAGGAGTCTGCGGCCCACCAGCGGCAGCGCACACAGCGCCGGCCGTCGCGGACCCGGGCTCAGGCACCACGGTCGAAAACCTTCGTTTTTGGTGCACCAGGCTCCAGGTTGTTGTGGTGTGGGCGAGGCTGACTGCGGGGGTCAGGTAGGCCGTTGGAGTCGAAGCAGTCGGGTAGGGGGGTGGTCCACTGTGACAATTGCCGACGAGCTCGCGGAGCTCGGGCACCTCAAAGGTCCTGCCACGATGGAGATGCTGAAGGACCGTTGCGGCTTGTGCGCCCCGCTGTCGGTGGTCACCCCTAGCTTGCTAGTGAACCCCGGGCGGCGGAGGAAGAGGCGAACCGTGCAGCACCTGATGTACGACCTAAAGCAGCAGAAGAAGGGTGCCGCCGCGGTCGTCACCCTCGACAAGCAGGCCAACGTGCGGTTGATGACGATGTCGCAGTACCGCACGTTCAAGGCGGGCGGCTCGGTCCGCGTCATAGGCGGGCTGGCCAAGAAGTCGCCCGCGAGCCTCGGCATTCCCCGGAATGATCACTGGGTGGTCGTCGTCGACCTCGGCGGACTCCCCGGAAAGGTTCGTGCCGCTGTGCAGGTTCAGCCACCTCCTCCCGGGCTGTTGCCGCCGCTGCGCCAGCAGGACAGCCCGGCTCGGAACGTTGAGATCCGCGAGCCCGCGCCACCGGTTGATGACGCGTTCGGCGGCCAGACCTGGGACGTGTTCCTGTCGCACGCCACCGAGGACAAGGAAGCAGTCGCGGTCCCGCTCAGGAACGCCCTGACCAAGCGCGGTGTGACCGTCTGGCTGGACAAGACCGAGATCAAGATCGGGGACAGCCTGCGACGCAAGATCGACGAGGGCATCCGGTCCAGCCGCTTCAGCATCGTCGTGTTGTCACCCTCCTTCTTCGCCAAGGGATGGACGAACCACGAGCTGGACGGCCTGGTGACCAAGACGGTTGCAGGGGAGCAGACGATGCTTCCGATCTGGCACAACGTCAGCGCTGAGCAGGTGCGTGGGTACAGCGCGTCGCTGGCTGACAGGCGGGGGCTGAGCACCGGCGATTTCGACATCGAAGAGATGGCCGATCAGATCGCCGAGGCTGTTCTCGGGCCCGTCGAAGGCGAAGACGAGGACTGATTGTGTGCAGCGTGGAACCGTACCGACGACCAGGCCTGCGGCCCGCCGTCCGTGCGTAGACGATAAGCGCCCACCGCCAGTTAGTCGGCGGCGGACCATAGTCACTCTCGGAAGTCGATCTTGGCAGTGGTCACAACCGCTCGATTCTGACCCGTAGCGTGATGCCACTTCCCAAGGCGGCGGTGTGCCCCAGACTGGGTCTGTGCCAATGACGAAGCAGCAGCGTCTGCGCAATGCAGCTGAGGGGTTTTTTGGTGGTCTGGCCGCGATCGGGTACGAGGGGCCGTTCCGGTGGGCGCACCATCAGTGGGAGGGCCCCTTCTATCAGTCTTGGCGTGCGTGGCCGCCTGCAGCTCGCGCACCCGAGGTCTTCCCGACGTTCGCTGTCGGCGGGTCAGCGAACGGTAGGACCTCGCAAGGTCGAGACATGCTATGGCGGATCACGCGGGCCAGTCCGTTCGACGGGTTCCGCGACGGTCCCCTGAACTCGAGCCCCCGCGAGCTGTCCCCTGAGGAGTACCTCGAGATCCACACGGAGGGCGCTACGGCCGAGGAGTGGAAGGACCTCGCCCGATCCTTCTTGAATATCATTCACAACTAGCTTGTCGCGGCGAACTAGCGGAATTCACCACCTCGATGCGAAGCGAAGGCGGCGGCGTTCCCGCTCCCGCGCGGTGAGTGACCAGCACGCCGGGCGTAGGCGGCACACTGCACCGGGTGGGCACCTTCGACTGGCACTCCGACATCAATGATCTTGACGGCGTTGCGGGGCCCGATGGCCTAGCCGCCTTCGGGCTCTATCTGCGCACGGGATCGTGGACCAGCAGCAACGGACGGACCGGGGTGGTTCCTGACGCCGTGGTTCTCGAGCTCGGTGCCGGCGACCAAGACTCAGTGGACCGTCTGGTGCGGGCTGGCCTCTGGCAGCGCTGCGACGGCGGGTATCGGATGCTGCGTGGCCCTCATTCCGAACCGGCCCAGCCGATGCCCTTGTGGCGGTACACCGACGACGACCTCGACAGTCGGTTGTTCGGTCCGGATCCGCGGCCGAACACCTGAGATGGCGTCGCTGATGGGGTGCCTGTGACGCCCTACGGCCGAGACTCCTCTTAGCCGGTCGGCACCGTGGGGCGGGCCAGGGGGGCACCTCGTTCCACGGCGGACCAGGACGGTCCTGAAAACGGTGGCGGGCTTAACCGGTCAACGCACCACCTCGGTCATGATCTTGGCGAGGTGGAGGTGCGATGAGGTCGTTCTGGATGGCCGAGCAGCAGCGCAAGCAGGTGTGGGTGGGGTTCCGGGCGGGTGAGTCCCTGTCGCGGATCGGCCGCACTGAGGGCGTCCCGAAGCAGCAGGTGGCCCGGTACCTGCAGAGCCACGGGGGTGTGCGGCCGTCGCCGGCGTCGCATTCGCCGCGGCAGCTGTCAGTGGTGGCGCGGGAGGAGATCTCCCGTGGTGTGGCCCGGGGTGAGTCGTTCCGGGTGATCGCCGCCGGGCTGGGGTGCGCCCATACGACGGTGAGCCGGGAGGTGGCCCGCAACGGGGGCCGTGATGCTTACCGTGCGGCGGCCGCGGATGTGGAGGCCTTCGTCCGGGCCCGCCGCCCCAAGGCCTCCAAGCTCGCCCTGGCGCCGGCGTTGCGAGCGGTGGTGGAGGCCGGGCTGGAGCTGGAGTGGTCGCCGGAGCAGATCAGCCACCGGCTGCGCCTGGACCATCCCGACGACCCCGCCATGCGGGTGTCGCACGAGACGATCTACCTGTCGATCTACCAGCCGCACCGTCGGGCGGTGAAGGCGAAGCTGTACCGCCAGCTGCGGACCGGGCGGCTGATGCGCCACCCCAAGTCGAGCGCTATCCCGTCGGCGCGGGGGCGGCTGAAGAACATGGTGCTGCTCGCCGACCGCCCTGCTGAGGTCGAGGACCGCCTGGTGGCCGGCCACTGGGAGGGAGACCTTGTCATGGGGACCCGCCCGTCGGCGGTGGCGACCTTGGTCGAGCGCACCACCCGCTACCTGAGGGTGGCCCTGCCCGGGGGCATCAAGGCGCCCCCCGTCCGCGCCGCCCTGGTCGCGGATCTCCTGGAGGTTGACCCAGGGCTGCGCCGGTCGTTGACGTGGGACCGGGGACGGGAGATGGCCGAGCACGCCCAGCTCACCACCGACACCAACTGCCCGGTCTTCTTCTGCGACCCGCGCTCACCGTGGCAGCGCGGGACGAACGAGAATACGAATCGGCTACTGCGTCAGTACCTGTTCAAGAACGCTGACCTACGCACCCACGACCCAGGGCCCCGGCAAAGTCGGCTGGAAGGCCTGTGACCTGGGACGTTCTTGTGGTGTGGCCGGTGTGTCGCACGGGGCGGGTGTGGCCCATCGGGCTTGAGTGGTGGTTCTGACACGACCGCTCACGCTGAGGACCACACC
>JBBSUN010000036.1:0-32981 GCA_038234335.1 Mycobacteriales bacterium
CGGCAACGGCACACCCCGGAGAACCTCACGTGGACACACCGGCACCAGCCGGGAACACAGCCACGCCCACCCGCACCCGCGGCCCCGACCACCACCAAGCCCACAGCCAAGAACCCGGCGCGGTGGATCAGGGCTGAGCCGGGCGCACCACGAGACCTGCAAGAGTGGGGTCGTGCTGGTCCCCGCGCTGCTCGTCCCCGTCGTGGCCGCCCTCTCGGTCGGGACGGCGGCCCCGGCCTCGGTGTCGCCCGCTGCCCCGGAGCCGGTGTGCACGCCCAGCGACGAGCGGGTCGCCGAGCTCTCCGGTCTCGGCGTCCGGGGTGGCGTGCTCCTCGCCGCACCCGACTCGGGGGGTGCCCTGTCCGTCGCCGTGCTCGACGCCTCGACGTGCGACACCGTGGGGGTGCTGGACGCCGAGCAGGAGACCCGTGACGTCGAGGACCTCGCGGTGGACGGCGACGGCACGGTGTGGCTCGCCGACACCGGTGACAACGGCCGCTCCCGCAGCACCGTGGCCCTGGTCGCGCTGCGCACCGGCGGCGACGGTGCCATCACCTCCACCGTGCACCGGCTCACCTACCCCGACGGTCCGCACGACGCGGAGGCCGTGCTGCTCGAGCCCGGGGGACGGCCGGTGCTCGTGACGAAGGAACCCTCCGGGGTGGCCGGGGTCTACGCTCCCGACGGCGTCGTGGCCTCCCTCGCCTCGCCCGGTCCGACCGCGATGCAGCGCGTGGGGCAGCTACGCATCAGCCCCACCGACACCCCGGGCGGACCGGTGCCGCTGCTCGGTTCCACCCTGGTCACCGGCGGGGCGGTGAGCGCGGACGGGTCGGTCGTGGCCGTGCGGACCTACACCGACGCCTACCTGTTCGCGGCCGCGGACGGTGACGCTGCGGCAGCGCTGAGCGGTCGTCCCGTCCGGGTCCCGCTGGCTGACGAGCCCCAGGGTGAGGCCATCGCGTTCACCACCGACGGTACGCTGCTCTCAGGGTCCGAGTCCGACGGCGGCGCGCTGCCGCCCGTCCGGCGCGTGGCGGGAGCGGTGGCGCTGGTGTCCGCCGCGGCGCAGGCACCACCGACGCCCGGGCCGATCCCGACGACCGGTGACGCTCCGGCACCGGGCGGGACCTCGGCCGGACCCGGGGCCGACGGCATCGAGCCGTGGCAGGCCGCGATCATCGCCGTCGTGGTCGCGGGTTCGGTGTACGGCCTGCTCGGACTGTTCCGCCGCCGCCGCTGAACCCGTGCTCCCAGAGCTCGTGCCGCCCGGCGCCGTGCCCACCGCCACGGGTGCGGGCGGCAGGCCCGGGTTCAGAGCTTGCGCATCACCGTGACGACCTTGCCCAGGATGGTCGCCTCCCGGCCGTGGATCGGTGAGAACGCCGGGTTGTGGGGCATCAGCCACACGTCGTCGCCGCGCCGCTTGAACGTCTTCACCGTCGCCTCACCGTCGAGCATCGCGGCCACCACGTCGCCGTTCTCGGCGACGTTCTGCTGGCGCACCACCACCCAGTCCCCGTCGCAGATGGCGGCGTCGACCATGGACTCGCCCACCACCCGGAGCATGAACAGCGAGCCGTCACCCACCAGTTCGCGGGGCAGCGGGAAGACGTCCTCGACCGCCTGCTCGGCGAGGATCGGGCCGCCGGCGGCGATCCGACCCAGCACGGGCACGAAGGTCGGGACCGGCATCGCCGCGCTCGCGGCCTCCACGTCGGCCGCCTGCGACTCGTCGGGCTCGGCCTCGCGGGCCCGGTCGGCGTTGGCCAGGGCCACGTCCTCCGGGGTGCGCACGTCCACCGCCCGGGGGCGGTTCGGGTCGCGACGGAGGAAGCCCTTGCGCTCGAGGGCCCGGAGCTGGTGGGACACCGACGAGGTGGAGGTCAGCCCGACCGCGTCGCCGATCTCCCGGACGCTGGGGGGATAGCCGCGCTGGTCCACCGCGGCACGGATGACGGTGAGGACCTGCCGCTGGCGGGGGGTGAGGCCGTCGCCGGCGTCGAGCGGCCCGAGCTCGGCCAGCTCGGAGTTGGTGGGGCGACCGGCCCGCCGCCGCGCCGGCGGGGCGCTCTCGGGTGTGGGTGCCTTGCTCATGGGTGGTGCCTCCTGCGGGCGGCCGGGTGGAGCGCGGTGTGCGGGGCTGGAGCTGCGGGACGGGGCTGGAGCCGGTGGTGGTCGGACGGGGTGGCGGACGCGGTCCGTCCGTCTGGCGAACGTAGCCGTCACCACCGACAGCTTCAAACACCTGTTCGATCGACACGCCGAAGGATCTCGTTTTTGTCGGACCCGGCTGGTAGACATCGCTCAGACGTTCGATCGAACTGTTGTTCGAGACGACCTGTCCAGAACGTGAGTGCTGATCGCACCAGACCGATGGAGGAACCATGACCGTGCTCACCGCTCCGCAGCCGCCCGTCCTCCGCCCCGCGTCACCGGTTCGCCCGGTGCGCCGTCCCGCCCGGGTCCGCCCGGGTGGGCGCGGGGTCTCCTACGCCGGGCTGCCGGCTCCGGTGCGGACCTCGCGGGCACCGCACGCGGTGCCGACCCCGGCGGTGGTGCACCGTCGCCGTCGGGTGGTCGCGGGTGTCGCGGTCGGCCTCCTCGTGGGCCTCTCGCTGCTCGGTCTGGTCTCCCTCCGCCAGGCGGGCACACCCCAGGTGCCCGCGACGATCGGCGTGGTCCAGGTCCGGGCGGGGGAGAGCCTGTCCGAGCTGGCCCTGCGGGTCGCGCCCCGGGCGCCGAGCACGGCCGTCGTCGAGCGCATCCGTTCCTTGAACGGGCTTGCCGGGGCATCCGTGCGAACCGGGGAGTCCCTGGTCGTTCCCATCGGCTGAGCGGTGGCAGGCCGGGACGTCGCACGGAGTGACGAGCCGTCATCACGACGCGCCGTCGTCGCGACGCGCCGATCTCCACTTGCGCGTCGGCGTAGGGCCGCCTACCTTCTGAACCACAACATCTAGTGCTTACACGCGTGTAGTTCATCCACAGGTTGGGTCCGGTTATCCACCGGAACCCACAGGCCAGGTGCAGGTTGTCCACCGGTTCTCCCCGGGTTCATCCACACCCGGGGTCGGGAGCGAGCGTGTCGGGGCTCGATCGACGTGGCTCTGCGGCACGCCCGGAGAGATCACCTTACGGAGGGGTACCGACGTGCACTGCCCGTTCTGCCGCCACCCCGACTCCCGCGTCGTCGACTCCCGCGAGGCCGACGAGGGCCAGGCGATCCGCCGTCGCCGCTCGTGCCCCGAGTGCGGGCGCCGGTTCACCACCGTGGAGACGGCCGTCCTCGCGGTGGTCAAGCGCAGCGGCGTCACCGAGCCGTTCAGCCGCGACAAGGTCGTCCGGGGGGTGCGGCGCGCCTGCCAGGGACGACCCGTCGACGACGACGCGTTGTACCAGCTGGCCCAGCAGGTCGAGGAGCAGGTCCGGGCGGGGGGCTCCGCGGAGATCCCCAGCCACGACGTCGGCCTCGCGATCCTCGGCCCGCTGCGCGACCTCGACGAGGTCGCCTACCTCCGCTTCGCCTCCGTCTACCGATCCTTCAGCTCTGCCGAGGACTTCGAGAAGGAGATCGGCCAGCTCCGGGCGCACCAGTCCGGTTGACCTCTCCCTCGGCACCCGCGCAACCATCCGTCCGACCCGCAGCACAGAACAGGACCACCGCATGACTCAGACCGCCGGCGCCACGACCGACAGCTCCACCAACGACGAGAAGGGCCGCAAGATGGGCCTGCGCGTCGAGCGCATCTACACCACCGAGGGGGTGCACCCCTACGACGAGGTCACCTGGGCCCGGCGCGACGTCGTGATGACGAACTGGCGCGACGGCACGGTGAACTTCGAGCAGCGCGGCGTCGAGTTCCCCGAGTCCTGGTCGCTGAACGCGGTCAACATCGTGACCAGCAAGTACTTCCGCGGTGCGGCCGGCTCGGAGCACCGGGAGCAGAGCCTGCGCCAGCTGCTGGACCGCGTCGTCAGCACCTACACCGCGGCAGGTGTGGACAACGGCTACTTCGCCAGCGAGACCGACGCGGAGATCTTCTCCCACGAGCTGACCTGGATGCTCCTGCACCAGGTGTTCAGCTTCAACTCGCCGGTGTGGTTCAACGTGGGCACCCAGTCCCCCCAGCAGGTGAGCGCCTGCTTCATCCTTGCCGTCGACGACACGATGGACTCGATCCTGAACTGGTACCGCGAGGAGGGCCGCATCTTCAAGGGCGGCTCGGGCGCCGGGCTGAACCTCTCCCGCATCCGGTCCTCCAAGGAGCTCCTCTCCTCCGGTGGCACCGCGTCCGGTCCGGTCAGCTTCATGCGCGGGGCCGACGCCTCTGCCGGCACCATCAAGTCCGGCGGCGCGACCCGGCGGGCCGCCAAGATGGTCGTCCTCGACGTCGACCACCCCGACATCGTCGAGTTCGTCGAGACCAAGGCGCGCGAGGAGAACAAGATCCGCGTCCTGCGCGACGCCGGCTACGACATGGACCTGGGCGGCTCCGACATCACCAGCGTCCAGTACCAGAACGCCAACAACTCGGTCCGCGTGAACGACGAGTTCATGCGCGCGGTCGAGAGCGGCTCGGAGTTCGGGCTGCGCGCCCGGGCCACCGGCGAGGTCATCGACACCGTCGACGCGAAGAAGCTGTTCCGCCAGATCAGCACCGCCGCGTGGGAGTGCGCCGACCCCGGCATCCAGTACGACGGCACGATCAACGACTGGCACACCTGCCCGGAGTCGGGCCGGATCAACGCCTCGAACCCGTGCAGCGAGTACATGCACCTGGACAACTCGAGCTGCAACCTGGCCTCGCTGAACCTCATGAAGTTCCTGGGCGAGGACGGCAGCTTCGACGCCGTCACCTTCGGCAAGGCGGTCGAGCTCATCATCACCGCGATGGACATCTCCATCTGCTTCGCCGACTTCCCGACCGACCCCATCGGCGAGACCACCCGTCGCTTCCGCCAGCTCGGCATCGGCTACGCGAACCTGGGTGCGCTGCTCATGGCGACCGGGCACGCCTACGACTCCGAGGGCGGCCGGGCGCTGGCCGGGTCGATCACCTCCCTCATGACCGGCACCGCCTACAAGCGCTCCGCCGAGCTCGCCGGCGTCGTCGGTGCCTACGAGGGCTACGCGCAGAACGCGTCGGCCCACCAGCGCGTCATGCGCAAGCACTCCGCCGCGAACGACCTCATGCGCACCATTGGTACCTCCGACGCCGCCGTGCACGAGGTGGCGACCGCGGCGTGGCAGGACGGGCTCAAGATCGGGGAGCGCAACGGCTGGCGCAACGCCCAGGCCAGCGTGCTCGCCCCGACCGGGACCATCGGCTTCATGATGGACTGCGACACCACCGGCATCGAGCCCGACTTCTCGCTGGTGAAGTTCAAGAAGCTGGTCGGCGGCGGCTCCATGCAGATCGTGAACCAGACGGTGCCCCGCGCGCTGACCTCGCTGGGCTACCAGCC
This sequence comes from Mycobacteriales bacterium, assembly GCA_038234335.1. GTDB lineage: Bacteria > Actinomycetota > Actinomycetes > Mycobacteriales > Mycobacteriaceae > Rhodococcus_D. The sequence goes on from JBBSUN010000036.1 coordinate 5,470, forward strand.
CGAGCAGGTCGAGGCCATCGTCGAGCACATCGCCGAGAAGGGGCACGTCATCGACGCGCCCGGCCTGCGTCAGGAGCACTACGAGGTGTTCGACTGCGCCATGGGTGAGCGGTCCATCGCCCCCATGGGCCACGTCCGCATGATGGCCGCGGCGCAGCCGTTCCTCTCCGGCGCCATCTCCAAGACGGTCAACATGCCGGAGACGGCCACCGTCGAGGAGGTCGAGGGCATCTACTTCGACAGCTGGAAGATGGGCATCAAGGCGCTCGCCATCTACCGCGACAACTGCAAGGTCGGCCAGCCGCTGTCCGCCGGCAGCGCGGGATCGTCGTCCTCGGACAAGACGGCCGCCGCCACCGTGGTGGAGAGCGGTCCGACCCGCAAGCGCCTGCCGAAGAAGCGCACCGCGCAGACCGTCTCGTTCGCGGTCGGCGGGGCCGAGGGCTACCTGACGACGGGCTCCTACCCCGACGGCGGGCTCGGCGAGATCTTCATCAACATGAGCAAGCAGGGCTCCACCCTCTCCGGGGTCATGGACGCCTTCTCCCTGGCCATCTCCATCGCGCTGCAGTACGGGGTGCCGCTGGAGACGTACGTGTCCAAGTTCGTCAACAACCGGTTCGAGCCGTCGGGCATGACCGACGACCCGGACGTGCGGATCGCGACCTCGGTGGTGGACTACCTGTTCCGCCGCATCGCCCTGGACCACCTGCCGGTGGCCCGCCGGGCCGAGCTCGGCATCTACTCCGCCGACGAGCGGGCCGCGACGGTCGCGGCGACCGACTACGGGCCCGGTGCGGGTGCCGACGTCGACGTCGAGGGCCTGCGCTCCAGCATGGGCACCGCCCCGGTCGCCGACGCCAAGGACGTCGCGGTCGCAGTGCCGGCCCCGGCCCGGGTCGGCTCGACCTCCGAGCTACTCGAGGCCGTGACCGGCCAGGCCACCGACGCCCCGCTCTGCTTCACCTGCGGGACCAAGATGCGCCCCGCCGGCAGCTGCTACGTGTGCGAGGGCTGTGGGAGCACCTCCGGCTGCAGCTGATGCAGATGTGCACGGGATTGTCCTGAGCGTGTGCGGGAACCGTCCTGGGATGTGCACAACAGGTCCGGCGTGTGCACGACGCACAAGACGTGCCACGGAACGCTCGTGGCAAGTGGATCTTGGCAAGTGACAACCCTCGCCGCCCCGCACCTCGAGAGAGGTGCGGGGCGGCGGTTCTCGTTCGACCCTGACCCACCACCCGGCGCCGGCACGGCCCCAGTTCCGGCAGTTGGCGGCCGGGGAGTGGGAACGGCGTCGGCAGGGCAGGACGTTGGTCTCTGCCGCGAGGTCGCGGACCCGGTCAGGCTCACGGCATGCGCCCCGCCCCGTCCCCGGTCCCGTCCCCGTTCCCGTCCCCCGACCGTCGCGCCGCACCGTCGGCCGTGCCGACCGATGCCGAGCTGCAGGCGGCGGTCACGTCCGAGCTCCTCTGGGTCAAGGACGTCGACGCGACCCACATCGGGGTGACCGCGGTCGACGGCGCCGTCACGCTGGAGGGACAGGTGGGCAGCTTCCCGGAGAAGCGCCTCGCAGTCCGCGCCGCCCAGCGGGTTGGGGGTGTCACCACCGTCTCGGACGAGCTCACCGTCCGCGCGGCTCCCGGTGCCGGGACCGACACCGACATCGGTCGGGTGGCCGGCGAGGCCCTGGCCACGGCCGTCAACGTTCCGCCCACCGTTCGGGCAACCGTGCAGGACCACGTCGTCACGCTGCGCGGCGTGGTGACCTGGCAGTACCAGCGGGTCGCCGCCGGCCGCGCCGTGCACTACCTCGCGGGCGTGCGCAACGTCTCCAACCTCGTCACCATCAGCCCGGGTGTCGCGACGGCCGGGATCGGCGACGAGATCATGGAGGCGCTGGCCCGCAACGCCCAGGTGGACGGGCGCACGGTCGCCGTCACCGTCGACACGGGTGGCACGATCACCCTGACCGGCACCGTCGGCTCCTGGGAGGAGCGTCGCCAGGCCGAGCAGGTGTGCTGGTCGGCCCCCGGCGTGGTCGGCGTGCTCGACCACCTGCGCGTGGAGCGGGCCCCGCAGCCACCGATCAGCCCGTCGCCCCGGCCGCGGGTGCTCGTCCCGCCCCGGGCCACGCCGGCCCGCGACGACCGTCCCCTGCCGCCGGGCGCGGCGAACGCGGTGGAGCTCGAGGTGCTGTCACGGGAGGAGTGCCTGCAGCTGCTGCGGGGCGTGTCCACGGGCTGGCTGGTCCACAGCACCGCGCTGCGCCCACGGATGGCGATGGTCAACGTGGCGCTCCACGGTGACGACGTGCTGGTGCGGACCGGCCCCGGTGACGCGGCCCTGGCGGCGGACAACGAGGTGGTGATGACGATCGGCGTCAGCAGCACCGACGAGGCAACTCGGACGGGGTGGTCGGTGACGGTGACCGGCACCGCGCACCTGCTGGCCGCCGACGAGGAGCGCACGGGCACCGTCCGAACCCCCTGGGCGCCGGGGACGCGGCCGCACGTGCTCGCCATCCCCACCGAGGACGTGACCGGTCGGCGGATCACGACCGGTCCTGCTCGGGGAACGGGCGAGGCCAGCTGCGGCTGGTGGGGCTGAAGTCCGTCGGTGGTCGCGCCGAGGAGACCGCGTGGACGACGACACGGTGCGGGTGGCGAGGTGGACGCGGTGGGGCAAGGACCGCCTGTACGTGACGCTGGCGGGTGAGGTCCCGGCGGGCCACGTCGACCTGATCGACGGCACGGTCCACCCGGCCTCACCCGAGCACCTCGAGGTGGTGACGAGGGCCGCTGCGGACTGGCGCCGGTCGAGGACCCGGACGGCGTCCGTCCCCGCCCCCCGTCGCGCGAACCTGCGGCGTCCCGGGGGGACGAGGTCGGCGAGGTGTGCCGCTCGTCCCGGAGGGCGGAGCTTCCCGAGGGGTGAGCTGCGCCCTCAGGACGCGACCGGGTCGGCGCGCGCGGTCCGGTTCTTTCCGGCGTCCTTGGCCCGGTAGAGCTGGGCGTCGGCGCGGAGGAGGGTGTCCGACCACCGGTGGTCCGCGCCGACGAGGCCGGCGGAGAACGTCTGGTCGCTCAGCAGGGTCCACCGGGACCGCAGGCGGCCCAGCGCCGCCTCGGCCTCGGCCGGCTGGGTGTCCGGCCACACGAGCACGAACTCCTCACCCCCGTAGCGGGCCGCGAAGTCCCCGGCGCGCAGGTGCACCCGCAGGAACAGGCCGAACTCGGCGAGCTGGGTGTCGCCGGCGGCGTGGCCGCAGGTGTCGTTGAGCAGCTTGAAGTCGTCGAAGTCCACGATCGCGAGCGCGTCCCCCACCCCGAGCCGGGTCAGTCGCTCGTCCAGCGCCCGGCGGTTGGGCAGCCCGGTGAGGGCGTCGGCGTGGCTGAGCTCGCGCAGCAGGCCCTGGGCCTGCACCTGCTTGGCCATCAGGCCGGCCAGCAGCTCGGCCAGCGTCATCCACGCCAGGGTCACCAGCAGCACGCGCACCGCCGCGGCGGAACCGAACGACGGCAGGGTGGGGAGGTAGGCGAGCCAGGCCGCGGGGAGCGCTGCCCAGGCGGTCCGCCTCGGGGTGAACACGCCGATGTAGGCGAACCCGAGGACGAACAGCGGCACGTAGGCCACCCCGGCCTGCGGGGCCGAGCGAGCCAGGAACCCGACGGCGGCGAAGAGCCAGAACGGGACGGCGAGGAGGTGGCGGACGCCCGCCCGCGCGGGGACGAGCGACGACGTCACCAACGTGCACACCAGGACGGCGGCTGCCGCGATGACACCGAGCGTCGCCCAGGTGCCCGCGTCGGGCTGCACGAACGGCAGCGTGACGAGCAGCACCACGAGCACGGCGGGCACCAGCACGAGTCCGGCCACCGTGCCCCGCGTCCGCGCGGCCGCGGGGGACGGGTCGCCGAAGGTGGTGGCCCGTCGTGTCACCGACGACGCCCACGCCCGTGCCGAGCCTCGCCCGGCCTCGTGACCCGCCTCGCGTCGCACCGACCGTTCGACGAGCTCCCGAGCTCGGACGGGAACTCCGTGGATCATGCCCGGAACCTCGGTCGACCGACGGGCCGAGTTGAGTGGTCGCGGGCGCGGGTCACCCCGTCGTGGCCGGCGCCCCGGGACGACGTCGCCCGGTGCCGGTGGATCAGTGGGTGTCGAGGTACTCCTGGCTGCGGCGGCCGAGCTCTGCGGTCTCGTCGGGGGTGACGTCGGCGTAGCGGGTCGCCTCGTCCAGGGCCTCCTTGAGGGCGGGGACGTCGAAGCCGACCACGTAGGCGGCGGTGTCCCGCTGGAAGCGCCATCCCTGGGCGAGATCGCCGGCGTCGACCACGTCGAAGCCGATCTCGTCGACGAGGTCCTGCACGACCACCTTGGCGTTGGGGTCGTCGCCGGCCATCGGCAGCGCGCGCCGGTCCGGGGAGCCGGGGGGGCGGCCCTGGGCGCCGAGGTGCTGGAAGAAGATGGCGTTGAACATCTTCACCACGCGTGCCTGCGGCAGGTGCGCGGCCAGGAGCTCGCTGGTCGTGGTCGACTCGTCGTCGAGCTCGGTGATCGCCCCGTCGCGCTCGGGGTAGTAGTTCATCGTGTCGATCACGACCTTGCCGGCGAGCGCCGCGACGGGCACCTCGGCGTAGGCGTGCAGCGGGATCGTCACGACGACGACCTCGCCGAGGTCGGCGGCCCGCTCGGCGGTCACCGCCCGGGCCCCGCCCCCGATCGAGTCGACGAGCTCGGTCAGGGTCTCCGGCGCCCGCGAGTTGGCCAGCAGCACCTCGTGCCCGGCGTCGGTGAGCAGCCGCGCCAGGGTGGAGCCGATGTTGCCGCTGCCGATGATCCCGATGGTGGTCATGCCCAGCCCAACGCGGCCGTGGTGGGGGGTGTTCCGCTCAGTCGTCGTCGGGGTGCCCGAAGACCCGGTGCAGCTCGGCGTCGGTGTCGTCCGCGGGCGTGGCGTCCAGGTCGGTGTGGGCGAGCACCTCGTCCCCGGCGCGCAGCACCGCGTCGCGCCGCAGCGGCAGCAGCTCTCCGTTGCGGCTGGCCAGGCTCAGCCAGGTGGCGTCGCCGAGGTCGAGGTCGCCCACGCGGACCCCGTCGGCGCGAGAGCCCTCCTCGATGGTGAAGCGGCGCAGCCCGTCCGGCGCGCTGCGCAGCCGCAGCCCGATCGCGTACGGCTGCGGTGGCTCCTCCCGCATCGGGATCTTCAGCAGCCGGGCCACCGTGGGCACGCTGCCGCCCTGCAGGACGACGCTGACGAGGACGACGACGAAGATGACGCGGTACACCCGCTCGGCGTCGGCCACCTCCGAGCTGAGCAGGAAGATGCCCAGCAGGATGGGCACCGCCCCCTTGAGCCCGGCCCACAGCACGAACAACCGCTCGTTGTTGGCCAGCTTCACGGGCAGCAGCAGCAGCCCCACCAGCACCGGGCGCACCAGCAGGATGAGCAGCCCGGCCAGGGCGAGGCCGACGAGCAGGTCCGGGCTCGTGAGCAGCGACCGCAGCGGGATGGTCAACCCGAGCACGGTGAACGCGATGATCTCGCCGAGGCTGGCGAGCGCGGAGCTGAAGCGCTCGACCTCGGGCTTGTACGGAGCCCGGACGTCGCCGACCACGATCCCGGCGAGGAAGACGGCGAGGAAGCCGGAGCCGTCCAGGGCGGCGGCGAGGCCGTAGATCACGGAGGCACCGGCGATGACGCGCACCGGGTAGAGCGCCTCGTTGGGCAGCTCGACGTGCTGCATGATCCAGCGCAGCCCCAGCCCGCCGAGCGCACCGACCGCGAGCCCCACGGCCATCTGGATGCCGAACTCCTCCAGCCCGGAGAACACCGCCCCCGCACCGCCCCCGGTGGCCCCGAGCACGGCCAGCAGCAGCGCGATGCCGACCGGGTCGTTGGCGCCGGACTCGCCCTCGAGGATGGTGCCGCTGCGTCCGGCGATCTCCCGGCCGCCGAGCACGGAGAACACGACGGCGGGGTCGGTCGGGGCCAGTGCGGTGCCCAGCAGGAGCGAGGTGGTCCAGCCGAAGCCGAACAGGGTGTGCGCGGCCAGCGCCATCCCGGCCGCGGTGACCAGGGTGCCCGCGATCCCGATCCACAGCACGGGTCCGGCGGCCCTGCGGAAGCGGCGCCAGCCGATGCCCATGCCGCCGTCGAACAGCACGAAGATCAGCGCGACGGTGACGATCCGCTCGTCCAGGCGCTCGGTGAGCGTGCCCAGGCGGGGCACCACGTCCGAGGCGACCGCGGCCAGGACCAGGAACAGCGCCGGGGCGGGGACCCGGATGCGCGAGCTGAGCCGGTTGGCCGCCAGGGCCAGCACGATCGCAGCGCTGACCAGCAGCACGAGCAGGCCGAAGTCGGCGATGTCGGCGGTGCCCAAGGGGAGCTCCTGTCAGGGTCGTCGAGCCGGACGGGCCACCCGGCAGCGGGATCAGTCGACCGGGGTGCGGCTCAGCGCAGCGAGCACGTCGCGGTGGCGCACCCATCCCACCAGGTTTCCGTCGCGGTCGGCGACCACGACCGCGGGGGAGCCCTGGTCGAGCCGCTTCAGCGCCTCGCCCAACGGGTCGTCCGGGGCGAGCGGAGCGTCCCGCACCGTGAGCGCACCCACGTCGCTGGCCTCGCCGGCGGCGAGGGCGTCCATGACCGCGTGCGAGCTCACCGTGCCCACCAGCGTCCCGTCGGCGTCGCGGACCGGCAGGCTCGAGTGGCCACCCCGGGCGAGCACCCCGGCCACCGTCCGCAGGTCCGTGTCGGAGCGGACCGGCTCGGGGGGATCGGCCATCACCGAGACGACGGGCCGACGGCGCAGCCGGGCGTCGGCGGCCTCGTCGATGTCGATGCCACGACGCAGCAGCTTGCGCGTGTAGACGGTGTCGTGGGACACGGCGTTGCTGATGCCGGTGGCCAGGGCGATGGCCAGCATCAGCGGCAGGATGATCGAGTACTCGCCGGTGAGCTCGAACAGGATCACCACCGCCGTGATCGGGGCCCGCGCAGCCCCGGCGAACACCGCCCCCATGCCGACCAGCGCGTAGGCCCCCAGCGAGCCGCCCGAGCCGGGGGCGACGAGCTGCACCACGTCGCCGAACGCGGCGCCGAGCATCGCCCCGACGAATAGGCTGGGCGCGAACACGCCGCCGGAGCCGCCGATGCCGATGGTGAGGCTGCAGGCCACCAGCTTGCCCACGAGCAGGGCCACCAGGAAGGCCAGCGTGTAGCCCCCGGCCACGGCCCGGTCGAGCACCGGGTAGCCCACCCCGTACATCTGCGGCAGCACCAGCAGCACCCCGCCCAGCAGCAGGCCCCCGACGGCCGGGCGCAGCCACTCCGGCCCGCGCCAGGCCCAGTCGCAGGCATCCTCGATGCCGTAGAGGATCCGGGAGAACGCGACCCCGACGAGCCCGGCGACGATGCCGAGCAGCGCGAACAGCGGGTACTGCACGAGGTGGTCGATGGTGAAGGTGGGCAGGTCGAGGAACGCCTCGTCGCCCAGGATCGAGCGGCCGATGACGCTCGCGGTGACCGAGGTCAGCACCACCATCCCGAAGGCCTCTGCCGCCCAGCGCCGCAGGATGATCTCCATCGCGAAGAACACCCCGGCCAGCGGTGCGTTGAAGGTGGCCGCGATGCCCCCGGCTGCGCCGCAGGCCACCAGCAGGGTCACCCGGCGCTCGTCGAGCTTGACGAGCTGGCCCAGCGAGGAGCCGAGCGCCGAGCCGATCTGCACGATCGGGCCCTCGCGTCCGACGGAGCCACCGCCGCCGATGCACAGCGCCGAGGCGAGCGCCTTCACCACCGCGACCTGCGGGCGGATGCGCCCTCCGTTGCGGGCCACGGCCACCATCACCTCGGGCACGCCGTGACCGCGGGCCTCCCGGGCGAAGCGGTAGACCAGCGGGCCGTAGAGCAGGCCGGCGACGACGGGGGTGAGGACGACGAAGAACCGGCCCAGCCACGGCAGGTTCGGGTTGGCGACGTGACCGAGGCCGGCGTAGTCGTCGTAGCCGCTGAAGAACCGGGTGAGCCCGGAGATCATGAAGCGGAAGGCGACCGCCCCGAGCCCGGCCCCGATGCCCACCACGACGGCGAGCGCCACCAGCTGCAGGCGGGTCGAGCGCACGAGTGCCCCGGCGGACGAGGGGTGCAGCGCGGCCGGCATCATGGTTGTACAGTGCAACTGTTGCAGCAGGGAAAGCAAGTCGGGCGGGGAGCGGGCAGTGACGGGGGAGAAGACGGTGACGGGGAGAAGGCGGTGACGGACAGTCCCGGTGAGCTCGACACGGTCGTCGACGCGGTGCTCGGCTCCTCCCGTGCCCTCGTCGCGCTCTCGGCCCGGTCGATCGCCGGGGCCAACGGGGTGACGCTGCCGCAGTACCGGATGCTCGTCGTCCTCTCCGACGGCCCGAGCAACCTCAGCGGGCTGGCCGCGGCCCTGGACGTCGCGCCGTCGACCGCCGTGCGCATGGTCGACCGGCTCGTCACCGCCGAGCTCGTCGAGCGGTCCGTGCCCCCGGAGAACCGGCGCGAGACCCGGCTGACGCTGAGCCGGGGCGGGCGCGGCGTCGTGCGCAGGGTGACCGCGCGGCGGCGGCGGGACCTGCGCACCGTCGTCGAGCAGGTGCCGCCGGAGCGTCGGGCCGACCTCGCCGACGCGATGGCGGCGTTCGCCGAGGCGGCCGAGCAGGCGTGGCCCGGGGTGGGGACCACGGTCACCTGAGCGGGTCGGCCTACTGCTGCGGGACGGCCGGACCCTCGTGGGCCGCCGCGACCCGCTGGTGCAGCCGGGAACGGATCTCCTCGGGGGTGTACGCGCGGCGCTGTCGCTGCGACCGCACGGTGAGGGCCCCGGTGGTGGCCACCCCGACCACGCCGGCGAGCCCGACGACCTTCCAGATCCGCACGGGGCGAGGGTACGTCGACAGCCGGCCCGTCGTCAGTAGTTTGAGCGGGTGCCTCCCCGTCGCCGCGCTGCCGGCACCGTGCTCTCCCTCGACGAGGCCGTCGAGCTGACCCGCACCGGCGACGTGTGGATCTTCCGGGGTCGCTCCGGCGCCGACCGCGCCATCCGGGCGCTGACCAACGCTCCCGTCAACCACGTGGGCATGGCGGTCGTGGTCGACGACCTGCCGCCGCTGCTGTGGCACGCCGAGCTCGGCAGGTCGCTGCCGGACGTGTGGACGGGGGTGCAGCAGCGTGGCGCACAGCTGCACGACCTGCACGATGCCGTGCTCGTGTGGGCCGCCCGCTACGGCCAGCGCGCGTGGCTGCGCCAGCTCGAGCCGACGGCGACCCCGGCGCAGACCGATGCCGCGCTGCGCACCGTCGCCCGGATGGACGGCACCCCGTTCCCGTCGACCGCCGTCATGGCGGGGCGGTGGCTCGGCGGGCACCTGCCCGGCCGTCCCGCGCCGGAGCTGGAGAACGCCTACTGCGCGGAGGTCGTGGCGACCACCTACGCGGCGATGGGGCTGCTGCCGCAGCGGCGCAGACCCAGCTCGTACGATCCGGGCAGCTTCTGGAGCGGGGACGACCTGGCGCTGAGCGGGGCCCGGCTGGGTGGGGAGCTGGCGGTGTCGATCACGACGTCCGAGCTGGCGCCGTGGGTGCGCGACGAAGCGACGGCCCCGGACGGACCGCGGCGCCGCCGGCGGAGAAGCAGGCGATGACGTGGGCGAGCATCTCGTGCTGACGGCGCCGGAGCAGCCGGCGGGGGTGGACGGGCCGGCGCTGCTCCTGGCGGTGACCACAGCGCTGCGCTCCGCACGTTGGCGCGCCGCGGCGGGGATCGGGGCGGGCCTGTCACTGTGGTGGCTGGGCAGCGCTTTGAGCACCGGGCTCGAGATCGGGTACTGGTCCTGATGGACGACAGGTGGAGGAACACGTGAGCGACCCGATCTGGACCCCGGGACCCGAGGCGGCCGACAGCCGGATCGTCGCCTTCGCGCGGGAGGCGAGCACGCTGACCGGGCGTGACCTCACCGACTACGCCGACCTGCAGGCGTTCTCGGCCACCGAGCCGGAGGTGTTCTGGCCGCTGGTGTGGAGCTTCTTCGACGTCCGGTCCGAGACCCCGGTGCACGAGGTGCTCACCACCCGGGAGATGCCCGGCGCCCGGTGGTTCACCGGCACCACCCTGAGCTACGTCGAGCACGCGCTGCGGGGCGATCCCGACCGACGGGCTGTCGTGGAGACCGACGAGACCGGCGCGCAGCAGAGCACCACGCTCGGCGAGCTGCGCGCGGAGGTGGCCTCGGTGGCGCAGGCGCTGCGCGGGCTCGGGGTGGTCCCGGGCGACCGCGTCGTCGGGTACCTGCCCAGCACCCGGGTCTCGCTGGTCGCGTTCCTGGCCACGGCGAGCCTCGGGGCGATCTGGTCGGCCTGCGCGCAGGACTACGGGGCGCAGGCCGCGGCCGACCGCTTCGGCCAGCTGGAGCCCGTGGTGGTGGTGGCCGCGGACGGCTACACCTACGGCGGCGTGAACCACGACCGTCGCGCGGCGACCGCGGACCTCGTCGCCGCGCTGCCCACCGTGCGTGCGGTGCTCGCCGTCGACCACGTGGGCGCGGGGGAGTGCATGGTGGCCGGCGTCGAGGTGCGGGGGTGGACGGAGGTGCTCACCCACGCGGCCGAGCTCGCGGTGCTCGCCGTCGCGTTCGACCACCCGCTGTGGGTCCTGTTCTCCTCCGGCACCACGGGCAAGCCCAAGGGGCTGGTGCACGGTCACGGCGGGGTGCTGCTGGCCCACCTGGCGGCGCTGGGGCTCAACCTCGACCTCGGCGAGCGCGACACCTTCTTCTGGTACACCACCACCAACTGGATGATGTGGAACCTGAACGTCGGGGGGATGCTGGTCGGTGCGACGGTGGTCCTGCACGACGGCAGCCCCACCCACCCCGGGCCGGACGCGCTGTGGGCGGTGACCGAGCAGGCCGGGGTGACCGTGCTCGGGGTCAGCCCGGGGCTGCTGCTGGCCCACGAGAAGGCCGGCCTGCACCCGGGCGCGGAGCACGACCTGTCGGGCTTGCGCACCGTCGGCGTCACCGGTTCCGCCCTGCACGCCTCGGGGTGGACGTTCGTGCGCGACCGGGTCGGGGAGCGGGTGCAGGTGGGGGCGACCAGCGGGGGTACCGACGTGGCCTGCGGCTTCGTGGGCGGTGCTCCCACCGTGCCCGTGTGGGTCGGGGAGATCTCCTGCGCCGCGCTCGGGGTGGCGCTGGAGGCGTTCGACCCGGACGGGAACCCGCTGCGCGACGCGGTGGGCGAGCTCGTGGTCACCGCACCCATGCCCTCGATGCCGGTGTGCTTCTGGGACGACCCCGACGGGTCGCGGTACCGCGAGGCGTACTTCGACACCTACCCCGGGGTGTGGCGGCACGGGGACTGGATCACCCTCACCTCCCGCGGGACGGTGGTGGTCCACGGGCGCAGCGACTCGACGCTGAACCGCAACGGCGTGCGGCTGGGCTCGGCCGACATCTACGACGTGGTCGAGCGCTTCGAGGAGGTGGCCGAGGCGCTGGTCATCGGCGCCGAGATGCCCGACGGCAGCTACTGGATGCCGCTCTACCTGGTGATGGCACCGGGCCACGAGCTCGACGACGCGCTGCGCGAGCGGATCGTGGCGGCGCTGCGCCGGGACGCCTCGCCCCGGCACGTGCCCGGGGAGATCGTGGCCTTGGTTGCCATCCCGCACACCCGGACGGGCAAGAAGCTGGAGGTGCCGGTGAAGCGGGTGCTGCAGGGTGCGGACCCGGAGACGGCGCTGAGCCTGGGCGCGGTCGACGACCCGTCACTCATCGACGTGTTCGTGCGGCTCGCAGCGGAGCACCGGGCGGGCTGAGGGCGTGGGGTCGGGGGGACGGGGTCAGCGCGCGATCGCGTCGAGCGCCTTGTAGACCCGCTTCTCGCTCACCGGCTGGGCGGTGCCCACGGACTGCGCGAACAGGCTCACCCGCAGCTCCTGCACCAGCCACCCCAGCTCGACGACGTCGGGGTCCTCCCGGCGCTCCGGGGCCAGCGCCGCCCGCAGCGCGTCGAGCTCGGCCTGCACCCGGGCCAGCACGACCATCCCCGCTCGGTCGCGGTCGGCGCTGCCGGGCAGGGCGTCCAGGCGGCGCTGCGCCGCGGTGAGGTAGCGGGCCAGGTCGCGCAGGTGCGCCACCCCGGTGCGCGCCACGAACTCCGGGTGCACCAGCGCACCGAGCTGCGTGGCCACGTCGAGGGCGGGCTCGCCCCGGGCCCCGGAGAGCGCGAGCCGGACGCCCTGCGCGGCGGCCAGGACCGGCCGGACCGCCCCGAGGACGGCGGTCACGGTGGGCACGAGGTGGGTGCGGACGTGGGTCTGGAGCGCGGTGAACCCGGCCTCGTCCCACACCGGTCCGCCGGCTTCCGCGACGAGGGCGTCGACCGCGGCGTCGGTGCAGTCGGCCAGCAGCCCGGCCACCGAGCCGTGCGGGTTCTGGCCCAGCGCCAGCTTGGCCGCGTTGCCCATGCTGCCGACGACGGCCTTGTTGGGCGAGCCCACCCCGAGCAGCAGCAGCCGGCGCAGGCCCGCGGTGCTCGCCCGCCGCTGCTCGGCCGCGCTCGGCAGCACCCGGACGGCGACGGTGGCGCCGTCGTCGACCAGGGCGGGGAAGCCGCGCACCACCTGCCCGCCGACGGTGTGCTCCACGGTCCGGGGCAGCTCCCCGACGCTCCAGCGGGTCAACCCGGCCTGCTCGATGCCCGCCGACGCCTGGCTGACGGCGGCGCGGACCGCCGGGGCCAGCGTGCGGCGCAGCGTCTCGAGGTCCTTGCCCGAGCCGACCACCCGGTCGTCCGTGCTGTCTCCGTCGACGACCCGGAAGGTCATCCGCAGGTGGTCCGGCAGGGCCCCCAGGTCGAAGTCGGCGCCGTGGATCTCGGTGCCGGTCAACGAGAACAGGGCGTCCGCGACCACGTCGGTCACCGGCCCGCTGCGCGCACGCACCCGGGCCAGCGCGGCACGGGCGTGGTCGGGGGCAGGCACGACACCTCTGCGCAGGTGCTTGGGCAGGCTCTTGATCAGTGCGACCACCAGCTCCTCGCGCATGCCGGGCACCAGCCAGTCGAACCCGAGGGGGCGCACCTGGTTCAGCAGCGGGACCGGGACGTCCACGGTGACGCCGTCCGCACCGGCCCCGTCACCACCGAGGGAGTAGCGCAGCGGCAGGGTGATCTTGCCCTGGCGCCAGGCATCGGGGTAGTCGCCCTCCAGCACCGGGGCGGCCGCGGGGTTGCGGACCGTCTCGGGGGTGAAGGTGAGCAGCTCGGGATCGTCCCGGCGGGCCTGGCGCCACCACGTGTCGAAGTGGCGGGCGCTGACCACCTCCGGACCCACCCGGGCGTCGTAGAACTCGAACAGGGTCTCGTCGTCGACGAGCAGGTCGCGGCGGCGCGCCCGGGTCTCCAGCTCGGCCACGCTCTCCAGCAGCGCCCGGTTGGCGGCGAAGAAGCGGTGGTTGGTCCGCCACTCGCCCTGCACGAGGGCGTGCCGCAGGAACAGGTCGCGGCTGACCTCGCGGTCGATGGACCCGTACTGCACGGCCCGCTGCGCCACCAGGGGCACGCCGTACAACGTCACCCGCTCGTAGGCCATGACCGACTGACGCTTGATCGACCAGTGCGGCTCGGAGTAGGAGCGGCGCAGCAGTGGCTCGGCCAGCGCCTCGGCCCACTCGGGCTCGATCTTGGCCGCGGTCCGCCCGTACAGCCGCGAGGTCTCCACCAGCTCGCCGACCATCACCCAGCGGGGGGTCTTGCGGGCCAGCGCCGAGCCGGGCCACACCACGAACTTGGTCCCGCGCGCACCCTGCATCTCGCGGGTGTCGCCCTCCTTCAGCCCGAGGTGGCTGAGCAGCCCGGACAGCAGCGCCCGGTGCACGTCGTCCGGGGCGGCGGGGTGCTCGTTCGCGCTCCAGCCCAGGCCCCGGGTGATGCTGCGCAGCTGCCCGTGCAGGTCCTGCCACTCCCGGATGCGCAGCCAGTGCAGGAAGTCGGCCTTGCACTGACGACGGAAGGCGCTGCTGCCCATGGTGTCCCGCTGCTCGCGCAGGTGGTTCCACAGGTTGAGGTAGGCCAGGAAGTCCGACGTCGGGTCCCGGAACCGCGCGTGCCGCTCGTCGGCGGCCTGCTGGTGCTCCACCGGGCGCTCGCGCGGGTCCTGGATGCTCAGCGCCGACACGATGACCAGCACCTCGGACAGGCACCCGGCTTCCTTGGCCTGCAGCAGCATCCGGGCCATGCGGGGGTCCACGGGCAGCGCGGCCAGCTCGCGGCCGGTGCGGGTGAGGCGCTTGTTCGGGTCGGCCTGCGCCGGGTCGATCGCCCCGAGCTCGGCGAGCAGCGCCACCCCGTCGGAGATCGCGCGGTGCTCCGGGGGCTGCAGGAAGGGGAAGGCCGCGACGTCGCCGAGGCCCAGCGCGCTCATCTGCAGGATCACCGAGGCGAGGTTGGTGCGCAGGATCTCCGGGTCGGTGAACTCGGGGCGGGCGTCGTAGTCGTCCTCGGAGTACAGCCGGATGCAGATCCCGTCGGCCACGCGGCCGCACCGCCCGGCACGCTGGTTGGCACTGGCCTGGCTGACCGGCTCGATGGGCAGGCGCTGCACCTTGGTGCGCACGCTGTAGCGGGAGATGCGGGCGGTGCCCGGGTCCACGACGTAGCGGATGCCGGGCACGGTCAGCGAGGTCTCGGCGACGTTGGTGGCCAGCACCACCCGTCGCCGGGTCCCCGCCGGAGGTGGCTGGAACACCCGGTGCTGCTCGGCGGCGGAGAGCCGGGCGTACAGGGGCAGGATCTCCGTGGCCCGCAGGTCACGCTCGCGCAGCGCGTCCGCGGTGTCGCGGATCTCGCGCTCGCCGGAGAGGAAGACCAGCACGTCGCCGTCGCTGGTCTCGCCCAGCTCCGCGACCGCGTCGCACACCGCGTCGACGGGGTCGCGCTCGATCGTCGTGGGCGTGCCGTCGTCGCCGACCCCGGACTCCAGGACGAGCGGCCGGTAGCGGACCTCCACGGGGAAGGTCCGCCCGGAGACCTCGACGATGGGGGCGGGCCCGTCCGGACCGGCGAAGTGCTCCGCGAACGCCTCCGGGTCGATGGTCGCCGAGGTGATGATCACCTTGAGGTCGGGTCGTCGGGGCAGCAGCTGGGCGAGGTAGCCGAGCAGGAAGTCGATGTTGAGGCTGCGCTCGTGGGCCTCGTCGATGATGAGGGTGTCGTAGCGGCGCAGCAGCGGGTCGCGCTGGACCTCGGCGAGCAGGATGCCGTCGGTCATGAGCTTGACCAGGGTGTGCTCCCCGACCTGGTCGGTGAAGCGCACGGTGTACCCGACGGCCTCGCCCAGCGGCGTGTCCAGCTCCTCGGCGATCCGCTCGGCGACGGTGCGGGCCGCGATCCGGCGGGGCTGGGTGTGCCCGATGAGCCCGCGGACCCCGCGGCCGAGCTCCAGGCAGATCTTGGGGATCTGGGTGGTCTTGCCCGAACCGGTCTCCCCGGCGACGACGACGACCTGGTGGTCGCGGATGGCCTCGAGGATGTCCTCGCGACGCTGCACCACCGGCAGGTGCTCGGGGTAGCGCAGCTCGGGGACGCCGGCGCGGCGGTTCGTCATCCGCAGCTGCGCGGCGTCGACCTCCCGGGCGAGGCGCTCGAGGTCCAGCGGCCGGCCCCGGCGTCCGCCGCGCAGCTGCTGACCCAGGCGGTGCTCGTCGCGCAGCGACAGCTCGGGCAGGCGCTCGCGGAGCTCCGCGAGCGTCGGGGGCTGCGGCGCGGAGGTCTCGGGCGCGGTGGTCTCGGGCCCGGTGGTGGCGGGCGCGGGTGTGGCGGGGGAGGTGGTCACGGCGGGGTCCAGTTTAGAGCCGGGCGCGGAACTCCTCCACGAGGCCCGCCAGCAGCGGCGCCTGCTCGCGGCACCACGGCGACCAGGGCTCAGGGTCGGTGGCCAGCTCGGCCTGCAGCTGCTCCCAGGTGGTCCACCGGAGCTCGGCGACCTCCTCGGGCTCCGGGGTCGGGTCGTCGTCGGTGACGGCGAGGAAGACCGGGCACCACTCGTTCTCCACCACGCCGTCCTGCTCGGCGCGGTAGCGGAAGTCGGGCAGTGCGAGGGTCACCTCGCGGACGGTGATCCCGAGCTCGAAGTCCGCGCGCCGGCGGACCGCGTCGGCCGGGTCCTCGCCGGGAGCGGGGTGGCCGCAGAACGCGTTGGTCCACACCCCGCCGAAGCTGCGCTTGTCCAGGGCGCGCTGCGTCACGAGCACACGCCCGGCGGGGTCCAGCACGTAGCAGGAGAACCCGAGGTGCAGCGGGGTGGCGGCGTGGTGGACCCCGACCTTGGGCACGGCGCCGATGCTGCGGCGCTGCTCGTCCAGCAGGACCACCATCTCCTCGACCACGTCCGGCACGCTAGCGAGTGCGCGGCCCGACGGCCCGCTGGAGGCCCAGGACGCGCCGTCGGAGACCGGACGACGGTGGCGGACACCGTTCACCACGGTCCGGGGGACCGCGCCGGTGGCGGTGGGGGCCTCGGCGCCGGTCCAGGGAGCCCTGCCGGGGTTGATCGGTTCGCGCCGCCGTCCCGGACGCGCCTACCCTGGTCCGATGCCGACCAGTGCAGAGATGCCGAAGCGCGGGTGGTCCTACCAGGCCCGCACCCCCGAGGGCGTGACCCTCGGGCACATCCGCTGGACCACCGACGCGGAGGCCATCGCCTGGGTCGGACCCATGACCCGCAACCCGGCGCGGGCCGTCGTCGTCGAGCGCTACGACGTCGAGCGGGACACGTGGAACTTCGTCGCGAAGGTCGGTTCCTCGGTCGGTCGCTAGGGCGCTGGTCGTTCGGCGGGCCCCAGCCGCCGGGCCAGGAACGGCGCGGTCCGGCTGGTCGGGTGGGCTGCCACCGCCGTCGGGCTGCCGGCCACGACGACCCGTCCGCCGGCGTCGCCCCCGGCCGGACCCATGTCGACCACGTGGTCCGCCGCGGCCACCACGTCCATGTCGTGCTCCACCACGATGACGGTGGACCCGGTGTCGACCAGGCGGTGCAGCTGGGTCAGCAGCAGCGCCACGTCGGCGGGGTGCAGCCCGGTGGTCGGCTCGTCCAGCAGGTAGAGGGTGTGCCCGCGGGGCACCCGTTGCAGCTCGGTGGCCAGCTTGATGCGCTGGCCCTCCCCGCCGGAGAGCTCGGTGGCGGGCTGGCCCAGGCGCAGGTAGCCCAGCCCCACCTGCTGCAGCGCATCCAGCGCCCGCGCGGCCGCGGGCAGGTCGGCCAGGGCGGCGACGGCGGCGTCCACGGTCAGCCCCAGCACCTGCCCGACGTCGAGGCCGTGGCGGGTGACCTCGAGGGTCTCCGGGTTGAACCGGGCGCCGTGGCAGTCGGGGCACCTGCCGTAGCTGCCGGGCAGGAACAGCAGCTCGACGGCGACGAAGCCCTCCCCGGAGCACGTCTCGCACCTCCCGCCGGTGACGTTGAAGGAGAACCGACCCGCGCCCCAGCCCCGCTCGCGGGCCAGGTCGGTCGCGGCGTAGGCCTTGCGGACGGCGTCGAACAGCCCGGTGTAGGTGGCCAGGGTGGAGCGGGGGGTGCGCCCGATCGGGCGCTGGTCCACCCGCACCAGCCGGTCGATCCCCTCCGCGCCGAGCACCTGGCGCACGTCCGTCGTCGTGTCGTCGTCGGAGTCCTCGACCTGCTCCGGGGTGGCGTCCCGGCCGACCACCTCGGGCAGCACCTGGCTGACCAGGGTCGACTTGCCCGAGCCGGAGACCCCGGTGACCGCGGTGAGCACGCCCAGCGGCAGGTCCACGTCGAGGCCGTCGAGGTTGTGGCGGCGCACCCCGCGCAGCCGGAGCCAGCCGGTCGGCGCCCGGACGGTGCGGGCCGGCCCGGGCGCGGCGGGGTGCAGGTACGCCGCGGTGCGGGACCCGGGCACGTCGGCGAGACCCGCCGGGGGACCGCTGTAGAGGATCTCGCCGCCGCCCTCGCCCGCGCCCGGCCCGACGTCGACGAGCCAGTCCGCGGTGCGCGCGGTGTCCATGTCGTGCTCGACGACGAAGACGGAGTTGCCCGACTCGACCAGCGCGGCGAGCACCTCCTGCAGCGGCTCGGCGTCGGCGGGGTGCAGCCCCGCCGACGGCTCGTCGAGGACGTAGACCACGCCGAACAGCCCCGAGCGCAGCTGGGTGGCGATGCGCAGGCGCTGCATCTCCCCCGGCGAGAGCGTCGTCGTGGTGCGACCCAGCGCGAGGTAGCCCAGCCCCAGCTCGACGAGCACGACGAGGCGGCGCAGCAGGTCGTCGGTGATCGTGGCCGCAACCTCGCTCGTCGTCGGTGCCCGCAGCACCTCGACCAGCCCGGTCAGCGGCAGCGCGTTCAGCTCGGCGATGGAGCGTCCGGCCACGGTCACGGCCAGCGCGGCCGGGGTGAGGCCGGCGCCCCCGCAGGTCGGGCAGACCGTGGAGATCATGAACTGCAGCACCCGGCGGCGCTGGGACTCGCTGGGGGAGTCGGCGAGGATGTGCAGCACGTGGGAGCGCGCGCTCCAGAACCGGCCCTGGTACGGCTTGGCCACCCGGTCGCGCTGGGGGACGACCTGGACGACGGGCTGCTCCTCGGTGAACAGGATCCAGTCCCGGTCCGCCCGGGGCAGCTCGCGCCAGGGCACGTCCACGTCGTGGCCGAGCACGGTGAGCACGTCGCGCAGGTTCTTCGCCTGCCACGCGCCGGGCCAGGCCGCGATCGCGCCGTCGCGGATGCTCAGCGACGCGTCCGGCACCAGGCTGTCCTCGGTGACGGTGTGCGCGACGCCGAGGCCGTGACACTGCGGGCACGCGCCGGCCACGGTGTTGGGGGAGAAGGAGTCCGAGTACAGCTGCGGCGCGCCGTCGGGGTAGGTGCCGGTGCGGGAGAACAGCATGCGCAGCGAGTTCGAGAGCGTGGTGACGGTGCCGACCGAGGAGCGCGAGCTCGGGGCGCCGCGCCGCTGCTGCAGGGCCACCGCCGGGGGCAGCCCGCTGATCGACTCCACCTTCGGGTTGGTGGCCTGGGCGAACAGCCGCCGCGCGTAGGGGGCGACCGACTCCAGGTAGCGCCGCTGCGCCTCGGCGTAGATGGTGCCGAAGGCCAGGGATGACTTGCCCGAGCCGGACACACCGGTGAACGCGACCACCGCGTCCCGGGGGACGTCGACGTCCACGTCGCGCAGGTTGTTCTCCTGCGCCCCCCGCACCCGCACGAACCCGTCGGTCTCCACGGGCGGCGAGTGTGCCAGCCGCGCGCGCCCGCCCCGAACGGTGTGCGCGCACACCCGGCGCGCTCGCCGCCCGCCGGGTGGGGTGTGCGCGGCGTCGAGCGGGCGTGCGGTGAAGGGCCGTCGGGGGTCCGCCGCCTCCGCCACCCTGGCCAGTGCGCGACTTCTCGGGGTCCACGCCGCCCTCGCGACAGCCGTGGCTCACGTCGTCGTGGGAGGGCGGTCAGTCGGCGAGCCAGCCCCAGGTCGGTCGGGGCTGCGCGTCGAGCAGCGCCGCGACGTCGAGGAGCGCGGCCGGCACCCCGTCCCCTCCGCACCGCCGTACCCCGGCGGCGAGCACCCACGCCGTGCCGTCGTCGGTGACGTCGAGATCCCGGACGACGCCCGGAACCGGCGTGGCCGTCGTCGCGTCCGGGTCCAGCTCGGTGAGCGCCCAGTGCTCCTGCGGGGGGTGGGGCCAGTCGGCGGGCCACGGCTCGGGCCCCAGCACGTGCTCGGGGTGGTGCAGCGCCCACGTGCGGCCAACGCTGCCGAGCGCGCCGATGAGGCCGGGCACCGTGGTGGGCTCACCCGAGAACCTCAGACCTCGCCGACCGCGGTCACCGCCAGCACCACCGCACCCGCGGCGTCGGAGGCGTCGAGGTCCACGTCGGCGCGCACGGCCCAGTCGTGGTCCTCCGCGGGGTCGTCGAACACCTGCCGCACGTGCCAGGTGCGTCCTTCCTGGGTCACCTGGAACAGCAGCGGGCCGCGGGCGTCGGGGCCGGTGCGGATCTCGGAGTGCAGCTCCCAGTACCCGTCCAGCGCCGCCTCCCAGTCGATCTCGGGGTCCAGCTCGTCGAGGGGGTCCCAGCGCCTGCGCGCGGCCAGCTCCACCCGGCGCCACAGCGCGTTGCGCACCAGCACCCGGAAGCTGCGCACGTTGGTGGTGATCGGACGGACCGCCTCCTCCAGGGGAACCTGCGTCGGGATGGCGGACGGGTTCGCGAGCGCCTCCCACTCGTCGAGCAGGCTGGAGTCGACCCCCCGGATCAGCTCGCCCAGCCACTCGATCAGGTCCTCGAGCTCGGAGGTGCGGGCCTCGGCGGGCAAGGTCTGGCGCAGCGCGCGGTACGCGTCGGCGAGGTAGCGCAGCACCAGGCCCTCCGAGCGGCTCAGCGAGTACTCGCTGACCAGCTCGTTGAACGTCATCGAGCGCTCCACCATGTCGCGGACCACGCTCTTCGGGCTGAGCGCGAACTCCCCGACCCACGGCTGCCCGGCCCGGTAGGTCTCGAACGCCGGGAACAGCAGCTCCTCGCCCAGCGGCTTCGGCCAGGTGACCTCCTCGAGCAGCACCATGCGCTCCTCGTACTCGATGCCTTCGGCCTTCATCGCGGCCACCGCCTCGCCGCGGGCGGCGTGCTGCTGGGCCATGAGCACCTGGCGGGGGTCGTCCAGGGTCGCCTCGATGACGCTCACCGCGTCCAGGGCGTACGACGGCGACGCCGTGTCCAGCAACGTCAGCGCGGCCAGCGCGAACGGGCTCAGCGGCTGGTTGAGGGCGAAGTCGCGCTGCAGGTCCACCGTCAGGCGCACGCTGCGGCCCCAGGAGTCGGGCTCGGGCAGGACCTCGACGATCCCGGCGTCGCGCAGGCCCCGGTACAGGCGGATCGCGTCGAGGGAGTGGCGGCGCTGCCGGGCCGGTGGCTCGTGGTTCTGCGTGAGCAGGTGCCGCATGGCTTCGAAGCCGTCGCCCGGGCGGCTGATCACGTTGAGCAGCATGGAGTTCGACACCCCGAACATCGACATCAGCTGCTCCGGGTCCGCCCCGACGAGCCGGTCGAAGGTTGGTCGCCCCCAGCTGACGAAGCCCTCCGGGGCTTTCTTGCGCTGGATCTTCTTGATCTTCTTCGGGTCGTCCCCGGCCTTGGCGACCAGCCGCGCGTTCTCCACGTCGTGCTCGGGGGCCTGCACGACGACGGTGCCCAGGGTGTCGAAGCCGGCTCGTCCGGCGCGCCCGGCGATCTGGTGGAACTCCCGGGCGCGCAGGTGCCGGGTGCGGGTGCCGTCGTACTTGGCCAGCCCGGTGAACAGCACCGTCCGGATGGGCACGTTGATGCCCACGCCCAGGGTGTCGGTGCCGCAGATGACCTTGAGCAGCCCGGCCTGGGCCAGGCGCTCCACGAGGCGGCGGTACTTGGGCAGCATGCCGGCGTGGTGCACCCCGACGCCCATCCGCACGAGCCGGCTCAGGGTGGCGCCGAAGCCGGTGGAGAAGCGGAAGCCCCCGATGAGGTCGGCGATCGCCTCCTTCTCCGCCTTGGTGCACAGCTTGAGCGACGTCAGCGCCTGCGCCCGCTCCAGCGCGGAGGCCTGGGTGAAGTGGACGACGTAGACCGGGGCCTGGTGGGTGGTCACCAGCTCCTCGATGGTCTCCACCACGGGCGTGGTGACGTAGGAGAACATCAGCGGCACCGGGCGTTCGGTTCCCGCGACGACCGCCACCGGGCGGCCGGTGCGCTCCGTCAGGTCGTCGACGAAGAAGCTGACGTCGCCGAGGGTGGCCGACATGAGCACGAACTGGACGTCGGGCAGCTCGACGAGCGGCACCTGCCAGGCCCAGCCGCGGCCGGGTTCGGAGTAGAAGTGGAACTCGTCCATGACGACCTGGCCGATGTCGGCGCCGGCCCCCTCGCGCAGGGCCAGGTTGGCGACGATCTCCGCGGTGGCGCAGACGATGGGGGCGCCGGAGTTCACGGCCGCGTCGCCGGTCATCATGCCGACGTTCTCCGCGCCGAAGACCTCGCACAGGGCGAAGAACTTCTCGCTCACCAGGGCCTTGATCGGCGCGGTGTAGAAGCTGCGCCGCCCGCCCGCCATCGCCGCGAAGTGCGCCCCGATCGCCACCAGGGACTTGCCGGACCCGGTGGGGGTCGCGAGGACCACGTGGGAGCCGGAGACGATCTCCAGCACGGCCTCCTCCTGGGCGGGGTACAGCGGCAGGCCCCGGTCCTGCGCCCAGGAGGTGAAGGCGGCGAACAGCTCGTCGGGGTCGGGGGTGCTGGGCAGCAGCTCGGTGAGCCGGGGAGTCGAGGACGTCATCAGGGCTCCGATCCTGCCCGATTACGCTGACGTCATGAGCCCTGAGGTCACGACGGTCGACACCGGCGAGCGCGAGGTCACCCGGCGGGTGGTGGTGCACGCGCCCGGCGCCGACATCTTCGCCCTGCTGGCGGACCCGCACCGCCATCCCGAGCTCGACGGGTCCGGCACCGTGACCGACGCCGACGTGAAGGGTCCGGAGCGGCTCAGCGACGGCGCGAAGTTCAGCGTCGGCATGAAGCAGTACGGCGTCCCGTACCGGATCACCTCCACCGTCACCGCCTTCGCCGACGGTGCGCTGATCGAGTGGCAGCACCCGTTGGGTCACCGCTGGCGCTGGGAGCTGGCCGAGACCGCACCCGGCACCACCCAGGTCACCGAGACGTTCAGCTACGGCAGCGCCCGGGCTCCGAAGCTGCTGGAGCTGTTCGGCCAGCCCGCGAAGAACGCGACGGGCATCACGGAGACGCTGCGGGCGCTGGCGGCCCGCTTCGCCTAGGTCTTCCGAGCGTCCGTCCACCACCACCACCGGCGCGGGGCGTGCACCCTCGTGGCGACGGCCGCCACACCGCCTGTCCGACCGATCGTGCAGCAGACCCAGGAGTGGTGATGCAGGACCTCAGCCCGGCCCCCGGTGACCTCGAGCCCATCGAGACCGCGTCGCTCGACGAGCTGCGCACCCTGCAGACCGAGCGGCTGCGCTGGTCGGTGCGCCACGCCTACGACAACGTGGCCCACTACCGCGCGGCCCTGGACGCGGCGGGTGTGCACCCCGGTGACATCACGACCCTCGAGGACCTCGCCCGGCTGCCGTTCACGACCAAGGCGGACCTGCGTCAGCACTACCCGTTCGGCATGTTCGCCGTGCCGCGCCAGCAGGTGGCCCGGGTGCACGCCTCCTCCGGCACCACCGGCAAGCCCACCGTCGTCGGCTACACCCGCAACGACCTGGACACCTGGGCGACGGTCGTCGCGCGCTCCATCCGGGCGGCGGGCGGCCGGGCTGGGGACGTGCTGCACAACGCCTACGGCTACGGGCTGTTCACCGGCGGGCTCGGCGCCCATGCGGGAGCGGAGAAGCTGGGATGCACCGTCGTCCCCGTCTCCGGCGGGATGACCGAGCGGCAGGTCCAGCTGATCCAGGACTTCCGGCCCGACCTCATCATGGTCACCCCGTCCTACATGCTGGCGATCCTCGACGAGATGGAGCGCCAGGGCGTCGACCCGCGCGCCACCTCGCTCAAGGTGGGGATCTTCGGGGCCGAGCCGTGGACCAACGACATGCGCCGGGAGATGGAGGCGCGCACCGACATGCACGCCGTCGACATCTACGGGCTCTCCGAGGTCATCGGGCCCGGGGTGGCCAGCGAGTGCGTGGAGACCAAGGACGGCCTGCACGTGTGGGAGGACCACTTCTACCCGGAGATCGTGGACCCGATCACCGGTGACGTGCTGCCGGACGGCGAGGTGGGCGAGCTCGTCCTGACGTCGCTGACCAAGCAGGCCATGCCGATCCTGCGCTACCGCACCCGCGACCTGACCCGCCTGCTGCCCGGCACGGCCCGCACCATGCGTCGCATCGAGAAGATCACCGGGCGCAGCGACGACATGATCATCCTGCGCGGGGTGAACCTGTTCCCGACCCAGGTCGAGGAGCTGATCCTGAACCTGGCGCCGCTGTCGCCGCACTTCCAGTGCGTGCTGCACCGCAGCGGGACGCTGGACTCCATGACGGTGCGGGTGGAGCGCCGGGACGGGGTGACGGCGGAGACCGCGGACGGGGCGGGTGAGGAGCTGGTCGCCCGGGTCAAGGCCACGATCGGGGTCAGCGTCACCGTCGAGGTGGTCGAGCCCGGGGGGATCGAGCGCTCCGTCGGCAAGATGCGCCGGATCGTCGACGAGCGCCCGGCCCGCTGACTCACCCGGGGACGGGTCCGCCGAGCGCCCGGCGGGACCGTTGCGCTCACCCGGCGACCGTGCGAAACTACTTCCTGACCGATCGTTCTGTTAATCGCTGCAGGAGGCCGTCGTGACGGTGACACCCGAGATGTCCGCACCCGTGCAGGAGGCCGACCTGCTCGCCGCCTTCGACGCGACGATCGCCCGGCACGACCGCATCGAGCCGCGGGACTGGATGCCGGACAAGTACCGGGCGACGCTGGTGCGCCAGATCGCCCAGCACGCGCACTCGGAGATCATCGGGATGCAGCCGGAGGGGAACTGGATCGGTCGGGCGCCGTCGTTGCGCCGCAAGGCCACCCTGCTGGCCAAGGTGCAGGACGAGGCCGGTCACGGGCTGTACCTCTACTCGGCCTGCGAGACCCTCGGCGTGTCCCGCCAGGAGCTGACGGAGAAGTTGATCTCCGGCAAGCAGAAGTACTCCTCGATCTTCAACTACCCGACGCTGTCCTACGCCGACGTGGGCACCATCGGCTGGCTCGTGGACGGCGCCGCGATCTGCAACCAGGTGCCGCTGTGCCGCACGTCCTACGGTCCCTACGGCCGCGCGATGGTCCGGGTGTGCAAGGAGGAGTCGTTCCACCAGCGGCAGGGCTTCGAGCTGCTGTCCACGATGATGCGCGGCACCGACGCCCAGCGCGCCATGGTCCAGGAGTCGGTGGACCGCTTCTGGTGGCCGGCGCTGATGATGTTCGGCCCGCCCGACGCGGAGTCGGCCAACACGGAGCAGTCCATGGCGTGGGGCATCAAGCGCGACACCAACGACGAGCTCCGCCAGAAGTTCGTGGACATGTCCGTCCCGCAGGCGAAGGCACTCGGCGTGACGTTCCCGGACGAGGACCTGGTGTGGAACGAGGCCAAGGGCGGGCACGACTTCGGCGAGCCCGACTGGGACGAGTTCATGGCCGTGGTGAAGGGCTCCGGTCCCTGCAACGCCCAGCGCATCGCGCACCGTCGCCGGGCCCACGCCGACGGTGCCTGGGTCCGCGACGCGGCCACCGCGTTCGCCCGTCGCGCGCAGTCGTGAGCGCCGAGGAGTTCGCCGCCGACGGTGGGCACGGAGCGGTGCCCTTGGCCGGGGTGCCCACCGGTCTGGGCGAGCAGCCCGACGGGGAGTGGCCGCTGTACGAGGTCTTCGTGCGCGGCAAGCGCGGGCTGAACCACGTGCACGTCGGCTCGCTGCACGCCGCGGACGACGAGATGGCGCTGCGGCACGCCCGGGACGTCTACACCCGGCGCAACGAGGGCGTCAGCATCTGGGCCGTCCGCTCGGACGACGTGGCCGCCTCGAGCCCGGACGAGAAGGACCCGTTGTTCGCCCCCGCCGGCGACAAGGTCTACCGCCACCCGACGTTCTACGCGATCCCCGACGACGTCCCCCACATGTGAGGAGCTCGGCATGACCGACCACAGCTCGGTCTACGACGGCCTCACCGGGGGCGGTGACCACGGCGGCCAGGGTGACGACAGCCAGTGGGCCTTCGGCACCGACTTCGAGGACCCGCTGGCCGGGGTGGACACCACCATCCCGGACGGGGTGGACGCGGCCACGCTCGGGCAGTACTGCCTCATGCTGGGTGACGACGCGCTGGTCTACGCCCACCGCCTCGCTGGTTGGGCGAGCAACGCGCCCGACCTGGAGGAGGACATCGCCCTGGCCAACATCGCCCTGGACCTGCTCGGGCAGGCTCGGCTGCTGCTGGCCCGGGCCGCGGCCGCCGACACGTCCCTGGTCCCGGTGCTGCCCGAGGGGTCACCCGTGCCCGCCGAGGACGCCCTGGCCTTCTTCCGCGACGAGCAGGCCTTCCGCAACGTCCGTCTCGTCGAACCCCCGAACGGCGACTTCGCGGTGAGCACCGCCCGGCTGCTCGTGTTCAGCACCTACCGCCTGGCCCTGCTGCAGCGCCTGGCCGCCAGCAGCGACGCGGTGCTCGCCGCCATCGCGGTCAAGGGCGTGAAGGAGCTGCGCTACCACCGCGACTACGCGGCCCGCTGGTTCCTCACCCTGGCCCGGGGCACCGAGGAGTCCCGCCGCCGGCTGGTGGCCGGGATCGCGCTGGTGTGGCCGTTGCACGACGAGCTGTTCGCCACCACCGACGTCGAGCGCGCCGCGGCCGAGCAGGGCGTGGGGGTGGACCCGGCGGCGCTGGCCGACGAGGTGGACGTGCTGCTCGAGCAGGTGTTCTCCGTCAGCGGCGTCGAGCGCCCACAGGTCCCGCGCACCGGGCCGGTCTCCGGGGGCACCGGGCGCCACGGTCGGCACACCGAGGACATGGGCCGGATGCTGGCCGAGATGCAGGTCGTCGCCCGCGCCCACCCGATGGGCCAGTGGTGAGCCAGGTGGCCACGAGCGCGCGGGAGATCGTCGAGCGGGTGACGGACCCAGAGATGCCGATGCTGACCCTGGCCGACCTCGGGGTGCTGCGCGACGTCGAGCAGACGGGTGAGCGGGTCACGGTGACCATCACGCCCACCTACTCCGGCTGCCCGGCCATGGCCACCATGCGCGACGACCTGGTGCACGCCCTGCACGACCACGGCTACCCCGACGTCCGGGTCGTCGTCAGCCTGCACCCCGCGTGGTCGAGCGACTGGATCACCGAGCGCGGCCGGGCGGCGCTGCGGGAGCACGGGATCTCCGCCCCCGGCGCCGCCCCGCACCACACCGGGCCCGTCCCGCTGACCCTGGTGCCGATCCCGCGGCGGCTCACCTGCCCGCGCTGCGGGGCGCCCGAGGTGGCGCTGGTCTCCGAGTTCGGCCCCACCGCCTGCAAGGCCGCCTACCGCTGCACGGCGTGCCTCGAGCCGTTCGAGCACGTGAAGGAGATCTGAGCGTGACCACCACCGCCCGTCCCGGTTTCCACGCGCTGCGGGTCGCCGCCGTCGAGCGCCTCACCGACGACGCGGCCGCGGTCACCTTCGCCGTGCCCGACGAGCTCGCAGCGACCTTCGCCTTCGCCGCAGGGCAGTCGATCACGTTGCGCCGCACCGTGGACGGGCAGGAGCACCGCCGCTCCTACTCGATCTGCGCCCCCGCGGGCGCCCCGCCCCGGGTCGGGGTCCGCGAGATCCCCGACGGGCTGTTCTCGACCTGGCTGGTGCGCGAGGTGGCCGTGGGCGACGTGGTGGACGCCCAGCCGCCCAGCGGCAGCTTCCGCGCCGACCCCGAGCAGGCCGGACGGCACCTCTGCATCGCC
>JBBSUN010000037.1:0-32971 GCA_038234335.1 Mycobacteriales bacterium
CCCCCGCGGACGTTGCGGCTCATGAGCACCTGGCGGCGCAGGAAGTCGACCTTCATGTTCGCCGGGACCAGGGGCATGCCCTTGTGGTTGGGGGCGAACGAACCGCCGAGCAGCACGCCGAACACGGCCAGCTGCACGCCCACGAACGCCGCGGCCTTGCCCGGGGGCAGCAGCACGAACAGGGCGACGAGGAAGCCGGAGAGCCGGACGGTGATGAGGGAGAGCTCGACCCGACGGTGCGGGATCGTCTTCTGCTGCAGCAGGGTCTGCACGCTCGCGACGTGCAGGGCCAGGCCCTCGAGGGTGAGCAGCGGGAAGAAGGCCCAGCCCTGCCGACGCTGGAACCAGGCGGCGAAGGGACACCGTGGTGGAGGTCCTGCGCCTGCCGGGCCCCCACCAGCTCGGGGGACCGGCGGGTCCAGGGCCTGTGCCGAGACTGTGACCCCGCGGTCTTCTTCCACCCCGCCGCCGCGCGTCTCGGACGGAGTTGACCGAGAGCGCTACCTCGTGCACTACCGTCCGAGGTGGGTTCGGACCGTGAGCCACAGCGCCCGCCGGGCGCCGGACGACCCAGGCTCGTGGTCCTCCAGGAGACACCATCGTGTCCCTCCCGACCGTCCGAACCATCCCGCTGCGCGCCTCCCCGTCCGCCGCGCCGCGTGCCCTCGGGCTGCCGTTCGCACCAGTGCGCCGGGACCCGTGGGCCCCGGGTCCCGTCACCGCCCTGCGGGGCCATCGTGGCTGACATCCGGCGCCTGCCCGGCGCCAACACCGACGGCTGGGACTGGCAGGCCCGCGGGCTGTGCCGGGGCTTGGACTCAGCGATCTTCTTCCACCCCGAGTACGAGCGCGGCGAGGCCCGCCGCCACCGCGACACCGTCGCGAAGCTGTTGTGCCAGCGCTGCCCGGTGCAGCAGCAGTGCCGCACCCACGCCCTGACCGTGCGGGAGCCCTACGGGGTGTGGGGTGGTCTTTCCGCCGAGGACCGCGACCAGCTGCTGCACCCCGCCAGCACCATCCACCCGAGCACAGCCACCCCGGAACCGCGATGACCAGCTACGGGGGTCGATGCCGAGTCCACGGTGCCGACGGGCGCCCCGCGTCGCCACCACGCCACCTCGCGCCCAGCCGGTGCCACGGCCCACGGCGACGCGTGCTGCCCACCGTGGTCACCGCGAGGCAGGGCCGGCCGGTGACCAGCCCCGAGAACCCCACGAGCAACCCCCGGCCCGGTCGCCGGTGGTCCGGGAAGGACAGCTGCACCGGGCTGTTGCCGCCGACCCGCAGCACGTCGCCGACATCGTCGTCACCCTGTCCTGGACCCCACGCCACCCGGTCGAGGTGCTGCAGTACCTGCAGCTGTGCACCGACCTCGCCGTCCACGTCACCACCGGGGCGCACTGCGCCCGCATCATCACCGACCACGGCACGGCCACCGGTGAGGTCGTCGCCGCGGACACGGCCACCAGCAGCGCCCGCCGGGCGGAGCTCACCGACACCGCCGGGGCGGAGGGCGTCGGCGCCGCGTTCGCCATGCTGTGCAGCCAGTCCCAGGACACCAACACCGAGCTCCACGACGTCGCCACCACGTTCCTCACGCGCAGCACCACCCCACACCAGCCCGGACCCTCCGCCCTGACGAGGGTGGGGCGGCGCCGCCCACCGGCGCCGGGGCCAGGGGGCGGTGCCAGCCGTCCGGGTGCCCAGCCCTGGCGGGGCGCCCCCGCATCAGCGGACTAGGCGTCGACCTCGACGTGCGGGGTGGAGCCGGTCTCGGCCTCGACCCGCCGGTTGCGCACGATCGAGCTGAGGAACGCGGCGCCGATGAAACCGACCCCGATGAGCCCGGTGATCACCTCGGGCACCTCGAACTCGATGGTCACCAGCAGCAGCACGGCCAGCGCCCCGATGGCCCAGTGCGCGCCGTGCTCGAGGTACGCGTAGTCGTCCAGGGTGCCCTGGCGAACGAGGTAGACCGTGAGCGAGCGGATCCAGAAGGCCCCGACGCCCAGGCCGACGGCGATGACGAAGATGTCCTGGCTGATCGCGAACGCCCCGACCACACCGTCGAAGCTGAACGACGCGTCCAGCACCTCCAGGTAGAGGAACAGGAAGAACGCGGCCTTGCCGCTGGCCCGGACGACCTCACCGGTGGCCCGCGTGCCGTCGGGCTCGACCTCGGACTCGAGCTCGTCGGCCGCGCCGCCCTCCTCGAACAGCGAACCCAGGCCGTTGACCAGCAGGTAGGTCACGATGCCGAGCATCCCGGCGATCATCACCACGCCCTCCTTCCCCGACGGTGCCAGGAAGAGCGCGGCCACCACGAGGCCGATCCCCGCGACGACCACGGAGAGCTGGTCGAGCGAGCCGATCCGCTGCAGGGGCTTCTCCAGCCAGCTCAGCCAGGTGATCTCCCGCTCCTCGAACAGCCAGTCCAGGAACAGCATCCCCAGGAACATGCCACCGAAGCCGGCGATGGCCGGGTGCGCGTCGGTGAGCAGGTTCGCGTACGTCCCGGGCTCGTCGACCGAGCCACCCTCCAGCGCCAGGCGCACCACCTCGACGGGGTTGATGCCGGCGGTGATGCTGACCAGCACCAGCGGGAACACCAGCCGCATGCCGAACACGGCGATGAGCACGCCGACGGTGAGGAAGATCTTCTGCCAGAAGTCGTTCATCTTCTTCAGGATCGTGGCGTTGACGACCGCGTTGTCGAAGCTGAGCGAGATCTCCAGCACGATGAGGATGGCCACGATGGCCAGCGCGCCGGGCCCGCCGAGGACCAGCGTGCCCACCAGGGCGGCCGCGGTGACGGCGAGGGACCAGCCGAACGTCTTCAGGATCACCGGGCGAGTGTAGGACCGGCGCCCGACCGTTCTGGGCGGAACACCCGTTGCCCTCAGCGCCGGCGGCGCTCCCGGACCTCTCTCAGCGCCGGCGGCGCTCCCGGACCACCTCGACGACGGCCCCGGCCCCGTCGCTGACCTGCTGCAGCTCGTGCAGGTACGCCCAGTGGTCGACCCGGGTGTGCGGCGCCCGGGCCCGGACCCCGTCGTGGGCGGCGTCCAGGCGGGCCGCGAGCCGGTCCAGGCGCTGGGCCAGCGGACGGTCCAGCGTCGGCGAGCTGTCGACGAGGTAGCGCTGGGCGTCGCGCAGGGTCCGTCGGGTGGAGTCCAGCAGCGGGCCGGGATCGGCGGCCACCGCGTCGAGGTCGGCGAGCCGGCCCCGCACCCGTCCGGCGCACCCCTCCGCGGCGTCGCACGCCTCCCGCGCGGTCTGCAGCCCGGCCTCGGCCTCGGCCCAGCGCTGGTGGCCCTCGGCGGCGGCGGTGCGGGCGGCGAAGATGCCCCGCTCGGCCCGGTGCAGGTGCGCCGCGACCTCCTCCTCGACGTCGGCCAGGTCGGCGCTGGCGGCGGCCACGTAACCGCGGCGCAGCTCCGAGAGGACGTCGTCGAGCCCGGCGGTGCGGTCGGTGGCGATCTGCAGCCGGGTGCGGATCGAGGTGATGCGGCGCGCCACCTCCTGCTTGCGGGCGGGCAGGGCGGCGGCGAGCTCGGCAGCCCGCTCGGCGTGGGCGCGCGCCGCCTCGGCCGCCTGGGTGGCCGCGGTCAGCGTGGCCGGGTCGGCGGCGCGGGCCCGCGCGGCGTCGGCCTCGGCGGCGGCCAGCTCGGCCTCGGGCTCCGGGGTCCGCAGACCCTGCTGCTGCGCGGCCGCGATGGCCTCGCGGGCGGTGGCCAGGACCGGGTCGAGGCCCCGCAGCAGGGCTGTGTGGCGGGCCGCGGCGGCCCGGAGGAGGGCGAAGCGGGGCTCGGCCTGCTCACCGAAGCGGCGCACCGACGTGGCGACGTCGCCCATGACCCCGCCGACGCGGTCGAACTCGGACGTGGCGGTGCGGGCGTCGTGGGCGGAGAGGTCCGCGTCGAGGTCGAAGTACTGCTGCACCTGCAGGTACTCGGCGGTGGCCGCGAACGCCTGCTCCCGCAGCGGGGCCCAGCTCGCCTCCAGCCGCGGGCCCTCACCACCGGCGAAGTCGACGAACGCCTCGACCTGCCGCTCCACCTCGCGCTGCACGGTGTCCAGCCCGAGCAGCACGACGGCGGCCCGCCCCTTGGCGTCACGGGCGACCACCAGGGCCTCGTCGGCCTCCCGGCGCCACCACCGCGGACCCCCTGTCATGACCGTCAGCGTAGTGACCGTGGGCGCGGCGGCCACGGGACGCGGGCTCGGCCGAACCGCCGGGTCAGGAGGCGGGGGTGCCGGTGGGGTCGGTGCGTGCCCGCAACCAGGCCTCGAGCTCCTCGGCCGGCGCCGGCCGGGCCCACAGGTGCCCCTGCGCCCTGCGCACCCCGAGCGCGGCCAGCTCGGCGAGCTGCGCGTCCGTCTCCACCCCTTCGGCCACCACGTCGAGCCCGAGCGCGCTCGCCAGGCTCAGCACGGCCGCCACGATGGACCGGTCGTGCGGGTCGTCGCCGCCGAGGCCGTCGACGAAGGAGCGATCCACCTTGAGCGTGTCCACCGGCAGGAGCTTCAGGTAGCTCAGCGAGGAGTACCCGGTGCCGAAGTCGTCGACGGAGAGCCGCACCCCGAGGTCGCGCAACTCGGTCAGCACCGCCACGCAGAGGGCGCCGTCGCGCATCACCACCGACTCGGTCATCTCCAGGTGGACGGCCGTGGGAGTGATCCCGGTGGCCTCCAGCACCCGTCGCACCGCCGCGGCCAGCCCCGGCTCGGCCACCTGGCGGGCGGAGAGGTTCACCGCGACCGTGAGGTGCGCCGCCCCTGGCAGGGTGGTCCGCCAGCGCTGCACCTGCGCCAGCGCCTCGCCGAGCACCCACTCCCCGATGTCCACCACCAGGCCGGTCTCCTCGGCGACCGCCATGAACAGCTCCGGGGTGAGCAGGCCCCTGGTGGGGTGCTGCCACCGCACGAGCGCCTCCACCCCGGTGGGGCGACCGTCGGGCACCTCGACGAGGGGCTGGTAGTGCACCACGAGCTCGTCGCGCTCGCGGGCGTGCCGGAGCTGGAGCTCGGTGTCCAGCCGGTCGGTGGCCCGGCGGTGCATGGCGTCGTCGAAGAGCACGACGCAGTTCCGGCCGCGCTCCTTGGCCTGGTACATCGCCGCGTCGGCGTCGCGGAGCAGCGACTGCGCGTCGGCCCCCTCCCCGGCTGCGGCGATGCCCGCGCTCACGGTCACCGTCACCTCGCGCCCGTCGAGCACGAACGGCTCGCGCACCGCGTGGGTCACCCGCGCGCCGAGCAGCTCGACGTCGGCGGGGGCCACGTCCTCGCAGACGACGACGAACTCGTCGCCGCCGAAGCGGGCCAGGGTGTCACCCGGACGCACCACCGCCTGCAGGCGCTGGGCCACCAGGACCAAGAGCCGGTCCCCGGCGGCGTGACCGATGCTGTCGTTGACCACCTTGAACTGGTCGACGTCCAGGAACAGGGCGGTGACCGCGCCGGGGACCCGACCGGACCGGGCCAGCGCCTGGGTGATCCGGTCGGTGAGCAGCGCCCGGTTGGGCAGCGCGGTCAGCGGGTCGTGGAAGGCCTGGTGGACGAGGTCCACCTCGACCTGCTTGCGGTCGGTCACGTCCTGCACCTGGCCGAGGAAGAACGCCGGCTCCCCGCCGGACCCGCGGATGAGGGAGACCGTCTTGTGCACCCAGCGGACGGTGCCGTCGGGCCGCAGGACCCGGTGCTCGTGGGAGTAGGTGTCGAGCTCGCCCCGGAGCATCGCGTCCCGGTGCGCGGCCGCGGTGTCCGCATCGTCGGGGTGCACCCAGTCCGAGCCCTGGGTGCCGAGCAGCTCGGCCTCCGTGCGGCCGGCGATCGCGAGGTAGGCGCCGTTCACGGTGGTGGTGCGGCCCTGCCCGTCGGAGACGAGCATGCCCACCGCCGAGTGCGCGAAACCCTGGCGCAGGATCTCCTCGGCGGTGCTGCGACCCTCCTGCGCCGCCCAGATCTCGGTGATGTCGAGCTTGGTGCCCAGCACGGTCGCAGGCTGCCCGCGACCGTCGGTCCCGACGGCGAAGACCTCGCGGACCCGGCGCACCTCACCGGTGGGTCGCACCACGCGGTACTCCACGGCCCCCGGGGCGACACCGGTGACGACGAGGTCCAGCGCCGCCTGCACGCGCGACCGGTCGTGCGGGTGCACCGCGGCGACCAACCGCGCGAAGCCGGCCCCCGGCTCCGGGGCGAGCCCGAGGATCCGCCACGACTCGTCGGACCAGACGATGTCGCCGGTGGCCAGGTCGAGCTCGCAGCTGCCGACGTGGGCCAGGGTCTGCGCGGCGTGCAACCGGGTGCTCTCCGTCTCGGCGGCACGGCGCAGGGCGACCCGGTCGGAGACGTCCCGGGCGAGCCCGGCGAACCCGATCACCTCGCCGCGACCGTTCCGCACGGCCGAGAGCCGCATGTCGACGGCGAAGCTCGAGCCGTCCTTGCGCCAGCCGAGGGTCTCCCGCTGGGCCACGGCCCCGCCCACCACGAGCTCGGCGAACAGCCCGCGGAGCGCGACGGCCTGGTCCGGGGGCAGCATGGACAAGATCGAGGTGCCCACCGCCTCGGCCGCGCTCCACCGGAACAGGACCTCCGAGGCCGGGTTCCAGCTCGTGATGACGCCCTCCACGTCGACCCCCACGATCGACTCCGACGAGGAGTCGACGATCGCGGCGAGGTCGCGCAGGGCGTGGTCCGTGGTGTCGTCGTCCTCGACCCGCGTGGAGACGCCCACCAGGGCGACCACCGTGCCCGAGTCGTCACGGACGGGTGAGGTGGTGACCGAGGCCCGGAAGGCGGCACCGTCCCGGTGGCGCGCGGTGAACTCGCCCGCCCAGGCACGGCCGTCGGCCAGCGCGCTCAGGACCGCCCTCGGGTCCCAGTCGTGCGGCAGGGTCAGCTCGTTGATGCCCCGACCCAGGGCCTCCTCCGCGCTCCACCCGTACAGCTGCTCCGCGCCCCGGTTCCAGCCGAGCACCACGCCGCCGACGTCGGTGGTGGCGACGGCGGCCGGCACGGCGTCCAGCACGCGGTCCGGCGGGGGGAGCGTCGAACCCGCGACGAGCTGGTCCGGCTCACTCTCTCCCAGGTCGGACATCCTCCCAGCATGACGGTTCGGCGCGCGCCCCGCAGCGAGATCACCCACACGGGTCCCACACCTGCCGTCCAGGTCTCACAGCTGGACGGTGCCCCGCACGCACGTCGTCGTCGCCCCACCGATCCACACGTCACCGTCGGCCCGCTCGACGGTGACCACGCCGTGCCGGTCGAGCCGGGTGCCCTGGCGGGCGAGGTAGCGCGACGGCGCCCGGCCGGTGCCGATGAGCCACTGCCCGAGGCCCGCGTTGAGGCTCCCGGTGACCGGGTCCTCGTCGATCCCGGCGCCGACGGCGACGGCGAAAGCACGGACCTCGAAGGCCTCCGGGGCGCCGGCGGGATGGGCGCCGACGACCCCCACGTCCAGCCCGGCCAGGGCCACGTGGTCGGGCTCCAAGGCGAGGACGGCGGCGGCGTCGCGCAGCAGCAGGGCCACCCAGCCGGGCCCGTTGTCGACCCACTGCGACGCCACCACGTCGTCCGGGGCGACCCCCAGCCCGCGCACGAGCCGGTCCAGCAGCGCCGGCTCCACCTCGCCCGAGCGCAGCAGCGGTGGGGCCGCGAAGGAGAGACCGGAGCCGGTGCGGCGCAGCGTGACGAGCCCGGCGCCGCACTCCTGGACCACCACCCCGTCGGTCGCCGGGACACCGCCGGCCTCGAGCCAGGCGTGGGCCGAGCCCAGCGTTGGGTGCCCCGCGAAGGGCAGCTCCCGGCTCGGGGTGAAGATCCGCACCCGGTAGTCGGCGTCGGGGTCCGTCGGCGCGAGCAGGAACGTGGTCTCGCTCAGGTTGGTCCAGGAGGCGAAGCGCGCCATCACCTCGTCGCTGGGAGCTTCGACACCCGGTGCGTCGGCGTGCACCACGGCCACCGGGTTGCCGCGGTAGGGGTCGGAGCCGAACACGTCGACCTGGGTGAGGGGAAGGGTCACCGGAGCAGGGTCCCAGGTGGGCACGGGCACCGCGTGCGCGTGGCGAGCGCCGGAGGACGAGACACCGGCGGTCTAGGGGAGTCGGAGCTCCAGGAAGTCGGCGATCCACGTTCGGACCTGCGTGAGCGTCGCGGTGTCGACCTGGCCGGCCACCCGCGTGAGACGACCCCGGGACAGGGTGCGGACCTGCTCCGTCATGGCCCAGCTGGGCACCGCGAGCCCGGTCGGACCTGCG
This sequence comes from Mycobacteriales bacterium, assembly GCA_038234335.1. GTDB lineage: Bacteria > Actinomycetota > Actinomycetes > Mycobacteriales > Mycobacteriaceae > Rhodococcus_D. Next base: position 8,265 of record JBBSUN010000037.1, read on the forward strand.
ACCGGGACGTGGTTCGACCACCCCCGATCGACCGTGGTGAGGGGCACGCACAGGACGAGGCTGTCGACGACGTCGAGGTAGGCGGTGCCCGCGACGACCACCACCGGACGGTGCCCGTCCTGCTCACGCCCCCGTGCGGGGCTCAGGTCTGCCCAGGCCACCGCCCCGGTGACGAGCACGACGGCATCGGGTGCCGAGGTCACCGGTCGGCTGACGAGCCGAGCTCGACGTCCTCCCAGAGCTCGGTCTCCTCGTGCCAGCCGGCCGTGCCGGCGGCGGAGGTCGCGGCGATGGACTCGCGCAGGGTGGCGAAGCGTGACGCCCGGTCGGCGTCGTCCGCGAGGTGGCCGAGGTGCTCGCCCAGCGTGCGGTGGGCCGCCGCGGCCTGCGCCTTGAGGCGGTCCCGGACGTCACTCTCGAGCTTGATCGTGGTGACGGTCATACTCTTCATCATACTGTCGGTCGGCCCCGACACGTGCTCGCCGCAGCAGGCTCCCCGTCGTCGTCGCGGCCCCGCACCTCCTCAGGTGCGCCCGCGGAACCAGGCCACGATCTCCTCGCCCGCGCGCACCCCGGACGCGGTGGTCACCGCCACGTGCTCGGCGGCGAACCCGGCCTCGTGCAGCTCGCCGTGGGCGGGGCGGATCGCGGCGTCGGCCGCCAGCAGCAGGTCGGCGTCGAGCAGGGAGTCCCCCGCGGCGAGCATCGTCCTCGTCCCCACCCGGCGGGCGACCTCGGTGGCGCCCGCGGACTTGGTCAGCGCCCGGGGCACGCAGTACAGCTTGCGGCCCTGCAGGCTCACCCCCCAGCCGTGCTCGTCGCACCACGCCGTCAGCTCGGCCAGCCAGGCCGACGGCAGCGCCGCCCGGTCGACGACCGCGTAGCAGAACAGCCCGTCGGCGTCCCGGGAGCGGAGCACCCACGCCCCGGTCAGCAGCTCGTGCACCTGGGCGAGCGGCGCGGCGGCCGACAGCCGGCCGTCCACGTGGGCCGACCAGTCGCCGTCGACCGTCCCGTCCACCAGCAGCCGGCCCCCGTTGGCGGTGATCGCGAAGCGTGGCGCCGGGCCCGGGAGGCGCACGCGGAGGTACTGCTCCGGGGTCCGGGTGGTCGTGGGCACGAACACCGACCGCTCGGCCAGGGCCGCGAGCCCCCCAGCGGCGGTGGCGGTCACGAAGCTGAGCGGGGCGTCGTCGTAGGTCTCGACGCAGACCAGCTCGGGGGGGTCGGAGCCCCGCGCGGCGGCGGAGTAGATCAGCGTGCGGTCGAGGTCGGAGCACACCAGCACCCTCCCGGCCGAGGTCACCCCGACGTCGCCCGGGTGCGCTGGGCGTGCACGACGCCGACCCCAGCGCCCAGTGCGAGGGCGGCCCCGACACCCGCGCCCGTGCCGAACCCGCCGCCGTCCAGGGTCGCTCGGAGCACCCCGAGGACGAAGACGACCAGCAGCACCAGGATGGGCAGCGTCCGGCGCAGCGGCATCCGGGGGTGGGTGTCCAGGTCCACGCGGTGGGCCCACGCGGAGCTGGTCGCCGTGACCGCGCCGGCGCCCGCGGTGAAGAACAACGCGAGCGCGCAGGGCAGCGCGTCACGCCCACCGGTCCACACCATCACCGGCCCCGGGTGGGGAAGGTCGGCTCGTCGTCGCTCATCGGCTCGTCCTCTCCTCGTGGATCGTCCCGTCGAACAGCTCCTCGACCGTGCGGCCGAGGCGCTGGGCGACCGAGAGGGCCAGGTACAACGACGGGGCGTAGCCGCCGCCCTCCAGCGCGACCAGGGTCTGCCGGGTCACCCCGGCGTGGGCCGCGAGCTCCGCCTGGCTCAGACCGAGAGCCGTCCGCGCCGCGCGGACCCCGTTCGTGCGACCGGCGGCCGACGTTCGTCCCACGTCACCAAGTGTCAGGTCCACCAGGCATGATGTCACGTAGGCCAGACACGACCCCGGCTACTGCGCCGCAGTCCCGTCGGCACCGGTCGCTCCGCGGGTGAACTTCGGGTGGATGAGCCCGACGCAGCTGTAGGCCAGCTCCGGGACCTCCACCACCGGCACCCCGCGCTGCTGCGCGAGCAGCAGCACGTGGCCGAGCTCGCCGACCGCGTCCGGGCGCACCAGGATCTTCCACGGCACCCGCCGCAGCAGGACCCGCGTCGTCTCCCCCACCCCGGGCTTGACCAGGTTCTCCGAGCCGATCCCGTGCTCGGCCGCGATCGCGGTCACTGCCGCCCAGCCCGACCACGTGGGCTCCCGGTCGCCCGCCGCGAGCACCGGCCAGTCCCGGGCCACCGCGTCGGCGACGTCGTCGAAGCGGGCGCTCACCGCGTCCAGGAACTCCCGGGAGACGTCGAGGTCGGCCAGCTCCGCGTAGAACTTCGCGCCGTGGAACTCCCCCGGGGCGAGGTCCCAGGTGTTCAGCACCGTCCGCGAGACCAGCCCGCTGACGGTGGAGTTGAGGCAGGCCGACGGGATCAGGTAGTCCTCCCGGGTGCCGAAGGTGCGCACGCAGCGGCCCGGGTCGGCGAGCACGGCCAGCGCGCCGTCGAAGCGCTGCCCCGTCGCAGCGTGGTGCGCGTCCAGGGCGGCGGTGAGCTCCCGGGTGATCGCCCCCTTGCCCGTCCAGCCGTCGACGAAGACGACCGACGACGGATCGTGGTGCGCAGCCAGCCAGCGCAGCGCCACCGGGTCGATGCCGCGGCCGCGCACGATGGACACGGCCCGGTGCGGCACGTCGAGGCCCCGGGTGTGGGCGGCCCAGCGGCGCACCAGGATTCCGACGGGGGTACCCGCCCGGGCCAGCGACGCGAGCACCATCCCCTCGCCGCGCTCGGCGAGCAGGATCTCGGTGACGCAGCCGACGGCGTGAGCCAGGCGCTCCGCGCTCGCGGCCAGCGCGTCGTGGAACAGCGCCAGGTACGCCGGGTCGGGCTGGAACTCCACCGGCAGGCTCTCCGCGTAGTGCGCGCCGCCGGCCTGCACCGCCTCCTCGCGCTCCTCGGTGGGCGCCTCCAGCTCGACGTGGCTCAGGTCGGTGAGCAGCCACGACACCTCGGCGGCGGCGTAGGAGCCGAACCCCGGGCCGTGCAGGGGTTGGGGCAGCGGCGCCGGGAGCGGCGTCCAGGAGGGGACCCAGCTCGGGATCACGGCGAGCAGCACCCGCTCGGTGACCTCGGCGAGCGCCCCCAGCAGCCCGTCGAGCTCCGGGGTGTCACCGACGGAGTCCACGACGAGGACGACCGTGTCGAACGCACCCGGGGCGACGTTGTGGGCGTACCGCTGCCCCGGGCCGTCGGCGGGCTCGTCGTGGGCGGGGAAGGCGAGGCGGTGCCGGATGGCGTAACCGTCGACGTCCAGCGGCAGGACGGGCGAGCGGGTCGTCGTCGAGCTGGCCACGGTGAGGTCGGGGCGCGCGTCGGCCAGCGCGGCGGCCAGCCGCAGCGGGGCGTGCATGAGCTCCTCGAAGCCGAGCACGAGCACGGACCCCGGCTCCAGCTCCGCCGAGAGGCGCTCGGCCATGTCCGGCAGCGCCGCGTCCAGCGCGGCGCGATGGGCGCGGGTGATCCCGTGGCGGCCGCCGTCGGGCAGCTCCGCGGGCCAGCCGAGGTCCACCCGGTGCACACGTGCGGGCAGAGAAGAGCGCTGGTCAGGCGGGTGCAGCTCGGCGACCAGGGCGCCGCCCCGGGTGAGCGCGTCGTCGGGCACGGCGACCTCCCCGGCCGCGAGCGCGACCACGTCCACCCGGGCGCCCAGCTCGGCGGCGACGGCGGCGAGGACGGCGTGGTCGGCGGGCGAGCGCACGTCGACGAGCGCAGCGACGACGTACTGCGCGCGCGGGTGCACCGCGTGCAGGGCGCGCAGGGTGTTGGCCACGGTCCGGCCGGTGGAGAGCTCGTCGTCGACGAGCACCAGGGGGCCGTCGAGGGTGAGCGCGGCCGGGTCGGCGGGCAGCAGCAGGTGCTCGGTGGCGTGGCTGTGCTCCTCGGAGAACCCGGCGACCGCCGCCACCCCGGGCACCGGACGACGGGTCGAGTGCAGGTACACCTCGGCGTCCACGGCCTCCGCGACCAGGTGGCCCAGCCCCGTCGCGGTCTCGGCGAAGCCCAGGACGGTGACGGGGTGCTCGGTGACGGCAGCCGCGACGAGCTCCCCGAGGGCGTGCCCGGCACCGACCACCCGGTGCGGGTCCACCGGCACGTGCTTGCCCAGCACCCCGCTGACCAGCAGGTGCGCCCGCCGGGGGTTGCGACGCAGGGCCAGCCCCACCAGCTCGCGCACCTCACCCGGGACCACCACCCCGAGCCGCTCGGCGACCCACTCCCCCGACCAGCTCACGGGCGCGTCCCGGCGAGCAGGAAGTCGACGAAGGAGACGTCCTCCCGCGCCACCCCGAAGGCCTGCGCCCGCAGCAGCACCTTGTGCGCCCAGCCGCGGTGCGGGTTGACCTCGTTCATCTTGTTGCCGTAACCGCTGGTCAGCACCCCGCCAGGGGTGGCGCGGCCGAGCACGTCGTGGGCGTCGGTGTACTCCTCGAGGCTGACCACGCTCAGCGCGTGCACCGCGGCCACGTGGGTGGGGTGGATGACCGTCTTGCCCACGAGGCCGTTCGCCTTGTCCAGGGTCACCTCGCGCAGCAGCCCGTCGAGGTCGCGCAGCAGGATCTCCCGCCGGAGGTCCTCGGCGCCGTGCTCGCTGAACACCGACTCGCGCAGCCGCGGCTTGAACACCCGCTCCCCGCTGGTGAAGTACTCCCAGACGGGCCCGGTGACGGTGAACCCGGTGCCGTCGTGGCGACCCATCACGTTCACCACGTCAGCGATGACGTTGGCGACCAGCCGCACGTCGTAGACGGTGGTGTCGGCCGAGCGGCGCAGTCCGTAGCTCCCCGCGAAGTCCGTCGCCCCCAGCCGCAGGGCCAGCACCTGCTCTCGCTCCGCCTGCAGCAGCGCGTGCAGCTCGCCGAGCACCCGCGCCCGGCTCTCCAGGTGGATCACCTCGGGGCTCTCCAGCACGGGCATGCCCAGCAGCCGCTGCCCGGACCGCTCCGACGCGGTGCGCAGCACGTCGAGGAAATCCGGCCCGGTGGTGGGGGTGAACTTGGGCAGCACGAAGCCGCGCAGGGTGGTGACGGCCGGGCCGAGGCGCGCCACGAGGTCGGTGACCTGATCCGGGTGGCGCACCCGGACGAAGAGCCACGGGGTGTCGACCTGCTCGGCGTGCACGTCCTGCAGCTGCGCCACGAGGTTGTCCTCCGCGGCCGCCAGGGCATCGTCGGGGACGGAGTCCTCCAGGCACACGACCGCGCTCACCACCCCCGCGGCCCGGCTGCGGGCCACGTCACGGGCCAGCGCGGGCCGGGTGGCCGGGCTGTAGAGGGTGGCCCCCAGGGCGACCGCGGCCACGTCGGCGGGCGTCGACGCGTTCAGCGGCTCGGGCGGCACGTGGAACAGCCGGGCCCGCTCGGTCGGCGTCAGGAACTCGTAGTGCAGCACGGCGGGGGATCTCCTCGTCGGTCGCGGCGCGGACGGGTGCACCCGCGCCCGGCCAACGGTCGCACGCGCCGGCGAGTTCCCGGCGGAGGAGAGGTGCGACCGTACGGAGCAGGGCGGTGCTCGACGTACGGCCGCAGCTTGGGTGGCTGGTCCGTCGACCGCCTCGCGGCGGGTGGTCGCTCGTGGCGACGTATTTCAGGGCCCGGGGGTTGAGCGGACCAGCCATGAGGGACAACGAGTGGGGCCGCGGATTGTTCCCGGCGGCCTCAGCGACGTGTGCGCACCGGCACCGGCACCGGCTCCGGCCGGACACCGATCCACCCGGACACCACCATCGCCGCCAGCAGCAGCACCCCCGTCAGGGCACCGACCACCGCCACCACCTGCTCCACCGCGTCCATCACCATGACACCAGCATCGGCGCCGACCCTGTGACGACGCTGTGCCCGAGGTGTGAGCCCGTCGTGTGAACCCGAGGTGCGTCCTGCGACGATGCCGGGGTGGACGAGCAGACCTGGACCGAGGAGTTCCTGCGCGGGCTGCGCCGCGACCTGCGGGTGGAGGCGCGGCGGGGTTCGTGGGCCGTCGACGAGGTGGAGGTCCGGGCCGGTGCGCTGGTCACCGTCCTCACCGAGGTGGCCACGGGCCGGCAGTACGGGCGCACCATCGACCTGCCCACCCTGCGCTCCCAGTTCAGCCCGGACCTGCCCGACCTCGTCTCGGCCGGGTGGTTCTTCACGTTCTTCCCGCCCGAGGGCTGGGACGAGGCGCACGTGCACGCCGGCGTCTGCTGGTACGCGGGCCAGCGCCCGTCGGACTAGGACGCGAGCGCGAACGTGAGCTCGACGGTGGCGCCGCACGTGCAGGTGCCGTCCACCTCGACGCAGTCCAGCACCACGACGTGACGGGCCGCGTCGAGCGCGGTGCAGCCGGTGAGCTCGCACTCGACGACGCCGCTCTCGTGGACCACGAGCGTGCCGTGGCAGTGGTCGAGCTCGGCGGCACAGTCGGGGCAGGACGGGTGGGTCTGGTTCACGGGGACCTCCAGCGGCGGGTGGATCACACCGGTGTTGTTACCACCGGGCCCTGACAGTCTGCGCGTGGCTCGGCCCGCCACCCCCGTCGACACGCGCGGTGATCGCCGTCTCGTGCCGTCTGCCGTCGTCCAGCAGCACGAGACGGCACGGGACAGCGATCACCCGTCCTGGGCGGCCTGCTTCGCGGACGCCTTCTTCGCGGGCGCTTGCTTCGCTCGCGCGGGTGCCTTCTTCGCCGGGGCCTTCTTCGCCGGGGCCGTCGGGGCGGCCGTCTCGCCGGCCTCCCCGGCGCCGCCGCGCGCCTTGCTCGCGTCGATGCTGGCGGTCAGGGCGGCCATGAGGTCGACGACCTGCCCGTCGCCGGTGTCCTCCGACGTCGCTGCGGTGACCTGCTTGCCGGCCACCTTCGTCTCGATGAGCGCCTGCACCTCGGCGCGGTAGGTGTCGGTGTGCTCCTCGGGGGTGAACACGTGCTCGCTCATGGACTCGATCAGCGAGCCCGCCATCGCCAGCTCGGCGTCGCGCACCGGCGGGGCGTCCTGGCGCAGGAAGGCGAAGTCGGGGGCGCGCACCTCGTCGGGCCACAGCATCGTGGACAGGACTAGGCAGTCGGCGTGCACCCGCAGCACCGCGAGCGACTCCCGCTGGCGCAGCGCGATCTTCGTCACCGCGACCTTCCCGGACTTGTGCAGGGCGTCGCGCAGCAGCAGGTACGGCTTGAGCCCGGCCTCCTGCGGCTCCAGGTAGTAGGTCTTGTCGAAGTAGATGGGGTCGATGGACTCCAGGGGCACGAACTCCAGGACGTCGACGCTCCTGGCGCTGGGCACGCTGAGCGAGGCGAGATCGGCGTCGGTGATGACCACGACGCTGCCGTCGGGGAGCTCGTGGCCCTTCGCGATGTCGTGGTACGGCACCTCCTCGCCGTCCACCGAGCACACCCGCCGGGTCCGGACGCGCCCACCGTCGGCCTCGTGCACCTGGTGGAAGCTCACGTTCTTGCTCTCGGTGGCCGTGTAGAGGTTCACCGGGATCGAGACCAGGCCGAAGGAGACCGCGCCCTTCCACATGCTGCGCACCTGTCCGCACCTCCGTCGCCGCTCGAGAGGTCCGCATCGTATCGCCGGGTCTCGAGAAGTGTCGGAGGTCGGGTTCACACTGCCCACACACCACCGACCCCCACCGCAGGAGCGACGATGCCGCACCCCACCAGTCACGCGCCCGGCACGGTCAGCTGGGCGGACGTCGCAACACCGGACGTCGCGGTCGCCGCCGCCTTCTACGCCGAGCTCCTCGGCTGGGACGTCGACGATCCCGACCCGGCGATGGGCGGCTACGCCAACGCCTGCGTCGACGGTCGACGGGTGGCCGGGCTGATGCCGCTGGTGCAGGAGGGCCAGCCCAGCGCCTGGACGGTCTACCTCGCGACCGACGACGCGGACCGCACCGCCGAGGCCGTGACCGCGGGCGGCGGCCGCCTCGTCGTCCCGCCGGTGGACGTGGCCGACCTCGGCCGCATGGCCGTCGCCACCGACCCGGCGGGCGGCTTCTTCGGGTTGTGGCAGCCGGGCACGCACACCGGGTTCCAGCTCACGGAGTCCCCGGGCGGACCGGGCTGGTTCGAGCTGTCCTCCGCCGACCACCACCGCGCCAACACCTTCTACACCGGGCTGTTCGACCTCGGCGTCGACCAGGCCGGTGACGGCGACGCCGTGGACTACACCGTGCTCACCCAGGACGGGCGGATGGTCGCCGGCACCACCACCCTGCCCGCCGACCACCCTGAGCGCGCCGGGTGGCAGGTCTACTTCATCGTCACCGACGCCGACGCCGTGGTGGCCTCGGCCACCCGCCTCGGCGGCACCGTGCTCAGCCCGGCGGTCGACTCCCCGTTCGGGCGGATGGCCGAGCTGGCCGACCCGTTCGGCGCCCGCTTCGCGGTGATCACGATGATGGACGCACCGTCGGACGGAGCGGGTTCCGGCAGCATGGGGTCATGACGCAGCTGAGCAAGGGTGCCAACGCCCCCCTCCCGACGGCCTCGGTCCGGGTCGAGCTGCGCTGGACGGTGGGGTCCGGCGTGCCCGACCTCGACGTCTCGGCGCTGCTGCTCACCGACGCCGGCCGGGTGCGCGACGACGACGACTTCGTCTTCTACAACCAGCCCCGGCACGGCAGCGGCGCGGTCACGCACCTGGGCAAGCACCTGCTCGGCACCGCCGCCAACGGGACCGGGGTGGACGCGGTCGGGGTCGACACCGCCGCGCTGGAGCCGGGGATCCACCGGGTGGTCGTCACCGCGTCCACCGACGGCGCCCCGTTCTCCCGGGTGACCGGGCTGCACCTGCGGGTGGTGGACACCTCCGGCGGGCCGGACGGGCCGGAGGTGGCCCGCTTCGACGTCGACGACCTGACGACGGAGACCGCGGTGGTGTTCGGCGAGGTCTACCGCCGCGGCGGGGCGTGGAAGGTGCGGGCCGTCGGCCAGGGGTACGCCACCGGGCTCGCCGGGCTGGCCACCGACTACGGCATCACCGTCGACGACGAGGAGCCAACCCCGGCACCGCAGCCCCCACCGACCTCCACCCGGGCACCTGCCCCGACCCCCCCCGCGCGGAGCACCGGCACCGCGCCCGCCTGGGACCCGGCCCGTCGGGAGCCCGCGTCCGCCCCGGCGCTGCACGAGGCCCCCCGCCCCGGTCAGCAGGCCGCCGCCGCCCCGCCGCGCGAGCTGTACGAGGCCCCCCGCCCCTGAGCCCCACCGTCGCCGCGACCCACGCCAACCCCCACACCGCAGGCGGCGCGACCAGGCACCATGGAGGCCATGACACAGATGTCCGTGCCGATGTCCAAGGGCTCCAACGTCGCGCTCGCCGCCAGCAGCCTGCGCGTGGAGATCGGGTGGGACGGCGGGGGCGTCGCCGTCGACGCCTCGGCCCTGCTGCTCACCGGGGCCGGCAAGGTCCGCTCCGACGCCGACTTCGTGTTCTACAACCAGCCCCAGCACGCCTCCGGAGCGGTGGACCACGGCGGCAAGCGCGGCCGCACCGACACCGTCACGATCGACACCGCGCGGCTGGAGCCGGCCGTCGACAAGGTCGTGGTGGCGGCATCGGCCGACGGAGGCACGTTCGGCCAGGTACCCGGGCTGCACCTGCGCCTGCTCGACGGCTCGGGCGGCGGGGCCGGCACCGAGCTCGCCCGCTTCGACATCGCCGACGCCTCGAGCGAGACCGCGTTCGTCTTCGGCGAGGTGTACCGCCGCGGCACCGACTGGAAGTTCCGGGCCGTCGGGCAGGGCTACGCCACCGGTCTCGCGGGGCTGGCGACCGACTACGGCATCAGCGTGGACTCCGAAGCACCCGCACCGGACCCGACCCCCGCCCCTGCCCCGGCGGCACCCCCCGCCGCCAGCACCCCGGGGATCAGCCTGAAGAAGCAGAAGCTCATCGACCTGGAGAAGCGGCTGGAGCGCGAGTCCCCGGCGCTGCTGAGCCTGACCAAGCGCGCGTCGGTCAGCCTGGAGAAGCGTGGCCTCGGCGAGCACACCGCTCGCGTGGCGCTGTGCCTGGACATCTCCGGCTCCATGAACCGGCTCTACCGGGGCGGGCAGATCCAGGCCCTGGCCGAGCGGATCCTCGCCCTGGGCCTGCGCTTCGACGACGACGGCGAGGTCGACGTCTTCCTGTTCGGCAAGCACGGGCACCAGGCGAGCGCGCTGACGCTCGCGAACAACGTCGGCTACGTGCCCGCCGTGATCAGCGAGTTCGGCCTCGAACCGGCCACCTACTACGGCAAGGCGATGGCCCTGGTCCGGGAGCACTACTTCGGCAGCTCGGCGTCGCGCCGCGAGCCGCTGCGCCAGGACCTGCCCGTCTACGCCATGTTCGTCACCGACGGCCAGACCTTCGACGAGGACGGGGCCCGCGAGCAGGTCGTCTCCTCCTCCTACGAGCCGATGTTCTGGCAGTTCATGGCCATCGGGGCCAGCTCGCGCTCGGGGTCGTCGGGCACGGGGGCGCCGGCGCCCGCGCCCCGGGGGATGCTCGGCAAGCTGCGCGCCGCGGCGGCCGCCCCGGCGGGGGGTGGTGGGGAGTTCCGCTTCCTCGAGGAGCTCGACGACATGGGCGGGCGCTACCTCGACAACGCCGACTTCTTCGCCGTCCAGAGCCCCGCCGACATTCCCGACGACGAGCTGTTCGACCTGCTCATGACGGAGTACCCGGGCTGGATCACCCAGGCGAGGGCCAAGGGCCTGCTGCCGTGAGCCTGCTGTGGGGAGGTCTGGCCGGGATCGCGATCGGGTACGTCCTGCAGCGCGGTCAGCTGTGCTTCCACTCCATGTTCGCCGGCGCGTACGAGGGCCGCTGGCTGCTGCTGCGCGGCTGGATCCTGGCCGTGGCCATCGCCTCCGTGGGCCTGGCCGTGCTGTACGCGAGCCCGCTGGGCGACGGGCTCAACACCGGCCTCGGGTTCACGCCGGTGTCCAACGTGGTCGGCGGGCTGCTCATCGGCGTCGGCATGGTCGTGGCCAGCTCCTGCGTCTCCGGGCTGTTCTACAAGCTGGGCTCCGGGATGCTCGGGGCGCTCGTCGGCCTCGTCGGCTGGTCGGCCGGCGAGCTCGCCGGCAACCGGGTGAGCCTGCCGGGGCCGTCGCTGCTGGGCGAGCAGCCCACCATCCCGCAGGTGCTCGGGGTGCCGCGGCTGCTGTTCGCGCTCGTGTTCCTGGCCGTCGTCGTCACCGTCCTGGTGCTGCGGCCGAACCAGGAGACCCCCGAGCACGCCTGGCAGTGGGGGTGGCGGCCGATCGGGATCGCGCTCGGCCTGGCGACGATCCTGTCGTGGGTGCTCGCGAAGGCCGGGGGCAGCGGGTTCGGCGCCTCCACCGTCGGGGCGTCGGTGAGCGTCGCCGCCGGGACCCCGAACGTCTGGCTCGTCGCGTTCCTGGTCGGCATCACCGTCGGCGGGTTCGTCGCCGCCCGCACCGCCGGGGGCCTGTGGGTCCGCGGCGAGGCCCAGCCGGTGCGCTACCTCCAGCTCGCTGCGGGCGGGTTCCTGCTCGGCGCGGGCGGGATCATCGGGGGCGGCTGCAACCTGGGGCACGGACTGTCCGGGGTGGCGCAGATGAACGTGTCGTCGTGGGTCGTCGTCGCCGCTATCGTCGCCGGAGTGGGCGGGGCACGGGCGGTGCGGAACCGGGTGAGCAGCTCCGGGCCGTTGAGCCGGGTGGGCTGATCCAGACACCTGCCCCACCCGTGCGAGAAGACACGGTTCGTGACTCGATCGCCCGCAGCGGCGCTGCCGATCCTCCGCTCCGAGGCCCGGGCCAGGATCCTCGGGCGAGGATCGTCGGTTCCTCGGCCCACCGTGACCACGGCGAGCCCGGGCCGCTCAGGTGACCGCGTGTGCCCCGGCGTGCCGGCCCGTGCCCCGAGCCGAGGTGTCGGCGTCGCCGGTGCTCGAGGCCGCGTTGCGGTCGCGACGGCCCTTGATCCCCTCGACGCCGGCGAGCAGCGCGGTGAGCACCCCGAAGGCGGCCGAGAGCGCCACCCCGATCTCGAAGGCCTGCGCGAAGTCACCCTGTGTGCTGTCCAGCTGGCCGTAGAACACCGAGCCGACGACGGCGATGCCCAGCGCGGTCCCGGTGCGCTGGAACACCTGGTAGACCGCCCCGGCCGAGCTGCCCTGCTCCACCGGGACCTCGGAGACCGCGCGGGTCTGGTTGGCGGGCAGCACCAGGCCGTTGCCGAACCCGGCGACCGCGAGCGGCAGCGCCATCCACCAGCCCACGTTGCCCCCCTCGCCGAGGCGCACGGCGACGATGGTGAGCCCCAGCCCGAGCGCGAACAGGCTGGCGCCGGTGGCCACGAGACCGACCGGGTACTGCTGCCCGAGCCGGCCGGAGATCCTCGAGCCCGGGATGGTCGCGGCGGCGAACGCGGTGACGACGAGCCCGGCCTGCCACGCGGTGTAGCCCTCGCCGGCCTGCAGGAACACCGTCAGCACGAAGAAGATCGACGTGAAGGCGCCGAAGTAGAGCATCGCGGTGAGCGAGCCGAAGCTGAAGCTGCCGAGGGAGAACAGCCGCAGGTCCACCACGGGGGCGTTGCCGCGGCGGACGGTGCGCTTCTCCCAGAGCACGAAGCCGACCAGGAAGACCACGGCGACGACGTAGAGCGGGTAGCGGGCGCCGGCCGACCACTCCCGCTGCTCCACCAGCGGCAGCAGCAGCGAGACGATGCCGATGCCCAGCAGCAGGGCGCCGAACGGGTCCAGCTGCGGGCGCTTCCCGGAACCGCCGTTGCTGACGACCCCGGCCTGGGTGAGCAGCTTGGCCGCGAACGGGATGGCGATCAGGCCGATGGGCAGGTTCACGAAGAACACCGCGCGCCAGCCCAGGTCGGTGCCGAACAGGGCGATGAGGCCACCGCCGGCGAGCGGGCCGATGGCGGTGGACACCCCGGCCACGGCCCCGAAGTACCCGAACGCCTGACCGCGCTCCCGGCCCCGGAACAGCTCCTGGATGATCCCGGTGACCTGCGGGGTGAGGAACCCGGCGAACACGCCCTGCAGCAGCCGGAAGCCGATGATGGCCAGCGGCGACCAGGCGAGGCCGCACAGCACGCTCGCGGCGACGAAGCCGGTGATGCCGATGAGGAACATGGTGCGCCGGGAGTAGGCGTCACCCAGCCGTCCGGCGGGCACCAGCAGCAGCCCGAAGGTCACCGCGTAGCCCGAGAGCACCCACTGCAGGTCCGAGGCCGACGCGTCCAGACCCGACTGCAGCGACGGGAGCGCGACGTTGACGATGCTGACGTCGAGCAGGGTCATGAACACCGCGCCCAGGCAGACGACCAGCGCCCGCCACCGCATCGGGTTCTCGCCGGGCTCGTGCTCCTCGGCGCGGGTGTTCTGGTCGGTGGTCTCCTCGGACGTGGTGCTCACTGGCCCCATGGTGGGGCACGGACGCGGCTTCGGCATCCCCGGCCGGGACGGACCGGGCGAACCGGACTTCCTCTCCCCGGGACGACGCGGGCCGGCCCCGCAGGATCGGTCCCGGCGGGGCCGTACCGGGCGAGCACGTCGCCCCTCGGCGTGGCCCCGACCCCGAGCAGCTGCAGCGGGGTCACCGGGTCGTCGGCGGTGAACAGGTGCCGGCCCGACCCGGCGACCACGGGGTGCGTCACGAGGACGAGCTCGCCGAGCACACCGGCGAACAGCAGCTGACGGACGACGGAGGTGCTCCCGCAGACGGCGGTGTCGCCCCCGTCGGTCTCCCGCAGCGCCGTGAGGGCGGTGACCAGGTCGACCTCGAGCAGCCGTGCGTTGCTCCAGCTCAGCTCCGGACCCGGGGTGGAGGAGACGACGAGCTTCTCGACGGGGTTGTTGAGCTGCGCGAACGGGTCGTCGGAGGTCGGGAGGTGCTGCGACCACTCGGTGTGGCTGACCCGCCCCAGGACGACCGTCGTGGTGGTGTCCATCATCGCCGTCATCCCGGCGCCCAGCTCGTCGTCGACGACGTCGAGCTGCCACAGGTGGGGGTCGCTCAGTCAGCGTGTCAGCCCGCGGTGCGCCGCACCAGCACCGTGAAGTTTCCCCGGTGGCCGTGGCGGCCGTCGGGGAAGGCGTGGTCGTGCGACCACGACTCGGCCTTCAGCGTCTCCCACCCGGGCTGCTCCAGCGGCGCGAGCACCTCGGCCAGGGTGGGCAGCGTCGGGGGCGTCTCGTGCTCCACCGGGTGCCCGTGCGCGTCGACGAAGTCGGGCGTCCCCTCGTGCCCGACGACGAGCAGCACGCCGCCGGGGGCGACCACGGACGCGGCCCGCCGCAGCAGCGCGGGCCCGGGCGACACCTCCTCGCGGGAGTGCAGGAACTGCATGCTCACCAGGTCGAACGCGCCGGTGGGGAACGACGACGCGAGGTCGGTGCGGAGCAGGGTCACCTCGACGCCGGCCGCCTCCGCCGCCGCGGCCGCCCGCTCCAGGGCCTTCGGCGAGACGTCGGCCCCGGTGACGGTCCACCCCTGCTGGGCCAGCCACACCACGTCGCCGCCCTCGCCGCACCCGAGGTCCAGCGCGGTGCCCGGGGTCAGCCCCGCCACCTCGGTGATGAGCCCGTCGTTGACGTTGCCGCTGAAGCGCTGGGCGTCGCCGAACACCTCGTCCCACTCGGCGGTGCGACGCAGGTCGTCCACGGCGTGCCGGGTGTCCTCGGCGATCAGGTCGCCGTTGATGGCCGCACCCGCGGCGAGCCCGGCGCCCGCGGAGGTCATGAGCTGCGCCACCGGGTCGGCGACGTTGCCGGCCGCCCACACCCCCGCCACCGCGGTCGCCCCGGTGCCGTCGACGGCGACGTGCCGGCCGAGCACCGCACCGCCGACCTCCAGCACGGTCGCCGCCAGGCCCAGGCCCGCGGGCACGGCGGACATGGCGTCCAGCCCGGGCGCAACGACGACGGCCTGCGCCGGGACCACCGCGCCGTCCGCCAGCCGCAGCCCGGTGATCACGTCATCGGTCACCTCCACTCCCACGGCGCGGGCGCGCAGCACCCGCACCCCGCGGGCGGTGAGCCCGGCGAGCGCATCGGCGGTGGGCTCGGCAACGGCACCCGCACCCGCACCTGCACCCGGGTCACCGTGCAGCAGCAGGGTCACGTCGTCGCTGAGCTGGCGGAACAGCCCGGCCTGGTGCGCCGCCACCGGGCCGGTGCCCAGCACCACGAGGCGCTGTCCGCGGACCTCCCAGCCGTGGCCGAACGGGCAGTGCAGGACGTCGCGGCCCCAGCGATCGGCCAGACCGGGCACGTCGGGGAGCTCGTCGCGCAGCCCTGTGGCCAGCAGCAGCCGCCGGGCGCGGGTGGCGGTGCCGTCGGCCAGGGTGACGGTGAACCCGTCGTCGGCGCGCACGGCGTCGGTGACGGTGCCCTCGTGCACCTGCACCCCGTAGCCGCGGGCCTCCGCCCGGCCGTCGGCGAGCAGCTCGAGCGGGGGGACACCCTCGCGGCCGAGGTAGTCGTGCACGTGGCCGGTCGGGGCGTTGCGCGGCTCCCCGGCGTCCACCACCAGAACGGTGCGCAGCGAGCGCCCCAGCGCCACCGCCCCGGCCAGCCCGGCGGCGCCGCCCCCGATCACCACCACGTCGTAGCTCGCGTCCACCGACGCCGTCCCGCCACCAGTTCCGGTCATGGCGCCAGCATCACCCCAGGCCGACCAGACTGGCAAACCCTCTTGCCGAACTGGCAAGGTGGGTGGCGTGGACGACGAGCTGAGCACCGTGCTGGACGGAGTGGGCCCGCGGCTGCGAGCGCTGCGGCAGCGTCGGGAGGTCACCCTCACCGAGCTGTCGACGACGACGGGCATCTCCGCCAGCACCCTCTCGCGGCTGGAGTCCGGGCAGCGCCGCGCCACCCTGGAGCTGCTGCTGCCGCTGGCCCGGGCGCACCAGGTGCCGCTGGACGACCTGGTCGGCGCACCCGAGACGGGCGACCCCCGGGTGCACCTGCGCCCGGTGAGCCGCCACGGCACGACGATGGTGCCGCTGAGCCGCCGCGCCGGGGGCCTGCAGGCGCACAAGCTGATCCTGCCGCCGGGACGGGGCGAGCCCGAGCTGCGCACCCACGAGGGCTACGAGTGGCTCTACGTGCTGGACGGCCGGCTGCGGCTGCTGCTCGGCGAGCGTGACGTCGTCCTCGTCCCCGGGGAGGCCGCCGAGTTCGACACCCGCACCCCGCACTGGATGGGCAGCGCCGAGCCCGACCGGTCGGTGGAGTTCCTCGGGCTGTTCGGCAAGCAGGGCGAGCGCGCGCACCTGCGGCTGGGGCCCCGCCAGGCAGACTCGAGTGCGTGACCGCTGCTGGATCCGCGTCCGACCTGCTGCCCGTCGTCGTCTACTGGCGCCCGGGGTGCCCGTACTGCGCGTCGCTGCGCAGCGACCTCGACCGCCGCGGGATCACCGCCACCTGGCACGACATCTGGTCCGACGCCGGCTCCGACGCCCGCGCCCTGGTGCAGCGGGCGAACGGCGGCGACGAGACGGTGCCGACGGTCGTGATCGGGGGCCGGACGTTGACCAACCCGTCCGGCGCCGTCGTCGCCGCGCTCGCCGCCGGGCAGGAGCCGCCGCCGCGCCGCCCGCAGTGGTTCTGGCGGATGCTCGGCGCATGAGGCTGCGCCGGCTCTGGGCGGCCACCACCCCGGTGCCCGAGGAGACCCGTGCCGCGCTGGCCCGGCGCTGGGCGGAGCTCTCCCCGCACGCCCGCACCCCCGCGCAGACCCTCGGCCGGCACGCGCTGGGCTGCGAGGGCACCCACGGGGTGTTCCCGCGCTGCAACCTGGCCTGCACCCCCTGCTACCACTCCCGCGACGCCAACAAGGTGGCCACCGACGGGGCGCACACCCTGGCGCGGGTCCGCGAGCAGATGGCGCTGCTGCGGTCCCGCCGCGGCCCGCACGCGCACGCCCAGCTCATCGGCGGCGAGGTCACGCTGCTCACCCCCGACGACCACGCCGCCGCCCTGCTCGCGATGCGGGCCGCCGGGCGGGAGCCGATGAGCATGACCCACGGCGACGTCGATGCGAGCTACCTGCAGGCCCTGGTCACCGGACCGGACGGGCGCCGTCGCCTCGACCGGGTCTCCTTCGCCGGACACTTCGACATGATGGTGTTCGGCCGCCGCGGCATCCCCCGCCCGCCCGACGAGGCCTCGCTGCACCCCTACCGGGCCCGCTTCGCCGCCGACGTGCGGGCCCTGCGCGCCAGCCACGGGGTGCGCAGCTTCCTGGCCCACAACATGACGGTGACCCCGCGCAACGTCGACCAGCTCGCCGGGGTCGTCCGGGCGGTCCGCGAGATGGGCTACGGGCTGCTCTCCTTCCAGCCCGCCGCCCTGGTGGGCGACGACCGCCGCTGGCACGAGGACTACTCCAGCGCGGAGGGCGACCGGGTGTGGGCGGAGGTCGAGCGCGGCGCGGGCACCCGCCTGCCGTACTCGGTGATCCAGCACGGCGACCCGCGCTGCAACCGCACCACGTACGGCTTCTACCTGGGTCCGCGGTACTTCCCGCTGCTCGACGACACCGAGCCCCGCGACCTCGCCGTCCGCGACTGCTTCTTCACCCACCTCGGGGGGGTGCAGTTCGCCTCGGTGCCGCCCTTTCGCCTGGCGCTGACCGTGGCCCGGGTGCTGGCCGCCCACCCGTCCGTCGCCGGGCACTTCGGGGCGTGGATCGGCCGCGCCGTCCGCCGCACCGGGGTACGGGCGCTGCTGACCCACCGCGTCCGACCGACCACGTTCGTCATGCACTCGTTCATGGACGCCGCCGACGTCGGCCCGGCCTGGGCGCGGATGGGCCGCGACGAGGCGGCCCCGGACGCCCGCGGCCAGGAGACCCAGGAACGACTGGGCGCGTGCTCCTACGCGATGGCGCACCCGGAGACCGGCGAGCTGGTACCGGCGTGCGTGCAGCACAGCGTGCTCGACCCGGCCGCGAACGCCACCCTCGCCCGGGAGCTCCCCCTGCGCGGGCCGCGCTCGGACACCCTGCGCGGGCCGCGCTCGGAGACCCTGCGCGAGACCGACCGTCGGCTGCTGCCGCTCACGGTGGCGCGTGCTTGACCGCCGGGCCCGGGCGCTCGTCGCCCCGCCCTTGGAGGCGGTCGCCGCTCGCCTGGCCGCCGCCGGGGTGTCGCCGACGGCGCTCACCGGTGCGGGCTGGGCGGTCGGGGTCGGGGCGTGCGTGGCCGCCGGGGTCGGGGCGTGGACGCTCGCCCTGCTGCTGTGGCTGGGCAACCGGCTGCTCGACGGGCTCGACGGCCCCGTCGCGCGGTCGAGCTCGGGTGGCGGCACCCCGACCGAGCGGGGCGGGTTCCTCGACATCGTGGCCGACTTCAGCGTGTACGCCGGGTTCGTCCTCGGGGTGGCCGTCGCCGTGCCCGACGCCCGGCTGGCCTGCGTCGCCCTGCTCGTCGCGTACACCTGCTCCGGAACGGCGTTCCTGGCCCTCTCGTCGCTGCTGGAGAAGCAGGGACGCTCCGGCGACGAGACCCCGCGCCTCGCCGACGGCCGGTCGCTGCGCTTCGTCGGAGGTCTCGCCGAGGGCACCGAGACGGTGATCGCCTACGTCCTGATCTGCCTGTTCCCCGGCCACGCCGCCCTGGTCGCGTGGGTCTTCGCGGCGATGGTGGCCGTGACGGCGGGGCAGCGTGTGATCACCGGGGCGGTGCTGCTGCGCCCGACGAGCACGCACACTGGTGACGCCGGCCCCGAGCGTGACCCCCGACCGTGACCCCCGAGCCTGGAGCCCCCGTGCCGCAGACCCGTCGTCAGTTCCTCTCGCTCGCCGGTGCCACCCTCGGGGTGGTCGCCCTGGCCGGGTGCGGCTCGTCGTCAGCGGGCGTGCGGGCCGAGCTGGGCAGCTGGGACACCGTGCTGGCGCAGGCGGAGGGCCAGACCGTGAGCTGGTACATGTACGGCGGTGACGACGCGCTGAACACCTTCGTCACCGGGTACGTCACCGACGCGCTGCGCGAGCTCGGGGTGACGCTGAAGCAGGTCGAGGTCACCGACACCTCCGACGCGATCAACAAGGTCCTCGGCGAGACGCAGGCCGGGCGCACCGACGACGGCGGCAGCGTCGACGCCATCTGGGTCAACGGCGAGAACTTCGCCACCGGCAAGCAGGCCGGGCTCTGGTACTGCGGGTGGGCGCGCTCGCTGCCCAACAGCCAGTACGTCGACTTCACCGACGAGTCGATCACCACCGACTTCGGGGTCGTGAACGACGGCTGCGAGTCGGCGTGGCAGCGGGCCGACTCCGCCCTGGTCTACGACAGCGCCGCCCTCACCGCCGACGACGTGGCCTCGGTGAGCAGCCTGTTCGCGTGGGCGCGGGCCAACCCCGGGCTGTTCACCTACGCGGCGCCGCCGGACTTCACGGGCTCGCTCGCGGTGCGGCGGGTCTTCTACGACACCATCGGCGGGCCCGACTCCCTGCGCGGGGAGTTCAACCGGGCCGCCTTCGACGCGTCCGCCGAGAAGCTGTGGCCCCGGCTGCAGGAGATCGCCCCCAGCCTGTGGCGCGGCGGCGGCACCTACCCGCAGAGCCAGGCCGAGGTGGAGAAGCTGTACGCGAGCGGCGAGGTGAAGGCGTTCTTCACCTACGGCCCCGGCGCGGTGGGCGCCCAGGTCGCCCGCGGCGTCTACCCGGCGACCACCCGGGAGGCGGTGCTGGAGGGCGGCAACATCTCCAACGTCAGCTTCCTCGGCATCCCCGCCAACGCCAGCCACAAGCCGGCTGCGCTGGTGCTGGCCAACGTGCTGCAGGACCCGCAGACCCAGCTCGCGCTGTACGCCGCGGACGGCGCCTACCCGGCCATCGACCTCCAGACGCTGCCTGCGGACGTGCAGCAGGCCTTCGCCGACGTGCCGCTCAACCCGTCGGTGCTCACCGTCGCCGAGCTCACCGCGAACAGCAAGCCCGAGCTGGCGACGGGCTACGTCACCGCGCTCGAGCAGGGCTGGAAGCAGAACGTGCTGCAGCGGTGAGGCTCTCGTCCCGGGTGTCGACGGCGCTGCTGCTGGCGCCCGCGCTCGCGGTGGTGGCGGTGTTCCTGGGCACCGGGGTGGTGCAGGCCGTCGCGCAGAGCCTCGGCTACCAGCCCTACCTGCCCGGCACGGGGCTGAGCCTGGACGCGTACCGGGCCCTGGGGACCGACCCGGCGGTGCGGGCGTCGCTGGTGCTCACCGCACGGATCGCGGGCGTCTCGACGGTGGCCGCTGCGGTGCTCGGCGTCGCGGCGGCGCTGGCGATCCGGCGCCTGGGACGCGGTCAGCGCTGGGTCACCGGGGCGTTCACCGCGAACCTGGCCGTGCCGCACGTCGTCGGTTCGCTGTGCGTGCTGCTGCTGCTCAGCCAGAGCGGGTTCGTCTCCCGCCTCGGCGCCGGCCTCGGTCTGGTGGGGGCACCGGCGGACTTCCCGGCCCTGACCAACGACGCCTTCGGCGCCGGCATCGTCGTGGAGTACGTGTGGAAGGAGGCGCCGTTCCTCACCGTGCTCGCGCTGGCCGCGCTGAACCGGGGGGCCGACGAGCTCGCCGACGCCGCACGGACCCTCGGCGCCGGGCGGGTGCAGCGACTGCGGCACGTCACCCTGCCGCTGCTGGTGCCCGCAGTCGGCGCCGGCTCGGTGCTGGTGCTCGCGTTCACGGCCGGCTCCTACGAGGTGCCGCGGCTGCTCGGCCAGCCGTTCCCCGCGACGCTGCCCGTCGTCGCGCTGGAGGCCTACCGCAACCCCGACCTGGCGCAGCGCCCCGTCGCGATGGCCGTGGCCGTGCTCATCACCGTGCTGACCACGGTGGTGGTGCTGGTGTACCTGGCCCTGGTGGGTCGGCTGGGGCGGTCGGCGTGAGATCGGGCGCAGTGGACCGGCTGCTGGTCGGGCTGCTGCTGCTCGCGGTGGCGGCACCGGTGGTGCCGCTGCTGCTGTGGGCCGTGGCCGGGCAGTGGGGCTACCCGGCGGTGCTGCCCACCGAGCTCAGCGGGCGCGGCCTCGCGCTGCTGGTCGACCCGCGCCAGCAGGTGCTGCGCGGGCTGGGCACGTCACTGGGGATCGCGGTGGCCGTCGCGGTGCTCGCGGTGGCAGTGGGGTTCCCGGCCGGGCGGGCGCTCGGCACCCACCGCTTCCGGGGCCGGCGGCTGGTGCAGCTGCTGCTCCTGCTGCCCGTCGTCGTCCCGGGGCTGGCGGTGACCCTGGGGCTGCAGGTGTTCTTCATCCGGGCCGGGCTCTCGGACACGGTGGCCGGGGTGGTGCTGGTGCAGCTGCTGCCCGCGGTGCCCTACACGGCGACGGTGCTCGGCGGGGCGTTCGCCAACCTCGACCTCGACCTGGAGCGGCAGGCCCGCGCGCTGGGGGCCTCGACGCTGCAGGCCCTGGTGCACGTGACCCTGCCGGTGCTGCGGCCCGCGCTCGTCGCGGCCGGGCTGTTCGCGTTCCTCATCTCCTGGAGCGAGTACGTGCTGACGCTGCTGGTCGGTGGGGGCACGGTGGCGACCCTGCCGCTGCTGCTGTTCGCGGCCATCGGCGGCACCGACACCACCGCCGCGGCCGCCCTCGGCGTGCTGCTGGTGGCCGTGCCGCTCGTGCTGGTCCTGGCGGCCGGGCGGGTGCTCGGGGCGCGCTCGAGCGCCGGCCTCGGCGGGTTCGGCCGGCTGTGAGCGTGCAGGTGGTCGGGGTGACCCGCACGTTCGACGGCACCGCGGCGGTCGACGACGTGAGCCTCGACGTGCGCCCCGGGGAGCTGCTGGCCCTGCTGGGGCCGTCGGGGTGCGGCAAGTCGACCCTGCTGGCCGTGCTCGCGGGCCTGCAGCGCCCCGACGCCGGGGACGTGCGCCTGGACGGTGCGTCGGTGCTGGGGGTGCCCGCGGAGCGGCGGCCGGTGTCGCTGGTGTTCCAGCGCCCGCTGCTGTTCCCGCACCTCACCGTCGCGCAGAACGTGGGCTTCGGGCTGCGGATGGCGCGGGTGGGGCGGGCGGAGACCCGACGCCGGGTCGACGAGGTGCTGGCGCGGGTGCGGCTGGACGGTCTGGGTGGTCGGCGCGTCGGGGAGCTCTCCGGCGGTCAGGAGCAGCGTGCCGCGCTGGCCCGGGCCGTGGTGCTGCGCCCACGGGTGCTGCTGCTCGACGAGCCGTTCTCCGCCCTCGACGCCGGGCTGCGCGCCGAGATGCGGGCCCTGGTGCGCGAGCTGCACGCCGGGTCGGGGGTGACGACGGTGTTCGTCACCCACGACCAGGCCGAGGCGGTGGAGGTCGCCGACCGCATCGCGCTGATGTCCGAGGGACGGATCACCGGGGTGGGCGAGCCGGAGCTGTTCTACCGGCACCCGCCCACGCTGGCCGCGGCCCGGTTCTTCGGGGTCCGCAACGAGGTGGCCGGGACGGTGGCGGGCGGGGTGTTCGCCGGTGGCGGCATCGCGGTGGCCGCGACCTGCCCGGACGGTCCCGCGGTGCTCGTCGTCCGCCCCGAGGCGCTCGCCCTTGCGGGCGGTGCATCCGTGCGTGCAGAGAAGAGCAGCGTGTTGGCGCAGGTCAGGGCCGCCCGGTTCGCGGGTACCCACGTGGTCGTCGAGCTCGCGGCCGACGAGCAGACGTGGACGGTGCACGTGCCCGTCGATCGGCCGGTCACCGTCGGCGCTGAGATGACGCTCGTCGTCGACCCCGGCGCGTGCACGGTGTTCGCCAGTCCCGAGCTCAGCGCATGACCCGCACCGCGGTGGCGCTGCGCTGGGCCGGGATCGTGGTGCTGCTGGTGGCCGCGATCGTCCTCGCGGTGACCGTCGGCGTGCCGGACCTCGCGAGCGTCCGCGCCCGGGCCGACGCGCTGGGCTGGGAGGCCGCCCCGCTGTACGCCGCCCTCTACGCCGTGGTCAGCCTCTCCCCGCTGCCCAAGACGGTGTTCACCCTCGGTGCGGGGGCGGTCTTCGGCCTCGCGGTGGGGCTGCCCGTGGTGTTCTCCGGGGCCGTGGTCGGCTCGGTGCTGGGGTTCGCGCTGGGGCGGCTGCTCGGGCAGGACCTGCTGCACCGCTACGCCGGCCGCACCGTGGAGCGGGTGGACGCCCAGCTGCGCCGCTACGGGGTGTGGGCGGTGCTGGTGCTGCGGCTGGTCCCGTTCGTGCCGTTCACCGCGCTGAACTACGTCGCCGGGGTGACCGCCGTCCGCCGTCGCGACTTCCTGCTTGGCACCGCCGTTGGCATTCTGCCCGCGACCACGGCCACCGTGGCCCTGGGCGCGTACGGCTCGAACCCCACCTCGTGGCCGTTCGTCCTCGCCGCCGGCGCGCTGATCCTGCTCACCGTCGGCGGGGTCGTGTGGACCCGCCGACGACCGACGGCTGCGCCGAGCGAGGGCGAGCAGCAACAGGCCTGAACCCGGGAACCCACTTCGGCGCGTCCTGGGCCGGCGAGGTGCTCGGTGCTGCGTGCCGGCGCCCACGCTCGACGCCGCCATCCGTCGTGACGGGAACACCCGGTCGGGCCCAGTGACGCAGGACGCGGGAAGGGCGCGTTCGTCGACGGTGTTGCACCCGTCATGAGCATGAAGGTGGAGATCTTCTCCGACGTCGTCTGTCCCTGGTGCTACATCGGCAAGCGCCGCTTCGAGGCCGCCCTGGAGCGCTTCGACCACCGCGACGAGGTCGAGCTGGTGTGGCGCAGCTTCGAGCTGGACGCGGGCGCCCCGCCGAGCCCGGAGGAGCCCGGGGGCTACGCCGCCCGGATCGCCGCCAAGTACGGCCAGGGCATCGATGCAGCCCAGCAGATGGTGGACACCATGACGGAGACCGCCGCGCAGGAGGGCCTGGACTTCCGGTTCGACCTCTCCCGCCCGGGCAACACCTTCGACGCCCACCGGCTGCTGCACCTCGCCCTGAGCCTGGGCGGCGGCCTGCAGGACCAGCTCAAGGAGCGCCTGGACAAGGCCACGTTCACCGAGGGCTCCCCGTCCTCGGACCACGCGGCGCTGCGGGCGCTGGCGATCGAGGTCGGGTTGCCGGCAGCGGACGTCGACGACGTGCTCGGCTCCGACCGCTTCGCTCAGGCCGTTCGGGACGACGAGGCCCAGGCCCGCGCCTACGGCGTCCAGGGCGTGCCGTTCTTCGTGGTGGACGGCCGCTACGGCATCTCCGGGGCGCAGTCGCCCGACGTGGTCCTGCAGACCCTGCAGACGGCGTGGAGCGAGCGCGCCCCGCTCACCGTGCTCACCCCCGCCGGCGGGGCCGCACCCGGCTGCGAGGGCGACACCTGCGCGGTCTGACCCTCACGCGGCGACGGGCGGGTCGGCGTCGGTGAGGTCCGGCGGGTGGTGCAGCGGGTTGACCCGTGGGACCCGTCCCGGGTCGAGGAAGGCGGGTGCGGTCCACTCCACCCGCCCGGAGACACCCCGCCGCACGGTGTAGCCCTGCTCAAGGGCGCGGCGGTGGTCGAACGGGCACACCAGGGCCAGGTTGTGGACGTCGGTGGCGCCGCCGGCGGCCCACTCGGTGAGGTGGTGCACCTCGCACCAGGTGGCCGGCACGTCGCAGCCCGGCCGGGTGCACCCCCGGTCCCGGGCGATCAGCGCGAGGCGCTGCGCGGGGCTGGCCAACCGGGCCCGACGCGAGAGGACCAGCGGCTGCCCACCCCGGTCGAACAGGGCGAGG
>JBBSUN010000038.1:0-31043 GCA_038234335.1 Mycobacteriales bacterium
CTTCGAGCAGGGGTGCGCCGCCGCCCGGGACGCCGGCCGCGCGATCCGGGTCGGGGTGCTCGTGACGGCCATGCGCCACGCGGCGCGGTCGCGGGAGATCGCCGAGCTGGCCGTGCGCCACCGCGACCGCGGCGTCGTCGGCTTCGACATCGCCGGCGCCGAGGCCGGATTCCCCCCGACCCGCCACCTCGACGCCTTCGAGTACCTGCGGCAGGCCAACGCCCACTTCACCATCCACGCCGGCGAGGCGTTCGGGCTGCCGTCGATCCACGAGGCGCTGCAGTGGTGCGGGGCCGAGCGGCTCGGCCACGGGGTGCGCATCGTCGACGACATCACCATCGAGGCCGACGGCAGCGCCACGCTGGGCCGCCTCGCCGCGTACGTCCGCGACCAGCGGATCCCGCTCGAGCTGTGCCCGTCGTCCAACGTGCAGACGGGGGCGGCGACGTCGGTCGCCGAGCACCCGTTCGGCCTGCTGGCGCAGCTGCGCTTCCGGGTGACGGTGAACACCGACAACCGCCTCATGAGCGACTGCACCATGAGCAGCGAGATGGCGGCGCTGGTCGGGGCGTTCGGCTACGGCTGGTCGGACCTGCAACGCTTCACGATCAACGCGATGAAGAGCTCGTTCCTGCACTTCGACGAGCGCCTCGCGCTGATCGACGACGTCATCAAGCCCGGCTACGCCGTGCTGATCGGCTGAGCGCGGTGATCAGCGTCGACCGGACCATCCGGACGGCCCTCGCCCCCGGCGCAGCGTTCTCCTACCTGAAGGACTTCGAGAACATCGCCGAGTGGGACCCGGGCACCCCGGTGACCGACAAGCTCACCGACGGTCCCGTCGCGGTCGGGCACCGGTACCGCGCCGTCGCGGAGATGCACGGCAAGCGCCACCCGCTGGAGTACGTGGTCACCGAGCTGGGCGAGGACAGCGTGACCCTGCGCGGTGAGAACCCGACCGTGGTCAGCGTCGACACCATCTCGGTGACCCCGCTGCGCACCGGCTGCAGCGTGCGCTACCGCGCGAGGTTCTCCATCAAGGGCTGGAAGAGGGTCGCCGAACCGTTCGTCCGCCGCCGGTTCGACGCCCTCGCCCAGCCCGCGATGGACGGCCTGCAGGCCCGCCTCGACCAGCTCGCTCGCGAGCAGGGCTGAGGCGGCTCCGGCTCAGGGGCGGCGTTCTCTCAGGGGCGGCGTTCTCTCAGGGGCGGCGGAACCGGGCCTCGAGCTCCCGCTCCAGCCCGCGCCACGACTCCGCCTCACCCTCGAACGGCGCGCTGGGGGCGAGCCGGTTCGGGTCGGGCTCGACGACGCAGCTGACGAACCAGCCCAGCGGCGACGAGCCGGCCAGCTCGGCCTCGGTGGTGTCGTCATCGGCGGCGTCGGCGGCGTCGGTGAGCAGCTCGACGGCCAGCTCCAGCTGGGCGGCGTCGACCGAGCCCGGGCCGTCCTCGATGTCGTCGGCGATGCCCGGCAGGACGTAGGTGTTCTCGTCGGTCACCTCGATCTCGAGCTCCCCGCCGACCGCGGCGTCCTGCACCTGCTGCCAGGTGGCCAGGCCCGCGAGGTCGTGGTCCTCGGCGTCGACCAGGTGGCGGGCCAGGTGCCGGGCGGAGGTGAAGACGTCGATCATCCCGCCGGAGCCGAGGAAGACGGCGGAGTCGTCGAGGTAGCAGCGCAGCGTCCACAGCTCCTCGGCCGAGGTGATGATCTTGATGGGGTCGATGCCCACCTCGCCCCAGAACCCGAGGTCGAGCTCGTCGTCCTCGGCCGGGTCGTCGTCCTCGCTGTCACCGTCCTCGCTGTCACCGTCCCCGCCGTCACCCTCGGCGAGGGCCGCCTCCGCGGCCCGGGCCTCCGCGAGCTCGGCCTGCGCCTTCTCCAGCGCCTCCGGGTCCACCTCGGGGACGAAGACGACGGCGTCGAGGGCGTCGACCACCTCGTCCCAGCGCGCCGCGAGGGCCGCGCCGATCTCGCTCCACCGCGCGGCCCCGTCCTTGCCCAGGAACTGGGTGGGCCCGCCGCCGAGCAACCCGAAGGCAGGGGTGGCGTCGAGCACCTCGGTGACCGCGTCGAGCTCGCAGACGTCGGCCAGGGTGCGGACCATCTCCAGGGTCTCGGCCAGCTCGCCGAGGGTCCAGGCGTCCGGCTCGCCCGCGGCCAGCTCCGGGACGCCCACGACGTCGTAGCTGTGGTTCTCGGTCGGCTCCAGCTCGGGAGCGGCCAGCCGCGTCACGGTGGGCCACGCCGGGTGCTCGGCGAGGTCGTGGGTGTGCACAGTGCGGATGAACGCGGTCAGCTCAGCGGCGTCGTCGAAGCAGTACAGGTGCTCCTCGTGACCGAGGAACGCCTCCCACTCCTCACCGTCCTCGCGCCAGCGCGGAGCCCACAGCGTGACGAGGTCGCCCTCGGTGAGACCGAGCTCGACGGGGACGATGTCCTGTGCCATGGCGCGAGCGTAGTGGGGCGGACGGCCGGGGTCCGGCGCGGTCGGACGGGCCAGGGGTCAGCGCCGCAGGGCGCGCAGCACGCGCAGGTCGGACGGCCGCGGGCCGTCCGGCTCCCCGGCGTCGTCCAGGACGCGGGTCAGCGACCCGGCCGCCCCCAGCTCGAGGTCGCGGCGCAGCGCCGCCGGGGCTCCCACCAGGTCGACGGCGTCCACGTCCGGGTGCACGGCCAGCCACGGCGCCAGCTCGGCGGTCCGCCCGGTCAGCACTCCGAGCACCCCGCTTCCCTCCAGCACCCCGCCCTCCAGCACACCGACCACCACCTCGCCGAGCACCAGCGCGGGCAGCGGCCGCTCCTGGGAGGGCACGAGCACCACGGTGCACCCCGCGGCGAGCGCCGGTGCGACCACGCCGAGCAGACCCAGCAGGCTCGAGGTCTGCGGGGCCAGCACCGCGACCACGCCCAGCGGCGCCCCGGGCAGCTTGTCGGCCCACCCGGCGTGGTGCACCCAGCGGTCCAGGGCCGCGGTGACGAGCTGGGTGGCCCGCTTGGCCCCCACCCCCTCCGCGGCGTCGACCAGGGCCACCAGCTCCTCGCGGCGCTCCTGCAGGGCTGCTTCGACGGCGAGCAGAAGCCGCAGCCGCTCCGCCTCCGGCCGGCGGGTCCAGCCCGGGACGGCGGCACGGGCCGCCGCCACGGCGTCGCGGACGTCGCGGCGGGTGCCCAGCGCCACCGCGGCCACCACCTGGCCGCGGTGGTCGCGCACCGGGTAGGTGCGCCCGGACTCCGAGGGGACCCGGCGCCCACCGACGAGCAGGGTGTGCACCGGGTGCTCGACCGGTTCCGGTGCGGTGGGGGAGACCGGGGCGTCAGCCACGGAGGTACTCCCGCGGTGTCGTGGGGAGGGTGGGCGCGTCGTCGAGCCGTCCGCGGAGACGGTGCGCGAGCTCGTCCCGCCGGGACGCGGCGCCCCCGACCAGCCGGATCCGGGCGTGCGGGTCGCCGCCCGCCCGCGCGACGAGGTCGTCGTCGTCGGCACTGCCCCGCAGCTGCAGCACCGGGCCGGCGGCCCGGTCGCCGACCACCGGTCCGTCACGGTCGAGCACGGGTGCGACGAGCCCACCCGTCCGGGTCGGCCCGACGTCGGTGGCGGCCTCGAGCGGGTTGCCGACGACGAGGCGTCCCAGCGCCCGGTCCGCCCGCTCGGCCGCGGCGTCGAGCGCCGCCACCGGGACGAGCAGGTGCAGCCCGCTGCCGAGTCGACGTGCGTGCGCGCGCACCCCGTCCACCGCGAGCCCCACCGCTTCGCCGACGGCGGCGGGCCCCAGCGCGACGACGACCTGCTCGCCGTGCACCCGCGGGCGCACGGGGACGCCCGAGCCGACCAGCGTGCGCGCCACCGCGGCCGTCCCCGCCGGGGGACCGGTGACCGTGACGACGTCGAGCTCCTTGTGCTGGAGCAGCTCCAGCGCCACCGGGCCGGCGAGCACCGTGAGCACCCCGGCGGGGAGCCCGGCCTCGAGCGCCAGCCGGCCGAGCTCGAGGGCGGCCAGCGGGCTCTCGGCCGGGGCCAGCACCACCACGGTGCAGCCGGCAGCCAGTGCGGCCGCCACCCCCGCGAGCACGTCGAGCACGCTCGCGACCGGCGGCAGCAGGTGCACCGACACCCCGAGTGCGCGGGGTTCGGGACCGGGCGAGAGGTGGACGAGCTTGTCGGACCAGCCGGCGTGGTGCTGCAGCAGGGTGTGCGCGGCGGGGAGGTCGCGGGCGAGCACCTGCGTGCGCGGCGTGCCGGTGTCCCGGGCCTCGAGGGTGGCGAGGACGTCGGCCTGCGCCTCGAGCCGCCGGGCCAGCGCGAGCAGGTGCCGGGTTCGCGCCATCCCCGGCGCCCGGCCCCACGCCTTCTCCTGCGCCCGCCGGGCCGCGCGCAGCGCCGCGTCGACGTCCCGCGACCCGGCTGGTGTCCCGGTGGCGAGCACCGCGCCGGTGGCCGGCTCGTGCACCACCAGCACGCCCTCGCCGCCGCCCTCGACCAGCCGCCCGTCGAGCACCTGGTGTAGCAGCGCTGGCCCGTTCGACACCCGACCATCGTGCCCGCCGGCGGGGGACTGCCTGCAGGCGCCCGTTCTAGGGTGTGCGGCATGGACGTCCACCTGGTCTCCCACCCGCTGGCCGCGGCCCGCCTGAGCACCATGCGCGACGCGCGGACCGACAACGCGACCTTCCGCGCCGCGCTGCGGGAGCTGACCCTCATGCTCATCTACGAGGCCACCCGGGACGCGCCCGTGGTGCGTGAGAAGATCCAGACCCCGGTGGCGACCACGATGGGGACGCGGCTGTCGAACCCGCCGCTGCTGGTGCCGGTGCTCCGCGCCGGGCTGGGCATGGCCGACCAGGCGCACACCTTCATCCCCGAGGCGCAGATGGGTTTCGTCGGCATGGCCCGTGACGAGCGCAGCCACGAGCCGGTGCCCTACCTGGAGAGCCTCCCGGAGGACCTCACCGACCGTCCCGTGTTCGTGCTCGACCCGATGCTCGCCACCGGCGGCTCGATGGTGAACACCGTCCAGCTGCTCACCACCCGCGGCGCCACCGACGTCACCTGCATCTGCGTGCTCGCCGCCCCCGAGGGCATCGCGGCGCTGGAGGCCGCCGGCCTGCCGGTCCGGATCGTCACCGCCAGCATCGACGAGCGCCTCAACGACTCCGCCTTCATCGTGCCCGGTCTCGGCGACGCCGGGGACCGCCAGTTCGGTCCCCGGTGAGCGGCTGCGCCGCACGTGCGTGATTCCTCGACCCGGGCGGCGAGGTTCTCATCACACCTGCCTCGGCGAACGACCTGGGGTCACCCCGGCCGCCTCGCGCTCGTCGACCACCACACCCGCCCCGAACCCGGGGTGCGGACCGCCGAGCTCCACCACACCGACGAGGTTCCCGCATGAGCACCACCCTCCCCACCCGACACCTCGGCACGCTCGAGGTCAGCGCCGAGGGCCTCGGCTGCATGGGCATGAGCGCCTTCTACGGCGCCCACGACGACACCGAGTCCACCGCCACCCTGCACGCCGCCCTCGACGCCGGCGTGACCCTGCTCGACACGGCCGACATGTACGGCCCGCACACCAACGAGCGCCTCCTCGCCGGCGTGCTGGCCACCCGGCGCGACGAGGTCGTCATCGCGACCAAGTTCGGGAACGTGGTCAACGCCGACGGATCCCGCTCGGTGAACGGCACCCCGGAGTACGTCCGCAGCGCCTGCGACGCCTCGCTGCGGCGCCTGGGTGTGGACCACGTCGACCTCTACTACCAGCACCGGGTGGACCCGGACACCCCCGTCGAGGAGACCATCGGGGCCATGGCCGAGCTGGTCGCCGCCGGGAAGGTGCGCCACCTCGGGATGAGCGAGGCCGGTGCCGACACCCTGCGCCGCGCCGCCGCCGTGCACACCATCGCCGCGCTGCAGAGCGAGTGGTCGCTGTGGAGCCGCGACATCGAGGCCGAGATCGTGCCCACCGCCCGCGAGCTGGGCATCGGCATCGTCCCGTACTCGCCGCTGGGCCGGGGCTTCCTGACGGGGGCGATCACCTCGCCCGACGACCTCGAGGACGGCGACTTCCGGAAGGTCAACCCGCGCTTCGCCGGGGACGCCTTCGAGGTGAACATGGCCGTCGTCCGCGCGGTGCAGGAGATCGCCCACGAGAAGGGCATCACCGCCGCGCAGCTCGCCCTGGCCTGGGTGCTCTCCCGCGGTGACGACGTCGTGCCCATCCCCGGCACCCGCAACGCCGGGCGGCTCGCCGAGAACGTGGCCGCCGTGCACGTCGAGCTGAGCCCGCAGGAACTGGATCGCATCGAGGCCGCCGCCCCCGTCGAGGCGTTCACCGGCACCCGGTACCCCGAGGCGGCGATGAAGGGCATCGGGATCTGAGCGGGCGGGCACCGGTGGCCCCGTCGTGCACACTGCGGGACCCGTCCAACCCGAGGAGCGCCGTGCCCGAAGTCCAGACCGTCATCGAGGGGATGTACGACGACGTCGTGCGCCGCAACCCGGGCGAGACCGAGTTCCACCAAGCGGTGCGCGAGGTCGTCGAGTCGCTGGCGCCCGTGCTGCAGCGGCACCCCGAGCACCTCGACCCGAACGCCTTCGAGCGGATCTGCGAGCCGGAGCGGCAGGTCATCTTCCGGGTCCCATGGCAGGACGACGCCGGCCGCTGGCGGGTGAACCGGGGCTTCCGGGTCGAGTTCAGCTCGGCGCTGGGGCCCTACAAGGGTGGTCTGCGCTTCCATCCGTCGGTGTACCTGGGCATCGTGAAGTTCCTCGGCTTCGAGCAGGTGTTCAAGAACGCCCTCACCGGCATGCCGCTCGGCGGCGGCAAGGGTGGCTCCGACTTCGACCCGAAAGGCCGCAGCGACGACGAGGTCATGCGGTTCTGCCAGTCGTTCATGACCGAGCTGTACCGCCACATCGGGGAGCACACCGACGTCCCCGCCGGCGACATCGGGGTGGGGGGACGTGAGATCGGCTACCTGTTCGGCCAGTACAAGCGCATCACCAACCGCCACGAGTCCGGCGTGCTCACCGGCAAGGGCCTGGGCTGGGGCGGGGCGGTGGTGCGGACCGAGGCCACCGGCTACGGCGCCGCCTACTTCACCGAGGAGATGTTGCTCTCGCGGGGCCGTTCCATGGACGGCCAGACGGCGGTCGTCTCCGGCTCGGGCAACGTGGCCGTCCACGCGATCGAGAAGCTGGACCAGATGGGTGCGACGGTCGTCGCGTGCTCGGACTCCGACGGCTACGTCGTCGACGAGAAGGGCCTCGACCTGGACCTGGTGCGCCAGATCAAGGAGCGCGACCGCGGTCGCATCAGCGAGTACGCGGAGAAGGTGTCCCACGCCCACCACGTCGAGGGCGGCTCCATCTGGGACGTCGCGTGCACGGTGGCGATCCCGTCGGCGACGGAGAACGAGCTCGACGAGACCGCGGCGGCCACCCTCGTCCGCAACGGCTGCCTCGCGGTGGCTGAGGGAGCCAACATGCCGAGCACCCGTCAGGCGGTGAAGGTGTTCACCGAGGCGGGCATCGCCTTCGGCCCCGGCAAGGCGGCCAACGCGGGCGGGGTCGCCACCTCGGCGCTGGAGATGCAGCAGAACGCGTCGCGGGACCGGTGGACCTTCGAGCACACCGAGCAGCGGCTGCACGAGATCATGCGGGGCATCCACGCGAGCTGCTTCGAAGCGGCCGACGAGTACGGCGAGCCGGGCAACCTCGTGCTGGGCGCCAACGCGGTCGGTTTCCTCCGGGTGGCGGACGCGATGCGGGCCCAGGGGCTGGTCTAGGTACGGCGCGGGCGCGAGGACGAGCGGGGGGCACGACGTGGACGCCGAGACCCGCACACGAGGGGGCAGAACCGGTGGCCGCCCTGCTGCTGGAGCTGCCGCAGCGGGAGATCGGCGGTCAGCTGCCGGCGTGGGACGACCTGGTCGCCCAGGTGGGCTGGGCGCGGGACCGGGGCGCCGCGGTGCACCTGGACGGTGCGCGGTTGTGGGAGGCGAGCGCGGGGTACGGACGCAGTCCCGCCGAGATCGCCGCGCTGTTCGACACCGCCTACGTCTCGTTCGACAAGGGGATCGGCGCCCTGGCCGGCTGCTGCGTCGTGGGGGAGCCCGACGTCGTCGCGCAGGTGCGGGAGTGGCGCTCGCGGCTGGGCGGCACGCTGTTCGGGCTGTGGCCGCTGGCCGCGTCCGCACTGGCCCGCCTCGACGACGCACTGGCCCAGATGCCGACCCGGCACGCCCACGCCGTTGCCGTCGGGGCGGCGCTGGCGGACGTCGACGGGGTGACCGTGGTCCCCGAGGTGCCGCAGGCCGCCATGATGCACCTGCGGCTGCGGACCACCGGGGAGCGGTACCGCGCCGCGGTGGCCCGGCTGGCGCAGGAGCAGCACGTCTGGGCACCGCAGTGGCCCCGGCGCACGGTCGACCCCGGCGTCGTCGCCGTCGAGCTGTCGGTCGACGAGGCCACGCTGGGGTGGGAGCCCTCGGAGGTCGGCGAGGTGGTGGAGATGCTCCTGCGCTGACACGCGGTGCTGGGGCAGGTCGGCGAGCAGGCGATCCGCGTCGTGGGCGTTGAAGGCCACGACGTGCTCGTGCACGCCGTCCCGGGGGACTCCCGGCTCAGGCGCCGAGCGCCGACCGGACCTGCTCGCGCACCCGCCCCAGCCGCCCCGCCGTCTCCGCCCGGGCGGTGCGCAGCTCGTCGTGCGAGCCCACCGGCTCCACCACCTCGAGGTAGCACTTCAGCTTCGGCTCCGTCCCCGACGGCCGCACCACCACCCGCACCCCGTCCCCGCGCAGGGTGACGGCGTCGGTCTCCGGGCGCAGGTCCTCCGCGCTCACGGCCACGCCGTCGAGCTCGGTGGGCAGCCCGGCCCGCAGCCGCGCCATCATCGTGGCGATCTCGGCCGGGTCGTCGACACGGACCGAGAGCTGGTCGCCGGCGTGCAGCCCGTGGGCGACGGCGAGGTCGTCGAGCACGTCCAGCAGGGTGCGTCCGTCGGCCTTGAGCCCGGCGGCGAGGTCCGCGGCGAGGACCGCGGCGGAGATGCCGTCCTTGTCGCGCACCACGTCCGGGTCCACGCAGTGCCCGATGGCCTCCTCGTAGGCGTAGACCAGGCCCGCGCCGGCGCGCACCAGCCACTTGAACCCGGTGAGGGTCTCCGCGTGGCGCACCCCGCGGGCCGCCGCGACCGTCCCGAGCAGCTGCGAGCTCACGATCGTGCAGGCGACCAACGGATCCGGCGCCGCGCACCCGTCGAGCACGTGCACCCCGAGGAGGACCCCGGTCTCGTCGCCGCGCAGCATCCGCCAGCCGTCCGGGCCCTGCACCCCGAGGGCGCACCGGTCGGCGTCGGGGTCCAGGGCCACCGCCAGGTCGGCGCCGACCTCGGCGGCCAGGGCCAGCAGGGCATCGGCGGCCCCGGGCTCCTCCGGGTTGGGGAAGTCGACGGTCGGGAACTTCGGGTCGGGATCGCCCTGGCTCTCGACCACGTGCACGTCGTCGAACCCGGCCCGCCGCAGCGCGGCCACGCAGGTGTCGCGGCCCACGCCGTGCAGCGGGGTCAGCGCGATCCGCAGCTCCCGGGAGTCGTTGCGGGGCAGGGACGCCACCCGGGCCAGGTAGTCCCGGGTGAGCGCGTCGTCGAGCACGGTGGCTCCCGGGGCGCGCGGGACGTCCCGCGCCGGTCCCACGGCCGCGATCGCGGCCTCGATCTCCCGGTCGTCCGGGGGCACGATCTGCCCGCCACCGGTCAGGTACAGCTTGTAGCCGTTGTCCGCCGGTGGGTTGTGCGAGGCCGTCACCTGCACGCCGGCCACCGCGCCGAGCGCGCGGACGGCGTGGGCGACCAGCGGGGTGGGCAGCGGCCGCGGCAGCACCCGCGCGTCGAACCCGGCGGCGGCCAGCACCTCGGCGGCGGCGGCGCAGAAGTCCTCCGAGCCGAACCGGGCGTCCCGACCGACCACGACGGTCCCGCCGCCGTCGCCCCGCCCGCGCAGCCAGGCGGCGAGCCCCGCGGTGGTGCGGACGACGACGGCCACGTTCATCCCGTTCGGCCCGGCCCGCACTGGCCCGCGCAGCCCGGCCGTGCCGAACGCGAGCGGGGCCGAGAACCGGTCCACCAGCTCGGCCTCCGCCCCCGCATCCAGCAGCGCCTGCAGCTCGGCCCGGGTGGCCGGGTCGGGGTCGGCGTCGATCCACGCGGCCACCTGCGCCGAGATCCCGTCGGCGAGCGGCGCCGCCGGGCTCACAGCCCCGCCAGCAGCCCGCGCAGCAGCTCCCCCATCCGCTCGGCGGCAGCCTGCCCGGCGGCGAGCACCTCGGTGTGGTCCAGCGGCTGTCCGCTCATGCCGGCAGCGAGGTTGGTCACCAGTGAGAGGCCCAGCACCGCAGCGCCTTCCGCGCGGGCGGCGATGGTCTCGTGCACGGTGGACATGCCCACCAGGTCGGCGCCCAGGGTGCGCAGCATCCGGATCTCGGCGGGCGTCTCGTAGTGCGGACCCGGCAGCCCGGCGTAGACCCCCTCCTCGAGCGTCGGGTCCAGGGCCCGGGCGGCGTCGCGCAGGGCGGGGGAGTACGCGTCGGTGAGGTCCACGAACTGCGCGCCGACCAGCGGCGAGCGGGCGGTGAGGTTGAGGTGGTCGGCGAGGAGCACGGGCTGACCCACCTCCATGCCCTCGCGCAGCCCGCCGGCCGCGTTGGTGAGCACCACCGTCGAGGCCCCGGCCGCACAGGCGGTCCGCACCGGGTGCACCACCCCGGCCAGGTCGCCGCCCTCGTAGGCGTGGGTGCGCCCGAGCAGCACCAGCACCCGGCTGGAGCCGACCTGCAGGCTGCGGACGGTGCCCCCGTGCCCGCGCGCGCTCGGCGCGGTGAACCCGGGCAGCTCGGCCATCGGGATCTCCGCCTCCGCGGTGCCCAGCAGGTCGGCAGCCGGACGCCACCCCGAACCGAGCACGACGGCGGCGTCGTGGTGGTCGTGGCCGGTGCGCTCGGCGATGGCGCGGGCGGCCTCGTGGGCGACGGCAGCGGGATAAGGGCGGGTGTCGGTGCTCACCGAACGACCCTATCGGGCGTCCGACGTCACAGCGGAGAGTCGGGGACGGCCTCTAGCATCACGACGATGACGACGAGGTCAGCTGTTCCGTCCGGTCCGGACGGGCTCTCCGACGCCCTGCAGCAGTGGCGGGCCGGGGTGGCCGGGGTGCTCGCGAAGGCCCGCCGGGTCGACGTCGACGCGCTCGGCGAGCACCCGGAGCGGCTGCTGGACACCGAGACCTACGACGGGGTCACGGTCGCCGCGCTCTACACCGCGCAGGACGCCCTGCCCGAGGCCCCGCTGCCCGGCACCGCGCCGTACACCCGCGGTCGCACCGCCTCCCGCGACACCACGCTCGGCTGGGGGGTCCGGGTCCGCCACGGCCGTGGGCTCGGACCGGCCGCCGACCCGCACGCCGTGAACACCGCCGTGCTGGACGACCTGGAGAACGGCGCCACCTCCGTGTGGCTCGCCCTCGCCGGTGCGGACCTGCCGATCGACGCGCTGGAACAGGTGCTCGAGGGGGTGTTCCTGGACCTCGCCCCGGTGGTGCTCGACGCGGGCGCGGAGTTCACCGCGGCGGCGCAGGCGTTCCTGGAGGTGCTGGATCGCGCCGACGTGAACCTCGACGAGGTCAGCGCCGAGCTGGGCGCCGACCCGCTCACCCTGCTGGTGCGCGGCGGCGACGACCGGGTCGACGAGGCCGTGGCGCTGGCCGTCCGGGCCGACGCCCACGCCGCCGACCTCCGTGCGATCACCCTCGACGGCACCGTGTTCCACGACGCGGGCGGCTCGGACGCCCAGGAGCTCGGTGCCTGCCTGGCCGCGGGTGTGGAGCTGCTGCGGGCCCTGACCGAGGGGGGTCTGGAGGTCGACGCCGCGCTCGGCCAGCTCACCGTCCGGCTGTCCGCCGACGACTCCCAGCTCACCACCATCGCGAAGATGCGGGCGTGGCGGCTGCTGTGGTCGCGGGTCGCCCAGGTGGTCGGCGGTGCGCCGGGGGCCGGTTCGCTGCCGCAGCACGCCGTCACCTCGGCGGCGATGATGACCCAGCGCGACCCGTGGGTGAACGTCCTGCGCACCACCGTCGCGGCCTTCTCCGCGGGGGTCGGCGGGGTCGACTCGATCACGGTGCTGCCCTTCGACGCCGCCCTGCCCGACGGGGTGCTCGGGGTCTCCGACAGCTTCGCCGCGCGGATGGCCCGCAACACGCAGCTGCTGCTGCTGGAGGAGAGCCACCTCGGGCGGGTGCTCGACCCGGCGGGTGGCTCCTGGGCCGTCGAGCAGCTCACCGAGGGCCTGGCGCAGGCGGCCTGGGCCGTGCTCGGCGAGCTCGAGGAGGCCGGGGGCTTCCGGGCAGCGCTGGCCGGGGGTGCCCTGGCCGAGCTGCTGTCCCGCACCCGTGCCGCCCGCGAGCACGACGTCGCCCGTCGCGCGGTGCGGCTGACCGGGATCAACGAGTTCCCCGACCTCGACGAGGCCCCGCCCACCTCGACCGCCGAGGTGGCCGAGGTGGGTGGTGCGCTGCCCGTCATCCGCTACGCGCAGCCGTTCGAGGCGCTGCGCACCCGCTCCGACGCGCACCTGGCGGCCACCGGCTCGCGGCCGCGGGTGCAGCTGGCGACCACGGGGCCGTTGGCCGAGCACGCCGCGCGGGCGGACTGGGTGCGCACGCTGCTCGCTGCCGGTGGGATCGCGACCACCCCCGACGCCGCTGCGGTCGCGGTGCTCTGCGCGAGCGACCGGCGCTACCGCAGCGACGGCGCCGAGGCAGTGAGCGGGCTCCGGGAGGCGGGCGCGACCCACGTGCTGCTCGCCGGGGCCGCGAAGGCCTGGCCCGACGATGCCCCGCCGCTGGACGGCACCCTCGCGCTCGGCGACGACGCCGTCGTCGCCCTCACCGCCCTGCTCGACGTCCTGGAGGTCGCGCCGTGACCAGCACCGTCCCGAGCTTCGCGGGCGTCCCCCTGCACGACCCGGACGCGGAGGTCCCGGACGCCCCCACCGCCGGCGACGTCGCCGCGTTCACCGAGAACCTGGCCGACGCCACCGGGTGGGACACCACCGACCTGGTGTGGCGCACGCCGGAGGGCATCGACGTGGCGCCGGTCCAGGTGGGCGCGGAGCGCGACGCCCTCACCGGCGGGGAGCACCCGTACCCCCTGGACAACGTCCCCGGCACCGCGCCCTACCTGCGCGGGCCCTACCCGGCGATGTACGTCACCCAGCCCTGGACCATCCGCCAGTACGCGGGCTTCTCCACCGCGGTCGAGAGCAACAAGTTCTACCGC
Organism: Mycobacteriales bacterium; assembly: GCA_038234335.1. GTDB lineage: Bacteria > Actinomycetota > Actinomycetes > Mycobacteriales > Mycobacteriaceae > Rhodococcus_D. Next base: position 13,334 of record JBBSUN010000038.1, read on the forward strand.
CGCAACCTCGCCGCCGGGCAGAAGGGCCTCTCGGTCGCCTTCGACCTGCCGACGCACCGCGGCTACGACTCCGACCACCCGCGCGTCGCGGGCGACGTCGGGATGGCGGGGGTCGCGATCGACTCGATCCTGGACATGCGCCAGCTGTTCGAGGAGATCGACCTGGGCGCGGTGTCGGTGTCGATGACCATGAACGGCGCTGTCCTGCCGGTGCTGGCCCTGTTCGTGGTGGCCGCGGAGGAGCAGGGGGTGTCCCAGGACCGGCTCACGGGGACGATCCAGAACGACATCCTCAAGGAGTTCATGGTCCGCAACACCTACATCTACCCGCCCGGGCCGAGCATGCGCATCATCTCCGACATCTTCGCCCACACCTCGGAGCACATGCCGCGGTTCAACTCGATCTCCATCTCCGGGTACCACATCCAGGAGGCGGGGGCGACAGCCGACCTGGAGCTGGCATACACCCTCGCCGACGGGGTCGAGTACATCCGGGCGGGCCTGGGTGCGGGCATGGACATCGATGCCTTCGCCCCCCGGCTCAGCTTCTTCTGGGGCATCGGCATGAACTTCTTCATGGAGGTCGCCAAGCTCCGCGCGGGCCGGCTGCTGTGGGCCGAGCTCGTCGCGCAGTTCTCCCCGCAGAACCCGAAGTCGCTGAGCCTGCGCACCCACAGCCAGACCTCGGGCTGGTCGCTCACCGCGCAGGACGTCTACAACAACGTGGTCCGCACCTGCGTGGAGGCGATGGCGGCCACCCAGGGGCACACCCAGAGCCTGCACACCAACGCCCTCGACGAGGCGCTCGCGCTGCCGACGGACTTCTCCGCCCGCATCGCCCGCAACACCCAGCTGCTGCTGCAGCAGGAGTCGGGCACCACCGACACGGTCGACCCCTGGGGTGGCTCCTACCTGGTGGAGCAGCTCACCCACGACCTCGCCGACCGGGCCCGCGAGCACATCCGCGAGGTGGAGGAGGCCGGCGGCATGGCCAGGGCCATCAACGAGGGCATCCCCAAGCTGCGCATCGAGGAGGCGGCCGCCCGCACCCAGGCGCGCATCGACTCCGGCCGCCAGCCCGTCATCGGGGTGAACAAGTACCGCCCCGAGGTCGAGGAGACCGTCGAGGTCCGCAAGGTCGCCAACGCCGAGGTCCGCGCCGAGCAGCTGGCCAAGCTGGGGCGGCTCAAGGCTTCCCGCGACGGGGATGCGGTGTCTGCGGCGCTCGCCGAGCTCACCCGGGCGGCGGGCTCGAGCTCCGGCGGCGCGGGGAACAACCTGCTGGCCCTGGCCATCGAGGCGGCCCGCGCCCAGGCCACGGTGGGGGAGATCTCCGACGCGCTGGAGGAGGCGTACGGGCGGCACTCCGCGGAGATCCGCACGATCAGCGGTGTGTACCGCGACGAGGCGGGAGCATCCCCGAGCATGACCCGTGCCGCCGAGCTCGTGGAGACCTTCGCCGAGGCGGAGGGCCGCCGTCCCCGCATCCTCGTCGCCAAGATGGGTCAGGACGGACACGACCGCGGCCAGAAGGTCATCTCGACCGCGTTCGCCGACCTCGGCTTCGACGTCGACGTGGGTCCGCTGTTCCAGACGCCGGAGGAGGTCGCCAACCAGGCCGTGGACGCCGACGTGCACGTCGTCGGGGTGTCGTCGCTGGCCGCCGGGCACCTCACGCTGGTGCCGGCGCTGCGCGACGCCCTGGCCGCGGTCGGTCGGCCCGACATCATGATCGTGGTCGGCGGGGTCATCCCGCCCGGCGACTTCGACGAGCTGCGCGCAGCCGGGGCGGCGGCGATCTTCCCGCCCGGCACCGTGATCGCCGAGGCCGCGGTGGACCTCATGGAGCAGCTGGCCGCGGCCGCCGAGCAGGGCTGAGGCGTCGGTGGCGGGCCGCACGCCGGACGTCGACGCCCTCGCCGAGGGGATCCTGGCCGGCACCCGGGCCCAGCTGGCCCGGGGGATCACCCTGGTGGAGTCCAGCCGTGCCGACCACCGCGACGCCGCCCAGGCGCTCCTGCTGCAGCTGCTGCCGGCGGCCGGGGGCGCGCACCGGGTGGGCATCACCGGGGTGCCCGGCGTCGGCAAGTCCACCTTCATCGACGCCCTCGGCAGCGGGCTCACGTCGGGGTCGCTGACGGGGACCGAGCACCGCGTGGCGGTCCTGGCCGTGGACCCGTCCTCCACCCGCAGCGGCGGCTCGATCCTGGGTGACAAGACCCGGATGACCCGCCTGGCCAACGACCCCCGCGCCTACGTGCGGCCCTCGCCCACCGCGGGCACGCTCGGCGGGGTCGCGCGGGCGACCCGGGAGACCATGGTGCTGCTCGAGGCGGCCGGGTACGACGTGGTGCTGGTGGAGACCGTGGGCGTCGGCCAGTCCGAGGTGACCGTCGCGGGGATGGTCGACTGCTTCTGCTTCCTCACCCTCGCCCGGACCGGCGACCAGCTGCAGGGCATCAAGAAGGGCGTGCTCGAGCTCGCCGACCTCGTGGCGGTGAACAAGGCCGACGGTGACCACGTGCGCGACGCCCAGCGGGCGGCCCGCGAGCTCGCCGGCGCGCTGCGCCTGGTGCACCCGGCCGACGCGCTCTGGCGTCCGGACGCGATGACGACCAGCGCGGTCACCGGCGACGGCCTGGCCGAGTTCTGGGCCACCGTGCTCCGCCACCAGCAGGTGCTCACCGACGCCGGGGTGCTCGCGTCCACCAGGGCCCAGCAGCAGGTCGACTGGGCCTGGGCGATGGTGCGCGAGCAGCTGCTCGGTCGGCTGGCGGCGCACCCCGGGGTCCGCGCGGTGCGGTCCCGGACGGAGGAGCAGGTGCGGGCCGGCGCGCTCACCGCCGCGCTCGCGGCCCAACGGATCCTGGCCGAGTTCGACCACCCTGCGTGAGCATGGCGTCGCGGTGGGACGACGGTGGTCGACGGCCCGCTCGCATCTCGGCGGACGTCACCGGAACGTGACCTGGAGCCTCGAACTGTACCGATCAAGAACCCTTCCGTTCACCTGTGACGTGGAATACGTTGTGGCTCGCAACATTCACCAGCGTCGGTGTTGGCCGCCGCTGACCGCCGTACCCGGAACAGCCCGGGTCGGTCCAACGGAAGGACCTCCATGCGCAGCAAGACCCTCGCGCTCGCGGCCACCGGCGTCGGCCTGACGCTCGTGCTCACTGCCTGCGGCGGCAACAACAGCACCACCTCCAGCGGCGCGGGCGGCAGCTCCTCCTCCGCGGCCTCGGGCGCTGCCGGCTCGGGTCAGACGGTCGGCGTGATCCTGCCCGACACGAAGTCCTCCGCCCGGTGGGAGTCCCAGGACCGGCCGCTGCTCGAGAAGGCCCTGACCGACGCCGGTCTGAAGCCGCTCATCCAGAACGCCCAGGGTGACACGACGAAGTTCTCCTCCATCGCCGACCAGATGATCTCGCAGGGCGCGAAGGTCATCCTCATGACCAACTTGTCCTCCGAGTCGGGCGTGGCCGTGCAGAAGAAGGCCGAGGCGGCCGGCGTCGTCACCATCGACTACGACCGTCTCACCCTCGGTGGGTCGTCCAAGTACTACGTGTCCTTCGACAACACCAAGGTGGGCGAGCTCCAGGGCCAGGGCCTCGTGAACTGCCTCGGCAGCAAGACGGGAGCCTCCGTCATCCAGATCGACGGGTCCCCGACCGACAACAACGCGACCTTGTTCCTCAACGGTGCGCTCACCGTCCTGCAGCCGAAGTACGATGCCGGCACCTTCGTCCTCAAGGGCAACCAGGCGATCCAGGACTGGGACAACCAGCTGGGCGGCAAGACCTTCGAGCAGCTCCTCACCGCGAACGGCGGCAAGGTCGACGGCGTGCTCGCGGCCAACGACGGCCTCGCCGGTGCCATCATCACGGTGCTGCAGAAGAACGGCCTGAACGGGACCACCTGCGTGACCGGACAGGACGCCACCCCGACCGGACTGCAGTCCATCCTGCGCGGCGACCAGTACATGACCGTCTACAAGGACGTTGCCAAGGAGGCCGGCGCGGCCGCCAAGCTGGCCATCGCGCTGGCCACCGGGGACACGGCGTCGGCCGACGCGCTCGCCACCGGCTCGGTCGACGACGCCACCGGCAGCCGCAAGGTCCCCTCGGTCCTGCTGGACCCGGAGTCCATCACCAAGGACAACGTCAAGGTCGTCGTCGACGGCGGCTCGGTGAAGGCCTCCGAGATCTGCACCGGTGACGTCGCGGCGGCGTGCACCACGGCCGGCATCTCCTGATCACTGCTCCACCCCCACCCTCACCGCTGCTGGAGGTCGCGAATGTCCGCCCCTGCCTCGTCCGTCGAGCCGCTGCTGGAGCTGCGCGGCGTGAACAAGAGCTTCGGCCCCGTGCACGTGCTGCACGACGTCGACCTCGTCATCCGCCCGGGTGAGGTGACCGCGCTCGTCGGGGACAACGGCGCGGGGAAGTCGACGCTGGTCAAGTGCATCGCCGGCATCCACCCCACCGATTCCGGCGAGGTCCGCTTCAAGGGCACGAAGGTCGACGTCTCGGGTCCTCGCGACGCGTCCGCGCTCGGGATCGAGGTCGTGTACCAGGACCTCGCGCTGTGCGACAACCTCGACATCGTCCAGAACATGTTCCTCGGCCGAGAGCGCCGCAACGGGATCCTGCTCGACGAGGGCTCCATGGAGCAGGCCGCCCGCGACACGCTGGCGTCGCTCTCGGTCCGCACCGTGAAGTCGGTCCGCACCTCGGTCGCCTCCCTCTCCGGCGGGCAGCGCCAGACCGTCGCCATCGCGAAGTCGGTGCTCTGGGACTCCAAGGTCGTGCTGCTCGACGAGCCGACCGCCGCGCTGGGCGTCGCCCAGACCCGCCAGGTGCTCGACCTGGTCCGCCGCCTCGCCGACACCGGTCTGGGCGTGCTCCTGATCAGCCACAACATGAACGACGTGAAGGAGGTGTCCGACACCGTGGCTGCCCTCTACCTCGGCCGGATGGCCGCGCAGGTGCCGGCGAAGCAGATGGAGGTGGGGCAGATCGTGGAGCTCATCACCTCCGGCCGCACCGGCGACATCGGGCTCGACCGCGAGGAGATGGCAGCCCTGTGAGCGTCGACACCCCCCCCAGCAGCGGCGCCGCCGAGGCGAGCCCGTCCACCACCGCGTCCGACTTCTCCCGCGACAGCACGCAGCGTTCGCTGTCGGAGTCCGGCCGCGACTACGTCTCCCGCATCCGCGGCGGCGAGCTCGGGGTGCTGCCGGCCCTGGCCGGCGTCGTCGTCCTGCTGATCGTCTTTGCCGTCAAGTCCGACGTCTTCCTCACCCTCAACAACGTCGCCAACCTGCTCGCCCAGGGTTCGGGCACCGCGCTCATCGCGATGGGCCTGGTCTTCGTGCTGCTGCTCGGCGAGATCGATCTCGCTGCGGGTACCGGCTCGGGCGTGGCCGCGGCCGTGCTCGCGCTGCACTTCACCACGGGCGGCAACCTCCTCGACGGACTGGGGACCAAGGTCTTCATCATCCTCTGCCTCGTGCTCGCGCTCGCCGCCGTCCTCGCCGCGCTCACCCGGGTGTGGGCCGGAACGGCGGGCTCCCTGCTGGGGCTGGCCCTGGTCCTGTTCGGCGTGCCGCCCAACCCGTTCCTGGAGATCCTGCTGGCGGTCTGCGTCGGCTGTGCGATCGGCTGCCTGACCGGCTTCCTGGTCAGCCGCGTCGGCATCCCCTCCTTCGTCGTCACCCTCGCGCTGTTCCTGGCCTGGGCCGGTGTGGTCCTGCAGATCATCGGCGAGGGCGGCACCCTGGGGCTGTCGTCGAACCCGACGTTGTTCGCGGTGGCCAACGGGAACCTGCCGATCTGGGGCAGCTGGCTGCTGTTCGCGGTCGTCGCCGGCGGCTACGCGCTGCTGAGCCTCCAGCGCCAGCGCTCCCGGGTGAAGCAGGGTCTTGTCGCCGCGCCCACCTCGCTGATCCTCATCAAGATCGTGGTGCTCGCCGTCCTGGCCGCGCTCGCGACCTACGCGATGACGCTGAACCGGGCGCCGAACCCGGCGCTGCAGACCGTCAGGGGCGTGCCCTGGGTGGTGCCGATCGTCGTCGCGATCCTGGTCGTCGGGACGTTCGCGCTCGACCGCACGACCTACGGCCGGCACGTCTACGCCGTCGGCGGCAACGCCGAGGCGGCCCGACGGGCCGGCATCGACGTCCGCAAGATCCGGATGAGCGTGTTCGTGGTCTCCTCCTCGATCGCGGCGCTCGGTGCGGTCGTCTACTCCTCCAAGGTGGGCTCGGTGGACCCGCAGGCCGGTGGGGGCAACACCCTGCTGTTCGCGGTGGGCGCGGCCGTCATCGGGGGAACCTCGCTGTTCGGTGGCCGTGGCCGCGTCCGGGACGCCGTGATCGGTGCTGCGGTGATCGCCATCATCCAGAACGGCCTCGGCCTGCTGAACCAGGGCGCGGCGATCGTCTCGATCGTCACCGGTCTGGTGCTGCTGCTCGCGGCCAGCGTCGACGCGATCTCGCGGCGACGGGCTCCTGCGGGCCGGTGACCACCAGCCGGCCCCGCGCCACCCACCCGGTCACCGGGGCCCGGCCGGACGACCTGCGACGGACCAACCGGACCGCGGTGCTGCGCACGCTGCACCGGCGCGGGGCCACCACCCGGGCCGTCCTGGGGGTCGAGCTAGCCCTGAACCGGAGCACGATCAAGTCCGTCGTCGACGAGCTCGCCGACGACGGTCTCGTCTCGGAGCGCCTCCCCGAGGGTCGCACCGGGGCCGGTCGTCCGTCGATGGTGGTCCAGCCGGTTCCCGAAGCGGTGTGGGCCGTCGCGGTCCAGGTGGCGGTCGGCTGGCTCGTCGTCGAGGCCATCGGACTCGGGGGCACGGTGCTCGGCCGTCGTGGCGGCCGCCCCGTCCGGGTCGACGTCGGGCCCGCGGAGGTCGCCGCCGAGGTGGGGTCGGCGGTCGACGCGCTCACCGCGGAGGTCGGGCGGCCTCCCGTCGGGCTGGGGGTCGCCGTGCCCGGGCTGGCCCGGGCCGCGGACGGCACCGTGCGTCGCGCCCCCAACCTGGGCTGGCGCGACGCCCCGCTGGGCGCGCTGCTCGCTGCCCGCACGGGTCTGGAGGTGCGGGTCGGCAACGAGGCCGACCTCGGAGCGCTCGCCGAGCACGTCCGGGGCTGCGCCCGTGACGTCGAGGACCTGCTGTACCTCGTGGTCGACGTCGGGGTCGGTGGTGGCGTCATCTCCGGCGGGTCGAGCGTGGCCGGCGCCGGGGGCTACGCCGGCGAGGTCGGGCACATGGTCGTGCGTCGGGACGGCCGCGCGTGCCGCTGCGGCTCGCGCGGTTGCTGGGAGACCGAGATCGGTGAGGTCGCCCTCGCCCGGGCCGTGGGCCTCACCGGTGAGGAGGGGCGCCCGGCGCTGCAGCGACGGCTCACGGAGCTGCAGTCCGGGGGGCACCCCCGCCCCACGGGCCTGACGGAGTACGCCGCCTGGCTGTCGATGGGGGTGGGCAACCTCGTCAACCTGCTCGACCCGCGGACGGTGGTGTTCGGCGGCGTGCTCGCCGACGCGCTGCCGCTGGTGGTCGAGGACGTCCGAACGCACGTCGCGAACGCCTGTCTGCTGCCGCGGGAGCTCAACCTCGTCTCGATCCTGCCGACGGCGCTGGGCTCCTCCGGCCCGCTGCTCGGTGCGGCCGAGCTCGTGTTCGCGGCCGTGCTGGACCGGTGCTGAGCGCCCCCTGGTGCGACCGTCCCCGAATTAGTACGGTGAATGAACAAACATCCGCCAGACCAGGAGGCACCGTGGCCACCAGCTCCGTCCAGCCCACCCGCGACGACAAGTTCAGCTTCGGGCTGTGGACGGTGGGCTGGCAGGCCCGCGACCCGTTCGGCGACGCGACCCGTCCCGAGCTCGACCCGGTGGAGTCGGTGCACCGCCTCGCCGAGCTCGGCGCCCACGGCGTCACGTTCCACGACGACGACCTCATCCCCTTCGGCACCGCGGCCGCCGAGCGCGACCGGCTGATCGCCCGCTTCACCGACGCCCTCACCGAGACCGGGATGACCGTCCCGATGATGACGACCAACCTGTTCACCCACCCGGTGTTCAAGGACGGCGGCTTCACCAGCAACGACCGCTCCGTCCGCCGCTTCGCGCTGCGCAAGGTGCTGCGCAACCTCGACCTGGCCGCCGAGCTCGGCGCGGAGACCTACGTGTTCTGGGGTGGCCGCGAGGGCAGCGAGACCGACTCGGGCAAGGACGTCCAGGCCGCGCTCGACCGCTACCGCGAGGGCATCGACATGCTCGCGGGGTACGTGAAGGACCAGGGCTACGGCATCCGCTTCGCCATCGAGCCGAAGCCGAACGAGCCGCGCGGCGACATCCTGCTGCCGACCCTGGGCCACGCGCTGGCGTTCATCAACGAGCTCGAGCACGGCGACATCGTCGGGGTCAACCCGGAGGTGGGCCACGAGCAGATGGCCGGGCTCAACTACACCGCCGGCATCGCCCAGGCGCTGTGGGCGGGCAAGCTGTTCCACCTGGACCTCAACGGCCAGCGGGGCATCAAGTTCGACCAGGACCTCATCTTCGGCCACGGCGACCTGCTCAACGCCTTCTCCACCGTCGACCTCATCGAGAACGGCGCGCCCGGTGGCGGCCCCGGCTACGACGGCCCCCGCCACTTCGACTACAAGCCGCTGCGCACCGAGGACATCGGCGGGGTGTGGGACTCCGCCGCGGCCAACATGCGCACCTACCTGCTGCTGAAGCAGCGCGCGCTCGCCTTCCGGGCCGACCCCGAGGTGCAGGAGGCCATCGCCACCGCCGGCGTGGCCGAGCTGGCCCGGCCCACCCTGGACGAGGGCGAGACCTACGCTGAGCTGGTGGCCGACACCAGCTCGTTCGAGGACTTCGACGCCGACGCCGCGGGAGAGCGGGGCTACGGCTTCGTCCGCCTGACCCAGCTCGCGCTCGAGCACCTGCTCGGGGCGCGCTGACCATGAGCCCGCGGTCCCTGGTGGCGGGTGTCGACTCCTCCACGCAGAGCACCAAGGTGGTGGTGTGCGACGCCGCCACCGGGGTCCAGGTCCGATCCGGCTCCGCGCCGCACCCGGCGGGCACCGAGGTCGACCCGGCGGCGTGGTGGGAGGCGTTGCAGCTCGCGGTGTCGGCGGCGGGCGGTCTCGACGACGTGGCCGCCCTCGCCGTCTCCGGGCAGCAGCACGGCATGGTCTGCCTCGACGGGGCCGGCGAGGTGGTCCGCCCGGCCCTGCTGTGGAACGACACCCGCTCCGCCGCGGCCGCCGCCGAGCTCGTAGCCGAGCTCGGCGCCCAGGCGTGGGCGGACGCGGTGGGCACCGTCCCCGTCGCCTCCATCACGGTGACGAAGCTGCGCTGGCTGGCCGAGCACGAGCCCGAGCACGCCCGGGCCACGGCCGCGGTCTGCCTGCCGCACGACTGGCTGACATGGAAGCTGCTCGGCACCGGGAAGCTCGAGGACCTGGTGACCGACCGCAGCGACGCCAGCGGCACCGGCTACTACTCCGCCTCCGCCGGCGAGTACCGGCTCGACCTGCTGCGGCTGGCCCTGGGCCGCGACGACGTGGTGCTGCCCCGGGTGCTGGGGCCCAGCGAGGCCGCCGGCCGCACCCCGTCCGGCATCGTCGTCGGGCCGGGTACCGGGGACAACGCGGGGGCTGCCCTCGGTCTCGGGGCGGCGCGCGGTGACGTGGTCATCTCCATCGGCACCTCCGGAGTGGCCTGCGCGGTGAGCGCGACCACCACCGCGGACCCCACCGGCACGGTGGCGGGGTTCGCGTCCGCGTCCGGCGAGCACCTGCCGCTGGTGTGCACCCTGAACGCGGCCCGCGTCCTCGACGCCACGGCCGCCCTGCTGGGCACCGACCACACCGGGCTCTCCGAGCTCGCGCTGTCGGCGTCCTCCGGTGCCGGGGGGCTCGTCGTCGTGCCCTACCTGGAGGGGGAGCGCACCCCCAACCAGCCCGACGCCACCGGTGCGATCCACGGCTGGACGCTGGCCACCTCGACCCCGGCGCACCTCGCGCGGGCCGCGGTGGAGGGCCTGCTCTGCGGGCTCGCCGACGGCGTCGACGCCCTGCGGCAGCACGGCGTCCCGGTGGAGCGGGTGGTCCTCGTCGGCGGCGGGGCCCGTTCCCGGGCGCTCGCCGAGATCGCCCCGGTCGTCCTGGGGCGGGAGGTGCACGTCCCGCCGGAGGGGGAGCACGTCGCCGCGGGCGCGGCCCGGCAAGCCGCCTGGGTCCTCGACGGGGGGGACCTGCCCCCCGTCTGGGACGCGGGCACCACCACCGACCCGGCGACCGTGCGGCACGCCGCCGCCGCGGACCCCGCGGTCCGCGCGCGCTACGCCCAGGTGCGTCCGCTCACCGCGCACCGCCTCGACCCGGCGGGATGAGCCCACGGGGCTGCGGTGCGCCCGCCGGGGCGGGCACGGTCCGGGCGCACAACCTGGCCCTGCTGCTGGAGCACGTGCGCACCCGGGAGCCGGTGAGCCGGGCCCGGATCGCCGAGAGCACCGGGCTCACCCGGGCCACGGTCTCCTCCCTCGTCGAGGAGCTGCTCGCCGGGGCGCTGCTGGAGGAGCTGCCGGCCGGCCGCGGGGGGGCCGGACGGCCTGCGAACCCGCTGCGGCTCAACCGCTCCGGTCCGCTGGGCCTCGGGGTCGCGCTGGACCCCGACGGGGTGCGGGTGTGCGTGGTGGACCTGGCCGGCGCCGAGCTGGCCCACGAGCACGCGATCCTGGACGTCGCCGCGTCTGACCCCGACACGGTGCTCGACGCGGTGGCGGCGATGGTGGTGTCCACCCTGGGGCCGGCGGCGCAGCCCGTGGCCGGGTGCGGCCTCGCGCTGCCCGGCCTGGTCGCCGCGGACGGGGTCCTGACGAGCGCCCCGAACCTGCCCGGCTGGGTGGGCACGGCACCGGCGGCCGCCCTCGCGCAGCGGCTGGGGGTCCCGGTGCGCCCCGACAACGAGGCCGATCTCGCCGCGGGCGCGGAGCTGTGGTTCGGCGGGCACGACGATCTGGCCGACTTCCTCCACGTCTCGGGCGAGATCGGGATCGGTGCGGGCATCGTGCTGGGGGGCAGGGTCTTCCGCGGACCCGGGGGTCGGGCCGGCGAGCTCGGGCACGTGGTGGTCGACCCGGACGGCCCCCGCTGCCGGTGCGGCGGGCGCGGGTGCCTCGAGCTCGTGGCCGGTATGCGGGCGGTGTGCGCCCGCGCCGGCGTCCCCGACACGGACGGCCTGGTGGCTGCGGCCGCGGCCGGTCGTGCGCGGACGCTCGACGCGCTGGGTGCCGCGGGCCGGGCGCTGGGCATCGCGGTCGCCGGGGCGGTGAACCTGCTCGACGTCCCGGCCGTCGTCCTGGGGGGTGCCTACGCCCGGCTGGGGGTCTGGGTGGGGCCCGTGGTGCGCGCCGAGCTCGACGACCGCGCCCGGGGCGGGAGGCCGCCGCAGCTGCTGCTCTCCCCGCTGGGGTCCGGCGCCGCCGTGCGCGGGGCCGCGGCCACCGTGGTCCGCTCGCTGCTGGCCGACCCGCCCCGGTAGCGAGCCCGGCCCCCGCTCCCGGCCCGCCCCGGCACGACCCTGGTGCTCATCCCGGCGTCAGCCCGGCGGCGACGAGACCACCCACGTGGTGCAGCAGCTCGGTGGCCCGGGTCACGGCGTCGTCGGTGTCCACGGCGTGGTCGACGAGCTGGTGGTGCCGGCTGATCCCGACCGACCGCAGCGCCGCGTCGTCCACCGTCACCGCGCCCGCCACCGCGACGACGGGCACCCCGCGCGCGCCGGCCAGCGCCGCCACCCGCACCGGGGCCTTGCCCTGCAGGCTCTGCGCGTCCAGCCGGCCCTCCCCGACGACGACGAGCGCGGCGCCGTCGATCGCGTCGGCGAGCCGGGTCTCGGAGAGCACGAGGTCCGCACCGCTGGTCCGGGTGGCGCCCAGGGCGACCAGCGCCCCGAACCCGGTGCCGCCGGCTGCACCCGCCCCGGGGGTGCCGGCGTGTGCGAGCCCGTCCGGGAGGGCGGCGGCCCAGGCGCGGAGACGGGTCTCCAGGCGCGCCACGTCGGCGGGCCCAGCGCCCTTCTGCGGCCCGTAGACCGCGGCGGCGCCGTCCGGTCCCAACAGGGGGTTCTCCACGTCGGAGGCGAGCACCACGGTGGTGGCGGCGAGCCGGGGGTCGAGGCCGGTGAGGTCGACCCGTCCGTCGCCGTGCACCCGGGCGCCCAGCGCCACGAGCATCCCCGCGCCGCCGTCGGTGCTCGCGCTGCCCCCCACGGCGAGCACCACCTCGGTGCAGCCGAGCGCCAGTGCCGCCGCCACCAGCTCACCGGTGCCGGTGGTCGAGGACCGCCACGCGGTGTCCGGGCTCGGCGCGCACCCGAGCCGGTCCAGCCCGGAGGCCTGGGCCATCTCGACGACGGCGCGGTGCCCGCGGACGGCCAGGTCGGCGTCCACCGGCACCCCCAGCGGTCCGGTGACCCGCACCGGGTGCCGGGTCCAGCCCGCGGCGACCAGCGCGTCGACGGTGCCCTCCCCGCCGTCGGCGACCGGCCGGGTGAGCACCTCGACGTCCGGTCGGGCCGCGGTGATCCCGGCGGCCACCGCGGCGCACGCCTGCACTGCGGTGAGGGATCCCTTGAGCTTGTCCAGGCAGACGACGACGCGGATCACCTGCTCATCCTGGACCGCCCCAGCCGGTGTGCGCGCACACCGGCTGGGTGCCGCGCGCACCCCACGGGCCGTGCGAGGACGGCAGCGGGTGTGCGCACACACCGATCGGCCGGCGCGCGGGCGCGCCGGACCCCGCGATCGTCCGCACCGGCCGCCGCCGCGGCAGGATGGGGTGATGCCGCCCCGACGAGCCCTGTCGCCCACGCTGGGACCGGACGACGTGACCGCGCTCGCCGAGGCCGTCGCCGGGGGCACCCGACGCACCGTGTACCTGCGGGAGGGGGTGCCGAGCCTGGGCGTGGCTCCCGGGTCGTCCGCGCGCGTGGTGTCGGTGGCCGACGGCGTGGTCACCGCGCGACCCCGGGGCGTGGGGGACGACCTGCCCTTCGAGGCCGGCGAGCTGGCCGGCAGCGCCGCCGCCGCCCGGGCCCCGCTGGAGCGGGCACCCCGCGCACCCCGGGCACCCCGCGCCCCCCGGGTGCCCGCCCCCGCAGCCCAGGTCCGGGTGGTGCTCGCCGGTTCCGGCGACGGGTGGACCGTCGAGGTCACCACGGGCTCCACCAGGCCCGGGCGGCCCGTCGCGGTGGGCGCGGAGGCCGTGGCCCGCGCCGTCACCGCACTCGACGAGCCGCGCACCCGCGCCGCGGTGGACGGCCTGCTCGCCCGGGCCCGCGAGCAGGCCCGCGCCCGGGTGGCGGCCCTGGCCACCGAGCTCGCCGCCGCCCAGGCTTCCCTCGACGCCCTCAACCCCTGACCCGGAGGTACCACCGTGCTGAGCCCCGCCCCCGCCCCGAGCGTCACCACCGACCCCGCCGCCGTCGGGATGGACCCCGACCGCCTCGCCCGCATCGACACCCACTTCGCCCGCTACGTCGACGACGGCCGCCTCGCCGGGTGGCAGGTCGTCGTCGCCCGGCACGGTGCGGTGGTGCACGCGAGCACCCACGGGCAGCGCGACGTCGAGGCCGGGCGGCCGGTGCAGGCCGACACCCTGTGGCGCATCTACTCGATGACCAAGCCGATCACCTCCGTCGCCGCGCTGCAGCTGCTGGAGGAGGGGGCCTTCGAGCTCACCGACCCGGTGAGCCGTTTCCTGCCCGCCTTCGCCGACGTCCGGGTGTGGGTGGGCGGCTCGAGCCAGGCGCCCCGCACCGTCCCCGCGGTCGAGCCGATCCGCATGCGCGACCTGCTCAGCCACACCTCCGGGCTGACCTACGGGTTCATGAACGCCCACCCCGTCGACGCGATCTACCGCGAGCGCGGGTACGACTTCGGCACCCCGCGCGGGCTCGACCTGGCCGCCGTGGTCGACGCGTACGCCGGGATGCCGCTGCTGTTCCAGCCGGGGAGCCAGTGGAGCTACTCCGTGGCCACCGACGTGCTCGGGCGGGTGCTGGAGGTCCTCGACGGCAAGCCCCTGGACGAGGTGCTCGCCGACCGGGTGCTCGCGCCGCTGGGCATGAGCCAGACCCGGTGGTGGGTCGACGAGCCCGACGCCGACCGGCTCGCCGCGCTGTACGCCCCGCACCCGGCGACCGGGCGGGCCGTGCGCCTGGACGCGGTGGGCCAGGGGGCGCTGCACGCACCGAGCGCGCTGTCGGGCGGCGGCGGGCTCGTGTCGACGGCGGGGGACTACCTGCGCTTCTGCGAGGCGCTGCGCCGCGGCGGGGAGCTCGACGGGGTGCGCATCCTCGGCCCGCGAACCCTGCGGTACGCCACCCGCAACCACCTGCCCGGTGGCGCCGACCTCACGGCGTTCGGCAGCGGGCAGTTCTCCGAGGTGGCCTACGCCGGGGTGGGCTTCGGCCTCGGGTTCGCCGTCACCGTGGATCCGGTGGCGGGCGGGACGATGAGCTCGCCCGGCGAGTTCACCTGGGGCGGGGCGGCGTCGACGGCGTTCTGGGTCGACCCGGTGGAGGACGTCGTCGCCATCTTCATGACCCAGCTGCTGCCCAGCTCCACCCACCCCATCCGCACCCAGCTGCGCAACCTCGTCCACCAGGCGCTCGTCGACTGACGGCCCCGGCCGGGGACGGGCGAACCCTGACCACTCCCCGTGCCACCCAGGTCTCAGCCCTGCGCCGCGACCTCGTCGGCGTGGCGCTGGGTCATGGTGGCCACCGCGTCGAGCTGGCTCTGCGCGTGGCCCGCGCGGGTGCTCGTCGCCCGGTCCTTGGCGTCCAGGGTGGCCTGCGCGTGCGTGCGACCGGCGCCCTGGAACCGGGGCATCACGTGCTGGGCGATGAGCTCGTAGGAGCGCTTGGTGGCCTCCGGGTTCGCCCACTCGTGGCTCAGCAGCAGCATGGCCCCGAAGCCGCCGGACTGGTCGTGCAGGCGCTGCACCTGCCGCTGCGCGTCCTCCGCGGTGCCGATGGAGCCGATGCCCGCCTCGTTGATGAAGTTGATCATCTCCTCGACGTCGCCGCCCTCCACGGCCATCTGCGGGAACGCGGCGACCTTCTGGAAGTAGCGGAACCACTGCTCGATGCCGTGCTCGACGTCGCGGTAGGCCTGCTCCCGGGTCTCGGCGACGTGCATGAGCCCGACGAGGCGCCAGTCCTGGCGCGACACCGTCTGCCCGTGGGTCTGCGCACGCTCCTCCACCACGCTCCAGTGGTGGGCGAGGGCGTCGAAGCCGTCCGCCGAGAGCGTGGCCCCGATGGAGAGCAGCCCGACGCCGTGCTCACCAGCCAACCGGGGACCGGTGGGGGAGGCCACCGCGGCGACGGTGACGTCGAACAGGGGCTCCGAGTACGGGCGCAGCTGCAGACGGGCGTCGACGAGGGTGTGGGTGCGGGTGGTGGCCGTCACCGACTCCCCCGCGAGCAGGCGCAGCACGATGGCCAGGTTCTCCGGGAGCAGCTCGCGCGTCTGCGTCGGGTTCAGCCCGATCATCGCCGAGTCCGTCGGCAGCGAGCCGGGACCGACGCCGAGCATGATGCGTCCACGGGTCAGGTGGTCCAGCAGGACCATCCGGTCGGCCACCCACAGGGGGTTGTGGTAGCTCAGCGACGTCACCCCGGTGCCGAAACGGATGTTCCGGGTCCGCTCGGCGGCGGCGGCGATGAAGATCTCGGGCGAGGAGATGATCTCGCTGCCGGCGGAGTGGTGCTCGCCGATCCAGGCCTCGTCGTAGCCGCACGCATCCAGGTGCTCCATGAGCTGGAGGTCGCGCTGCAGAGCGAGGGTCGGGTTCTCCCCGGCCGGGTGGAAGGGGGCCATGAACACGCCGAAGCGAAGACGACTCACCGGGGCTCCTGAGGTGGGGGACGGGGCCCCCAGTGTGACGAGCGGCACTCCGGCTGTCGAGAGCCCGGTGCGCTCCCGGTGCTGGGGTGGCTCAGCCCTGCCGCGGCCGGGGCAGCATCCGGTCCGAGATGATCTTGCGCTGGATCTCCGACGTGCCCTCGAAGATGGTGGTCAGCCGGGCGTCGCGCCAGTGCCGCTCGACGGCGCGCTCGGTGGTGTAGCCGTTGCCGCCGTGCAGCTGCATCGCCTGGGTGGTGACGGCCGCGGCCATCTCCGAGGCCCGCAGCTTCGCCATCGCCGCCTGGCGGGTGCAGTCGATGCCGGAGTCGATGAGGTGCGCGACCTGGCGGTACAGCGCCCGGGCGGCCTCCACCTCGCTGGCCATGTCGGCCAGGGCGAAGCGCAGCGCCTGGAAGTCGCCGATCGGGTGGCCGAACTGCTCGCGCTGCTGCAGGTAGGTGGTGCAGTCCTCCACCGCCGCCTGGGCCAGGCCGACCGCCCGCGCGGCGGTGTGCACCCGGGCGACGTCCAGCCACGCGCCGACGCCGGAGAAGCCGCTCTCGTCACCGTGCCCGGTGGTGACCACGTTGCCCGCAGGGATGCGCACCCCGTCGAAGACCAGGTCCCAGGTGAGGAACCCGTGGTAGCCGATCTTGGCGATGGGGGAGCCGGAGAGGCCGTCGGGAAAGCTGCCGCGCTCCTTCTCCACCAGCAGCGTCTCCATCCCGGCCGAGCGCGGCTCGCCCGCCTCCGGGTCCCGGGTGCGCACGAGGACCTGGATGAAGTCGGCGGCCTCGGCGTTGCCGCACCACCGCTTGCGCCCGGTGATCACCCACTCCGCACCCTCCCGCACCGCACGGGTCCGGACGGCGGCGAGGTCGGAGCCGGCGTCGGGCTCGCTCAGCGCGATGGCCCCGATCCAGTCGCCGCGGGACGAGCGCGCCAGCAGCTCGGTGCGGCGGGAGTCGTCGGCCAGGCCGGTGCCCAGGCCCTGGGAGCGGGCGATGATGCTGGCCACGCTCATCCAGGCCCGGGCGATCTCCTCGGCGACCATGGAGTACTCGAACGCGCCCAGGCCGAGGCCGCCGTGCTCGGTGGCGGTGGTGATGCCGAAGTAGCCGAGCTCGCCGAGCCGGGCGAGCAGCGCGGGTGGGATCAACCCCTGCTGCGGGTCGAGCTCGTCGGCCACCGGCAGCACCTCGTCCCGGGCGAACGCGCGGGCCTGGAGCTGCAGCGCCTCCCGCTCGGGGGTGTGCCACGGCGGCGGCAGGTCCGGCAGCGCGGGCGGCAGCAGGGGGTGCACATCGGTGGTCACCCGTCCGACGCTAACCGGGCTCGACCGGCCGCACCCGCGGTGCGGGCCCCGGGGCGAGCGCCGTCACAGCTCGCGGGTGACCTTCTCCGCCTCGATGCGGCGGGTGGTCCTGGCGTCGTCGGGGTTGGCCACCTGCACCAGCGAACCCCCGGCGGCCAGGACGGCGAGCAGCGAGTCGGTGAGCTGCACGGGGGTGTCCCAGGCTGCGCTGGAGAGCACCCGGTCCGAGGCCGTCAACCCCTGGGCGTCGGCGCTCGCCCGGGCGGCCTGCAGCACGGCGGCCACGGTGCGGCCGTGCAGGGCCGGCGCGTCCTCCGGCACCGGGGTGGGGGCGAAGGAGTCGCCGTGCACGCGCACCGCGGTGGCGTAGTCGGTCACCCCCACCGGGAGTCCGTCCACACCCCGGCCGAACGCGTCCAGGCTGAGCACCGCCACCTCGGGGGCGGCCTCCGC
>JBBSUN010000039.1:0-30452 GCA_038234335.1 Mycobacteriales bacterium
GCCGACGTCGTGCTTGCCCGCCTCGGCGACGGCGTCGCGGATCTCGTTGTGGTCACCGATCGCGTCGTCGGTCTCCTCGTCGGAGCTGCTCTGGTTGCCGTGCGCCAGCAACGCCGGGTAGAAGGTCTCCTCCTCGCACTGAGCGTGGGTCTCCAGCCGCTGGGCCAGCGGGTCCCACACCGCGCTCAGCTCCTCGACGGTGCGGGCATCGTCCAGCGCCGCGAACTGCCTCCGCAGCCACTCGTGGTCGTCCATGATCAACGAGCAGACGTCGGCGGTACCAAGATCAGGAAGGGTCATGACAACACGGTAAAGACTGCGTCCCGCCGACGCCGCCACGCCGACGGCAGCTCTCAGCATCCGCTCAGCGCAGGGACTGCGCCCCGTCGGCGAGGGGACCCTCGATCATCAGGTAGAACCGGTCCAGGCCCAGCGACGCGGAGCCCGGCCCCTGCTCTACGAGGTCGGCCACCGGATCGGACCTGCCCTGCCCACGGCGGGTGCTGCGGTCAGGCCGGCCGACCTCACCCCGTCCTCACTGTCGGTGCAGGTCGGTGACCACGCCCCATTGCAGGCGGGCGGCCTGGCACTCCTGGCGGGCCCCGAGCATCGCTGCGTCCACACTGTGGCGGGCCGATCCGCCGAAACGGTCGGCCTGGGGCTGTAGCGCGGCCAGCTCGTCACGCAGCCACCCGAGGTATCCGTGCCAGTGTGGCGCGGTCACCGCGAGCCACGACGCGCGCGCTCCGGCGGCCCGCCCCGCCGCGGTGGCCAGCCTCGCCTGCCCCGACACCACGTCGATGGCGGCCACGAGCCCGGTGACCTCGCTGCCTGTTCCGCGCCTGGCGCGGGCGAGCACCACCTGTTCGGGGGAGCCGAGCAGCGCCAACCCGCTCAGCAGCTCCTCGGCCACCGCGAGCCGGTCGACGGCACCGCCTGAGCCATCACCGCAGGTCCCAGCCCCGAACGTCACCGTGCCTCTCGCCGCCAGATCTGATGACCTGGTGTCGCATACTCACTACTCACCGTCACACTGTAGCGCGGTCGACCGGCTGACCCACCAGCTGACCCACCGCGGTTGTGGCCGACTCGGCGTGGGTCGTGCGCACATCAGGTCCACCCCGGCGCGTCGCGACGTGTGAACAGCCGGTGCGCGAGAGACCGACGGGGAACGCGGTCTGGTCCGCTCAGAAGTAGAGGCACGGGACCAGCAGGTCGGTCTGCTGCGGGTGATCGCGACGGTACCGGCGAGGGCAGCTGCGAGCTGGGGGAAGGTGGCTGTGCCGCCCAAGCCCGCGGTGTCCGGTCACACCGTCCAGCCGTCCAACTGGCGTCCGCGCACCTCCCGCCGCACCCCCACCGCTGGCACCCTCCCGGTCGCGGCGACCTCGGTGCGGGTGTCGTTCGTGGTCACCAGCTGATCGTGATCGTCTCCGGTGACCTCTGCCCAACGACGGTGCCCACCGGGACGCACGAGCTGGCGCCGGACCACCGGCGACGCGCCGCTGCGCCGGACCGGACAGGAGGGTCGGGGTCGCCTCCACCGCGGGCTCAAGGTCTCGTGGTCCAGGACCGATGCCACCTCGGAGCCTGCCCGGTGGTGCTCCGTCGGCCCTTGTCGCTGTTCCCTACTTCGTGAGGACGCCATGAAGCGTGTCATCTACTGCAGCCAGGCGGTTCAGGACGTGAGTCCGGAGGAGCTGGTGGGGTTGTTGGAGGTTTCTCGGCGCAACAACGCGGGGGTCGGGCTGAGCGGGATGTTGCTGTACAGCGGGCAGAGCTTCCTGCAGGTGCTGGAGGGTGACGCGGCGGCGCTGGATCAGACGTACGCCCGGATCACGGCTGATGCCCGGCACACCAACCTGCGCCTGCTGCTGGACACCGAGGTCACCGCGCCGTTGTTCCCGGACTGGACGATGGGCTTCGAGCACGTCGACGACGAGGATCTGGCCGAGGAGCTCGACGGTTTCACCCCGGCCACCGACTACCCCCTGGTCAACCCGGACCTGGTCACCAACGCGAGCGTGGCGCAGACCCTGCTGACCCTCTACGCGCGCAACCGCGTCCGGTGACCGGGCCCCCGGACCTGTCGTTGGCCGGCGTCACTGCGATCCCTCGGACCTCGGAGGTCGAGCTGTTCTCGATGGCCGGGCTGGACGGGCACCTGCGGGAGGTCAACGAGCCCTTCGCCACCCTGCTCGGGCTGAGCACCGCCGAGGTCCAGGACCGCTCGCTGCTGGAGCTGGTCCACCCCGGTGATGTCGGTGCGGTGGTGGAGGCGCTCGCGGCGCTGACCTCCGGTGCCACCGAGGTGCCGCTGGAGAGTCGGTTCCTTCAGCAGGGTGGGGGCATCATCCACCTGGAGTGGGTGGCCCGGCTCGTCCCGGGCAGCGACCTGTGGTGGGCCGCCGGGCGGGACACGACCCGGTTCCACCTGCTGCTGGCCCGCAGCCTGGACCTGCGGACCGGGCTGGATCTCGTCGTCGGTGCGAGGGTGGCCGCGCTGTGGGAGCTGGACATCCCCCGAGGGTTGTTCACCTGGGAACCGCACGCCGCCGACGTGCTGGGAGTCCCCGAGGGCGCGCTGCCCGCCGACGCCGGTGCGCTCGCTGCCGCGGTCCATCCGCAGGACTCCGATGGTGTCCTGGCCGCGGTGGCGCAGCTGCGCAGCACCGGGGCGGTCGAGGTGGAGCTCCGGGTCGGGCTCGAGGGCGCGGTCCGTCACCTGTCTTTTCGCGGCAAGGTCCTGGACCAGGACCGACGGGGCAGGGCGGTGCGCGCGGTCGGGCTCGTCCTGGACGTGACCGCCGAGAAGGCCATGGAGGAGCAGCTGATGCGCATGGTGATGAGCGATGCCCTCACCGGTGTCCCGAATCGACGGGCCTTCGACCAGGCGTTGCGCAGCGAGTGGCGGCGCTGCACCCGCACCGCGGAACCGCTGTCGGTGCTGATGATCGACATCGACAGCTTCAAGTCCTTCAACGACACGTTCGGGCACCTGGTGGGTGACGCTGCGCTGTGCGGCGTGGCCCGGGCCCTGAGCGGTGCGCTGCAACGGGCCGGCGACGTGCTGGCCCGCTTCGGGGGCGAGGAGTTCGCCGTGGTCCTGCCGGGGATCGACGGCGACGAGGCGCAGGTGATCGCCAACACGCTCGTGTCCGCGGTCCGTCAGGTGCGCATCCGGCAAGCCAGCGACCGGGCCATGACCGTGTCCATCGGGGTGTCCACCTGGCTGCCCGGCTCCGCCGTCGGGAGGTCGGCAGACCTGCTCGCGCGAGCGGACCTCGCCCTCTACGCGGCGAAGGCCGCCGGCAAGGACCGTGCCTGCGCACACCACCCAGGCGTGCAGGATCAGGGCGTGGGTCGGCCGGGTGACCGGGGGGCGAGCGTGAACGTCGTGGTCAACGATGACTGCAGGTGACCGACTGCTTCCAGAGCGGGCGGAGGGCGTGGTGGGTCCCCTCCGCGTGGTCCCAGGCGAGCGCGGTGGGGCTGTCCGGCTGGGCTCGGGGTTGCGAAGGGGTGCGGAATGAGCCCCACCGGGTCGTCGGGGGCAGGACAGGACACGACCGGGGGCGACTGCGCGGCTGGCCAGGTGGTGTCGCGGGCGGCCACCGAGCTCGTGGGTCGTCCGTTCACGGTGCTCTACGTGGAGGACCACCCCATCAACGTGAGCCTGGTGCGCCGGTTGGTGGTCCGTCGCCCGGCGGTGCGGCTGCAGGTCGCCCGGACCGGGGCGGAGGCGCTGCGCGTGGTGGGGTGTGGGCCTCCGGATCTGGTCCTGCTGGATCTGGACCTGCCCGACGTGTCGGGGGAGGTGGTGCTCGAGCGGTTGTGGGCGGTGCCGGGCTGTGCGGAGGTTGCGGTGGTCGTGCTCAGCGCGGACGCCGTGCCGGCCACGGCCGCGCGGCTGCGTGCGCGGGGGGTGCAGGAGTTCCTGACCAAGCCGCTGGACGTGGCCCGCTTCTACGCCTGCCTCGACGCGGCGGTGGCTGCGGCCGTGCCCCTGCCCCGGCAGGGCGAGGCCCAGCAGCCCGGGCGCCGGGCGGGGTGGGCGAGCTGAGCCGGGTGTCGGCACCGCAGGTCGCTGCGCACCCGGGGGCGCGGTTGCTGGTCATCGACGACGAGCAGGCCAACCTGGATCTGATGGGTCGGGTGCTGCGTCGGGTCGGCTACGAGCGGCTGACCATGACGACCGACCCGACGTGGGCGCTGGAGCACCTGGTCGACCTGGCGCCGGACCTGGTTCTGGTCGACCTGCACATGCCCGACATCGACGGCCTCGAGGTGCTGCGCCGGTTGCGGACCCTGGTGACCCCCGGGGACCTCCTGCCCCGGCTGGTCATCACCGCCGACACCACCGCCGCCACCCGCAGGGCCGCGATCAGCGAAGGTGCCCACGACTTCCTGACCAAGCCCATCGACGTGGCCGAGACGACGCTGCGGGTGGCGAACCTGCTGCAGACCCGGATGCTGCACGTCGCGCTGCGGGAGCACAACACCCGCCTCGAGGAGACCGTGCGGATCCGCACCCGGCAGCTGGAGGCCTCCCACCACGAGCTGGCGGGTCGGCTGGCCCTGGTGGGGGAGTACCGCGACGACGAGACCGCCCAGCACACCGCGCGGGTCGGGACCGCCGCCGCGCGGCTCGCGACCGCGGTGGGCTTCACCCCCGCCGAGGCAGCGCTGCTGGGTGAGGCCGCGCCACTGCACGACATCGGCAAGATCGCCATCCCGGACTCGATCCTGCGCAAACCCGGCCCGTTGACCCCCGAGGAGCTCGAGGTCGTCAAGACCCACCCCGCGGTGGGGGCGCACATCCTGGGCGGCGGGGAGTCGGAGCTGCTGCGCCTGGCCGAGCAGGTGGCTCTGACCCACCACGAACGCTTCGACGGTGCCGGCTACCCCCGTGGACTGCAGGGCCAGGGCATTCCCCTGGCGGGGCGCCTGGTGGCCGTGGTGGACGTGTTCGACGCCCTGACCAGCGAGCGGCCCTACAAGGCGGCGTGGACGGTGGAGGCAGCGGCGGCACACATGCGCAGCCAGCGGGGACGGCACTTCGACCCCGACCTGCTCGACGTGTTCCTCGACCAGCTCCCCGACCGCTGAACCGGGCGGGCCGGGACCGTCGGCCGCTCAGACCTGGGCCGGTGGTGCGGCCGGCAGGGCCACGGTGAACGTCGTGCCGATCCCGGGTTGGCTGTCGACCTCGAGGTGGCCCTGCATCGCCTCCAGCAGCTGTTCGGTGACCACCAGGCCGAGCCCGGTGCCGGCGATGCCGCGCTGGGCGGCACCGAGGCGCTCGAAGGGGGTGAACAACCGGTTGACCTCCGCGGCGCTCATGCCGTGTCCACTGTCGCGGACCGACAGGCGCACCGCGTCGGGGGTGCGCGCGACCGACACGACCAGCTCGCCGCCGTCCTTGTTGTACTTCACCGCGTTGGACAGCAGGTTCAGCAGGACCTGCCGCAACCGGTCGGGATCAGCCAGCACCCGCAGCCCACCGCGAGCGCCGCCGTCGCCGCCGCCGCCGCCGCCGTCGCCGCCGCCGCCGCCGCCGTCGACGTCGGGGCCGCTGGTGGTGGCGACCTCGTTGCGGACCTGCAGGCCTCGCGCCGCGGTGAGGGGCTCGACCAGGGCGAGGGCACCGGCCACCACCGGGCCCAGCGCGACCGGACTGATGTCCAGGTGCAGCTCCCGGGCCTCGATCCGGCCGATGTCGAGGACCTCGTCGACGAGGGTGACCAGGTGCCGACCAGCGGTGAGGATGTGCTCGACGGACTCCCGCGCCTGCGGGTCGGTCAGCTCGAGCTCCAACAGCTGGCTGAAGCCGAGGATGGCGTTCAGCGGTGTCCGCAGCTCGTGGCTCATCCGGGACAGGAAGATGCTCTTGTGCTCGCTGGCCGCGGCCAGCGCCCGCCGCTCCCGCAACCGGGTCGCCTCCAACCGCTTCACCATCCCGGCGAGCAGCGTGTCCGTCGCCCGGGCCGCCTCCGCCGGGGTCGGTCGCCGGGAGGCGGCCGAGGCGAGCTGCTGCTCCACGGCCTCGGCCTGCTCAGCACCGTTGCGGCGCAGCGCCTGGACCACGACCTGCGCGGCGACGGCGGCCACGGCCGGGTCCACGCTCCACACCACGTCGAAGAGCCGGTCGGCCTCCCGCACCGGCAGCGGACGCGACACGTGGGCGTCGCTGTCGAGCCCGCACAGCGTGACCGCCAGCCCCGGGCCCAGCGCCAGGACGAACCACTCCTGCCCCAGCGGGTCACCGGTGCGCAAGCGCAGCCCCACGTGGTCCACCCCCACCTCGGTCAGTGGCTCGCGCCCCGCGAAGACCGCGATCACGTCGTTGTCACCAGCCATCGCCAGGTACCGGTCACGCTCGGCAGCCCAGTGGCGCCCGTGCTGAAAACCCGAGACCAGGACGCACCGCTCCACGTTCTCGTACACCAGCGTCTCGATCAGGTGGCTCGTCGCCACCAACGTCGACTTCGTCACCGACATCACCGGCATGTCCGGGTCCACCACCCGCAACCGGTCGAACAACGAGTCCTCGATGCCCAACCGGCCCCGCTCAGGAATCCGTGTCACTCCCCGATGATCGTCGCCCACCCCGACGGAGTTGAGCGAACCACCACAACAGCGGGTCGCCAGCACAGCTACCACGACGGCCAGCTGACCCACCGACGACCCGAGGGCCGGTCGACGGCTGGGACGACGGCCGAACCTGGTGCTGCACGGAGGCTGCGACCCGGTGGGTCGACGGTGCTACGGGCGGTGTTCCGTCGGTGTCGCGGTCAGCACGCAGCCAGGGCCACCGAGCTGTTGAGGACCAGCGAGGCCAGCGTCGAGCCGAGGGCCACCGAGACGATCAGGTCGAACGCGTTCAGCTTGCCCAGTGCCCAGTGCCCAGTGCCCAGTGCCCGCTTGCCGGTAACCCGCAGCGCGGGGATGACTGCGACGTAGCCGAGCACCCCGGCGACGACCACGCGCACCAGGCAGCCCCACCCCTGGAGAAGACCGTCGAGCCCACCCCAGGTGCCGCGCGTCCCGCCGACGGTGACCGCGGGGAGGCGGCAAACGGGACCGGCGGGAGTCGTTCTGCGCCGCGGTGTCGTGCTGGGCAGGCTGGCCTCGGGACGCCCGTCGGGGGTCGGGACGGGAGCGCGGTGTCGGCGGGACCGGGTGCGGCGGCGGGTGTGGGCAGGTGCGTGGTCGACCGTGTCGTGGTGGTGGTCCCCGCGCACGACGAGGAGGAGCTGCTGGGCCGGTGCCTGGCGGCGCTGCGGGTGGCGGCGGCGGGCGTCGGGGTGCCGACGGTGCTGGTGGTCGTGCTCGACGCCTGCTCGGACGCGTCGGCCGCGCGGGTGCCCGCGGGGGTGCGGACGGTGGTGGTGGAGCACCGCAACGTCGGGGCCGCGCGCGCCGCGGGGTTCGCCGCGGCCGGCGTGGGGCCGGGCACCTGGTGCGTGAGCACCGACGCGGACACCGTCGTCGACCCGGGTTGGCTGCGGACCCAGCTCGCGCACGCCGCCGAGGGGATCGACGTGCTGGTGGGCACGGTCCGCACCACCGACTGGTCCACCGCGCCCGCGGCGCTGCGCCGGGCGCACGAGGCGGGGTACGCCCAGGTGGAGGACCACCGGCACGTGCACGGCGCCAACCTCGGCGTCCGCGGCAGCACCTACCTGCAGGTCGGCGGCTTCCGGCCGCTGCCCCTGCACGAGGACGTGGACCTCGTGCACCGCGCCGGCACCGCGGGGGCGGCGGTGCGGTGGAGCGCCGAGCCCGTGGTGCACACCTCCGCGCGCACCCGGGGCCGGGCCCCGGGTGGCTTCGCCGACCACCTGCGCGAGCTCGCGGCCCAGCTGTGACCGACCCGGTGGACCGCACCGCCGCGGTGGCCGCGCAGCTGCGCGCCGAGGTGGCCGCGGGTGGTCTGGACCTCCCGCTGCCCGGCTCCGGCGACACCATCATCCGCTGGCGGGCCCTGGCGGCCCTGGGCCGCCGCGACCCCGTGCTGGGGCGTCTCGCC
This sequence comes from Mycobacteriales bacterium, assembly GCA_038234335.1. Classification (GTDB taxonomy): domain Bacteria; phylum Actinomycetota; class Actinomycetes; order Mycobacteriales; family Mycobacteriaceae; genus Rhodococcus_D. The sequence goes on from JBBSUN010000039.1 coordinate 8,033, forward strand.
GAGGCCCACACCGACGCCCTGGCCATCCTCGCCGAGCTCGGTGGCCCGGCGGCGCAGCCCGGGCAGGTGTGGGGGGTGTGGGCCAGCGAGGCGCCGGCACCGGTGCTGCGCGCCACCGGCACCGCCGACGGGTGGCGCCTGGACGGGGTCAAGGCGTGGTGCTCCGGTGCCACCAGCTGCACCCACGCCCTGCTCACGGCCCGCGACGGCGAGCACCGGCCCCTGCTCGCGGTGGACCTGCGCCACCCCGGGGTGAGCCCGGTGCCCGGGACGTGGGCCGCGGTGGGGATGGCCGCCAGCGACTCCGGGCACGTCGCGTTCGACGCCGTCCCCGCGGTGGTGGTCGGCGGGGCCCAGGACTACCTGCACCGGCCTGGTTTCGCCCACGGGGCCATCGGGGTGGCCGCGGCCTGGTACGGCGGGGCGTGCGGGGTCGCCGACGCCCTCGCCGAGCGGCGGGAGCGGGCCGACGCCCACCAGCTGGCGCACCTCGGTGCGGTCACCGCCACGCTGGCCGGGGCCCGCTGGTCGCTGGAGCACGCCGCCGCCCGCGTCGACGCCGAGCCCACCGTGGACCTGGCAGCCACCGCGATGGCCGTGCGGGCGGTCGTCGAGGCCGCGGCGACGCTGACCCTGGACCGGGTCGGGCGAGCGCTGGGAGCGGGACCGCTGTGCGCCGACGCCACCCACGCCGCCCGTGTCGCCGACCTCACGGTGTACCTGCGCCAGAGCCACGCCGAGCGCGACCTGGCCGAGCTCGCCCGCACCGGGGGAGCGGGCTGGTGACGCCCATCGAGGGGGACGGGACCCCGGAGTCCGTCTGGCGGGCGTGGGGCCGGACGTTCCCACCCTTCTCCCTGGAGGGCTGCCCCGGGCTGGTCGTCGTCGCACCCCACCCCGACGACGAGGTCCTCGGCGCCGGCGGCCTCCTGGCCCTGGCTGCCTCGGCCGGGTTCGACGTCACCGTCGTCGCGGTGACCGACGGCGGGGCCAGCCACCCGGGCTCACCCACCCTGCGCGCCGACCAGCTGCGGGCGCTGCGCCCCCGGGAGAGCGTCGCCGCGCTCGCCGAGCTGGGCCTGCACACCGAACCCGTGCGGCTGGGCGTGCCCGACGGTCACGTCGCCGAGCACGAGGACGCGATCACCGACGCCCTGGTCGCGGTCGTGGACGAGGTCACGGACGGGTCCCCTGGCACACCCTGGGTGGTCAGCACCTGGCGCGGCGACGGCCACCCCGACCACGAGGCCACCGGGCGCGCAGCCGCCCGCGCGGCCGCTGCGGTCGGGTCGCGGCTCGTGGAGCACCCCGTGTGGACCTGGCACTGGTCGCACCCCGACGACCCCCGCGTGCCGTGGGACCGGGCGGTGCGCCTCGTCCTGCCGCCGGCGGTCCAGGCGGCCAAGGTGGCGGCGGTGGCCCGGTTCGTCACCCAGGTGCTGCCGCTGTCCGAAGATCCGGCGGACGCGCCCGTCCTCGGACCCCACGTCCTGGCCCGGCTCCTGCGACCGACCGAGGTGTACTTCACGTGAGCCTGCCCGGCGAGTACTTCGACCGCTTCTACGGCGACCGGACCGACCCCTGGGGCTTCGCAGACCGGTGGTACGAGCAGCGCAAGGCCGCCCTCGCCCTCGCCGCCCTGCCGCGAGCCCGCTACCGCAGCGCCTTCGAGCCCGGCTGCTCGGTCGGGGTCCTCAGCACGCTGCTGGCCACCCGGTGCGACAGCCTCCTCTCCACCGACGTGAGCGACGCGCCGCTGGCCCAGGCCGCCACCCGGGTGCCCGCCCACGTGCAGCTGCGCCGGTGGGGCCTCGGTGAACCCTGGCCGGCGGAGACCTTCGACCTCGTCGTGCTCAGCGAGGTCGCCTACTACCTCGACGCCCCCGACCTCGAGACGGCGCTCCGGTCCGCGGTGTCCGCGCTCGAGCCCGGCGGCACCCTGCTCGCCGTCCACTGGCGCCACCACGTCGGGGACTACCCCCTCTCGGGGGACGTGGTGCACGCCGCGATCGGCCGCACGCCCGGACTGGTGCGCCTGGGCGGGTACACCGACGACGACGTCCTGCTGGAGGTGTTCGAGCGGGCGGACGGGCCCGTGCCGTCGGTGGCCGCGCGTGAGTCCCTGGCCTAGCCTGACGTGGGTGGGGCCGAGTCCTTGCGGAGCAGCGCGACGTCGGAGACCAGGTCGATGTGCTCGGCCATGGCGACGGCCGCGGCGACCGGGTCGCCGGCTCGGATCGCCTCGGCGATGCGACGGTGCCCGGCCAGCGAGTGGTGGGGCCGGCCAGGCTGGGAGAGGGACTCGACGCGGGTCTCGCGGACGAGCTCGGAGATCTCGCCCATGAGCTCGGCGAGGAGCCCGGAGTGACCCGCGGCGGTGACCGCGGCGTGGAACCGCTCGTCGCCGTCGACCCCGAGCCCACCCCGTTCGACGTCGGCCTCCATCGAGTCCAGGGCGGCACCGATGGCGGTGAGGTCGGCGTCGGTGCGCCGGGAGGCGGCGTGGCGGGCGAGGCTCGTCTCCATGGCCCCCCGGGCCTCGATGACCTCGACCAACCGGTTGCGCCGTGCACGGACCGTGTCGACGACCCGCCGGCCCGCCGGGATGTCGAGCAGCACGGACCCCCCGCCGTGGACCACGTCGACGATGCCCTGGACCTGCAGGGCGACGAGGGCCTGGCTGAGCGTGGCCCGGCTGACCCCGAGCTGGGCGGCGAGCTCACGCTCCGCCGGGAGCCGGTCACCGCGCTGGAACTGCTCGCGGTGGATGTAGCCGAGCAGCTCGTCGGCGAGCTGCTCGAACAGCCGGGGCCGAACCAGCTTGTTCACGGGCGCGCGGGCCGCGCTCTCTCGCCGTGCCATCTGCGGTCGACCCCCTTCGTCGCGTGGTCACCCGACTGTAGGTGGTCCGCAGCGCTGGTGGTCCATTCCGTCCACCACCTTGCGGTCACCCCATGATCTGGACCAGCGCGAGGTAGAACACCGACGGGATGAGCAGGGCGCCCACGCCGGTGTAGAAGGTCGTCGTCATCGCGCCGTAGGGCACGAGGCGCTTGTCGGTGGCGGCGAGGCCGCCGGCGACCCCGGACGTCGTGCCGATGAGACCGCCGTAGGCCATGGCGGACTTGGGGTTGTTCGGCCCGATGTACCGCGCGATGAACGGCGTCCCGATCATGACGAGCACGGACTTCGTCAGTCCGGCAGCGACGGAGAGGGCGATGACCTCGGAGCGTCAGGACCGGCGGGTCCCGGCGGGGGGCCGGCCCGAGCGGGGCCGCGTGCCACGGCCTGCGGCAGCGGCGGCGATCTCCTCGCCGACGACGGTCGCGACGCGGGCCAGGAAGGCCTCGGGCTCGTCGGCCGCGTCGGGCCGCTCGTCGACGACGCGGTCCGCGGCTCCGTCGTGGAGCAGGTCCACGCTGCGGACGCGCTGCCCGCCGACCACCTCCGCGGCTCGGTCGGCGTCGCCGTGCACGATCGCGCTCGCCCCCTCCGGCGGCAGTGCGGACAACCAGCCGTGGCGCGCGACCACGACGCGGTCGGCCGCGAGCAGGGCGAGTGCCGCGCCGCCCGCGCCCTCGCCGAGGATCACCGCGACGGTGGGCACCGGCAGCGCCGTCATCTCGGCCAGGCAGCGGGCGATGGCGCCGGCCAGGCCGGCGGCCTCCGCCGCCGGGCTGAGCTCGGCGCCGGGGGTGTCGATGACGGTGACCAGCGGCAGCCGCAGCTCGCGGGCCAGCGCCATGCCCCGGCGTGCCACGCGCAGGTCCCCGGGTCCGACCGCCCGGTCGCGCTGCGCGACCCGGTCCTGTCCGACCAGCACGACGGCCGAGCCGGCGAGCCGGGCCAGGCACAGCACGGTGGCGGCGGCGGTCTCCCCCTCGCCGGTGCCGTGCAGCACGACGACGTCGCGCGCCTGCTGCTCGAGGAGGTCGAGGACGCCGGGGCGGTCGGTCCGTCGCGTCGCGGTCACCGACGTCCACGCGTCGGGGTGCTCGGCGGGCGGCACCACGAGGTCGGTGGCGTCGGGCTCGGGAACGGCGGTGGTGGCGGGCCCGGGTGAGGTGAGCAGCAGCACCCGCCGCAGCACGTCCCGGGCCTGCTCGGGCGTGGCCACGGCGTCGACGACGCCGTGGGCGCACAGGTGCTCCGCGGTCTGCACGTCGGGCGGGAAGTCGGCGCCGTGCAGCGCGCGGTACACCTTGGGTCCCAGGAACCCGACCAGCGCCCCGGGCTCGGCGAGGGTGATGCTGCCCAGCGAGCCCCAGGAGGCGAGGACGCCGCCGGTGGTGGGGTGGCGGAGCAGGACCACGACGGGCAGGCCGGCACGGCGGTGCTCGGCGACCCGGTCGGCGATGCCGATCATCCGGAGGAACGCGGGCGTGCCCTCCTGCATGCGGGTGCCGCCGGAGGCGGGGGCGAGCAGCAGGGGCAGCCGTTCGGCGGTGGCCCGCTCGACGGTGGCGTCGACGCGCGCCGCGGCGCCCGTGCCGACGGAGCCGCCGAGGAAGCCGAACTCGCTGCACACCACGGCCAGCCGTCGACCGGCGACGAGGCCCTCCCCGGAGACGACGGCCTCGTCGGTGCCCGCCCGCTCGGTCGCTTCGGCGAGGCTGCGGCGGTAGGTCGCGGTGACCTCGGTCGTCGGGTCGGCGGCCAGGTCCCAGGAGCGGAACGTGCCGTCGTCCAGGACGGTCTCGAGCAGGTCGGTGGAACGCGGCCGGGCTGGGCCGGGTCCACTCACGACGGGGTGTCGGCGTCGTGCTCGGTGAACTCCGCCCGGAGCGCCTCGCCGTCGCCGTCCAGCACGGGCGGGGCACCGTGCCCGGTGGGCGAGGTCTCGGTGCCGTCCGGCGCGAAGAACCGCAGCGGCGGGCCGGGGATGGTCAGGGTGCCCAGCGTGGCGTGCTCGACGTCGACGAGGAGGTGCTGGCTGCGGGTCTGCTCCCACGCGTAGACCTCGTCGAGCGTGCGGATCTTCCCGGCCGGGACCCCGGCGCGCCCGAGGCGAGCCAGCACCGCCTCGGCGTCCTGGCCGTCGAAGGCGGCCTCGACCGCCCGGCGCACGAGGTCGCCGTGCTCCACGCGCTCGGGGTTGGTGCGCATGCCCTCGGCGTCGGGGTCGAGGTCGAACTCGGTGCACAGCCGACGCCACAGACTCTCGGAGCCGCACGAGATCTGGACGGTGCCCGTACCGCACCCGAACATCCCGTACGGGGAGATCGACGGGTGGTGGTTGCCGCGCGCGTGACCGACCTCGCCCGCCACGGTCCACGCCGTGCCCTGGAACCCGTGGACCCCGACGACCGCCGACAGCAGGGACGACCGCACGACCCCGCCCCTGCCCGTGGTCTCCCGCTCGTGCAGCGCGGCGAGCACGCCGTAGGCGCCGTACATGCCGGCGAGGATGTCGGCGATGGGCACCCCGACCCGCTGGGGCTCGTCGGGCCCGGACCCGGTGAGCGACATCAGCCCCGCCTCGCCCTGGGCGATCTGGTCGTAGCCCGAGCGCTGCGCCTCCGGCCCGTCGTGGCCGAACCCGGTGATGGAGAGGACCACGAGCCGCGGGTTGAGCTCGAACAGCTCCTCGGTCCCGAAGCCCAACCGGTCGAGCACGCCGACCCGGAAGTTCTCCACCAGGACGTCGGCGCGGCGGACGAGCTCCCGCAGGGTGGCCCGGCCCGCGTCGGACTTGAGATCGAGGGCGACCGACTCCTTGTTGCGGTTGGCGGAGAGGAAGTAGGTCGACTCCTCGGCGCCCGCCCCACCGACGAAGGGCGGACCCCAGCCGCGGGTGTCGTCGCCCGTGCCGGGGTTCTCGATCTTCACGATCCGAGCGCCCAGGTCGCCCAGCATCATCGTGGCGTGGGGCCCGGCGAGGGCGCGGCTCAGGTCGACGACCAGGACGTCGTGCAACGGTCCGTGCGCTGATCGGGACATGGGGTCTCCTCGGTGACGTGGGCGGATCGTGGTGACCGGGCGGTCAGCGGATCTCCGCGACGGCGCCCGGTGCGGGTGACGGCACATGACGAGCATCACAAGAACGTGGCCAGGTGGCAAATTGGACTAGCCACTTCTGGCGTCGGATGCCGCTGCGGCGTGCGATCGTCACCGCATGGCTCACGACGTGGTCGACATCGCCGGGAAGCTGGCTCAGTTCGCCGAGCACTGGACCCCGAAGGTGGTGGCCCGCTTGAACGACTACGAGATCAAGGTCGTGAAGGTGGAGGGCGAGTTCGTCTGGCACACCCACGACGACACCGACGAGCTGTTCCTCGTCGTCCGCGGCGAGCTGACGATCCAGCTGCGGGACGGGGACGTGGTCCTGCGGCCGGGACAGCTGTTCGTCGTGCCGCGTGGTGTGGAGCACTGCCCGGTCGCGGACGGCGAGGTCCACGCGCTGCTCATCGAGCCGGCCGGGGTCGTGAACACGGGCAGCGCCGGCGGCGAGATGACTGCCTCCTACGACGACTCGCTCGCCTAGGAGCGGGTTGGCGAGGAGCGCGGCGGCGCCCTCGGTCCCGGACACCGATCCACGATCCACGATCGGGACGGCGGCCGACGGGTCACTGCCGGGCGACTGGCCTTCGAAGCGGCCTGCATGGTGTCCGTCGTGGATCGACGACGCCTAGTGGAGGTCTTCGTCCGGTGGTGACGTCAGGACGCTGAGGGTCCCGTCGGCCTCGATGAGGATCGCGGCGACACCGGCGAGGTCGGCGTGCCCCGCACTTCGGGCAGCCTGCCTCAGCTCGTCCTGGGTGACCCGCTGCTGGCGCATCGCCTGCAGCAGGAACCCGTCGCGGTACAGCAGGGTCGGTTCGGCGCGGACCAGTCGTGCCACTCGGGGACTGCGGACGGAGAGGAACGTCACGAGGTACTGCATGGCCAGCAGGACGCCGAAGGCGGTGACGCCCTCGGCGAGGGCCACCGAGCTGGTGAGCACCAGCGAGGCCAGCGTCGAGCCCAGCGCCACCGAGACGACGAGGTCGAACGCGTTCAGCTTCCCCAGCGCCCGCTTGCCGGTGACCCGCAGCGCGAGGACGAGGGCGATATACCCGAGCGCCCCGGCGACGACCACGCGCACCAGGCCGCCCCATCCCTGGAAGAAGACCGTCGAGTCCACTGTCAGCTCCTCGGGGTGGCGGGCGTTGCGGTTCGAGCCGTCCTCTGCTCCCACGGTCGCACACCCGTTCCGCCGCGAGCGGGGGCCCGACACCCGGGGGGTGGAAGAACACGGTGTCCTCAGCGCCGGCGGTGGAGGACGTCTTCGAGGCGCACCATGAGCACTTCCAGGGCTTCTTCGAACTCGGCGGCGGCGTGGTCCTGGGACAGCTCGTGCTGGAGCCGTTGCAGGGTGGGGTAGTCGGAGAGGTCCTGCCCGGGGGTGGTGTCGGGGTCGGCTTCGGCGACGGGGCTGGTGTCGACGCCCAGGGCGGAGACCTCGAGCAACACGTGTCCGAGCAGGAAGCTGGAGAGCGAGCGGTAGGCGGTGGCCGCGTCGGTGTCGTTGAACCCGCAGCTCACGAGGGTGGACAGGAACGACTCCGTCCACCGCAGGCTGCGCAGGGGTGGCTTGAGCCACGGGGCCGACGGGGGTCGCGTGGCGATGAGCGGGAACACCTCGGGGTGGGTGAGCGCGACCCGCCGGACGCCGTGGGCGAGGCGCTGGACGTAGGGCTGCCACCCGTCGGGGGCGTCGCCGTGGACCATCGGTCGTCGTAGAGGTCGTCGATGACGCTCTCGACGATGCCGTCGAGCAGCTCGTCGCGGCTGGGCACGTGGTGGTAGAGCGCCATGGCCTCGACGCCGAGGTGGCGGCCGAGCTTGCGCATGGTCAGCGCGCGAAGCCCGTCGGCGTCGATGAGCTCGATGGCAGCACACCGGATCTCGGCCCGGCTGAGGGTCCCGCGACCGGAGCTGCGCCGCGACGCGGCGGCGCGTCGAGTGTCGGAGACCTCGGGCAGGTCCAGGTCGTCCACGGCCGTGGTACCTCTCGCGTCGGTGGAGCTCCGGTCGGGGTCGCGACCTCGTGCGGGACGGACACCGCCGGGTGGCCGGTGGGTCACCCGGCGGCCGTGCGTCGAGGACCTACTTGAACGCGTCCTTGATGTCCTGCCCGGCCTGCTTGATGTTGCCGCTGGCCTGGTCCTTCTTGCCCTCGGCCTGCAGGTCCTTGTCGCCGGTCTGCTCCCCGGCCTTCTCCTTGCCCTTGCCGGTCAGCTCCTCGGCCTTGTTCTTGGCGTCGTCGACGAAGCTCATCTGCACTCCTGGGGTTCGCGCCGCCTCTGAGGACGGCAAGGTCCGGATGCGATCCGGCTGGTTGTCACGGTAGGCGTTCGCACGGTTGGGCGCCGTACGGCGTACGGAGACCGTCGGCTCGCCGCACGACCGGAGATCCACCACGAGGCCCGCACAACACCGTTGCCGGTGCCGCGCTGCGGGCGGTTGCCGTCCGAATCGGGGGTGCAGCACCCCGGCCGCGACGCTTCGATCCACCGGTCGCGGCGACCTGTGGTTTGCTCTTAGTGTGTAAAACGCTTCGTGGTGCCGCCCACCAACGGTGCTGGGTTCCACCACGAGGTCGGTGCTGTCGCTCAGGTCGAGCCGTGGCCCGAACGTGCTGCTTGCACACCGTCGCGCCCGGGACCGCCGGGTCGCGAGCTCGAAGACTCACCCGCCGGTTCGCACGTCAGGGCTTCGTGGCTCGTGCCGGCGGATCCCACCCGGTCCGCGTCGAGCATCCTGCGCGCACCCCACCCGGCGCCACGCGCCCAACGGTCGTCGACCCCACCGGGTCCGACCGCACCCCACCTGTCAGGGAGACACCCCACCCATGTCCGATGCACTCCAGAACGGCCTCAGCACGATCGCGGCCTTCATCCCCAAGCTCGTGCTGTTCCTGGTCATCCTGCTCGTCGGCTACTTCATCGCGAAGGTCATCGCCAAGGCACTCGCGGCCATCCTCGAGCGCGTCGGCTTCGACCGCGCCGTCGAGCGCGGCGGGGTCAAGAAGGCCCTGGAGAACAGCAAGTACGACGCCTCCGACGTCGTCGCCAAGATCATCTACTACACGCTGATGCTGTTCGTCCTGCAGCTCGCGTTCGGGGTGTTCGCGTCGAACCCGATCTCGGACCTGCTGGCCAGCATCATCGCCTTCCTGCCCAAGCTCATCGTCGCCATCATCATCATCGTGGTCGCCTCGGCGATCGCCGCCGCCGTCCGCGAGCTCATCGCCAACACCCTCGCCGGGCTCTCCTACGGCAAGACCCTCGGCACCATCGCCGGGGTGTTCATCCTCGGCATCGGGATCATCGCCGCGCTGAACCAGATCAACGTCGCCACCACCGTCACCACCCCGATCCTCGTCACCGTCCTGGCCACCATCGGCGGGATCCTCGTCATCGGCGTCGGCGGCGGCCTCATCCAGCCGATGTCCAAGCGCTGGGAGGGCTACCTCTCCAAGGCCGAGGACGAGGCCCCGAAGATGAAGGAGTCCGCGGCCAACGCCCCCTCGGTGAAGCAGCAGGCCCAGCAGGCCAAGGGCAAGGCCCAGGACCGCTACTCCGACTCCTCGCAGGGCGGTCGCCGTCCGGGCGCCCACGGCGCCTGAGCCACCCGTCGGGGTGAACCCCCGACCCTGGAGCTGCAGGTGAGCTCCGGTTCACCTGCGTGCACCACCTGAACCCACTGCGTCACCCCACGAAGGAGACAACTCATGATCAGCACCCGTGACATCGACACCGTCCAGAGCGGCAACGTCATCGACTCCGATGGCGACAAGGTCGGCTCCGTCGGCGAGGTCTACCTCGACAACAAGTCCGGTGAGCCCGAGTGGGTCACCGTGAAGACGGGCATGTTCGGTGGCAAGGCCTCGTTCGTGCCGCTGGCGCAGGCCACGGTGCAGGGCGAGGACCTGCACGTGCCCTACGAGAAGTCGAAGATCAAGGACGCACCGAAGATCGACGACGACGCCGAGCTCACCCCCGCCGAGGAGGACGAGCTGTACGCCTACTACGGGGTGCAGGGCAGCGCCGACCGCGCCGACGTCGACGTCGCCCCGGTGGGCGGGGTCGACACCCGCACCGACCGCACCGACACCGACCGGACCGACCGGACCGACACCGAGGGCCACGACACGTCCGGGCCGAACACCGACGACGCGATTACCCGCTCCGAGGAGCGGCTCAACGTCGGGACCCGCACCGAGGAGACCGGTCGGGCCCGGCTGCGCAAGTACATCGTGACCGAGCAGCAGAGCGTGACCGTGCCGGTGTCCCACGAGGAGGTCACCCTGGAGCGGGAGCCGATCACCGAGGCCAACCGCGGCCAGGCGGTCTCGGGCGGCGACCTCAGCGAGGAGGAGCACGAGGTCACCCTGCACGCGGAGCGGGCGGTGGTGGACAAGGAGACCGTGCCTGTCGAGCGCATCAAGGTCGGCACCGAGACCGTCACCGGTGAGGAGACCGTCACCGACTCCGTCCGCAAGGAGCAGGTCGAGCTCGACGACGACGCCGGCACCGAGGGGCGGCAGTCGCAGTCCTGAGTCCGCGGCACCGACGGCCCGGGTGAGGTGCAGCAGCGCCCACCCGGGCCGGGTTCGACCACGGGGTGTCACCGTCCCCCCGTGCACCACCACAGATCTGGAGCACCACGATGAGCGCCACCGGCAGCCGCCCGTACGACCCCGACCAGCCCCACGACGAGCCCCGCGACGAGACCGCGGTGTCAGACCGGTACGAGGTGGACGCCCACGGCGAGCGCGTCGCGCCCCGCACCCGCGAGGAGGCGACCGCGCGCCAGCAGGAGCAGTTCGGTGGCCTGAAGATGGGCTCGGCCTTCTTCGGGTGGCTGACCGCCACCGGGGCCGCCGTCCTGCTCACCGCCCTCGTCGTCGCCGTCGGTGCCGCTGTCGGCGTCTCGAAGGGCACCACCCTGGACGAGGTGAGCAACCAGGCCCAGCAGGGCACCGACGCCGCGCAGACCGTCACCCTCGTCGGCGGGATCGCGCTGCTGGTGGTGCTGCTGGTCGCCTACTTCTGCGGCGGCTACGTCGCCGGGCGGATGGCCCGCTTCAACGGCCTACGCCAGGGCGTCGGTGTCTGGCTGTGGACGATCATCATTGCGGTCGTGGTGGCCATCGTCGCCGCCGTCGCCGGATCCCAGTACAACGTGCTCGACAACCTGAACGCGTTCCCCCGCATCCCCACCGGCGGCAACCTCACCACCGGCGGGATCGTCGCCCTCGTCGCCGTGGCCCTCGTGAGCCTCGTCGGGGCGATGCTCGGCGGGCTCACCGGCATGCGCTTCCACCGCAACGTCGACAAGGCCGCGTTCAGCCCCGACACCGACTGACGCCGGCCGCCCCGGCTCCCACCCGGTACCACCCTCGGAGGTCTTCATGTCCCGTCGCAACACCGTGATCCGTTCGCTGCACGACCTCGGTGCCGCCGCCTGGTTCGGGGGTTCCCTCATGGGTGCCGTCGGGGTCAACGGTGCCGCCGATGCGGTCACCGACCCCACCGACCGGGCGAAGGTCGCCGCCGCCGGGTGGACCAAGTGGGTACCGGCCAACGCCGTCGCGATCGGCGCCCACCTGATCGGGGGTGCCGGGATCCTGCTGGCCAACCGCGGCCGGGCCGCCCACCAGGCCGGGGTCCGCGCCAACACCGTCACCAAGCTCGTCGTCACCGGCGCCGCCCTGGGCACCACCGCCTGGTCCGGTGTCCTCGGCGCGAGGACCGCCCAGGGCGACGGGCACCCCGTCGCCGGTGCGACCGAGCCCGCCACCGCGACCCCGACCGACGTCGCGGCCGCGCAGCGCCAGCTCGAGGTGCTGCAGTGGGTGACCCCCCTGCTCGCCGGGATCATCGTGGTGCTCGGCGCCCAGCAGGGCGAGCAGCAGAAGCCCACCCAGGTCGTCAGTGGACTCGCCGCGACCCTCCGCCGCCGAGCGCAGCACTGATCACCCCGCACCCCCGGCTCCTCCGCCCGGTGGCCTCCACCGAGCAACGCCCCACCCCCACCTGGAGATCCCTGTGAGCACCCCCGAACCCGGCGCCGGCGGACAACGCGGCGCACAGCCCGTGGCCAACCCCCACGACAAGCGCCGGCCCTGGTGGCTGTGGCTGATCCTCGCGGTCGTCGCGCTGGCGATCCTGCTGCTGCTGCTCTCCCGGTGCGGTGCCAGTGACGACGCCGCCACCGGGAGGGTCGCCTCAGCGACGTCGGCCGGCGCGGCCGCGGCCACCTCCACCGACGCCGGTGGTGCCGCCGCGACCACGGACCCCGGTGCTGCGTCGAGCACCCCGGCCCCGAACGCGGCGACGACGAGCGCCGAGTCCAGCGCCGCCGCCCCGACCACCGGTGCCGCCCCGGCAGCAGCTGCGGTCGGTTCGCTGAGCTCCGACGGGACCGCGCTGCTGCCGCTGACCTCGTCCGCCCCGGACGGCACCCTCACCGCCTACGCCGGACAGCCCGCCACCGCGAACGCGGTCACCGTGCAGTCCGTGCCGGCCGACGAGGGCTTCTGGGTCGGGCCCTCGGCCACCGACCGCGTCTGGGTGCAGCTCACCGGGGCCGGCGAGTCCCCGTACACCGTCCGCCCCGGTGACACGGTCAGCTTCACCGCCGGGCAGGTCGTGGCCAACCCCGCCGGGTACCCGGCCACCGCCGGGCTGGGCGCAGCCGACGGCGCCGCCCAGCTGACCAGCCAGGCCGCGCACGTCGAGGTCGCCAAGGACGCGCTGCAGCTGACCAAGGGCTGACCGGTCGTGGCGCCGGCGCCGACGGTCGGCGCCACCTGATCTGCCAGCTCACTCCCGCCTACGGACAACCACCCTGGAGCCCACCGTGATCGATCCCCGTCGCGCCACCGCCCTCGTCGGGGCGCCGGTGTTCACCTCCGAGCGGGCCTACCTCGGCACCATCGACGGCGTCACCCAGGACGGCCCCGGGATCACCCCCCGGTGGGCGCACCTGCGTCACGACACGGGCACCACCGTCGTCCCGCTCGCGCAGGCGCAGCTGCACACCTGGGGGGTGGAGCTGCCCTTCCCCGCCGACCTGGTCCGGGGTGCGCCGGTGATCCCGACCGAGATGCCGACGGAGGCCGACTTCGACGCGCTGTCGGTGCACTACGGCCGCCACGACGCCCCGCCCCCGCCCCCGTCCCCGGTCACGAGTCCCGGTGCCGCGAGGGAGCTGGTGCTGTCGGCGGAGCGGGCGCAGGTGCGCATCGAGACCGTGCCCGTCGAGCGGGTGCGGCTGCGTCGCGTGGTGGTCACCGAGGAACGCACGATCACGGTCACCGTGCGCAAGGAGGTCCTCGAGCTCGAGCGCACCCCGCTGCCCGACGCCGTGTCCGCCGACGCCGTGCTCGCCGACGTCGGGGCGCAGCCGACCGGCCGCGTGGGCTCCGAGCAGGACGACGTCGTGGTGGTCCTGCGCGAGGAACGACCCGTCGTCAGCCTCGAGGTGGTGCCCGTCGAGCGGGTGACCCTGCGCCGCAGCACCGTCACGACCGAGCAGACGCTGACCGCCGACCTGCGCTCCGAGCAGGTCGACCTCACCGCACCCTGATCGACGCCTGCTGCTGGCGCGGCCCACGCCAGGCCAGCACCAGCGCCAGCACGAGCGCGGCGGCGGCGATCGGCAGGACGAGCACGACCACCAGTCCCAGGCCGATGTTGGCACCGATCACGCCGGCGGTCGCGACCCGCGCCGACACCGCGACCGCGAGCCCGACCAGCGGTGCCAGCACGAGCGCGACGCGGCGGACCCGCCGGTGCAGCCCCAGCACGATCGCCCACAGCCCCACCAGCCCGGCGAGGACCACGACCGATGCCGACTGCCACCTGGCCAGCTCGGGCGCACGGTAGGCGTAGTCGAGCTCGCTCGGCCGGAACCCCGTGCTCGAGAGGTCACCCAACCCGACCCAGCCGATGACCGCGGCCGCCAGGACGAGGCCGAGCACGGCAGCGAGACGGACGACCCGGGGGCGTGAGGGCGACATGACGACCACTGTGCCGACTGCGGGACGGAAGACCAGAGTGGAACTACCCGGGCCGGGGTGGCCGTCGGGTTCCAGCACCCACGGCCGAAGTCCTCTCGCACGCTCGAGCTCGCCTCACCGGGGCTCGCGTCCTTGGTCCTCCAGGGTGGCGCGGGCGCCCACCCGGTGCAGGGAGTCCAGCGCCGCCAGGTACGGCTCCGTGAAGCGCTCGTCCTGCGCCAGGTCGCCGAACAGCTCCCGGTCGCGCAGGAACGCCAGTGGGTCGTCGTGCTGCGCGGCCGCGGCGGCCTGCAGCCGGGGGGCGAGCCGGTCGACCACGGTGATGGGCTCGCCCTGCTCGTCGGTGCCCTCGCAGTACCGTGCCCAGCTGGCCACCACGAGCGCGGCCCGGCCGACCTGACCCCCGTCGGCCAGGTTGCGGCGCACCACCGGCAGCAACCAGGTGGGGATGCGGTCGGAGCTCTCCGCGCACAGCCGGGCGACGGTGTCGCGCACGCCCGCGTTGCTGAACCGGGTGATGAGCGTGTGCTTGTAGTCCTCGAGGTCGATCCCGGGCACCGGCTCGAGCGTGGGGGTCGCCTCGGTGTCCATGTAGGACAGCAGGAACCCTGCGAACAGGGGGTCCTGGGCCACCTCGTGCACCAGCTCGTAACCGGCCAGGTGACCCAGGTAGCACAGCGCCTGGTGGCTGGCGTTGAGCAGGCGCAGCTTCATCAGCTCGTAGGGCTCCACGTCGTCCACGACCTGGACGCCGACCTCCTGGAACGGGGGACGCTCGTCGGTGAAGGTGTCCTGGAGCACCCACTGGGTGAACGGCTCGCACACCACCGGCCAGGCGTCGCGGATGCCGAAGCGGCGCTCCACCTCGGCGCGGTCGTCGTCGGTGGTCGCCGGGGTGATCCGGTCGACCATGCTGTTGGGGAAACACACGTGCTCCCGCACCCACTCGCCGAGCTCGGCCGAGCGCAGGGACGCGAAGGCGGAGAACGCCTTCCGGGCGACGTCACCGTTGCCGGCCACGTTGTCGCAGCTCATGACGGTGAACGGCGGGAGCCCCCGCTCACGCCGGCGCACCAGGGCCTCGACGACGAGGCCGAAGGAGGTCCCGGGGACCGCGCCCGGCTGCAGGTCGGTCTGCACGCCCG
Source organism: Mycobacteriales bacterium (assembly GCA_038234335.1). GTDB lineage: Bacteria > Actinomycetota > Actinomycetes > Mycobacteriales > Mycobacteriaceae > Rhodococcus_D. The sequence continues at coordinate 23,189 of JBBSUN010000039.1, forward strand.
GGTCGTCGACGACGAACTCGCCGGTGACCGGGTTGGTGTTGTAGCCGCCCTCGGTGACGGTGAGGGAGACGATGCGCACCTGCTCCGACGCCATCCGCTCGAGCACGGCCTCGGGGTCGTCCGGGGCGAGCAGGTACTCCGCCACCGAGCCGACCACGCGGGCGCTCCAGGAGCCGTCGGGGTCCTTCACCACCAGGGTGTAGAGCCCGTCCTGGGCGTGCAGCGCGTCCCGCATGCGGGCGTCGTCGGGCAGCACCCCCACCCCGCACAGCGCCCAGTCCAGGGCCTTGCCGTCGTTCATGAGTGAGTCCAGGTACACCGCCTGGTGGGCGCGGTGGAATCCACCGACCCCCAGGTGCACGATCCCCACCCGCAGCGCGTCGCGGTCGTAGCGGGGCACCTCGACGTCGTCGGGCAGCTCACCGAGCGTGGCGGCCGAGAGCGCGACCGGGGCGCCCGTCGTGCTCCGCGCGTTCACGCCTGCGGCCGGACGACGGACTTGATGGACCGGGCGTCGTCACGGGCCGCGGTCAGGGCGCGGGCCGCCTCCGCCAGGGGGAAGCTGGCGGTGACGAGACGGTCGAGGTCGACCCGCCCGGTCGTGACCAGGTCGATCGCGGTGGGCCACGTGTTGGCGTAGCGGAAGGTGCCGGTGACGTGGAGCTCGCGCTCCTGGACCACCGACAGGGGCAGGTCGAGGGAGTCGCCACCCATGCCCACGAGCACCGCACGGCCACCCGGCTCGAGCTGGCGCAGGCCCCAGCCGGTGGCGCCGGCGTTGCCCGAGCACTCGAGCAGGACGGTCGGCGACGCACCGGACCACGCGTCCGGGGCGGCGGCGTCCACCACCCGCGAGGCGCCGAGCGCACCGGCCAGCTCCAGTCGGTGGGCGTTGACGTCGGAGACCGTGACCGCGGTCGCCCCGAAGGCGAGTGCGGTCTGCAGGCACACCAGACCGATGGCCCCCGCACCCGTGACGAGCACCCGGTCACCGGGGCCGACGCCGGCCTTGCGGCAGGCCCACACCCCCACCGACAGCGGCTCGAGCAGGGCGGCGGCGTCGTCGGACATCGTGTCGGGGACGGGGTGCGCGAACGCGGCGTGCACCGCCACCTGCTCGACGAACGCACCGTCGATCGGCGGAGTGGCGAAGAAGCGCATGTCCGGACAGAGGTTGTAGGAACCGGACAGGCACTGCGGGCAGGTCATGTCCGGGACCCCGGGCTCGATGGACACCCGCTGTCCCACGTGTCGGGTGGTGACGTCCGATCCCACCTCGACGATCACGCCGGCGGCCTCGTGGCCCAGGATCAGCGGCTCCGCCAGGACGAACCGCCCGATCCTGCCGTGGTCGAAGTAGTGGGTGTCGGACCCGCAGACCCCCACGGCATCGACCCGCACGACGACCTGGCTGGGCGTGGGCCGGGGGGCGTCCCGCTCCGCGAGGACCACGGCGCCCGGCCGGACGAGCACCGCGGCCCGCACCGTCGCGCTCACTTGACCGCTCCGAGGGACAGGCCCTGGACGAGCTTGTCCTGGGCGGCGAACCCGGCCAGCAGCACGGGCAGCGAGACGGCGACCGCCGCGGCGCACACCTTGGCCAGGAACAGGCCCTGGCTGGTGACGAAGCTGGTCAGGAACACCGGGGCGGTGCTGGAGACGACACCGGTGAGGACGTTCGCGAACAGCAGCTCGTTCCAGCTGAAGATGAAGCAGATCAGCGAGGTCGCGGCGATGCCCGGGGCCGCGAGCGGGCCGATGATGGTGCGGAACTGGGTGAGCAGGCCCGCGCCGTCGATGCTGGCGGCCTCGAGGATCTCCACCGGGATCTCGGCCAGGAACGAGCGCATCATCCAGACCGCGATGGGCAGGTTCATCGAGGTGTAGAGGATGACGAGCAGCCAGATGTTGTCGAGCAGGCCCACCTGCTGGGCGAACAGGTAGATGGGCAGGATCCCGGCCACGGCGGGCAGCATCTTGGTGGAGAGGAAGAAGAACAGGACGTCGGTCCACTTCTTGACCGGGCGGATGGAGAGCGCGTAGGCCGCCGGGATGGAGAGGGCCAGCACGAGGAGGACGGAGACGAGCGACGCGGTGGCCGAGTTGATCAGCGGCGGCCACGGGCTCGCCCCGGTGGTGGCCCCGAAGAACTCGCGGTAGCCGTCCAGGGTGAGCGGCGCGCCGAACGACGGCGGGTTGGTGGCCGCGGCCGGCTCGCTGTGCAGCGAGGTCAGCACCATGTAGGCGACCGGGACGAAGAAGATCAGCGCGACGACCCAGGCGAGACCGCCCAGGGCCCCGCCGCGCCGCCGGCGCGGCGGGCGGTGCTCGCGTCGCCGGCTGGTCTCTCGGGCCGGTGCGATGGTGCTCACGACTTCTCCTCGCTGAGCAGGGTCGACACCATGCGGAGGGCGAAGGTGGCGATGATGATCGTGCCGATCACGACGATGACGCCGGCGGCCGAGGCCAGCCCGTAGTCGTGGGCCTGGAAGAACGTGGTGTAGATCGTGTAGGGCAGGTTGGCCGTCCCGAGCCCACCCGAGGTGATGGTGAACACGGCGTCGAAGTTCTGCACGATGTAGATGGAGCCGAGCAGCCCGGCGAGCTCGAGGTACTGCCGCAGGTGCGGGAAGGTCATGTAACGGAAGATCTGCCACGCGTTGGCGCCGTCGATGCGGGCGGCCTCGATGACGCCGAGATCCCGGCTCTGCAGCCCCGCCAGCAGGATCAACATCATGAACGGGGTCCACTGCCAGACCAGTGACGCCTCGACCGCGATGAGCGGCATGGAGGAGATCCACTCGACCTGGGGCGGGGAGTCGGAGCCGAACAGTCGCCACAGCAGGGTGAGCAGGCCGTTGAACAGGCCGTACTGCGGGTTGAACAGCGCGTGCTTCCACACCAGCGCCGCCGCGACGGGCACGACCAGGAACGGCGCGATCATCAGGGTGCGCACGATCCCGCGACCGTGGAACTTCCGGTCGAGCAGCAGGGCGATGCCCAGGCCGAGCGCCAGGCTGACCAGCACCACCGACACGGTGAGCACGATGGTGGTGACGATGGAGCTGCGCAGCGCCTGGTCGGTGAACGCCCGCTGGTAGTTGGTGAACCCGCCGAAGCCGCGCCGCTCGGGGAACAGCGAGTTCCACCGCAGGAACGAGATGACCAGCGTGGTCACGAACGGCAGCTGGGTGACGATGATGAGGAAGATCAGGGCGGGCAACAGCGGTCCGCGGCGCTTCCACCGTTCCGCCCGGTCGCGCCGGCCGGTGGCGGGCCGCTCCAGGTCGGGTGAAGCACCCGACGTCGTCGTTGTGTCCACAGCCGTGCTCATGGCTGTACCCCTTCCTGGAGCGGCCCGTTGCTCACTTGTAGTTCTTCCCGACCTGCTCGGCCAGCTGCTGGCCGGCGTTGAGCGCGTCCGTCACCGACATCTGCCCGGCGATCACGGCGCTGATGCCCTGCGACACCTTGGTGCCCAGGCTGGTGAACTCCGGGATGTCGACGAACTGGATGCCGATCGTCGGACGGGGCTGCGTGCCCGGGTCGTTGGGCTTCGCCGACTCGATCGCGTCCTTGGTCGGTCCGGCGAACGCCTTGGCGGCCGCGGTGTAGTCAGGGTTCGCGTAGGTGGACGCGCGCTTGCCGGCCGGGACCTTGGTCCAGCCGAGCTGCTTGCCGACCAGGTTCTCGTAGTCCTTGCCCGAGGCCCACGCGATGAACTGGGACGCAGCATCCTGGTTCTTGCTGGCCTTCTCGATGCCCCACGCCCAGCTGTAGAGCCAGCCGGAGGTGTCCGTCTTCACCACGGGTGCCGCGGCGTACCCGATCTTGCCGGCGACGGGGGAGTCGGTGGCCTCGAGCGAGCCTGCGGCCGACGTCGCGTCGTACCACATGGCGACGTTGCCCTGCTGCAGCGCGTTCAGGCACTCGGTGAACCCGGCCTGTGCGGCACCGACCTCACCGTGGGCCTTGACCAGGTCGGTGTAGAACTTCGTGGCCTCGGTGAAGCCGGGGCCGTTGACCTTGGCCGTCCAGTCCTTCTCGAACCAGGTGCCGCCGAAGGTGTTGACGACCGTGGTCAGCGGAGCCATGACCTGGCCCCAGCCGGGCTGGCCGCGCAGGCAGATGCCCTTCATCCCGGCCTGCGCCCCGTCGACCTTGGCGGCCAGGTCGGCCACCTCCTGCCAGGTCGGCTTGGCCGGCATGGTCAGCCCAGCCTTCTCGAAGACGTCCTTGCGGTACATCAGGAACGACGACTCGCCGTAGAAGGGCTCGCCGTAGACCTTGCCATCCTCGCCGGTGAGGGACTCCGCCATCGGCTTGAGGATGTCCGCCTGGTCGAACTTCGGGTCGGCGATGACCTTGTCCATCGGCGCGAGCCAGCCGTTCTTGGAGTAGAACGGGATCTCGTAGTTGCTCAACGACGCCACGTCGTACTGACCGGCCTGGCTCGAGAACTCCTGGCTGATCTTGTCGCGGACGTCGTTCTCGGGCAGCACCGTGTAGTTGACGGTGATGCCGGTGTCCTTGGTGAAGTTGTCCGCCGTCAGCTTCTGCAGGTCCAGCTGCTGCGGGTTGTTCACCATCAAGACGTTGATCGACTTGCCACCGCTGCTGGCGCTGCCGGTGCTGCCGCCCCCGCCCGCACCGCTGCAGGCCGAGGCGAGCAGCAGCACCGGCAGTGCCAGCGCGACCGCCGTCACAGGAAGCCTTCTTCCACGCTGAGACACAGATCCTCCACAGGTTGTCAGGTCACGCCAAGGCGCTCAAATGAGCGAGCCATGGTTCATCTGTACAAGAATGTGACACGGACCACTGGTTCGTCAAGCGGGCATGCCAGAATGAGACCTTCGCTGCTCAGATGAGAACGGAGGCGTGATGGTGCTGGCGTCCGCGGGCGGTCCCGCCCACACCCTGCTGCTCGCGGCGGTGGCGCGTCGGCACTACCTGCGGGGCCAGTCCCGCCTCCACATCGCCGACGAGCTGGGCATCAGCCGCTTCAAGGTGGCCCGGCTGCTGGACCAGGCCAGGGAGTCGGGCCTGGTCCGGATCGAGATCGGTCTGCCGGGAGTCATCGACCTCGAGCTCTCCGGCCAGGTCGAGGACATGTTCGCGGTCAAGCGCGCCGTGGTGATCCAGGTCCCCGACGACGACGAGGCGGCCGTGCGGCTCCAGGTCGGTCGGGCGGCGGCGGAGCTGCTCGAGGAGATCGTCGGGCCCGGCGACGTCCTGGGGCTCACCTGGTCGCGGACCGTGACCGTCATGGTCGGTCAGCTGACCCGGCTGCCTCCGGTGCCGGTGGTCCAGCTCTGCGGGGCGCTGGCCCAGACCTACGGTGACGAGAACTCCGTCGAGCTCGTCCGGCAGGTCGCCCGCGTCACGGGCGCTCCAGCCCACTACTACTACGTCCCGATGGTCGTGAACAGCGACACCGCGGCGGCCGCGCTGCGCCACCAGCCGGAGGTCGCCAAGGCCTTCGAGCACTTCTTCGCGGTCACCAAGGCCGTCGTGGGGATCGGGGGCTGGGCCCCCGGCAAGTCCACGGTGTACGACTCGATCGGTGAGCGCGAGCGGGTCCAGCTGAGCGAGCAGGGGGTGTGCGCGGAGGTGGCCGGGGTGTTGCTCGGCGAGGACGGCTTGTTCGCGGAGACCGACCTGGCGCGGCGGGTCGTGGGGATCTCCGGGTTGGAGCTGCAGGCCATCCCCGAGGTCATCGGCGTGCCGTACGACCACACGAAGCCGGCAGCGACCCGAGCCGCGCTCCGCGGAGGCGTCGTGAACAGCCTGGTGACGCACACCGCCATGGCGCGCTCCCTGCTCGCGCTGGGTCCGTAGCCCGGCTGTCCAGCGGGTCCGACGCCGCCCCGTGGTGAGGCCCGGTCCGCCGGGACGGCGTCGAGGTCGTGCTGGCGCGCCGGGGCTGAGCGGTTGGGCGACGAAGGAGCCACCGATCAGGGCCACCCCGGCGCCGAGCGCGACAGGGTTGCGCCTGATGACGACGATCCCGTCGATCTGCGCTCGCAGCGCTGCTGCGAGCCGACCGCCTCGGCAGCCCGGATGGTGGACCGGCGCGTGCTCGGCCCGGGCGCGGTCGGTGATCGCGGCGAGCTGCTGGCGCGCTTCCGATACTGCGAACGAGGACTCAACCTGCACCTCCTCTGCGTACATCGATGACCGCTGTTGCACGGTCACTGTCTCGAACGCCGATCCGCGACAGGTGCGGGGACTCCGGGCGGGCCCGCAGTCGCCCGCCACACCACCGCCCTGGTTCGATCCTCACCCACCACGAGATCCTGGGTGAGCCCACCAGGCGGTCCCGCTCGTGGATCCTCGACCGGCGTCCCGGTCTGTATGCACGACGCCCGTCGCCGCGAACACTCTCTGGCTCGCGGTAGACGCTGTCGAGGGAGGATGAGCGACGTGGGGATCGGGGCCGTTCGAGAACGATGCGGCAATGGACTTCGTGGGCGACGTGGCGGACGTCCCGGTTGAGCACCGCTGGCAGGGGTCCTCGAGCAGTTGACCGCGGTCACATCGGCGACGGGCTACCTGGAAAGCGCTGAAGGGTCAAGCTGCTCGTCGCGCCGAAATCGATGATGTGCGGGTCTCTCCTGTCCGGGCACGATCGGCCGACGGGCACTGGTGCTGAAGGTCGACGTCGATACGGTCAGTGGCGTGGTGCACGCGGAGCAGGTGACCGTGCAGAGCCCCGATGGCGAGCTGCTGGTCGACGTGCGACCGTCGGGAGTGATCGATTGGAGCTACGGCACCAGTAGCGGAGACAGCAGCGGGGTTGAGATCGTCCTGGCGCTGGCAGCCTTCCTCGCCAACTGCGTCGGCCGGCTCGCCTTCCGTGGTGGGTCCACGCTCTGGGTTTCCGAAGTCGATGGCAAGCGCAAGCGCAAGCAGAGGTTCCCTCGCAGAGCTGCAGCGGAGGAGGCCGGGCACACCCTCGTCCCGTTGCTCACCGAGCGCGGTTTCGACGCGTTGAACACTGCGCCCTGATCTCATGGGGCCCGACTCTGCACGTCCTGCCTGCGTTCTCCCGCTGTCCCGTTTCCGGATCGGCTTCCGGTCGTCGGGCGTAACGCGGATGATGCTGTCTCTGCCAGCAGGCGGATGCAGGGCCCCGGCAAAGTCGGCTCGTGGGCCTGTGACCTGGGCGTCCGTTGTGCCGTGACCGGTGTGTCGTGTGGGGCGGGTGTGGCCCATCGGGCTTGAGTGGTGGTTCTGACACGACCGCTCACGCTGAGGACCACAC
>JBBSUN010000040.1:0-28968 GCA_038234335.1 Mycobacteriales bacterium
CCGATGAGCTGCAGCGCCGGGCGGATGGTGTGCGCGGTGGTGTGCGCCGCGCCGGAGACCATCCCGTCGGCCAGGCCCAGGTGGACCATGAGGGTGCCGAAGCAGCTGACGTCGGAGATCGCGTCGTGCGCCCGCTCGAGGTCGACCCCGCGGTGCGCCCGCAGCCGGGCGTACTCGTGCGCGAAGCGCTCCCGCTCGTCGCCGGTGGCCGGGTCGACGACGTCGATGCCCGTGAGGTCGACCCCGTGGCTCGCGGCCACCTCGGCCACCGCGGCCGGATCACCCAGCAGCACGAGGTCGCACACCCCGCGGCGGTGCAGGATCTCCGCGGCCGCCTGGATGCGCGGCTCGGTCCCCTCGGGCAGGACGATCCGGCGGCGCTGCGCGGCGGCCCGCTGCACCAGCTCGTGGGCGAAGCGCACCGGCGTCATCCGCACCGCGCGGGGCAGGGCCAGGCGCGCCACGAGCTCGTCGGTGTCGGTCGCGGCGTGGAACACCCCCAGCGCGGTGGCCAGGGTCCGGGGACCGGCCTGGGCGAGGTCGGCGCGCACGTCGGCGACCGCACGGGCGGCGGTGTAGGTGTCCTCGTCGAGCGCCAGCACCGGGAACGGCGCCTCGCGGAGGATGCCGGCGACGACGGGGTGCGGCGCGATCCCCCCGGTCAGCAGCACCCCGGCGGGGACCGGCAGCCCCGAGGACAACGACGAGGCGAGGGTGGCGACGAGGACGTCGGCCCGGTCGCCGGGGGTGATGACCAGGGCGCCGTCGCCGAGCAGGGTGAGGAAGTGCTCCACGTTCATGGCCGCGACCCGCACCGAGCGCACGTCGCGGTCGAGGCGGTCCCCGCCGCTGACCACCTCGGCGCCGATCGCCCGGCCGAGCCCGCCGACGCTGGGCCGGGTCAGCTCCGGGGTCTCGGGCAGCACGTACACCGGGCGGCCCGAGGCGCCGCGGTGGACGGAGGCGCGGGTCGCGTCGAGGTCGGCCGGCGACACCCGGTTGACCACGACGGCGGCCAGCGAACACCCGGCGGCGAGGACCTCCTTGCGGGCGAGGTCGACCGACTCGACCGTCGTGGCGACCTCGTGGCCGGACGCGCCGACGACGGCGACCACCACGGCACCCAGGTGGTTGGCCAGCTCCACGTTGAGGTCGAACTCCACCCCGAGGTCGCGGCCGTCCTCGAAGTCGGACCCGTCGACGATGACCACGTCGGCCTGCGCCGCCAGCTCGGACCAGGTGGCGACGCAGCGCCGGTGCACCTCGGCGCGGCGGCCCTGGGCGAGCAGCGAGCGGGCCTCGGCCCGGGAGATCGCACCACGGGCCGCGGTGGTCCCGGGGCGTCGCCGGACCAGGGCGACGAGCGGGTCGTCGTCGGGGTCCTCGTCGGGGCCGGTCGCGGCGAGCGGGCGCAGGAAGGCGAGGGAGTCGGCGTGGGAGCGCATGACGTCGAGCAGGCCGAGGGTGACGAGCGACTTCCCCGTCCCGGCGGTGGCAGGCACGACGTAGACGGTGCGGGTGCTGCTCACGCCGTCCACTCTGCCAGGGGAGCATGTCCGGCGTGCGCGTCGTCGAGCTCGGCCCCGGGTCGCCCGCCCCGGCCGTGCTGCTCGCCCTGCACGCGCGCGCGCTGACGCTCGGGCTCGCCCCGCCGGCCGCGCTGACCGGGTCGTGGTTCGGTAGCGCCGCGGTGCTGGCCCCCTCGGTCGAGGTGGTTGCCGGGGCGCTGCCCCCCGCGGCAGGTTCCGGCGGCGGGGGCCCCGGTCCGGTCGGCGGCGGCTGGGTGGGGTACCTCGGCTACCCGGACCGGCGGGCCGACGCCGCGCCCGCGCTGCTGCCGGGCTCGGCCGGGGGGTGGACCTCGTGCGTGCTGCGACTGGACGCCGCGGGCTGCTGGTGGTGGGAGAGCCTGGACGACGACGACTGCCCCGCCTGGGCGCGGGAGGCGCTGGCGTCGGAGCGGGTGCCCGGGGCGGGCGGATCGGTGTGGGTGCCCCCGGACCGGGTGGTGCACCGGGCGGGGGTGCTCGACTGCCTGGCGCGGATCGCCGAGGGCGAGCTCTACCAGGCGTGCGTGTGCGCCCGGTTCACCGGCACGGTGACCGACCCGGTGTCGCTGTTCGCCCGGGGCGTCACCCGGTTCACCCCCGCCCGCGGGGCCTTCCTGGCCGGGTCGTGGGGCGCGGTGGCGTCGTTCTCCCCCGAGCTGTTCCTCGCCCGCCACGGTCGGGACGTCACCTCCAGCCCGATCAAGGGGACGCTGCCGCGGCGGGGCGACCCCGCGCAGCTGCGCAGCTCCGCCAAGGACGTCGCGGAGAACGTCATGATCGTCGACCTCGTCCGCAACGACCTGGGCCGGGTGGCGGTGCCGGGCAGCACCCGGGTGCCCGAGCTGCTCGCGGTGCACCCCGCGCCGGGGGTGTGGCACCTGGTCTCCACCGTCACCGCCCGGCTGCGCGAGGGCGTCGACGACGAGGCGCTGCTGGGCGCCACGTTCCCGCCCGCGTCGGTCACCGGCACCCCGAAGCACGCGGCCCGGGGGCTGGTCGCGCAGTGGGAGCACCACCAGCGCGGGCTGCACTGCGGCGCGGTGGGGCTGGTCTCCCCGGTCGCGGGGGCGGAGTGGAGCGTGGCCATCCGGACCGTCGAGGTGGGGGCGGGCGGCGCGGCCGCGCTCGGGGTGGGCGGCGGGATCACGATCGACTCCGACCCCGACGCCGAGTGGCAGGAGCTGCTGGACAAGGCGGCCGCCGTGCTCGCGCTGGGGTGAGCGGAAGCGAGCGTTCTCGTCAGGGGTGCCTCGTACCATCGCCCATGTGATCGAGACCCTGTCCGCCGAGGCCACCCGGCTGGCCGAGCTCGGTGCTGCGCGCCGGGCGGAGTCGGCGGCCACCGCGCGGACGCTGCGCCTCGCGGCGGACCTGGTGCGGGACCGGCGCCGTGGCGACGATCCGGACCGCGCCGAGTTCGTCGTCCTCGAGGTGGCGGTCGCGCTGTGCGTGCCACGCGGGACGGCGTGGGCGCTGGTCACCCTCGGCGAGGACCTGCGCGACCGGCTTCCCGCGATCGGCCGGGCGCTGGCCTGCGGGGACCTCGACCACGCCCGCGCCCGGACGCTGGCCGAGCGGCTCGCCGCCATCGACGACCCTGCGCTCCGCGCGGCGTGCGAGGCGGAGTCGCTGGCGAAGGTGGCCGGTCATGCCCGGACCACTGCCGCCACGGCGGCTGTGGCCGACCGGGTGGTGGCACGGTTGGCGCCCGCGTTCGCCCGGGCGCGCGCCCGTCGGGCCGTGGCGGACCGGGAGCTGCGGGTGGCCCCGGGACCGGACGGGATGGCGTCGGTGTCGGGCCTGCTGAGCGCCACCGACGGCCGCACCGTGGACCACCGCCTCGACGTGATGACCACCCAGCCGTGCACCGCTGACCCCCGTACCCACGCCCAGCGGCGGGCGGACGCACTCGTCGCCCTGGCCGCGGGACGAACCCGGCTGCGGTGCACGTGCGCGCACGACGTGTGCCCGGCCGGGGCCGAGGTGGGGGACGCCGGGGCAGCTGACCGCAGTGCCGGCGGGGTCGTGGTGCACGTGGTGGTCGCCGCGGAGACCCTCGCGGGCGCCGCGGACCTGCCCGGGGTGTTGCGCCGCATGGGCGTGGTCGACGACGACACCGTGCGTCGCCTGGCCGCGGACGCCACGTGGCGGCAGCTGCTCACCCTCGGCGGCACCCCCGTGCACCTGGGCCGCGCCCGGCCCGCCGGCTTCGTCCCCGGCGCCGGCCCGCTGCGGCACGACCCCTCCGCCGCCCTGGCCGGGCTGGTCCGCGACCGGGACGGGCACTGCCGCTTCCCCGGCTGTGACGTCGACGCCGCACGCTGCGACCTCCACCACGTGATCCCGTTCGACCACGACCGCCCCGACCGGGGAGGGCGTAGCGAGCCGTCGAACCTCGCCGCGCTCTGCCGGCACCACCACCGCGCCAAGACCCGCGACGTCTGGTCGGTGGTGATGGACCCGGACGGCACCCAGCACTGGCGCGGGCCGGCCGGTCAGGTCGCCACCACGCAGCCGGAGGGTCTGCCACCCCTGCCCGCGGCCCCACCACCGGTCGAGCTCGAGCAGGTGCTGGCCGATCTCGTCGAGCTGTGGTGCTCCGAGGTGGGCACCTGGGGACCGACCGGCGCCCCGCCCTCCGGACCAGCCCCACCGGAGCTGGTGGTCGAACCCCCGCCGTTCTGAGAGCGGTGCCGGGCGCGCCGCCGGGTCAGCCGCGCGCGGCGAGCACGGCGGCGTAGAGGTCGTTGATCGAGGCCCCGGTCTGCTCGGCGACCGTCCGGCACGCCGGCTTGAGCTTCTGGCCGCCCTCGACCAACCCCTGGATCCGGGCGACGAGCTCGGCGGGCTCGGGCGGGCCCAGCGGCGGCGCCCCGGCCAGCACGACCGTGATCTCCCCGCGCAGCCCGTCGGCCGCCCACGCCGCCAGCTCGCCCAGGGGGCCGCGCCGCACCTCCTCGTAGGTCTTGGTCAGCTCCCGGCACACCGCCGCACGACGGTCGGCGCCGAGGACGGCGACGGCGTCGTTCAGGCAGGCCGCGATGCGGTGCGGCGCCTCGAAGAACACGCAGGCCCGCGGCTCGTGGAGCAGCTCGGCGAAGAAGGCCCGCCGCGGTCCGGGCTTGCGCGGCGGGAACCCGTCGAAGCAGAAGCGCTCGCACGGGATGCCGCTCAGGGCCAGGGCCGTGGTCACCGCCGACGGTCCCGGCAGGCAGGTGACGTCGAGCTCGGCCTCCACGCACGCGGCCACGAGCCGGTAGCCGGGGTCGCTCACCGAGGGCATGCCCGCATCGGTGACCAGCAGGACGGTGCCCCCGCCGGTGATCTCCTCCACCAGCTGCGGCAGCCGCGCCACCTCGACCGCGTCGTAGAAGCTCACCACCCGCCCGGTCATCGTCACCTCGAGGGCGGCGGCGAGGGACCGGGTGCGACGGGTGTCCTCCGCCGCGACCACGTCCGCGGTGGCCAGCGCCTCGCGCAGGCGGGCGGAGGCGTCCCCGGCCCGCCCGAGCGGTGTCGCGGCCAGCACGAGCCGACCTCGACCGGCCTCCACGACCTGCTCCCTGCTCACCGGGTGAAGCCTACGATCGCCGGGTGGCCCTGCTGACCCCCGTCTCACCGGCGCGCTCCGTCGTCGTCGACCGGGAGCCACCGGGCGCCGTTGCCGCACCCAGCCCCGACGGAGCGCCGACGGACCGGCTCCGCGGCTGGATCGTCACCGTGGTCGTCGGCGCGCTCGCCGCGATCACCCGGTTCGTCTTCCTCGGCACCCCCACCGACGGCGGCACCCCCGTCTTCGACGAGAAGCACTACGTGCCCCAGGCCTTCCAGGACCTCATGAACGGCGGGCTGGAGGACAACCCGGCCTACGAGCTGGTGGTGCACCCTCCCGTCGGCAAGCAGATCATGGCCCTGAGCCAGGGGGTGTTCGGCTACAACGGCTTCGGCTGGCGCTTCCCGTCGGCCGTGCTCGGTGTGCTCGTCGTGGTGCTGCTGGTCCGGATGGTCCGCCGGATGACCCGCTCCACCATGATCGGCGCGATCGCCGGGATCCTCGCGATCTGCGACGGCGTGCTGTTCCTGCAGTCCCGCATGGGGATGCTCGACATCTTCCTCACCTTCTTCGTCGTCGCCGCGCTGGCCTGCCTGCTCGTGGACCGGGACGACGTGCAGGCCCGGGCCGCGCGGGTGCTCGCCGAGGGCCGGGTCCACGACACCCTGTACGGCCCGCGCTGGGGCGTGCGGTGGTGGCGCTTCGGGGCCGGGCTCATGCTGGGCCTGGCCTGCGGCACCAAGTGGAACGGCGTGTACTTCGTCGCCGCGTACGGCCTGCTCAGCGTGGGCTTCGACGTCGCCGCGCGACGCTCCATCGGGGTCCGTCGCCCGTGGGTCGGCACCCTGCGACGCGACGTGGTGCCCGCGCTGGGCTCGCTCGTGGCCATCCCCCTGGCGGTGTACCTGGCCAGCTTCTGGGCCTGGTTCGGCAGCGAGACGGGCATCGACCGCTGGGCGGTCGGGCGCCAGGTCGGCGAGGGCGGACCGTTCGCGTTCGTCCCCGACGCGCTGCGCTCGCTCTGGTACTACAGCGCGCACGTGCTGACGTTCCACGAGAACCTCGTCACCCCCGTCGGCAATCCGCACCCGTACGAGTCGAAGCCGTGGACGTGGCCGATGGGGCTGCGCCCGATGCTGTACTACTTCGCCCAGGACGGCGTCCAGGGCTGCGGGGAGTCGCGCTGCGTGAGCGCGACGATGCTCGTCGGCACCCCGGCGATGTGGTGGCTGGCCTTCCCCGCGCTCGGCTGGGGCCTGTGGCGGGCGGTCTTCCACCGCGACTGGCGCTACACGGTGGCCCTGGTCGGCTACGGGACGGCGTTCCTGCCCTGGTTCACCAACCTCGACCGCCAGATGTACTTCTTCTACGCCACCGTGATGGCCCCGTTCCTCATCATCCTCATCGCCCTGGTGCTGGGCGACGTGCTGGGCCGGGCTCGGGCCGGCGCGGAGCGGCGCACCACCGGTCTGCTCGTGGTGTGCCTGTACGTGGGTCTGGTGGTGGCCAACTTCGCCTGGCTGTGGCCGATCCTCACCGGCGCCCCCATCACCGACGCGCACTGGCAGTCCGAGCTCTGGCTGCCCAGCTGGCGCTGACCCGCTCCCGACGCCGCCTCCGATGCCGCCTCCGATGCCGCTCAGCGCAGCTCGGGGAAGTCCTCGTCGCGGAACTCGGTGGCGGGCAGCGCAGCGGGGTCGGCGTGCAGCTCCGCCTCGCGCCCGCGCAGCTCGACGCGGCGGATCTTGCCGCTCACCGTCTTGGGCAGCTCGGCGAACTCCAGGCGCCGGATGCGCTTGTAGGGCGCGAGGTGCTCCCGGGCGTGGGCCAGCACCGCCAGGGCGGTCTCCCGGTCGGGCTCGTGCCCGGCCGCCAGCACCACGTACGCCTTGGGCACGGCCAGGCGCAGCGGGTCCGGCGAGGGGACCACGGCGGCCTCGGCCACCGCCGGGTGCTCCAGCAGGACGCTCTCCAGCTCGAACGGGGAGATCCGGTAGTCGCTGGCCTTGAACACGTCGTCGGCTCGGCCCACGTAGGTGAGGTAGCCGTCGTCGTCGCGGGAGCCCACGTCGCCGGTCCGGTAGTGCCCGTCGCGCATCACCGCGGCCGTCTTCTCCGCGTCCCCGTGGTAGCCGACCATGAGCCCGACCGGGCGCGGCTCCAGCGCCAGGCTGATCTCGCCCTCCGGCGCCGGCTCGCCGCTCACCGGGTCCAGCAGCACCACGTCGAACCCGGGCAGCGCCCGACCCATCGAGCCCTCCTTCAGCGGCTGGCCGGGGGTGTTGGCGATCTGCACCGACGACTCGGTCTGGCCGAAGCCGTCCCGGATGGTCAGTCCCCAGGCCGCACGCACCTGGGCGATGACCTCGGGGTTCAGCGGCTCCCCGGCCCCCACCACCTCGCGCAGCGGCACCTGCACCCGGCCGAGGTCGCTCTGGATGAGCATGCGCCACACCGTCGGCGGGGCGCAGAACGTCGTCGCGCCGCACCGGACGATCTCGTCGACGAGCCGGTCGGCGTCGAAGCGGGCGACGTTGACGATGAGCACGCAGGCCTCGGCGATCCACGGCGCGAAGACGTTGCTCCACGCGTGCTTGGCCCAGCCGGGCGAGGCGACGTTGAGGTGCACGTCGCCGGGCTGCAGCCCGATCCAGTACATGGTGGTGAGGTGACCCACCGGGTAGCTGGTGTGGGTGTGCTCCACGAGCTTGGGGCGGGCCGTGGTGCCGGAGGTGAAGTACAGCAGCAGGGTGTCCTCGCCCCGGGTGACGCCGTCGGCGGTGAAGTCGGCCGAGGCGGACGCGCTGTCGGCGTAGGAGAGCCAGCCGTCGACGGGTCCGCCGACCGCGATCCGGGTGTACTCCCCCGGCACGTCGTCGAACTTGGGTGCGTCCTCGCTGCGCACCACCACGTGCCGTGCCCCGCCCCGGGAGACCCGGTCGCGCAGGTCGGCCGGGCCCATCATCGTCGTGGTGGGGATGAGCACCGCGCCGAGCTTCATCACCGCGAGCACGGTCTCCCACAGCTCCACCTGGTTGTCGAGCATGAGGATGACCCGGTCGCCGCGGGCCACCCCCTGCTCGCGCAGCCACCCCGCGACCCGGTTGCTGCGCTCGCTCATCTCGGCGTAGGTGTAGCGCGCCTCGGAGCCGTCCTCCTCGACGATCCACAGGGCGAGCCGGGCGCCGCGCACCGGGTCCGCACCCACGGCGTCGACGTGCTCCAGCGCCCAGTTGAACTCCTCGAGCCGGGGCCAGGTGAAGCCCGCGCGGGCCGCGTCCAGGTCGGTGCGGTGCGCCAGGAGGGCGTCGCGGGTGGCCAGGTACTCGCGGTAGGCGGGGCTGGGGGTACGGGCGCTCGTCACGGGCCGACCCTAGCGGGACGGTGTGACGCCGGACACGGTGCTGTCTCCGTCCAGGGGTCCGTGCTGCAGCCGGGGCAGGCGCCGGGCCACCTGGTCGACCAGCGGGCCGATGGTCAGCACCACGAGCAGCGTCCCCACCCCGACGGTGGCCCCGCACGCCCACCCCACCAGCGCCGCCGCGAGCTGGAAGGCGCTGTAGCCCCAGCGGAACGGCACGGGCGGGTCCAGCGCCAATGCGGCCGCCTCCGCCGGTCCCGCCCCGGTCGCGCTGCCCAGGTACCCCGCGACCCCGACGGCGACCACCACCACCGCGACGACGAGCAGGACCGCGCGCACCGCGAGCGTGGTGGGCTCCTCGACCAGCCGGAGCCCGAGCGAGACCACCACCCCGACGAGCACCGGCTGCACCACGGTGCCGAGGCCCGGCCGGGTCCCGCGCAGCCACGCGAGCAGCACGAGCGCAGCCCCCACCAGGACGTTCACCACCGCGAAGTCCACCCCCGTGGCCAGGGCCAGACCGCTGATCAGGGTCGAGTACCCGTCCGAGCCGAGGGTGGCCCGCAGCAGCAGCACCACCCCGATCCCCAGCACCACGCACGAGGCGCCGAGCTGGACGAGGCGAGCGGGGTGCACGGCCGACACCCTGCCAGGATCACGGCGCCGACCCGGCGCCGGTCGCCGAGGCGGTAGACATGGCCCGGTGAGCTTCGACGTCACCGACCCCGCGTTCCTGGCCGACCCCTACCCGGCGCTCGCCGCCGCCCGGGCCGACGGACAGGTGCAGCACCACGAGCAGCTGGGCGGCCTGGTCGCGCTCAGCCACGCGGCGTGCTCGGCGGTGCTGCGGCACAAGGGCATGGGTCGGCTGTGGGCCGACCGCGAGCCGGCGGCGGACTTCCCGGCGTTCAACCTGCTGCACCGGCACTCGCTGCTGGAGTCGGAGCCGCCCACCCACACGCGGCTGCGTCGCCTCGTCGCCGGCGCGTTCGCCCGCGGGCACGTCCAGCGGCTCGCGCCCGTGGTGTCCGCGCTGGCCGACCGCCTCGTCGCCGACCTCGCCGAGCCGCTGCGCGACGGGGCGAGCGTCGATCTGCTGGAGGCCGTGGCCGCCCCGCTGCCGGTGGAGGTGATCGCTGAGCTGCTCGGCGTGCCCGCGAGCGTGCGCCCGCAGCTGCGCGGCTGGTCGAACACCATCGTGCGGCTCTACGAGCCGTCGTCGCCGCCGGCGGAGCAGCAGGCCGCCGAACGGGCGTCCGCGGAGTTCGTGGCCGCGATGCGCGAGCTGGTCGCCGACCGTCGCGCCAAGCCGGGGGACGACCTGGTCAGCGACCTCGTCGCCGCGCAGGCCGACGAGGGCAGGTTGTCCGACGACGAGCTCGTCGCGACGGCCGTCCTGCTGCTCATGGCCGGTCACGAGGCAACGGTGAACGGCGTGGGCAACGGGATCGTGGCGCTGCTGCAGCAGCCGGCGCAGTGGCAGCGGGTGCTCGACGGCGCCGACCTCGGCCTGGCCGCGGAGGAGCTGCTGCGCTTCGACTCCCCGCTGCAGCTGTTCGAGCGGACCGCCACCCGGGACGTCGTCGTCGCCGGGGTCGAGGTCGCGCCGGGCCAGACCGTCGCGGCGCTGCTCGGCGCGGCGGGGCGGGACCCGGTCGTGTTCACCGCGCCGGACACCGTCGACGTGGGCCGCTCCCCCAACCCGCACCTCGGCTTCGGGGTGGGGCTGCACTACTGCCTGGGCGCCCCCCTGGCCCGTCTCGAGCTCACCGCGGTGCTGGCCGCGCTCCGGGCCCAGCTGCCCGGGATCACCCTCGCCGCGACGCCCCGGCACCGCCCGGGGTTCGTGATCCGGGGGTACCGGGACGTGCTGCTGCAGGTCTAGGCCCAGGTCGGTCCAGATCCAGGTCGGTCTAGGACGTGTGGTGGCTCTCCTGCAGGGCGTAGACGGGCGTCGGGATGCCCTCGGCGCGAGCCTTCAGCTGCAGCGCCAGGTACAGCGAGTAGTGCCGGCTCTGGTGCAGGTTGCCGCCGTGGAACCACAGGTGCTCCTGCTGGGTGGGCTTCCACATGTTGCGCTGCTCGCCCTCCCACGGGCCGGGGTCCTTGGTCGTCTCCGAGCCCAGGCCCCACACCTTGCCCACCCGGTCGGCGGTCTCCTGGTCGATGAGGTCGGCGGCCCAGCCGTTCATCGAGCCGTAGCCGGTGGCGTAGACGACGAGGTCCGCGGGCAGCTCCGTCCCGTCGGCGAGGACGACGGCGTGCTCGGTGAGGTGGTCGACCTGCCCGTGGGCCAGCTGCACGCTGCCGTCGGCGACGAGCTCGGCCGCGCCGACGTCGATGTAGTAGCCGGAGCCGCGGCGCAGGTACTTCATGAACAGCCCGGAGCCGTCGTCGCCCCAGTCGTGCCGGAAGCCGGCCGACTCCAGGCGCTCGTAGAAGGCTTGGTCACGCTCGCGGATCGCGTCGTACACCGGGATCTGGAACTCGTGCATGATCCGGTACGGCAGCGAGGCGAACGTGAGGTCGGCCTTCTCCGTCGTCATCCCCGCCGCCAGCGCCCGCTCCGAGTACAGGTCGCCGAGGCCGAGGTCCATCAGCGACTCCGACTTCACGATGTGCGTCGAGGTGCGCTGGACCATGGTGACGTCGGCGCCGGCCTCCCAGAGCGCCCCGCAGATGTCGAACGCGGAGTTGTTGGAGCCGACGACGACGACCTTCTTGCCCACGTAGGCGTCCGGGCCGGGGTGCGCGCTGGAGTGGTGCTGCTCGCCGCCGAAGACGTCCATCCCCGGGTAGCTCGGCAGGTTCGGCTTGCCCGACATCCCGGTGGCCAGCACCAGGTGCGTCGGGTGCAGGGTCACCGCCTCGCCGTCGCGCACCACCTCGACCGTCCACGTCCCCGCGGCCTCGTCGTAGGTGGCGCTGCGGGCATCGGTCGAGCTCCAGTAGGTGAGCTCCATGATCTTCACGTAGCTCTCGAGCCAGTCCGCGATCTTGTCCTTGGGCGCGAACACCGGCCAGCTGTCGGGGAACTTCAGGTACGGCAGGTGGTCGTACCAGACGGGGTCGTGCAGGCACAGGCTCTTGTAGCGGCTGCGCCACTGGTCCCCGGGCCGCTCCCGCGAGTCGACCACGATCGACGGCACCCCGAGCTGGCGCAGCCGGGCCCCCAGGGCGATCCCACCCTGACCGCCGCCGACGACGAGGACGTAGGGCTGGGTGGCGTACCCGAGCTCTGCGGCCTCCTGCTCGCGCTGCTCGGTCCAGGACCGGCGGTCGGCCCTGGCGCCGTGCTCGGCCCCCATCGGTCGCGACGGGCCCTGGGGCTCCTCGTGGCCGGTGAGCTCGTACAGGGTGGTCAGCAGGGTCCAGGCACGGTCCTCGCCGTCCTCCGGCTTGAGCCGCAGCAGACCCTTGCCCCGGCCCACGGCGGTCTCGAACCCGATCCACGCCGTGGTGACGCCCCCGTCCTCGGTGGCCGGCTCCAGGGTGTGGAACCCGGTGGCGGCGGTGTCCGCAGCCCGGGAGGTGACGAGGTCGGCGACCTGCTCGCGGCCCTCCACCGTCTTGAGGTTCCAGGTGAAGGCGACGAGGTCGCGCCAGTGGCAGTCGGAGGTGAACAGCCCGCTGACCTCGCCGGCGGCCAGGCCGGCCTCGAAGGCGGCGAGCCAGGCCTCGACGACGGACTGCGCGGTGGTGGTGGGGCGTTCGAGGGTGTCGGTCACGGAGCTCCTCGGATCGGAGGGTGTGGTGGCCATCACAGTGCCCGGCACGCGCCGTCGACGCCACCCCTGGGCACCGGTGTGAACGAAACCTCGCCGCCTGGCTCCAGCAATCACGCACGAGGGCAGAATGCCCACCGTGATCGGGACACCGCTGTCGGAGAACGCCACCCGCGTGATGCTGCTGGGCTCGGGGGAGCTCGCCAAGGAGGTGGTCATCGCGCTGCAGCGCCTGGGGGTGGAGACCATCGCCGTGGACCGGTACGCCGACGCCCCCGGCCACCAGGTGGCCCACCACGCCCGCACCGTCACCATGAGCGACCCGGCCGCGCTGCGGGAGCTGGTCGAGATCGAGCGCCCGGACGTCGTCGTCCCCGAGATCGAGGCCATCGCGACGCCGACGCTGGTCGAGCTGGAGGCCGAGGGGTTCCGGGTGGTGCCCACCGCCCGCGCGGCCCGGCTGACCATGGACCGCGAGGGCATCCGGCGCCTGGCCGCGGAGACCCTCGGCCTGCCGACCAGTCCCTACGAGTTCTGCGACTCCCTCGAGGAGCTCCGCGCCGCGACGGGGCGGATCGGCTTCCCGTGCGTGGTGAAGCCGGTGATGTCCAGCTCGGGCAAGGGTCAGTCGACATTGCGGAGCGGCGACGACGTGGCGCAGGCGTGGTCGCACGCGCTGGCCGGCGGCCGGGTCGCCGGCACCCGGGTCATCGTCGAGGGGTTCGTCGACTTCGACTACGAGATCACCCTGCTCACCGTCCGCGCCGCCGACGGCACCCACTTCTGCGAGCCGATCGGGCACCGCCAGGAGCGCGGCGACTACGTGGAGAGCTGGCAGCCGCAGCCCGTGGCGGCGGTGGCGCTGGAGCGGGCGCGGGAGATCGCCCGCACCGTCACCGACGACCTCGGGGGCTGGGGGATCTTCGGTGTCGAGCTGTTCGTCCAGGGCGAGGACGTGTACTTCAGCGAGGTCAGCCCACGCCCGCACGACACCGGCATGGTGACCATGAGCACCCAGCACCAGAACGAGTTCGAGCTCCACGCCCGGGCCCTGCTCGGGCTGCCGGTCGACACGGCGCTGCACTCCCCCGGGGCGTCGGCCGTCATCTACGGCGGGGTCGACGCGGTGGGGATCGTCTTCGACGGGGTGGCGGACGCGCTCGCCCTGCCCGGGGTGGACGTGCGGCTGTTCGGCAAGCCGGAGAGCTTCACCCGACGACGGATGGGTGTGGCGCTGGCCCGCGCCGCGGACCCCGACACCGCCCGCGAGGTCGCCGCCCGCGCCGCCGCGCTCGTGCGCCCCCGGGCCGTCTGAGTGGACCTCCTGCAGACGGCCTCGGGTGACCTCGAGCTGACGCGCCGGCCCGACGACCCGCTGCTGCGCGCCTTCGACGCCGCCGACGCCCTGCTGCTGGAGCACCTGGCCGCGGTCGACCTCACCGGCACCGTCGTCGTGCTCGGCGACCGGTGGGGGGCCCTGACCACCGCGCTCGCGCCGCACGGGGCGGTGAGCGTGAGCGACTCCGTCGTCGCCCAGGCCGCCACCCGGGACAACCTGTCCCGCAACGGGGTCGACGCGGACCTGCGGGCGATCACCGCGGCGCTCCCCGAGCGCATCGACGTGCTCGTCTTCCGGGTGCCGCGCACCCTCGCCCTGCTGGAGCACGAGCTGCACCTGCTCGCCCCACGGCTGCATCCCCGATCCGTCGTCGTCGGGGCGGGGATGTCCAAGGAGGTGCACACCTCGACGCTGACGACCTGCGAGCGGCTCGTCGGGCCCACCCGCACCTCGCAGGCCACCCGCAAGGCCCGACTGATCCACGTGCAGGTCGACCCCGCGGTGGTGCGGCCGGCGGACCCGTGGCCCCAACGGCTGGAGCTCGGCGCTGACGCTCCCGCCGGGCTCGCGGGACGCACGCTGGTGCAGCACGCGGGGGTGTTCTCGCACCACCACCTCGACATCGGCACCCGGTTCCTGCTGGAGCACCTGCCGCCGGTGCACGGTCGCGTCGTCGACCTGGGGTGCGGCAACGGGGTGCTCGGGGTGGCCGCCGGGCTCGCCTCGTCCGACGCCGAGGTCATCCTCACCGACGCCTCCTACCTCGCGGTCGCCTCGGCGGAGGCGTCCTGGCGAGCGGTGCACGGTGACCGGCCGGTGGAGGCGCTGGTCACCGACGGGCTCGAGGCGGTGGACGGCCCGGTGGACCTGGTGCTGTGCAACCCGCCGTTCCACAGCGGCCGGGGGACCTCCGACGCGACGGCGTGGGCGATGTTCAGCGCTGCCCGGCAGTCGCTGCGCCCGGGTGGCGAGCTCCGGGTCGTCGGCAACCGGCACCTGGGCCACCACGCGCGGCTCGCGAAGCTGTTCGGCGGGTGCACGGTGGAGGCCAGCAACGCGAAGTTCGTGGTGCTCCGCGCCGTCACGGTCTGACCGTCCCCGCCCCTGCCCCAGCGCGCGTTGTGCGTGCAGAACGTCGTCCCGGGGGCCGGCGGGGTGGGTCAGTCAGCGGGGTCGCTGACCTGGGTGTTCAGCGCGCTCGCGAACAGGGTCCAGGCCAGGTAGGGGGCGAGCAGGGCGGCCGAGGTGGGGTCGACCTTGCGGGCGGCCGCGATCTCGGCGGCCACGGCAGCGTCCAGCGCGGCGATGACCGCCAGCGACACCGACTTCTGACGCACCCCGAAGAACGTGATCGGCCACGCGCCGTTCAGCGCGAGCTGCGCCAGGTGCAGCGCGCGCAGCCGGGCCGAGGCCCTCGGGTACAGCCGCCAGCCGGCCACGCCGATCCCGGCGTACAGCGTCGTCCACACCGGTCCGAACACGCCGGCCGGCGGCGCCCACGCGGGCTTGCGCAGCCGCCCGTAGACCTCGGGGGCGTCGCGCGAGCCGAGTCCACCGATCCCGGCCGCGGCGACCACCGGGGCCACCGCGAAGAGCAGTCGTCGTGCGTCCATGGCTGTTCCTACCGCAGCTGGTCCGTCCACGAGCAGGATGGTCAACGCGCACCCCCGGTCGGTGTCAGCCCCCGGGACGGCGCACGGCCGCCACGGTCATCGCGATCGCCGTCTGGACGACCACCCGCACGCCCTCCGCGATCGTGGCCAGCGGCAGGCTGAACGGCCCGTGGTCCCGCCCGGCGACCTGCTCGTCGGCGTACGGCACGTGCACGAACCCGCCTGGCACGCCGGTCCCCTCCAGGTGGTGCATGAGCCGGTAGAACACGTGGTTGCAGACGTAGTGCCCCGCGGTCGAGCTCGCGGCGGACGGGATGCCGGCGGTGGTGAGGGCGTCGACGATCCCGACGACGGGCAGCGTCGAGAAGTAGCCGACGGGACCCCCCGCGACCACCGGGACCTCCGTGGGCCGCTGCCCGGCGTTGTCGTCGGCGCGGGCGTGGTCGAGGTTGACCGCGACGCGCTCCGGGGTGATCCCGCTGCGACCGCCGGCCTGGCCGAGGCAGACCACCAGCTCCGGGCGGTGCGCGGCCACCGCGGCGAGCAGGACGTCCCCCGCCGCGCCGTAGACCACCGGCAGCACCACGAGCACCAGCTCGGCGCCGTCGACCCCGCCCTCGAGCACCCGACGGGCGGCCTCGGCCGAGGGGTTCACGGTCTCGCCGCCGAACGGCTCGAAGGCCGTCAGCAGCACCGTCGTCCGGCGTTGCTGCGTCACAGCGCCACCCGGGAGGCGACGGCACGCCGGGAGCGCTCGGCGTCGTGGCCCGAGCCCGTCCCGATGCAGCCCTGCAGGCGCGCCCGCACCACCGCGACGTCCATCCCGACGCCCACGCACACGAGGCGGCTGCCGTGCACGCCCCGCGGCACCCCCGCGGTCAGCTCCACCTGCCGCCCGACGACCTGCAGCGTGTACTGCTCGTCCTCCCCCAGGTCGACGAACCCCTTGGCGCGGAACAGCCCCGGTGGCCGGTCGTCGAACAGGGCCAGCAGGGCGTGGCCGTCCAACGCCTCGTCGGTGACCAGCTCCACGCTCGCGTGCCCCGGGTGCGCACGGTCACCCGCCTCCCCGCCGACCTCCTCGCCGAGCACGAGCTGGCGGCCGGGGCGGGCGGCCGCCGCCGCGAGCACGTCGGGGTCCAGGAGCACCCGCGGGTCCAGCGCGCCGCGGACGGCGTGCACCAGCGGCACCACCGGGTTGCGCTCCCGGCAGAGCGCCTCGGCACGACCGGGGTCGACGAGGTCGGTCTTCGTCAGCACCACCAGGTCGGCGCCGGCCACGGGCGCCGGCTCGACGGCGGAGACCACCAGCACCAGCCCGCCGAAGCCGGCCCCGGGTGCGCTCGCCACCCGGGGCACCAGGGCGCCGGGCTCGGCCACCCCGCTGGCCTCGACCAGCACGACGTCCAGCCCGGAGGACGGCGCGCACAGCCGGCCCAGCACATCGTCGAGCGTGTCGTCGCCCAGCGCGCAGCACAGGCACCCGTTGGCCAGCGAGACGGTGTCGTCGCTCCACGCCGAGACGAGCAGCGCGTCGACCTCGACGGCGCCGAAGTCGTTCACCACCACCCCGATCCGCACCCCGCTGCTGGTGCGCAGCAGGTGGTTCAGCAGGGTGGTCTTGCCGACGCCGAGAGCGCCGGCCAGCACGACGACGGGAACGGACACGTCGCCACCGTAGCGGCGTGATGTCACCGATCCGGTGAAAAGCACGTTAGGTTTACAACCTACGGCCGCACCCGCGGCCCGTGACAGGAGGTTCCCGTGGCAACCATTCTCTGGATCATCGCCGTGATCCTCGTGATCGCCGGCATCTTCGCCCTCATCCGCAAGGAGTTCATCTGGGGGGCGGTGCTCATCATCGTCGGCCTGCTCGTCGGCCCCGGTGGCGTCAGCATCTTCACGTAGCCCCTGCACCACCACCACGGCCCGTCGACCACCCGGTCGGCGGGCCGTGGTGCGTCCACCGCAGGACGTGGTCGATCCGCAACGACGAACGTCGCCCGGACCGGGGTCCGGGCGACGTCGTCAGTGCTCCGGGGTGGAGCTGAGGGGATTCGAACCCCTGGCCTCCTCGATGCGAACGAGGCGCGCTACCAACTGCGCCACAGCCCCGGGACCGGCACCGAGACTAGCAGCCTCGGTGGGGCGTGCTCACGCCCCCACCGCACGGGGGAAGCGGAGCTCCTCGGGCGCGAGCGGGGTCTCCAGCTCGTCGAAGTCCGGGTCCTCGTCGTCGATCTCCAGGACGACCGCCCCGGGCCGACGCAGGCGCCGCGGCACCGATCCCCACTGCGCGTCGTGGGGGTCCACGGTGTCCACGCCGAGGCGGGCGCGCTGCAGCCGGGCCAGGCGGCGCTCGCGCACCTGCGCCTCGATGCGGGTCTGGCGGCGCAGGAAGGCCAGGTACCCGACCAGCGCCACGCTGACGACGACGAACGGCCACCACAGGAAGCCCAGGCCCAGCACCCCGCCGAGCAGGGTGATGACGGCCGCGGCCAGCAGGAGCCCGGTCACCCGGCGGCGCGCGGAGAAGCGGGCGGCGCGTGCCTGCGCGTCGGCACGGACGTCGAACCCGCCGCGCCCGGCGCGGTGGTGGTCGGCGCCGTAGTGCTCGTCGAGCTCGCGCTCCTCGGCGACGTGGTCGGCCCAGGGTCGCGCCCCGTGCTGCTCCACGTGCTCGGGCTGCTCCATCCGGTCGGACTGCTCCTGCTCGGCCACGGCCACCTCCTGCGTCTCGTCCTGGTCGTCGTCCAGCTCGTGCCCGTCGGTTCCGGGCGCCCACGCGGGATCGCTGCGGTGCCCCCGGGCGGGGGCGCGTCGCACGGCGAGGCGGATGCCGCTGTCGCCGCGGTGCAGCACCCGGCTCGCCAGGGCGGCGTCGGCGGTGCGTCGGACCTCCTGGCGGTACTTGGACAGCATGGGCACCGCCACGAACAGCCACGCCACGATGAGCAGCACCACGATCACCGAGTCGTGCACCTGCCCACCCCCTCGGCTTCCCGTCCGGTCACCGTCGCCACGCTAGCCACCGCGACCGCCGGAGGAGGGCAGGCGCGCCGGGCGTCGTCCCCGGAGGAGCCGCTACGTCCACCTCGCCCGACCCGAGCCCACCAGCACGGCGGCGCGTCCGCGCCCGTCCTCCTCCGCGGTCGTGGCCACGAGCAGGTGGTCGCGCCAGTCCCCGTCGACGTCGAGGTACCGGCGCAGCAGGCCCTCCTCGCGGAAGCCGTTGCGCGCCAGCACCGCCCGGCTGGCAGCGTTCTCCGGACGCACCGTGGCCTCGATGCGGTGCAGGCCGACACCGGCGAACGCGTGGTCGAGGCCCAGGGCCACCGCGGCGGTGGCCACCCCACCCCCGGTCACCGGGGTGGCCACCCAGTAGCCGATCCACGCCGAGCGCAGCGCCCCGCGGACGACGTTGCCGATGGTGAGCTGCCCGACGAAGGCCCCGTCCACCTCGATGACGAAGGGCAGCACCTGACCCTTGCGGGCCGCCGAGCGCAGCGACGTGCAGATCCCCGGCCACGCCGTGCTGTGGTGGCGCGCGGACCAGCGGCCCGGGATGGTCGGTTCCCACGGGCGCAGCTGCTCCTCGTCGCGGGTCCGGGTGGCGCTCCACGCCCCGGCGTCGCGCAGCCGCAGCGGGCGCAGACCCACCGTCCCCGCCCGCACCCGCAGCGGCCCCGGCCGCGCGGGCCAGCCGGGGTGGCGCGAGTCGGGGTGGGGCTCGGCGTGCACTGCGGGGCGTCCTCAGCCGCGCTGGGCGAGGAACACGACCTGCACGGTGTCGCCGGTGCGCACCTCCGTGACGTCCTCGTCGACCAGCACCAGGCAGTTGGCGTCGGCCAGGGTGGCCAGCAGGTGCGACGACGAGCCCGGCGCCCCGCCCAGTGCCTGCACGAGGTACTCGTCGGTCTTCTCGTCGCGCATGAGCTGCCCGCGGAGGTAGCCGCGGCGCCCCTCGATGGAGGTGATCGGACCGACGGTGCGGGCGCGGACGATCCGGCGGCGCGGGTTGCGCTTGCCCAGGGCCACCCGCACCAGCGGGCGCACCATCACCTCGAACACGACCAGCGCGCTCACCGGGTTCGCCGGCAGCAGGAACGTGGGCACCTGGTCGGCGCCGAGGCGGCCGAAGCCCTGCACGGAGCCCGGGTGCATGGCGACGCGGTCGACGACGATCTCGCCGAGGTCGGCCAGCACCTCCTGCACCTGCTCGGACGCGGCCCCGCCCACGGCCCCGGAGATGACGACGATCTCGCTGCGCAGGAGCTGACCCTCGACGACGTCGCGCAGGCGGTGCGGGTCCCCCACGGCGATGCCGACCCGGTTCACGGTGGCGCCGGCGTCGCGGGCGGCGGCCGCCAGGGCGTAGGAGTTCACGTCGTAGACCTGGCCGGCCCCGGGGGTGCGGTCGATGTCGACCAGCTCGCCACCCACCGAGATGATCGACATGCGCGGCCGGGGGTGCACCAGCACCTTGCTGGCCCCGACGGCGGCGAGCAGGCCCACCTGTGCGGCGCCGATGACGGTGCCCGAGCGGACGGCGACGTCGCCGGGTTGCACGTCGTCGCCGGTGTGGCGGACGAAGTCGCCCGAGCGCACCGGCTCGTGCACGGTGATCCGCGCCGAGTGCCCGTCGCTCCAGGCCAGGGGCAGCACGGCGTCGGCCAGGGTGGGCAGCGGGGCGCCGGTCTCCACCCGCACGGCCTGGCGGGGCTGCAGCCGCACGGGTTGGCGCGAGCCAGCGGCGACCTCCCCCACCACGGGCAGCCGCACCGGGCCCTGCCCGTCCGCGGTCTCCTCGCCCGCGGCCGCGGCCAGGGCGCCGGCCGGGGTGCGCGGGGCCTGCACGTCGACCGCGCGCACCGCGTAGCCGTCGATCGCGGCCTGGTCGAAGCCGGGCAGCGGTCGCTCGGTGACGACCTCCTCGGCGCACAGCAGGCCCTGGGCCTCGGAGATCGCGACGCGCACCGGCTCCGGGACGACGGCGGCCTCGAGCACTCGCTGCAGGTGCTCGTCGACGGACTTCACCGGGGCACCCGGGTGCCCAGCCACTCGCGGAACGCGGGTCCGTCCTGGGCGTCGGCCAGCGCGGTGTCGACCAGCGCGCGGACGTACCCCGCCGGGTTGCCGATGTCGTGGCGGGCGCCGCGGTGCACCACCACGTGCACGGGGTGGCCGTCCTCGATGAGGAGGCTGATCGCGTCGGTCAGCTGCAGCTCGCCCCCGGCGCCCGGGGTGATCCGGCGCAGCGCGTCGAACACGGACCGGTCCAGCAGGTAGCGCCCGGCGGCGGCGTAGGTGGACGGGGCCTCGTCGGCGGGCGGCTTCTCCACCATCCCGGTGACCCGGAAGACGTCGGCGTCCCCGCCCCCGAGACCACCGCCCCCGAGACCACCACTGCGGAGACCACCACCGTCGAGCTCCGCCACGGAGAACACCCCGTAGGCGGAGACCTCCTCGCGGGGCACGTCGAAGGCGCACAGCACGGTGCCGCCGCGCTCCGCGCGCACCGCGGCCATGAGACCCAGGACGCCCGCACCGCCGTCGGTGGCGACGATGTCGTCGGGCAGCAGCACCGCGACGCAGTCGTCCTCGGCGCCCAGCGCGTCCTCCGCGCAGCCGACGGCGTGCCCGAGGCCCAGCGGCTCGGACTGCAGGGCGGTGACCACCTCGTGCACCAGCCCGGGGGCGCGGCGGATCTTGGCCAGCTGGGCTTCCTTGCCGCGCCGGGACAGCGTGGCCTCCAGGGCCTCGTCGGACCGGAAGTGCTCGACCACCGCCTCCTTGCCCTCGGAGATGACGACGACGAGGCGGGTCGCACCCGCCGCGGCCGCCTCGGCGACCACGAGCTCGATGCCCGGGGTGTCCCCGACGGGCAGCAGCTCCTTGGCCACCGAGCGGGTGGCGGGGAGGAAGCGGGTGCCCAGCCCGGCGGCCGGGACGATCGCGGTGCGGAAGGGGGCGGCCTGCGGCGGCGAGGTCATGGCCACCACACTAACGAGCACGAACGGGACCGGGGGCGTGGTGCACGTGGGTGGAGCCGGACGCGGGGACAAGCAGGCGCTGCGCGCGCGCCTGCTCGCCGCCCGCCGGGGCCGGTCGGCGGCGTCCCGCGCCCGGGCGGACGGTGCGCTCGCCACGCACCTGCGGGGGCTGCTGGAGGACGGTTCGCTGGTCCGGGGCGACGTGGTCTGCGGGTACGTCCCGGTGGGCACGGAGCCGGGTTCGCTCGCGGCGCTGGACGCCCTGCGGTTCGGCGGCGTGCGGGTCCTGCTGCCGCTCACCCCGCCGGCCGCCGGGCCGCTGGACTGGGCCGAGCACGCCGGGACGCTCACCGGCGCCCCCCGAGGGCTGCGGGAGCCGACGGGGTCGCCGCTGGGGACGCAGGCGATCGGCGCAGCGACGCTGGTGCTGGTCCCCGCGCTCGCCGTCGACCTGCGGGGCACCCGCCTGGGCCGCGGTGGCGGCTTCTACGACCGCACCCTGGGCGGGGCTGCGACGGACGCCGCGCTGGTGGGGGTGGTCGGGGACGACGAGCTCCTCGACGCGGTGCCCTCCCAGGCGCACGACGTGCCGCTGGGGTGGGCCCTCACCCCGGGGCGGGGGCTGGTGCGGCTGGGTCCCCGAAGACGGGTCCCAGCGGACGGGTCCCAGCGGACGGGTCCCAGCGGATCGGGACCTGCGACCAGGACCTGACGGGTCCGCGCCGTACCATCGCCCCTGGCACTCGCGCGAGGCGAGTGCCAGCCCGCACCACATCTCCGGAGGACCCGTGCCCACCTACTCCTACGCGTGCACCGAGTGCGACAACCGCTTCGACGTCGTGCAGGCGTTCACCGACGAGACCCTCACCGTCTGCCCCGTGTGCTCCGGGCGGCTGCGCAAGCTGTTCAGCGCGGTGGGCATCGTGTTCAAGGGCAGCGGCTTCTACCGCAACGACAGCCGCTCCGGCTCGGGCGACCGGTCGTCCTCGAACGAGAAGGGCGGCGGCGAGAAGGGCGGCAGCGAGAAGGGCAGCGAGAAGGGCGGCGAGAAGTCCGCCGGCACGGAGAAGAAGTCCGAGAAGAAGTCGGACTCCTCCTCGAGCTCCTCCTCCGCGAACGGCTCGAGCTCGGGCGGAACGGGCTCGGGCGGTACGGGCTCGGGCGGTACGGGTTCGTCATCGTCCTCGGGCTCCTCGTCGACGCCGTCCTCCTCGGGGTCCTGAGCGCCGGGTTGTCCCCAGGGCACCCGGTTGTCCACAGGGCCGCAGCGCAGGGGGCCCGTGGTGCCCACCCGCTCCTAGCGTCGTCGTGACCGGGTGCCGCCGTGGTGCCCCGCGAGCGAGGACGGCCGGCAGTGAGCCCAGGACGACGAGCACGACCGGCACCACGGGGGCGGGCGCGACGGGCCGGACCGGGGTCGCTCGGACCCGGCCTGCACGAACGGGTGGCTCGGCTGAGCCGTCCCGGGTGGGCGCGGACCGTGCACGCGCGCCGGGCCCTGGCCGCAGCACTGGTCGTGCTGGCGGCGGTGCTCGCGGTCCGCGGTGACCCGAGCACCCGGACGAGCCCGGTGGTGGTCGCCGTCCGCGACCTCGCCCCCGGCGCCGTCCTCACCGTCGACGACCTGGCGCTGACCAGCGTCTCGTCGCGGTCGGTGCCCGGCGGCGCCGTCGCCGACCTGGCGTCGGTCACGGGGCGCACCCTGGCCGGGGCGGTCCGCGGGGGCGAGCAGCTCACCGACGTCCGGGTGCTCGGGTCCGACCTGGCCCGGGCGGTCACCGGGCGCCCGGACACGATCTCGGTCCCGATCCGGCTGGGCGACCCGGACGTCGGCGACCTGCTGCGACCCGGCGACGACGTGGACGTGCTGGCCCTGGGCGAGGACGTCGGATCGGTGCGCGTCGTGGTGCGGGGCGCCGTGGTGCTGGCCGTCCCGCCGGAGACCACCCGGACGGGCACGACGGGCCGGCTGGTCGTGCTGGGCGTACCCGGCGCCGACGCGCCCGACGTGGCCGCGGCGTCGCTGGAGCAGACGCTCACCGTTACCTTCCGCTGAGCGCGACCGGCCGGCACCCACGTCGACGGCGTCCGCACGCATCCAGGGAGAGCCGTGCTCAAAGGTTTCAAGGACTTCATCCTCCGCGGGAACGTCGTCGACCTCGCGGTCGCCGTCGTCATCGGCGCCGCGTTCGCCGCGGTCGTCACCGGGTTCGTCGACTACGTCATCAACCCCCTGCTGGCGGCCCTCGGCGGCAGCGACAGCGTCGGTCTCGGCGTCCAGCTGGTCGACGGCAACCCCGACGCCTTCCTCGACCTCGGCAAGCTCGTCGGTGTGCTCATCACCTTCGTGCTGACCGCCGCGGTCGTCTACTTCGTGATCGTGGTCCCGATGAACACCCTCAAGGCGCGCCGCCACTCCGGCGAGGAGGCGGGCCCGGCCGAGCCGACCGACGTCGAGCTGCTCATCGAGATCCGCGACCTGCTGGCCCGCCAGGGTGGCCCGAACCGGTAGCTCCCCCGTGCGACACCCGGGCCCCCGACCGGGATCCGGGCGGGGGCCCGCTGGTGCTCAGCCGTGGTGCGGGGGCACGTCCCGCCGCAGCTCGGCGTCCCGGACCGCTGCAGGGCCCCAGCCGTGTCCCGGTTGGTCCCCCGCCTCACGCTCGTCGGCAGTGGTCTCCGGCAGGACGTCGCCGAACACCCTTGCGAGCCGCTCGCGCCGCTGGGCCGGCGTCTCGGTGCTCACGCGTCGTGCAGGCCGGAGAGCTCGGAGATCACGTGCGAGACCAGCGGTGTGAGGGTGGCCATCCCGTCCCGCACCGCAGCGCGGGACGGGGCGAGGTTCACCACCAGCGTGCTGCCGGAGACCCCGCAGAGACCCCGGGAGAGGCCGGCGTCCACCGCGCCCGCGGCGAGTCCGGAGGAGCGCAGCGCCTCCGCGACCCCCGGGATGGTCCGGTCGAGCACGCCGGAGGTCGCGTCGGGGACCACGTCGCGGGGGGAGACGCCGGTGCCGCCGACGGTGACGACCAGGTCGACCCCGCCGATGACCGCGGTGTTCAGGGCGTTGCGGATCTCCACCGGGTCGGCGGCGACGACGACGGTGGCGTCGACGTGGAAGCCACCCTCGGTGAGCAGCTCCGCCACGAGCGGACCCATCGCATCGGTGGCGCGGCCCTGGACGGAGCGGTCGTCGACCAGCACCACGAGCGCGCGGCCGAGCTCCGGGTTGCTCATGTTCATGTCGGTCACCCTAAGGGCAGCCGTGTCCGGGCCGTTCCCGTCGAGCCCGGACCGGCCGCGCTCGGCCACGAGGGTCAGGGTGTGCGGGCCGACGCCGCCGGACCCGGAGTTCACTTCGTCCCCACCGTGGTGCTGCCGAGGGTGACGTCGACGGTCTTGGATCCGCTGCCCTGGCCGATGGTCAGCGTGACCTTGGAACCAGGGGCGTAGGAGCGCACCGCGGCGACCAGGGAGTCGCTGTCCTCGATGTTCCGGCTGTCGATCTTGGTGACGATGTCACCGGACGTGATCCCCGCCGACGCCGCCGGGCTCCCGGCGCTCACGTCGCCGATGGTGGCGCCGCGGGTGCCGGTGGTGGAGCTGGTGACGCTGACCCCGAGGACGGCCTGGGTCGCGGTGCCGGTGGAGATGAGCTCCTGGGCGATCCGGTTGGCCTGGTCGATGGGGATGGCGAAGCCGAGCCCGATGGAGCCCGACTGGGAGCCGGACTGGCTCGCCCCGAGCGACGCGATGGCCGAGTTGATGCCGATGAGCTGGCCCGCGGTGTTGACCAGGGCACCACCGGAGTTGCCGGGGTTGATGGCTGCGTCGGTCTGCACGGCGTCGATGATCGAGGACTGGTCGGCGCTGGAGGTCTCGCCGGTGGCGCGCACGGGACGGTTCAGCGCGCTGACGATCCCGGTGGTGACGGTGCCGGCCAGACCCAGCGGCGAACCGACCGCGACGACCGGCTGACCGACCTGCAGCGAGCCGGAGCTGCCCACCGCGATCGGGGTCAGGTCGGACTTGCCGTCGACCTTGATGACGGCGATGTCCGCCGAGGGGTCGCGGCCGACGATGGTGCCGGTCGCCGTCGTGCCGTCGTTGAACGCCACGGTGATGGCACCGGAGGGCGCACCGGCCGCGCCGGCGACGACGTGGTTGTTGGTGAGGATGTAGCCGTCGTTGCTGAGGATGATCCCCGAGCCCTCGCCGCCGGACTGGCCGACGACGACCTGGATCTGGACGACGCTGGGCAGCACCTTCGCGGCGACCTGGGTCACGGAGCCGTCGGCCGCCTGGCTGACGGGCTGGCTGCTGTTCGTCTGGTTCAGCGCCGTCGCGACGGTGGAGCCGCTGCCGTCGAACAGCGCCACCAGCCCACCGCCGACGCCACCGGCCACCAGGGCGATGACGAGCGCGCCCGCCGCCAGGGTGGAGCGGCCACGCTTGCGCGGCGCGCGGGCCGCGGCGGTGGTCTGCGGCTGGGTCGACCAGCCCGACGTGGACGAGCCGTAGGACGGGTAGGAGCCCGGGCCGGACGTCCCACCCGACCAGCCCTGCGGGGAGCCCGGGTTCGCGCCGTACGCCCCCTGCTGACCGGAGTACGTCTGGCCCGGGTGCTGCTGGTTCGGGTGCTGCTGGGTCGCCTGCTGCTGGGACCACCAGGAGGTGTCCTGCCCCTGCGACGTCTGGCCCTGGGGGGACTGGCCCTGCGCGCCCTGCTGGTGCTGGGGGTTCTGGGGGTTCTGGCCCCAGCCCCCGTCGTGTCCCGACCACCCCGCACCGGCCTCGTCCGCCGGGGGCTGCTGCTGGGGGGGCCGGGAGGGGCTGCCGCCGGACCGGTCCTCGGACCAGGGGTTCGTCGGGCGCTGCTCGTCGGAGGAGGGGTGCTGCTCGTTGCCGTCGCTCATGGGTCGAGTCTGGCGCGTGGGGCTGAGACCTGCCTGAGATCCACCTGTACGTCCGCCGTGTGTCTGGCGGGCCCACCCGATCGGGTCAGCCGGCCGTGCCGGGCAGCCGCAGCCGCAGCCGGGTCCCGCCCGTCGGGGACTCCTCCGCCCACACCGCACCGCCGTGCTTGGCCACCACCTGCTTGACGATGGCCAGCCCCAGCCCGGACCCGGGCAGCCCGCGCGAGGCCATCGCCCGGTAGAAGCGCTCGAAGACCAGCGCGCGGTCCTCCGGGGCGATCCCGGGGCCGGAGTCGTCCACGACCAGCTCGGCCTGGCCGGGGTCCACCGGGCGCAGCGCCACCTGCACCACCCCCCCGGGTGGGCTGAACTTCACCGCGTTGTCCAGCACGTTCAGCACCGCGCGCTCCAGCCCCGCGGCGTCACCGGTCACGGTCCACCCGTGCAGCTCCGCGAGCAGGGTGACCTCCCCGCTGCGCCGTCGGGCCCGCTCCAGCGCCCGTGAGACGAGGTCGGCCACGTCCACCGGCTCGTGCACCACGGCCGGGGCGTCCTCCCGGGCGAGGTCGACGAGGTCGCCCACCAGGGTGGAGAGCTCGGTGATCTGGGCCTCCACGTCGGCCAGCAGGTCGCGGCGGTCCTGCTCGGCGAGCGCCGGGGCCCCGGGCTGCTGGGAGGCGGCCAGCAGCTCCATGTTGGTGCGCAGCGAGGTCAGCGGGGTGCGCAGCTCGTGGCCGGCGTCGGCGACCAGGCGCCGCTGGCGCTCCCGGGACTCCCCCACCGAGCGCAGCATCCGGTTGAAGCTCCGGGTGAGGCTGGCCAGCTCGTCGTCGCCGGTCACGGGGATGGGCGTGAGGTCGTCGGTGGCGGCCACCCGCTCCGCCGCCGCGGTCAGCCGGGCCACCGGGCGCAGCCCCGCCCGGCCCACCGCCGCCCCGGCCACCACGGCCAGGAAGATGCCCGCGGCGCCGACGATGCCCAGCACCACGCCCAGGCGCTTCAGCACCTCGCGGGTGGGGCCCAGCGACTGGGCGAGCACGACGGTGGTGCCGTCGGGCGAGCGCTGGGCCAGCACCCGGAAGTCGTCCGCGGTGCGCAGCGAGCTCGTCGCGGCCCCCGTCGCGACGGCCTGCTCGGGAGCTCCCAGCGGGGGCGCCTGCAGGGTGTAGCTGCGACCGCCGATGATCACGGCGACCCGCAGGTCGTTGGAGAACAGCGACGACACCCCGAGCACGCTCGCCGGGTCGGAGCTGCGCAGCGTGGCGGCGTTGGCGACCAGGGTGCCGGAGCGGGCGCGGAGCTGGGCGTCGACGTCGTCGTACAGGGCTCGCTCCATGACCAGGTAGGCCGACGCGGCGAGCACGGCCACCGCCACCCCGACCACCACGGCCGCCATCACCGTGACCCGCCCGCGCAGCGAGACGTTGCGGGTCAGGGAGGTCGGCGCACGCATCGGGGCGGGTGGCGGGGAGGGTGGCGGGGAGGGCACCGGCGCGGGCACCGGGGCGGGTGGCGGGGTCCCGTCGGGTAGCGACACGCTCAGGGCGCCGTCTCGCGGAGCACGTACCCCACCCCGCGGACGGTGTGGATCAGCCGGATCTCCGCCTCGGCCTCGGTCTTGCGTCGCAGGTAGCCGATGTAGACCTCCAGGGCGTTGCCCGACGTCGGGAAGTCGTAGCCCCACACGTCCTCGAGGATCCGGCTGCGGCTGAGCACCCGGCGCGGGTTGGCCATGAGCATCTCCAGCAGGGAGAACTCGGTGCGGGTCAGGCTCATGGAGCGCTCGCCGCGGGTCACCTCCCGGGTCACCGGGTCCAGGCACAGGTCGGCGAAGGTCAGGGTCTGGCTGTCCGCCTCGTCCGGGGCCGCGGCGCGGCGCAGCAGGGCCCGCAGCCGGGCCATGAGCTCCTCGAGCGCGAACGGCTTGGGCAGGTAGTCGTCGGCCCCCGCGTCCAGCCCGGCCACCCGCTCGCTGACCGAGTCCCGCGCCGTGAGCACGAGCACGGGCAGGTCGTCGCCGCCCGCACGCAGCCGGCGGCACACCTCCAGCCCGTCCACCCGCGGCATCATCACGTCCAGGACGAGGGCGTCCGGGCGGTCGGCCGCGATCCGGGCCAGCGCGTCGAGGCCGTCCACGGCCAGCTCCACGTCGTAGCCGTGGAAGGACAGCGAGCGGCGCAGCGACTCGCGCACGGCGCGGTCGTCGTCGACCACCAGGATCTTCACGTCCGACAGTGTGGACGCCGCGCCTGAGACCGTCCTGAGCAGGGCGGACCTAGCGGGTCTGGGGCGCGTTCCAGCGCCGCTTCAGCGCGACCCCCCGCACGCCGGTGGCCAGCAGCGTCCCGATGACGGCGGCGAGCCCCGGGCGCAGCCCGGCCGTCGTCCCCACGACCACGACCACCGAGCCCAGCAGCGCGGCCACCGCGTAGATCTCGCGCCGGAGCACCGCAGGGATCTCCCGCAGCAGCACGTCGCGCAGGACCCCGCCGCCGATGGCCGTGGTCATCCCGATCACGCACGCGGCGAGCACGGAGCCGTCGACGCGCAGGGCGGTGGCCGCCCCGCCGGTCGCGAACAGGCCCATCCCGGCCGCGTCCAGCACGAGGACCGATTTTCGCAGCCGGGCCACGCCGGGTTTGAACCTGTACACCAGCAGCGACGCCAGCAGCGCGGTGAGCAGGTACGGGTAGCGGGTCAGCGTGGTGGGCGGGGTGATCCCGAGCAGCAGGTCGCGCAGCACCCCGCCGCCGAGCGCGGTGGTGGCCCCCAGGACGCAGACCCCGAAGACGTCGAGGCGCGCCCGCACCGCGGCCAGCGCCCCGGAGGCGGCGAAGGCGACCACACCGATGAGCTCGAGGGTGGTCAGCAGCACCGGGTGAGGGTAGAGCGAGTCAGGGGTGTGAACGAAACCTCGC
>JBBSUN010000041.1:0-27309 GCA_038234335.1 Mycobacteriales bacterium
CTGATACCACAGCTGCAGCTGCCCCTCGCTGATCCCCTGGCGGAGCTCCTCCCCCAGCCGGAGGCGCTGCCGGCTGAACCCGTCGCGGGCCACGTCGTACACCACGGCACCGACCGGGGAGTCCTTGGCCTCGTACAGCGCCACGTCCGCCTGGCGCAGCAGATCGCCGCTCGTGCGGTTGTCCGCGCCCGCGACGGCGATGCCCACCGAGCTGCGGATGGCCAGCTGCATGTTCTCGACCTCCAGCGGGGCCAGCAGCGTCTCGCGCACGTCCCGCGCGAGCTCCAGCAGCTCGAGGTGGTCCTGGTCGGGCACGAGCAGGGCGAACTCGTCACCCCCCAGGCGCGAGACGGCCACCCCGGGTCCGACGGCGTCGGCGAGCCTGCGGGCCACCACGCCGAGCACCGTGTCACCGGCGCTGTGACCGAGGCTGTCGTTGATCTCCTTGAAGCCGTCGAGGTCGAGCAGCAGCAGCGCGAGGGGTTCGCGCTGGGTCAGCCGGGCCGTGAGCGCGGCGAGGACCGACCGCCGGTTGGCGAGACCGGTGAGCTCGTCGGTGAGCGAGAGCTGGACCGCATCGGCCGTGCGACGGGCCTGGCCGAGCGCCACCCACATCCGGGCCCCGGAACCCGCCAGCGTGAGCACCGCCGGGATGCTCACGTAGAGCCCGACCGACTCGGTCGGCCGCAGGGCGAGCGCCAGGACCGCGCTCAGCGCCGCCCCGACCAAGATCCACGCCGGTCGGTGCACCGGCGGCGCGTCGGAGCTCCGTCGCCGCACCACTGCTCCGGTTCCCAGGAGCGCGAACCCGGTGCCCCACAACGCCTCGAGCATCGGGACGCTGGCCAGGCTGCCTCCCCGGAGCTGCACCAGCAGGCTCGAGTCGGCCACGAGGAGCAGCAGGAGCCCCACTCCCGGGAACACGCTGCTCCAGCCAGCCTCGCGCTCGCCGACGACCACCTGGGCCAGGAGAACGGCGATCAGCGCGAGATCCAGCAACGGGTAGAGCAGCGCGAGCAGGAGCGGCACACCCGTCTGCCCGAGCGCGGCCGAGACCGGCCGCACCAGCACCAGCGCGATGACGCACGCGACCCCGCCACAGACCACGACGGCGTCCAGCCACGCCACCGAGGAGCGGTGCACCCGGCTGGGGACGTCCAGCAGGAGGTACGCGGCCAGACCGAGGTAGGACGCGACGAACAGCAGCTCACCCGGGGCCGGGAAGGGGCGGACCGTGCCGACGTCGGCGACGGTCACCGTCAACGATCCCATCGTCCACAGCACGATCCCGCCGAGCAGCGCGAGCACGGCCGCCCGCCGACGCGGGACCCGGGCCGCGGTGAGCAGCAGGCTCGAGACCTGCAGCACGAAGAACCCTCCGAGGACGACCAGGACGAGCTGGTTGGCGAGCTCGGGCGGACCGGAGCGCATGGCGAGTGCCCCCACCCAACCCGCTGCCACCACCGTCCAGACGCCGATCACGAGCGCGCGCACGATCGGCGACGGCCCCTGGTCTGCCCGCGCCACCGCCACCTCATCCGTCGAGTTCCCGCGCCCTGTGCCGGGGTCATCGGCACGTGGTGTGCACAACCTGACCGTGGCGGGCTGCACATCCCCCGACGGGGTGCGCGGCTCAGGCCTCGACGAGCTCCAGCAGCAGCTGCAGGACGATCCGCACGGTGCGCTCCCGGACCCCCGCCCGGTCACCGGGCACGTGGAGCTCGCGCGAGACCGAGCGCTGCGGGCTCTGCACGCACACGTGCACCGTGCCCACCGGCTTGCCGGCGCTGCCGCCGCCGGGACCGGCGATGCCGGTGATGCCCACCCCCACGTCCGCCCCGAGCCGCTCCCGCACCCCGGACGCCATGGCCACCGCGACCTCGGCGCTCACCGCGCCGAGGGTGTCGATGAGCTCCGCGGGCACCCCCAGCGCCGCCGTCTTCACCGCGTTCGCGTACGAGGCGATCCCGCCGAGCACGCGCACCGACGAGCCGGCGGGTTCGGTCAGCCGGGCGACCAGCAGCCCGGCGGTGCACGACTCGGCGGTGGCGATCGACCAGCCGCGCGCGTCCAGGGCCCCGGCCAGCAGCTCGTCGACGCGCGGGCCGTCGCTGAACACCGGGTGCGCGGCGCGCACGGCCGCGACGAGGGCGTCGTAGGCCGCCCGCTGCGCGGGCGCGAACCGGGTGACCACCTCCAGCTCACCCCCCGCCAGGCAGGTGGTGACCTCCAGGTCCGCGGCCGCCGAGCCGTCGAGCCCACGCAGGGTCGCCGCCAGCTCGGACTCCGGGACCCCCCACAGCCGCACGGTCTCCTGGTGCAGCGTCGCGGCACCGGTGAGCGCGGCACGGACCAGCGGCGAGGCCATCGCGGCGGGCCACATCCCCTGCAGCTCCGACGGCGGACCGGGCAGCACCAGCACCGGGGGCCCGGTGCGCCCCGGCGCCACCGGCACCACCAGCCCCGGCGCGGTGCCGACGGGCTCCAGCACCTCGGCACCCCGCGGGACCAGCGCCTGCTTTCGGGTGCCGGCCGCGGTGGCCACGGGGTCGGCGTGCCAGCCCCGACGCGCGCCCAGCCGCGCCACCACGGCGGCGATCCGTGCCTCCAGCGCGTCGTCGACGCTGGCCGCGCGGCCCTGCACCCCCGCCACCACCTCCGCGGTGAGGTCGTCCGCCGTCGGCCCCAGCCCCCCGGTGGTGATGACCAGGTCGGCGTCCTGCGCCAGGTAGCGCACGGCCGAGGCGAGGTCCTCGGTGCGGTCCCCCACGACCACCACCCGGCCCACGTCCACCCCCGCCCGCCGCAGCGCCTCGGCCACCCAGGGCCCGTTCCGGTCGGCGACCCGGCCGGTGAGGACCTCGGTCCCGGTGACGACGACGTCCGCGCGTGCGCTCATGCCCGACGATCCTATTGGCCGACGCCACATAAGGTCGGGCCCAACGCGTCTCGTGCACGGGCACCGGGGCGAGACGGAGGAGGAGAAACGGTGCGGAGAGCTCTGAACCGGGTGCGCGACGGGGTGCGCACCCAGCTGTGGCCGGTCCCGGTGATCGGGGTGGTGCTGGCCCTGGTCGCCGGGATCGCGCTCCCCCGCCTGGACCAGGCCGTGGACGACTCGATACCGGACCGGTTGGCGGCCTACCTGTTCGGGGGCGGGGCGAGCTCGGCCAGCACCATCCTCGACGCGATCGCCAGCTCGCTGATCACGGTGACCTCGCTCACCTTCTCCCTCACGGTGGTCACCCTGCAGCTGGCCAGCAGCCAGTTCTCGCCCCGGCTGCTGCGCACGTTCATGCAGGACCGGATGGTGCACTTCACGCTGGCGCTGTTCCTCGGCACCTTCACCTACGCGTTGACGGTGCTGCGCACGGTGCGGTCGACGTTGTCGGACCAGCAGTCGTTCGTCCCGCAGATCTCGGTGACCGTCGGTTTCGTCCTCGCCATCGGCAGCGTCGTCGGTCTCGTCGGCTTCCTCGCTCACCTCGCCCGCGAGATCCGCGTCGAGACCATGATCGTCAACGTGCACGAGGGCGCGTCGGCCACGCTGCGCTCGGTGCTGCGCCTGCGCGACGACGACGACCACGACAGCCCCCCGCACCCGACCGCCCCGCCCGGGGCCCTGCCGCTGCCCGCGGGCAGCTCCGGCTTCCTCACCGCGATCGACCGCAGCGCGCTGGTGAAGGCGGCCACGAAGGCCGACGCGGTGATCCTGCTCGACCGCACCCCCGGGGCGTCGCTGACCGAGGGGGCGCCGCTGGGCGCCGCCTGGCCCCGGCACGGCGGGGTCCTGCTCACGCAGCAGGCCCGGACGGACCTGAGGGCGTGCGCCCGGGACGCGGTCAGCACGGGGGCGGAGCGCACCGCCGCCGAGGACGTGGCCTTCGGGCTGCGCCAGCTCACCGACGTGGCCAACAAGGCCCTCTCCCCCGGTGTGAACGACCCCACGACGGCCGTGCACACCCTCGGCCACACCGCGTCGCTGCTGTGCGAGCTGGCCGACTACGACCTGGGGCCGACGCTGCTGCGCGACGACGACGGCGTGGTGCGGGTGGTGCTGCGGGTGCCGACCTTCGCCGAGCTCGTGGAGATCGGCATCGGGCAGCCGCGCCGGTACGGGGCCAGCGACCCGGACGTGCTGACCCGGATCGCGACGCTGCTGCGCGACCTGGCCTGGCGGGTGCACCCCGACCAGCGGGGCGTGGTGCGCGTGCAGATCAGCCGGCTGCGGCGGGCCATCGAGGTGTCCGCGCCCGACCCGGACAAGGCGGTGGTGCTCGAGCAGGTGCTGCACCAGGCCGAGCGCGCCCTGCTCGACGAGTGGGTGCCCGACAGCTCGCTCTCCTGAGGGCGCACCCCGGGGGGCGTCGCAGCCCCCGCCACCCGGGGTCCGCACGACGCCGAAGGCCCCCACCGGGTCGGTGGGGGCCTTCGGTCGAACCGTGGTAGCGGGGGCAGGATTTGAACCTGCGACCTCTGGGTTATGAGCCCAGCGAGCTACCGAGCTGCTCCACCCCGCGCTGTTGGTGTGCCCCGAAGGTTACCGGGTGGGGGCGGGCGGGGGCCAAACGTGGCCCCCGCCCGCCCCCACCCGCAGCGGGCTACCCCGTCGGCTGCGCCGCGGTCGTCGGGCTCACGGACGCACTCGTCGAGCCGCCGGTGAACGTCTGCCCCGTCGCCCCCTCGTAGGCCTGCACGGCCGTGTCGAGCTGCTGCAGCGCCGTCCCCAGCTGCCCCAGGTCACCACTGGACTGCGCGCTGCGCACCGCGGCCAGGGCCGTGTTCAGCTGGGCCACCGCCTGGTCGGTGCTCACCGCCGGGCCACCCCCGGCGCCCGGTGCGGCCCCGCTGGTGGGCGGAGCCGTCGTCGTCGGGGCGGCCGGCGCGGTGGGGTCCGCGCCGCCCGTCGCCGGCGGGGTCACCCCGGAGCCGGCACCGCTGCCGAACACCTGGTCCAGCGAACCCTGGAGCGTCGGTGAGTAGCCCACCCGGCCGTTGAAGCTCACCAGCACCCGGACCAGCTGCGGGTAGGACGAGGCCTGGTTGGTGCGCTGCAGGTACACCGGCTCCACGTAGATGAGCCCGCCGTCGCCCACGGGCAGGGTCAGCAGGTTGCCGAACCGCGGCGTGTTCGCCCCGCTGTTGCGGAACAGGGTGAGGTCCGCGCTCACCTCGCTGGAGGAGACGAACTGGGTCTGCACCTGCACCGGACCCTGCGACTGGGTGCTCGTCGGGAGCTCCAGCACGGTGAACTTGCCGTAGGTGTCGGGATCCGAGCTGGCGGTCACGTAGGCGGAGAGGAACTGCCGCCGCAGCCCCACCAGCGCGCTGGTCAGCTGGAACGACGTCTTCTTCGTCACCGGGTTCTCCGCCAGGACGTAGTACGGCGGCTGGTTCAGGGTGGTGTTCCCGTCCACCGTCGGGTCGGTCGGGACGTCCCAGAACGCGTTGGTGGTGAAGAACTCCGTCGGGTCGGAGACGTGGTAGCGGGTGAGCAGCTGGCGCTGGACCTTGAACAGGTCCTGCGGGTAGCGGAAGTGGCTGCGCAGCTCCGGCGAGATGTCGCTGGAGGGCTTGACCACCCCCGGGAACACGGACTCCCACGCCTTGAGCACCGGGTCGGCGTCGTCGTTGGAGTACAGGGTCACCGTGCCGTCGAAGGCGTCCACGGTGGCCTTGACGGAGTTGCGGATGTACGAGACCTGGTCCAGCGGGAGCTGCTGGATCCCGGTGCGCTCCTGGCTGTCCACCGTCGCCTCGGTGAGCGACGTGCTCTCGGAGTACGGGTAGGAGTCCAGCGTGGTGTACCCGTCGACGATCCACTTGATGCGCCCGTCGACCACGGCCGGGTAGGTCTCGCTGTCGGTGGTCAGCCACGGCGCGATGTCGCGGACCCGCTTGATCGGGTCGCGCTTGAACAGGATCTTCGAGTCCGACGAGACGGCGTCGGAGAACAGGATGTTGCGCTCGCCGTAGTTGGCGGCGAACAGCAACCGGTGGAACAGGCTGCCCACCGGCACCCCACCCATGCCGGTGTAGCTGTAGCTCGAGGTGTCGGTGTCGTACTCGCGGGCCGCGCCGCTGCCGCCCACGATCGCGTAGTCGGGGTTCGCGCTGCCGATGAGCTCGCCGTAGTAGATGCGCGGCTGCTTGACCGGGATGGTGCCCTTGGTCGCGCTGTCCTTGGAGGCCAGGTCGCTGACGGTGTAGACGGGGTACCCGCCGGTGGAGGAGCCCGAGGTGTCGCTGACCGCCGCGTTGACGGTGTTGGCCGGGGCGGCCACGATCCCGTCCCCGTGGGTGTAGACGGTGTGCCGGTTGATCCACTGGGTCTGGTTGCCGGTGAGGTTCTTGGGGTCGAGCTCGCGCGCCGCCACGATGTAGTCGCGCAGGTCACCGTTCACGGTGTACCGGTCGACGTTGAGGTTGTCGGGGAAGCCGTAGAAGTTCTTCAGCTGCTGCTGCTGGGTGAAGGTGGGCGAGAGGATGTTCGGGTCCAGGAGGCGGATGTTGGAGACCGTCGGGTCGCCGGCGATGGTCGAGGCGTCGACGTTGCTGGTCCCGGCGTAGTCGACGTAGTCGACGTTGTCGTTGTTGATGTTGTACGCGTCGCGGGTGGCCTCGATGTTGCGGGAGATCGAGGTGGACTCCCGCTGGGCCTCGTTGGGCTTCACCGAGAACTGCTGGAGCACGGCCGGCCAGGCGGCACCGACGACGACGGAGGAGAACACGAGCAGGGCCAGCCCCAGCGCCGGCACCCGCAGGTCGCGCAGCACCACGCCGGCGAAGAACGACGCCGCACAGACGATGGCGATGGCGAGCAGGATCAGCTTCGCCGGCAGCACCGCGTTGAGGTCGGTGTAGGTGGCCCCGG
This sequence comes from Mycobacteriales bacterium, assembly GCA_038234335.1. Taxonomy (GTDB): domain Bacteria; phylum Actinomycetota; class Actinomycetes; order Mycobacteriales; family Mycobacteriaceae; genus Rhodococcus_D. Next base: position 6,875 of record JBBSUN010000041.1, read on the forward strand.
TGAAGCTGCTGTTGCGGGTGGAGGAGAGCAGCGAGTACCGGTCGAAGAAGTAGGCGACCGCCTTCACCAGCACGAACAGCCCGGCCAGCACGGCCAGCTGCACGCGCGCGGCCCGGGTGAGCTGTCCACCCCGGCCGGCCAGGCGCAGCCCGCCGAACAGGTAGTGGGTGACCAGGCTCGCCCCGAAGGCGAGCACGATGACGACGAACAGCCAGTTCAGCAGCAGCCGGTAGAACGGCAGGTCGAAGGCGTAGAAGCCCACGTCGAGGCCGAAGACCGGATCGGTCTTGCCGAAGCTGGTGCCGTGCAGGAACAGCTGCACCGTCGTCCAGCTGCTCTGCAGGGCGAGGCCGGCCACCACGCCGACCGCGGTGGGAATGCCCAGGGCGAACAGCTTGGGACGCTCCATCACCGTGGTGCGGTAGCGGGCGACCGGGTCGTCGGGGCCGGCCACGGGCACGAACACCGGGCGTGAGCGGTAGCCCAGCGCGATCGCCCCGAAGACCACGGCGCCGGTGGCCACCGCGAAGATCACGAACAGGACCACCCGGCTCAGCAGCACCGTGGTGAACACGCGTCGCTGGCCGACCTCGCCGAACCACAGCCAGTCGACGTAGGTGCCGACCAGGCGGGACCCGCCGAACAGCAGGACGAGCAGGACGGCGCCCACCCCGACCAGCACGCGGCTGCGTCGAGACAGCCCGGATACTCCAGCGGGGGGCCGAACGGCCACTTCTCACGCTCCAGGTCGATTGTTGCGACGCGTCGGCGCCACTGGTCACACAGCTTCTGCACGGCCGCACGCAGCAGTTTTCCTGGACGGCGACCTGGATGACCACTGTACGGAGTGGATCGTGTGGTCACCGCTGGCCTGCCAGGATGGAGGGCATGAGCAGCCTCACCCCCACCGCGCTGTCGACCTGCGTGCGCGAGGTCGCCGCGTTCGTCGACGCCGCCGGCTGGGACGCCCCGCCGCAGCTGTTCGCCCTCGTCCCCACCGCGGACCTGCTCGCCGCGCAGCCCGAGCTGGCCGGGACCCTCGACGCGGCGGCCGAGCTCACCCCCGTCGCCCAGGAGGCGCTGCCCGGCGGCTCGGACGGCGCCCCGCCGGAGCTGGACGTGGCCCTGGCCGGTCTGGCCTGGCCCGACGGGGTGCTCGGCTGCGCCCTGGTGCAGGAGGTGCTGATCCTGCCGCCGGAGGCGGAGGCCGCCCTGGACGCGGAGCTCGACCCGGTGGCCGGCGGCGGGGAGTCCGCCGCGGTGCACGCGGCCCTGCACCACGAGCAGCGCCGGGAGGCCCGGGTGCTCGCCGCGGTGCTGCGCGACGGCTCGTCGCTGTGCCTGCTGCAGCTGCGGCCCACCGGGGAGCCGGGCGACGCACCGGAGCTGCTCGAGCACCCCGAGCTGGCCCCGAACCTGGTGGCGGCGCTGCGGGCGACCTTCCAGCCCTGAGCGCTCAGCAGTGCCGACCAGGTTCGCCTCCGGCTCAGCAGTGCCGACCAGGTTCGCCTCCGGCTCAGCAGTGCGGGACGGCCACACCCCGGGAGAGGTCCCGGAGGTCGGTGACCGCGTCGGTCAGGGTCGTCACCTTGACCAGCTCCAGCCCCGACGGGGTGTTGGCGGCGGCCTCGGCGCAGTTCTGCTCGGGAACCAGGAACGTCGTCGCCCCCGCCTCCCGGGCAGCGACCAGCTTGAAGGGGATGCCGCCGATCGGACCGACGGTGCCGTCGGCGCCGATGGTCCCGGTGCCGGCGACGAACGCCCCGTCGTTGAGCTGCTCGGCGGTCAGCTTGTCGATCACGCCGAGGGCGAACATCAGCCCGGCCGACGGCCCGCCCACGTCGGCCAGGCTGATGTTCACGGTGAACGGGACGTCGGCGCCGTCGGCGACGCCGATGCCCAGGGAGCCGCGCTTCCCGCCGGAGTCCGGCCGGGAGCCCAGGGTGATCTTCCCGGTGCCCTGCGTCCCGCTGCGCAGGTAGCCCACCGTCACCACCTGCCCCGGGGTCGAGGACGCCAGGGCTGCGACGACCTGGTCGGACGTGCCCACCGCCGCGCCGTCGATCGTGGCGATCACGTCACCGGGGTCCAGCACCCCGTCCGAGGGCGAGCCGGGGGCGACGGAGGCGACCTCGGCCCTCGTCGGGTACTTCAGGTAGGAGAGCGCGGCGACGACGGCACTGGACTCCGACTGCCGGAAGTCCGCGGTGTTCTGCTGCTGGATCTGCTCGGTGGTCTGGTCGGCCGGGTACACCGTCTCGCGCGGCACCAGGGCGTCGCGGCGGTCCAGCCACAGCCCGAGCGCACCGAACAGGGTGATCCCGTCGCGCACCGAGACGGTCGTCATGTTCAGGTTGCCCGTCGTCGGGTACGTGGTGGTCCCCTTGACGTCGATGACCTGGGTGCCGCCGACCTCGCCCAGGGTGTTGTAGGTCGGGCCCGGGCCCAGCGCCACGTAGGGGACCGGGACCGCGCTGCCCAGCGCACCGAGCACCACCACGAGCAGGAGCCCGACCAACAGGGTTGCCGTACGACGCGTCACGGCACCAGCGTAGAGACGCACCGGCACGCGTTCGCCGAGGGCGCAGCCGTGGGCCCGCCCGCGCGGTCCCGCCCGGGTACCGTCGAGCCATGAGCGACTTCGGCTTCCGAGGCTCCGACGAGGGGCGCGACGACGAGCAGGGCAACGGCGCCGAGGGCTCCGGCGGTCCCGGTGGCACAGGGCCTGGTGGTCCCCCGGGCTTCGGCTTCGGTGGTCTGGGGGGCGGTCTCCCCGGCCTGGGTGGCGGGATGGGCGGGGCCGGTGGCTTCGACCCCGCGCAGCTCGGCCAGATGCTGACCCAGCTGGGCCAGATGCTCTCGAGCAGCAGCGGCAGCCAGGGCGGGCCGGTCAACTACGACCTCGCGCGCCAGCTCGCGGTGCAGCAGCTCGGCACGGTGACGCCCCTGCGCCGCCAGGACACCGACGCCGTCACCGACGCCGTCCGCCTGGCCGAGCTGTGGCTCGACGATGCGACGACCCTGCCGGCGGGGGTGCGGGCGACCAGGGCCTGGACCTCGGAGCAGTGGCTCACCGAGACCATGCCGACCTGGCAGCGGCTGTGCGACCCGGTGGCCCAGCAGGTCTCCTCCGCCTGGGTGCAGGGGCTGCCCGAGGAGGCCCGCGCGATGGCCGGGCCCATGATCGGGATGATGGGCCAGATGGGCGGCATGGCCTTCGGCTCCCAGCTCGGCCAGGCCCTGGGCCAGCTCGCCGGCGAGGTGCTCACCTCCACCGACGTGGGGCTGCCGCTGGGACCCGAGGGCACCGCGGCGCTGCTGCCCACCGCCATCGCCGCGTTCACCGAGGGCCTCGACCGGCCCCAGCACGAGGTGATGGTCTACCTCGCCGCCCGCGAGGCCGCCCACCAGCGCCTGTTCGGGCACGTCCCGTGGCTGCGCCAGCGCCTGCTCGCCACCGTCGAGGAGTACGCCCGCGGGATCGAGGTGGACTTCTCCGGCATCGAGGAGATGGCCCGCGGCCTCGACCCCGCCGCGCTGCAGAACCCGGCCGAGATCGAGAAGCTCATGCAGGGCGGGGCGTTCGAGCCGAAGACGACCCCGGCCCAGCAGGCCGCCCTGGAGCGGCTGGAGACCATGCTGGCCCTGGTCGAGGGGTGGGTGGACGTGGTGGTCACCGCCGCCGTGGGGGAGCGCCTGCCGGGTGCCCCCGCGCTGCGCGAGACCCTGCGCCGCCGCCGCGCCAGCGGTGGTCCGGCGGAGCAGACCTTCGCCACCCTGGTGGGCCTGCAGCTGCGCCCGCGGCGCCTGCGCGAGGCCGCCGAGCTGTGGCGGCTGCTGCTGGAGCGCTCCGACGTGGAGACCCGCGACGGCGTGTGGGCCCACCCGGACCTGCTGCCGCTCTCGGCCGACCTCGACGACCCCAAGGCCTTCGTGGAGCGCGTGCTCGTCGACGCCTCCGGCGCGCAGGACGACACCATGGCCGAGCTCGAGCGGGCCCTGGCCGAGGCGGACAGCAGCGAGGTCGACGAGCCCGGGGACGGCACCGACAGCACCGACGACACCGACGGTGAGCCGAAGGTCTGATCAGGCGGGCTCGTCGACGTCGTCGGGCGGAGTGATCTCCAGCCCGGCTGCGGCGCCGAGTCCCTCGAGGTACCCGCGCGCCCGCTCGGTGCGGGGGTAGCGCTGCACCCACGCCCAGAACGCGGGCCCGTGGCCGGGCTCCAGCAGGTGGGCCAGCTCGTGGACGAGGACGTAGTCGAGCACCCAGGCCGGGGCCTCCCGCAGCCGCTCCCCGACCCGGATGGTGCCCTCGGCAGGGGTGCACGACGCCCAGCGCGTGCGCATCGACGGCACCCACCGCACCACCCGGGGTTGCGCGAGCCCGTCCAGGTGGGCACGGGAGAGCTGGGCGCAGCGGCGGGCCAGCTCGTCGTCGGAGCGACCGGCCGCGGGACGGCGCCGGGAGTCCGACCGCGCGACCCGGGCCAGCATCTCCGCCACCCAGCGCTGCTCCTGGTCGACCGACATCCGCGCGGGCAGCAGGACGACGACGGTGTCCCCCTCGAGGTGCGCGCTCACCGTCCGCCGGCGGCGCGCGCTGCGACGGACCTCGACCTGTGGCGGCTGCACCCGACCACCTTAGGAGGGCCCCGGCTCGACGAGCTCGCACGGGAGCCTGCGCACCGCGGTGACCTGCAGGGACGGCGGGACGAGCCTGTGGACAACCCCCGCGCAGGGCCCCGTCCGGCCGGCCGCGGGTGCCAGGCTCGGACCCGTGACCGCCGCCCTCGCCGCCCCCCGCCCGTCCGCACCCCGTGCCGACCACCCGGCCACCCACCCGGCCACCCACCCGGCCGCGGCCCCGTGCCCACAGCTCGACCGCTCGGCGCCCGTGCTCACCCGGCGCTCCGGTGCCGTCCAGGTGGGGTGGTCCGCCGAGCGCGCGGTGATCCTCACCCCGCCCGAGGGTGCCGGTGCCGCACCGCTGGTGGCGCTGCTCGCCGCCCTGGACGGCGCACGCACCCTGACCGAGCTGCGCCCGCACGCCGAGCGGGCCGGGCTGGACGACGACGCCACGCGCGTGCTGCTGCACGAGCTGGCCGTGCACCACCTGCTGCGCTGGGTCCCCCGGCCGGGGGCCGCCCCGACGGCACGGGTGGTCCTGCACGGCCGTGGGCCGCTGTGCGACGCGCTCGAGCCCGTGCTGCTGGCCGCCGGCACCGTGGTCCACCGCAGCACCCGGCGAGCCCTGGTGCTGCCGCCCGGGCTGACGGTGGACCTGGTGCTGCTGGCCGACGCGCTGGTGCCGGAGACGCGCCTGGTCAGCGGGGTGCTCGCCGACGGGGTGCCCCACCTGGTCGTGCGGCTGCGCGACGGCTCCGGACTGGTCGGGCCGCTGGTCCTGCCCGGCCGCACCAGCTGCCTGCGCTGCGCGGACCTGCACCGTCGCGACCGCGACCCGGAGTGGCCGCTGCTCGCCGCCCAGCTCACGGGACGGTGCGGGAGCGGGGGTCCGGCGGTGGTGCGGGCCACGGCCGCGCTCGCCGCCGCCCAGGTGCAGGCGGTGCTCGAGGGCACCCGCCCGGGTGGGAGCGGCACGGGCGCACCGGCCGCGCTCGGGGCGACCCTCGAGCTCGACCCGGTGGCCGGGACCCTGCTCCGCCGGCAGTGGTCCCCGCACCCGGGCTGCGGCTGCGGCGCCCACCCCTGAGCGGCGGCCGCGGTGGGTGCGGCTGCAGCCGGGCGCGCGGTCGGGGATGATGGGGGTGTGGCTGACATTCCCCGGCGTGGCGCAGCGCGCACCGCGAAGCTCGCGAGCCTGCCGCTGGGCTTCGCCGGGCGCACGGCCGCGGGGTGGGGCAAGCGGATCGCCGGGCAGACCAGCGAGCAGGTCAGCGCGGACATGAGCGCGAAGACCGCCGAGCAGCTGTTCTCGGTGCTCGGCGAGCTCAAGGGTGGGGCCATGAAGTTCGGCCAGGCGCTCAGCGTCTTCGAGGCCGCGGTGCCCGACGAGCTGGCCGGGCCGTACCGGGAGGCGCTGACCAAGCTCCAGGCGGGCGCACCGCCCATGCCCAGCGCCACCGTGCACCGGGTGCTCGCCGAGCAGCTCGGCTCGGGCTGGCGCAGCCGCTTCCGCTCCTTCGACGACACCCCGGCTGCCGCCGCCAGCATCGGTCAGGTGCACCGGGCCGTGTGGAGCGACGGGCGCGACGTCGCCGTCAAGGTGCAGTACCCGGGCGCGGACGAGGCGCTGCGTTCCGACCTCAAGCAGGTGCTGCGCTTCTCCCGGCTCTTCCAGGCCGTGGCCCCGGGGCTCGACATCAGACCGCTGATCGTGGAGCTGCGCGACCGGATGGTGGAGGAGCTCGACTACCGGGCCGAGGCCGACAACCAGCGGGCCTTCGCCGCCGCGTACGCCGGGGACCCGGAGTTCTGGGTGCCGGCCGTGGTGGCCAGCGCGCCCAAGGTGATCGTCAGCGAGTGGGTGCAGGGCACCCCGCTGGCCGTCGTCATCGCCGGCGGCACCCCCGAGGTCCGCGACGAGGCGGGCCGCAAGCTCAGCGTCTTCCACTTCTCCTCCCCCGCGCGGGCCGGGCTGCTGCACTCCGACCCGCACCCGGGCAACTTCCAGCTCGCCGACGACGGACGCCTCATCGTCATCGACTTCGGTGCGGTCGCGCGCCTGCCCGACGGCATGCCGCCGACCCTGGGGCGCATGACGCGGATGTCGCTGGAGGACGACCCGGCGGGGCTGTTCGCCGTCATGCAGGAGGGTGGCTTCGTCAAGCCCGGCGTCGAGATGGACCCGACGTCGGTGCTCGACTACCTGAGCCCGTTCGTCGACCCGATGCGCACGGAACGCTTCCGCTTCACCCGCACCTGGCTGCAGGGGCAGGCCCAGCGGTTCAACGACGTGCGAGGTCCCGAGCTGGAGATGGCCCGCCAGCTGAACCTGCCCGCGGAGTACCTGCTCATCCACCGGGTGACGATGGGGTCCATCGCGATCCTGTGCCAGCTCAACGCCGAGCTCCCGTTCTGGGACATCGTGCGAACCTGGCAGCCCGGCATCACCGACGACTGACCGGGCTGAGCCCGCGGACCCCTGGCTCCGGAGAGCGCAGGGGCCCGGGTGGGGCTCCGCCGTCCAGCTGCCTCCGCCGTCCAGCTGCCTCAGCCGTCCAGCTGCGACAGCCGGTCGACGCGCCGCTGGGCGTAGCGAGCCACCGCCCGCCAGCGCCGCTGGGCGACCAGGCGGTCGGCCTGGCGGCGGCGGGCCGCGGCGGCCTGGTCGGCGCGCATGCGTTCACGCGCGACCAGCTCGTACATCATGCTCATGGTGTCCTCCTCTCCTCACGCCGCGGGAACGGCTGCGGCGGTGTCGTTCTCGGTGATCGGGTGCTTGCGGGGGCGGCCGCGGGGCCGCTTGCGGGCGATGACGGCGCCGCGGTCGAGGATCTCCCCGCCCCACACGCCCCAGGGCTCGGCCCGCTCCAGCGCGGCCTGCAGGCAGTGCGCGCGCAGCGGGCACTGGACGCAGAGCGCCTTGGCCAGCTCCAGCTCGGCCGGGGACTCCGCGAACCAGAGGTCCGCGTCACCCACCCGGCAGGGCAGGACGTGGTCGACCGCGGGGCCGCCGGACGCCTGAGCCACCGGCGCTGCGGCGAGGACCTGGGACGTCAGCGAGCCGACCGGCCAGGCGGTCGTGGCTGTGGACACCGTGCTTCTCCTTCTCTGCGGCGAGCGCACCCGGGTTGCGGGTCGCGATCGCGTGGGTGGTGCTCGGGGGGTGGTCGAGGAGCGGGTCCCGAGGGCCAACACCTGCGAGGTGATCGCAGAGAAAGGGCCACGGATCCGCGTGATCGGCGGGTCCGTGGCCTGGGGGAGGCGTGATCTGGCTACAGATCAGGCCTCGGGCGCACGGACGCGCGCTGCGGTGCGAGACGATCGACGTTCTTCTGGGCGTGCTCCGGCACGGGGATCCACTCGTGCACGACGGAACCCGTTCCTGCGGAGCCCCGGCCGGCGGCGGCCGGTCCGAACGAGCCGAGGGCGGCCACGGCGGCGGCGCACCGCGCGGCTGCGCCGGTGCTCGGCTGCGCGTTCGTGTAGATCGTCGTCGTGTTGATCGTCGTCGTGTTGATCGTGTTCACGGTGCTCACCTCCTCGGTCGGGTCGTTGCCGTTGTCCTGAGCAGGCTATGACGGGGTCCACCGGCCGCACAACACTTTTTTGACCTGGGGTTACGCGGTGCTCGACGGCGGGAGCGGCTCGCCGCGCACCAGGGCGACCACGTCGGCCCCGTACCGCTCCAGCTTGGCCGCACCGATGCCGGGGATCGCGGTCAGCGCGGCGGCGTCACCCGGGCGCTGCTCCGCGATGGCGGTGAGGGTGGCGTCGGTGAACACCACGTAGGCGGGCACCTTCTGCTCGCCCGAGCGCGCGGTGCGCCACTCGCGCAGGGCCATGAGCAGCGCGTCGTCCAGGTCGGTGGGGCAGCTCTCGCAGCGGCCGAGCTTGGTGGCCATCATCCCCACCAGCGGCTGCCCGCAGACCCGGCAGCGGCCCCGTCGCTTGTGCTCGCGGGGGGCCGCGGCCAGCGTGGCGCCCGGGTGGTCCTCCGGCACCAGGCCGACCAGGAACCGGGAGCGCCGGCGGCTGCGGCGTCCGCCCTCGTTGCGCGCCAGCGACCAGGACAGGCCGAGGTGCTCGCGCGCGCGCGTCACGCCGACGTAGAGCAGGCGCCGCTCCTCCTCGACGGCGGCCTCCTCCTGCGCGCCGCCCCCGCCGAGCGCGTGCTGGATGGGTAGGGTGCCGTCGCTGAGCCCGACGAGGAACACCGCGTTCCACTCCAGGCCCTTGGCGGCGTGCAGGCTCGCCAGCGTGACCCCCTGGACCGTCGGCGGGTGGCGGGCGTCGGCGCGGGTCGCCAGCTCGGTGAGCAGCTGGGGCAGACCCGCCTCCGGCGCACCCACCAGCAGCTCCTCGGCGAGCTCGACGAGCGCGCGCAGCGACTCCCACCGCTCGCGGGCGGCACCACCGGGGGGCGCGGTCGCGGTCAGGCCCGCCGGCTCCAGGACGGTGCGCACCAGCTCGAGCAGCCCGGCGTCGCCGGAGCTCACGCCCTGCTGGTCGGCCTGGCGCAGCGCGGCCACCGCACCCCGCACCTCGGGCCGGGAGAAGAAGCGGTCACCGCCGCGCACCTGGTACGGCACACCCGCCTCGGTGAGGGCCTGCTCGTGCACCTCGGACTGGGCGTTGATCCGGTACAGCACCGCGATCTCCGCGGCCGGGGTGCCCGCCGCCACCAGGTCGGTGATCCTCTTGGCCACCGCCGTGGCCTCGGCCGACTCGTCGGGGTGCTCGGCGAACGTGGGCTCGGGGCCGGTGGCCCGCTGGCCGACCAGCTGCAGCCGGCTGCCGGCGATCCGACCGCGGGCCGCTCCGATGACGCGGTTGGCCAGGCTGACCACCTGCGGGGTGGAGCGGTAGTCGCGCTCCAGCCGCACCAGGGTGGCCTCGGGGAAGCGACGCGTGAAGTCCAGCAGGTAGCGCGGGGTGGCCCCGGTGAAGGAGTAGATGGTCTGGTTCGCGTCGCCGACGACGGTGAGGTCGTCCCGCTCGCCGAGCCACGCGTCCAGCACCCGCTGCTGCAGCGGGGTCACGTCCTGGTACTCGTCGACGACGAAGCAGCGGTAGCGGTCGCGGAACTCGCGGGCCACCTCGGAGTGCTCCTCCAGCGCGGCGGCGGTGTGCAGCAGCAGGTCGTCGAAGTCGAGGACGCCGTTGCGGGCCTTCAGCGCCTCGTAGCCCGCGTAGACGGCCGAGACCTGCTCGGCCGAGCCGGGTGGGTCGCGGTGGTGGCGCGCCGCCTCGCCCGGGTAGGCCTCGGGACCGATGAGGGTGGCCTTGGACCACTCGATCTCCCCGGCCAGGTCACGCAGGTTGTCGGCCGAGGTGGACACGCCGAGGCGGCTCGCCGCCTGCCCGACGAGGCCGAGCTTGCGGTCCAGCAGCTCCCAGCCGGTGTCGCCGACGACCTGCGGCCAGAAGTAGCGCAGCTGGCGCAGGGCGGCGGCGTGGAAGGTGCGGGCCTGGACCCCACCGATGCCCAGGCTGCGCAGCCGGGTGCGCATCTCCCCCGCCGCCCGGGAGGTGAAGGTGACGGCGAGGACCTGACCGGGGGCGACGTGCCCGCGCTCGACGAGGGTGGCGATGCGGTGGGTGATCGTCCGGGTCTTGCCCGTGCCGGCCCCGGCGAGCACGCAGACCGGTCCCCGGGGTGCGTCCACCGCCGCCTGCTGCTGCGGGTCCAGGCCGGTCCCGATCGTCGTCACGCTCACACCGTCATCTTCCCAGCCGACCCCGACAACCCCGGTCGGCGGGGCGCGAGCACCGACGGAGCGCTCGGGCGCAGCCGGGCGTCGGCGCGGGGCGTGCCGGTGGTCAGCTGCGGGGCAGGTCGGCCAGCAGCGGTGCGGCAGCGTCCTTGGCCGAGACCTGCGCGCGGTCGTCGGCGTCGAGCGGGATGGGCCAGCTGATGCCCAGCGCCGGGTCCAGCGGGGTCAGCGCGGTGCCCGCCATGCCCGGCACCCACTCGGCGTCGAAGGCGTAGAGGTACTGGGTGACGCCCTCGCTGACGGGCTGGAAGCCGTTGCAGACCCCGGCCGGGACGAGCACCTGCACCCCGGGCTCGAGCGCGACGGTGACCACGCGGCCGAACGTCGCCGACCCGGGCCGGGTGTCCACGTAGGCGCCGAACGCCGCACCGGACGCGACGCCGACCAGCTTGGTCATCGCCTCGCCGTGCAGCCCGCGGACCGCGCCCTGGCTGGTCGCGGTGAGGTTGACCTGGAGCCACGGACCCATGGACGGCAGCCCCGCCTCGGCGAAGGCGGACTCCCGGTAGAACTCCCGCACGGTGCCGCGGTCGTCGGTGACCTGCTTCATGGTGAGGATCCAGAGGCCCTCGACCTCGGTCTGCTCGGCGGTGAAGGGGACGATCGTCAGCTCAGCCACATCGCAGATCGTGTCACGGGAGCGCCGGACGGCTGCTCAGGCCCGGGTCCGACCCAGGAGGAACGGCACCAGGACCAGGCCGTAGGCCACCGGGTGGATCCACAGCTCGAAGGTCTGGTTCGGTCCCATCGGGTTGAGGAAGAACGGGAAGAACAGCCGCGCCACCACCTGGAAGTTGACCAGGTAGAGGACGACACCGAAGACGAGCGAGCCCAGCACCAGCAGCAGCGGCTTGCGCACCCAGCTCGCCACCAGCAGCGCGAAGGCCACCCCGAACAGCATCGACAGCCCGAGGTGCAGCACCAGCCCGGTGATCACGCTCTGCGCATCCATCGTCGGGCTCTCGGTCGCCTGGAAGATCGTCGAGATCGCCAGGAACGGGGCGACCGACGGCTTGCCGTGGGTGACGGCGAAGTACATGTTCGCGACGGCGAAGACGAGCCCTCCCAGCAGGCCGGCGACGGCGCCTCGGGTGACGAGGTCGGCGACGGTGGCGAGCGCGGGGCGGGGGGCAGTGGTCTGGACGGCAGTGCGCTGGACGGCGGTGGCCACAGGTTTCCTCTCGATCGGGGGCGACGGGAGGTCCGTCGTGAGGGGAACGACGGGACCGGCGGCGACACTGCCCCGACTGTCAGCGAGGTGACAGTATCGAGCGGTGCACGGCGGGACGGACGAGGCCGGGTCGACGCTCGCCCACGTGCTCGGCCTGCTCAGGGGCGGGTCCGCGCCCGCGGACGCCCAGGTGCGGGAGGCGGCGTGGATCGCCCGTTGCGTCGGGCGCAGCGGGTCCTCGACCCCCCTCGGGTCCGACGACGTCACGGCGCTGGCCGGGTCGCTCGCGGTGCACCACGCCGCCCCCGGCACGGTCGTCTTCGCCGGTGGGCACCCGTCGTCGGGGGTGTGGGTGCTGCGCGAGGGACAGCTCGAGCTCAGCGTCGGAGCGGGTCGTCGTCGGGTGGTGGTCGGGGTGCTGCGTGCGGGTGACGTGGACGGTGACATCGCGATGCTGCTCGGCATGCCCTTGCCCTACACGGCCCGCGCGGTGGGGGCCGCGACCTGCCTGCACCTGGACCGTGCGGACTTCGACCGGCTGCTGCTGGACCACCCCGCCATCGCCCGGCGGTGGCTCGGCAGCGTGGCGGGACGGCTGGCCTCGGCCCAGGGCCGCATCGTGGACCTCCTGGGATGCTCCCTCGCGGGCAAGGTGGCGGCGCTGCTGCTCGACGAGGCGCGGGACGGAGTCGTCCGTCTGCCCCAGCGGACGCTCGCCGCGATGCTCGGCGCGGCCCGCCCCTCCCTGAACCGCGTCCTCAAGGAGCTGGAGCGCGACGGGATGCTGGCGGTGGAGTACGGGCAGGTCCGCATCGTGGACGCGCAGTCGCTGCGCGGTGTGCGGGCGCACCCCTCCCAGGCTCACCCGTGACGTGGCTGGTGCTGGTGGGCGTGCTCGCGCTGTTCGTGGCGCTGCCGTTCGTGCTGCTGCGAGCGCCGTGGATGCAGGACGGCGCCGCGGCCCGGTCGCGGGAGCGGGGGAAGAGCCCGGGCGTGCGCGCGGTTGGTACCGGCATGGCTGACTTCACGCTCTACTCGACCGGATGGTGCGGCTTCTGCCGCCGCCTCAAGACCCAGCTCGACGCGGAGGGCATCGGCTACGACGAGATCGACATCGAGTCCGACGCCGCCGCGGCCCGGTTCGTGGAGAGCGTGAACAACGGCAACCAGGTGGTGCCCACCCTGAAGTTCGCCGACGGCTCGACCGCGACCAACCCGAGCCTGGCGCAGGTCCAGTCGAAGCTGGCCGCCTGAGCAGTCCCCGCGTGACCGGGACCGCAGCTCACCCGGGCTCGACCGCGGCCCACGCCTCGATCATCTTGCGGGCGATGGAGATCGAGCCGGGGAGCAGCAGCGGGACCTGCTCCCCGGGGTCGCCGGTGCCCCCGGTCCACTCGCCCCGGTCGAGCGCCTCGCGGACGGCCTCCCGGCTGTACCAGTGCGCCTCGGCGATCTCGCCGTCGCGCGGCACGATCGGAGCGTCCCGGTCGGCCGTCGCCTCGAAGCCGATCATCATCGAGCGCGGGAACGGCCACGGCTGGCTGCCGAGGTAGTGCACGCCGGTGACGGCCACGCCCACCTCCTCGCCGATCTCGCGCTCCACGCACGCCTCCAGGGACTCCCCGGCCTCGACGAAGCCCGCGAGGACGGAGAACCGACCCTGCGGCCAGGTCGCCTGCCGACCGAGCAGGACGTGCTCCCCGGCGGGTGCGTCGGGCGTGCCGTCGTGCACCAGGCAGATGACGGCCGCGTCGGTGCGCGGGTACTGCTCGCTCTCGCACGTCCGGCACACTCGGACCCAGCCCGCCTTGGCCGGCCTCGTGCGGCCACCGTCGACGGGGCAGAAGCGGGCGGCGGCGTGCCAGGTGAGCAGGGCGACCGCCGTGGTCAGCAGGCCGGCGTCGGTGGCGTCCAGCAGCGCCCCACCGCTGCGCAGGTCCAGCGCCACCTCGCCGTCGAGCAGCTCGAGCTCCGGGGTCGAGACCGCCCAGACCTCCACGCCGTCGTCCTCGCCGAGGAGCACCGCGTCCTTGCCGGGCGCGTCGCCGGAGGGGTGCTCGCGCACCAGGGCGTCGTCGCGGGTGGCGACCTTGCCCGACGGGTCGACGCGCAGCAGGACCGCCGCCGCCCAGCCCGCGGTGAGGCGCTCCGGGTCCAGGCGCCGCAGCTCGTCGCGGACCACGGTGGACCGGGACAGGGCAGGCAGCTCGAGCAGGGTGAACGCGGCGCTCACGCGACACCCTCCTGCGGCGCGGGCACCTCGACGCCGCCGACGGCCCCCAGCGCGTCGCCGAGCACCGCCGCGTCGCCCTGCACGATCCCGGTGAACCGACCCGGACCGAAGATCCGCGCCGCCGCCGCCCGCACCTCGTCGTTCGTCGTCGCCGCCAGCCGGGCGGGGTGCTCGCGCACCCAGTCCGGGTCCAGCCCCAGCGGCAGCAGCCGCGACAGCGTGCTCGCCAGCCCACCCTGGGTGGCCAGGGAGATGCTCAGCGCACCGATGGCGTACTGCCGGGCGTCGTCGACCTCGGCGTCCGTCGGGGGGACGAGGACGATGCGCGACAGCTCGTAGACCGTCTCCATCAGGGCGGCGGCCGTCGTCTCCCGGGAGGTGTCGAGCTCGACGGTGAGCAGCTGACCCGCCGAGGTCGCCTCCAGGCCCGACGACGAGCCGTAGGTGTAGCCCTTGTCCTCCCGCACGTTCTCCATGAGCCGTGAGGAGAAGTAGCCACCGAGGACCAGGTTGGCGAGCTGGGCCGCCGGGTACGCCGGGTCGGTGCGGGGGACGCCGGGCGCGACCAGACGGATCTGGCTCTGCACCGCGCCGGGCCGGTCCACCAGCAGCGTCGGCGCGGGGGTGAGGGTGGGCCAGGGCGCGAGGTGGGTGGCGGTGTCCTCGCTGTGCCACCCCGCCAGGGCGTCGGCCACGCGGTCCAGGGTCGGCTCGGGGTCCACGTCGCCGACCAGGACGAGCAGCGCGCCGTCGGGCACCACGGCCCGCGCGTGCAGGGCCCGCACACCCGCGGCGGTGACGTCGGCGACCTCGTCGGCCCGAGGGACCTCGCGCACCGACGGGTGCTCCCCCAGCGCACGGGTGCGGGCGGCCTCGTGGGCCAGCACGCCGGGCTGCGAGCGCGCCACCTCCAGGCGCTCCAGCAACCGGTCGCGCTCCCCGGCCACCTCGTCGTCGGGGTGGGCGGCGCCGGTGAGCACGTCGGCGAGCACGTCCAGGGCCACGTCGAGGCCCTCGGCGAGGACCGAGCCCCCCAGCGCGAGCCGCTCCGGGTCCACCGACACGCCGAGCTCCGCGCCCACCGTGGCCAGCTCGGAGTCCAGCTGCAGACGGTCCCGGGTGGCGGTGCCGGCGAGCAGGGTGGCCGCGAGCACCTCGGCGGTACCCAGGTGCGACGCGCCGGTGGGCACCGGGCCCACGCCGCGCCAGCCCGCGGGCTCGGCGAACGGCAGCGCCAGGCGCAGCTCCACCATGGGCACGGTGCGGCGGGCGACGACGAGGACGCGGAGACCGTTGGCCAGCACCCGCTCGGCGCGCTCGGGCTCCACGCCGACGGCGGCCTCGCCCAGGGGGGGCAGGGGGCGCGGACCCGTCGCGGTGGTGGCGATCTCGGTGGCGGTACGACTCACTGGGCTCCTCCCGGCTGGATCTCCAGCACGGCGCGGGCGTCGGGACGCAGGGCGGCGGCCGCGGCAGCCACCTGCGCGGGGGTGATGGCGGCGAGCAGGTCGGGCAGCTCGGCGGCCAGCGTCGGACGGCCGAACAGCAGGGCGCACGAGCCGGTCTCCAGGGTGCGGGAGACCACCCGGTCGCGCTCGCGGTGGGCGCCGGCCCGCCAGCGGGCGACGACGCCGGCGAGCTCGGCCGCACCGGGTCCGTCGCTGGCGACCGCGGCGATCTCCCGGTCCACGGCGTCGAGCACCTGGCGGGCGTCGACCTCCGGGGAGTGCACGGCGGTGACGACGAAGGGGTCCGGCTCGCGGGCGTCCAGCGGTTCCCCGAACAGCCCGCAGCCGGCGGAGATGTCGGTGACCAGGCCGTCGCGCTGCACCAGGGTGCGCTGCAGGCGCGAGGAGTCGGAGTCGCTGAGCACCGCGCCCAGGACGACGGCGGCGAGGTAGCCGTCGAGGTCCGCCGACGGGTCGGGCAGGCGGTAGCCGGCGCTGAGCGCGGGCAGCGGCGCGTGCACGTCGACGTGGGTCGCCCACCGCTCCGCGGTCAGCGCCGGCTCGGCGAAGGAGCCGCGCACCGGGCGCGGCCGGGCCGGCACGTCGTCGAAGTGGCGGCGCACCAGCGCCTCGGTGGCCTCGACGTCGAGCAGGCCGCCGACGGTGAGGACGGCGTTGGACGGGGCGTACCAGGTGTCGAAGAAGTCGGCGCAGTCCTCGACCGTGGCCTGCTCGAGGTGGCTGAAGTCGCCGTAGCCGTTGTGGGCGTTGGCGAAGGTGTCGAACAGGACCGGGGGCAGCAGGATCCACGGCAGCCCGCCGTAGGGCCGGTTGTGCACGTTGAGCCGGATCTCCTCCTTCACCACCTCGACCTGGTTGGCGAGGTTCTCCGCCGTGAGCTTGGGCGCTCGCATCCGGTCGGCCTCGAGGAACAGCGCCCGCTCCAGCGCCGCCGACGGCAGCACCTGGAAGTAGTCGGTGTAGTCCGGGTGGGTGGAGCCGTTGAACACCCCGCCCGAGCGCTGGACGACCCGGAAGTGCTCCAGCTTGGCCAGGCTCTCGCTGCCCTGGAACATGAGGTGCTCGAAGAGGTGGGCGAAGCCCGTGCGGCCCTCCGGCTCGGAGCGGAAGCCCACGTCGTAGTGGACGGCAACCGCGACGACCGGGGCCGAGGCATCCGGCGACAGCTGCACCCGGAGCCCGTTGTCGAGGGTGAACGTGTGCGGGGCGGTGACGGAAGGGGCGGTGCGGGAGGGCGCTGAACTCACCCGGAAGACCCTAGACCGGACCCCCGACGCTGCCGCCCGGCGCGGGGGGGCACCCCGGCACCGGCGCCCAGGCCCAGCGCGGCGGTCCCGGCGGTCAGGAGCACGAGGACCGCGGAGATCGCCACCGGCAGGTCGGCACTGCGCGCGGACGAGCGGGTGCCGGCGAGCCTGACCACCGGACCGACGCCACCGTCGGCAGCGACCTGCACGCTCACCGTGCTGGCGTCGGGCGGCCCGCACGCGCTGGGCACGGTGCCCTGGGCGGGCGCGGACCGTGCGGGCGCTCAGTCGACGTGGCGGATGTGCAGCAGCCGGTCGCCGCGCTCGAGCGCGTCGACCTCCGGGTCGTCGACCCGGAACAGCTTCCCCAGCCGCACCACACCGAGCACGATGTCGGACAGGTGCCGCGGGGAGCCGCCCAGCTCCTTCTTCTCGACCTCGCGCTCGGAGATGGCGAACCCGGCGTCCGGGGTGAGCAGGTCCTCCATCATCTCCACGACCGACGGGGTGGTGGTGGAGATGCCCAGCAGGCGCCCGGCCGTCTCCGAGCTCACGACGACGCTGTCGGCACCGGACTGCTTCAGCAGGTGCACGTTCTCCGCCTCCCGCACCGACACGACGATCTTCGCCTCGGGCGCCAGCTCGCGCGCGGTCAGCGTGACCAGCACCGCGGTGTCGTCGCGGTTGGTGGCCACCAGCACCGCCTTGGCTCCGCTCACCCCGGCCAGGCGCAGCACGTCCGAGCGGGTCGCGGAGCCGTGGACGGTGACCAGCCCGCGGGCCGCGGCGGCGTCGAGCATCGTCTGGTCGGTGTCGACGACGACGATCTGGTCGGCGGTGAGCTCGTCGCCGAGCATGGCGGCCACCGCGGAGCGGCCCTTGGTGCCGAACCCGACGACGACGGTGTGTGCACGCACCTTCTGCCTCCAACGCTGGATCTTCAGGGCCTGCCGGGAGCGCTCGGTGAGCACCTCCAGGGTGGTGCCGACGAGCACGATGAGGAACATGACCCGCAGCGGGGTGATGACCAGGACGTTGACCAGCCGCGCGCTCGGGGTGAACGGCGCGATGTCGCCGTAGCCGGTGGTCGAGAGCGAGACCGTCGCGTAGTAGAAGCAGTCGAGCAGCGAGAGCCCGTCGCCGTTGACGTCGCGGTAGCCGTTGCGATCGGCGTACACCAGCAGCACCGAGAGCAGGAGCGCCGCCGAGGCCCCGACCACGCGACGCAGGATGGCCTGGGACGGGCTGACCGCCTGAGACGGGATGCGCACGATGCCGACGAGCGCGTGGTCCGGGCGGTCGGTGAGCCGGTCGAGCGCGGTGCGCTGGCGGCGGGTCACGGGGGGCGAGCCTACGTCCGCGGGGGCCCGGTCGCGCCAGGTGCTCATCCCGGGATCCCGCGTCGTCGTCGGTGGCAGGCTGGTGTGCGTGACCTCCCCCCGCCCCGCTGCCGCGCTCGCCGTCCTGCTCGCGGGCGCGGGCGCGCTGCACCTCGTGCGCCCGGGAACCTTCGACCCGATGGTCCCCCGGGCGCTGCCCGGCGGGGCGCGGGCCTGGACGCTGGCCTCCGGGGTGGCCGAGCTGGGCTGCGCCGCGCTGGTGGCCCACCCCCGCACCCGCCGACGGGGTGGGCAGGTCGCGGCGGGGCTGTTCGTCGGGGTGTTCCCCGCGAACGTGTCCACGGCGGTTCGCTCGCGCGGGCGCTCGACCCGCTACCGCGTGGTCGTCTGGGTCCGCCTGCCGCTCCAGGTGCCGCTCGTGGTGTGGGCGGTGCGCGTGGCCCGCACGGGGTGAGCAGCACGTCACGGGGCACGTCACGGGGGCACGTCTCGGGGGCCGGGCCGCTCACTCCGTTCGTCTCGTGGCTCCGCGGACGAGGTCGCGCAGTCCCGCGGCGTCCGGCAGGGCGTCCCCCCGCAGCACGTGGGCGTGCCGCACGTAGACGAAGGCGGCGTCCACCGCCGTCGGGTCGACCCCGTTGAGCTCGGCCCAGGCGAGCCGGTAGGCGGCCAGCTGCACCAGCAGGGCCGGGCGCGCCGCGGTCTCGGGCACAGCCCCGGTCTTCCAGTCGACCACCGTGAAGCGGCCCCCCGGCTCGGCGAACACGGCGTCGATCCGGCCGCGGACGACGGTGCCGCCGAGCTCGGTCTCGAACGGCACCTCCACCTCGAGCGGGCGGCGGTCGGCCCACGGGGAGGCCAGGAACGCGCTCTGCAGCGCCGCGAGGTCGTCGTCGACCGATGCGCTCTCGTCGGCGGCCCCGGGCAGGTCGTCGAGGTCGAGCAGCCGGGTGGAGCCGAAGCGGCGCTCCAGCCAGGCGTGGAACTCGGTGCCCCGCCGGGCGAGCGGCGAGGGCGGGTGGGGCAGGGGTCGCCGCAGCCGCGCGGCGAACAGCTCCGGGTCGCGGCGCAGGGCGACGAGCTGGCTCACCGAGAGCTGGGCGGGCAGCGTCACGGTGCGCTCCCGGGTCCGTCGCCGGGCCCGCTCGGCGAGCAGCGCGTCGACGTCCGCGGCCCAGCCCTCGGGGTCGTCGTCCCCGTCCTCCACCACCGCCGCCGCCGCCGGGGCCCGCAGCGCGCCGCGCACCAGGGCGGCGCCACGCTCGACGTCGGCGCGGCGCGCCCCCAGCGGGTCCGCCGGCCAGGTCGCCGTGCGGGTGTGCGCCGCGGCGGGGTTCTCCTGACCCGCCTCGGGCTCCGGCGCCCAGTGCTCCACCACCCCGGCCCCGCCGGCGACCAGGTCGCGCAGCTCGACGAGGAACTCCGACGGTCCGCGCGGCGTGGTCCCGGTGGCTCCCCAGTGGTGCCCGGACAGCAGCAGGGTGTGTTCGGTGCGGGTGAGGGCGACGTAGAGCAGGCGGCGCTCCTCCTCCTCCCGGCGCCGGTCGAACGCCCGCTCGTGCGCGTCCAGGGCGTCGAGGAGCTGCTTGCGGTCGGTGCAGCCGGACAGGTCGAGCACCGGCACCCCCACCCCGGCGCCGGTGCCGGTGCCGGGGTCGGCGGTGGGGTCGGCGGTGGGGTCGGCGGTGGGTCGGGCACGGTCACCGCGCAGGTGCGAGGGGAGCTCGGCGGCGTTGCGCAGCCAGCTGGAGGCCCGCTTGCCCGCGGGGAACACCCCGGCGCACAGGTGGGGCACCGCGACGACCTCCCACTCCAGGCCCTTCGCGGCGTGCACCGTGAGCACCTGGACCCGGTGCGGGTCGACCTCCACCTCGCCCGGGGACAGCCCGTCCTCGGCGTCCTCCGCGGCGGCCAGGTAGGCCAACAGCCCGGTCAGCTCCGGCGAGCCGGTGGCGGCGGCGTAGTCGACGACGACGTCGGCGAACGCATCCAGGTTCGCCCGTCCCGCAGCGGCGCCGGCGGAGGCGCCCGGCGCAGCGACTGCCGCCACCTCGATGTCCACCCGCAGGGTCCGCTCGACCTCGGCCACCAGCTCGGGCAGCGGCTGCCCGAGACGCTCGCGCAGGGTGGTGAGCTCGTCGGCGAGCTGCCGGATCCGCACCAGCCCCGGACCGGAGTACCGCTCCGGGGGCCCCGGGTCGGCCAGGGCGTCGGCCAGCCCGGCCTGCTCGACCCCGTCGGCCGGCAGGGCCGACTCCAGCGCGGCTCGCAGCGCCGCGGCGTCGGGCTGCTCCCCGAGCTCGGTGACCCCCGGGCGCACGGCGAGCTCGCGGGCCCGGCGCGCCAGCGCGACGAGGTCGGCCGCCCCCAGCTGCCAGCGCCCCCCGGTGAGCACCCGGACGGCGGCGCTCCCGGCCTGCGGGTCGGCGAGCAGTCGCAGCACGCTCACCACCTCCCGCACCTCCGGGGTGTCCAGCAGCCCGCCGAGCCCGACCACCTCGACGGGCAGGCCGCGGGCCCGCAGGGCGTCGGCGACCGGCGCCATGTCGGCGCGGCGGCGGACGAGCACCGC
>JBBSUN010000042.1:0-27157 GCA_038234335.1 Mycobacteriales bacterium
CCTCGAGCGGGCGCACGACGCGATCTCCGACGTCAGCTGCTTCGGCACCCTCATGGTCCACCTGGGCCTGGCCGACGGGATGGTCTCCGGCGCGGCGCACACCACCGCGCACACCATCCGCCCGGCGCTGCAGCTCATCGGTACCGCCGCGGGCGTCGAGACCGTCTCCTCGGTGTTCCTCATGTGCCTGGCCGACCGGGTGCTGGCCTACGGGGACTGCGCGATCGTGCCCGACCCCACCGCCTCCCAGCTCGCCGACATCGCGATCGCCTCGGCCGACACCGCCGCCCGGTTCGGCATCGAGCCGCGGGTGGCGATGCTCTCCTACTCCACCGGCTCGTCCGGCTCCGGTGCGTCCGTGGACAAGGTCCGGGCGGCGACCGCGGTGGTCCGCCAGCGCCGGCCCGACCTCGCCGTCGAGGGCCCCATCCAGTACGACGCGGCCGTGAACGTCGCCGTCGCCCGCTCGAAGCTGCCCGACTCCGCGGTGGCCGGGCACGCCACGGTGTTCGTCTTCCCCGACCTCAACAC
Source organism: Mycobacteriales bacterium (assembly GCA_038234335.1). Taxonomy (GTDB): domain Bacteria; phylum Actinomycetota; class Actinomycetes; order Mycobacteriales; family Mycobacteriaceae; genus Rhodococcus_D. Next base: position 532 of record JBBSUN010000042.1, read on the forward strand.
GGGCAACAACACCTACAAGGCGGTGCAGCAGTCCTCCGGCGCGGTCGCGATCGGCCCGGTGCTGCAGGGCCTGGCCAAGCCGGTGAACGACCTGTCCCGCGGGGCCACCGTGGAGGACGTCATCAACACCGTCGTCATCACGGCCGTGCAGGCGCAGGTCTCGTGAACGTCCTGGTGCTGAACTCGGGCTCGTCGAGCCTGAAGTGGCAGCTGCGCTCCGAGCCCGACGGCGCCCGGCTCGCCCGCGGCACGGTGGAGCGGATCGGTGACGGCGGCCCGGGAGACCACGCGGCCGCGATCGCCCTGGTGCTGGACGCGCTGCCCGCGGGTCCGCTCGTCGACGCGGTCGGCCACCGGATCGTCCACGGCGGCGAGCGGTTCACCACCCCGACCCTGCTCGACGACGACGTGGTCGCCGCGATCGACGCCCTCGCCCCGCTGGCTCCGCTGCACAACCCGCCGGGCCTGGCCGGGGTCCGGGCGGTGCGTGCGCGGATGCCGGCGATCCCCCAGGTGGCCGTGTTCGACACCGCCTTCCACGCCACGCTGCCCGAGCGGGCCTGGCGCTACGCGGTGCCCGAGGCGCTGCACGCCGAGCTGGGGGTGCGCCGCTACGGGTTCCACGGCACCTCGTTCGCGTTCTGCGCCGCGGCTGCGGCCGAGCACCTGGGCGTGGCGCGCTTCACCGGGGTGGTCGCGCACCTGGGCAACGGGGCCTCGGTGTGCGCCGTCGCCGACGGGGCCAGCGTGGACACCTCCATGGGGATGACCCCGCTGGCCGGGCTCGTCATGGGCACCCGCAGCGGGGACCTCGACCCCGGCGTGGTGCTGCACCTGCTGCGCCACGGGCGCTCCACCGACGACGTCGACGCGCTGCTGAACCGGGGCTCCGGCCTCCTGGGCATGACCGGTTCCGGCGACCTGCGCACGGTCACCGAGCGCGCCGCGGCCGGGGACGGGGCCGCCCGGGTGGCGCTGGAGGTCGCCGCCTACCGCGTCGCGGGCTACGTCGCCCAGTACCAGGTGGCGCTGGGGGGCGTGCCGGCCCTCGTGCTCACCGGCGGCATCGGTGAGCACTCCGCGGCCTTCCGGGCGGCGGTGGTCGCGCTGCTGGCCCCGCTGGGCATGGAGCTCGACGCCGCGCGCAACGCGGCCGGGTCGTCGGCGACGGTGTGGCCGGTCTCGTCGGTGGGATCGGCGGTACCGGTGCTGGTCGTGGCGACCGACGAGGAGCGGGTCATCGCGGCGGAGACCGCGGAGGTCGTCGACGCAGCGGCGGAGACCGCGGCGGTCGTCGACGCAGCGGCGGAGACCGCGGCGGTCGTCGGGGCGGCGGGCTGAGCGGGCGCCCCTGCTAGCGTGCGGGCGGTCGGATTCGAGCCGACGACGCAGGTGCAGCGAAGTCCGGTCGAGAACCCGGCGCTGTCCCGCAGCTGTGGAGGTCCGCGCGACGGGCCCGAGCCAGATCGCCTGCCCTGCGTCGATGTACCCGACCCTCGCGGCAGGGGTCGCGCGTCGGACGAGGATCCCGCGGGCGACCGGTGCCGCGGTGCCCCACCTCGAGGCCCTCCGTGAGAACCCCCGTCCGCACCCCGCTCGCCGTCCTGCTCGCCGTGGCCGTGAGCTTCCTGACGGCCTGCAGCTCCGGCGCCGAGCCCCCGGCCGCACCGCCGGCGCCGGCCACCACCTCCGCCGAGGCGTACCCCGTCACCGTGACCGCCGACAACGGCAGCGTCACCCTCGAGACCCGGCCGTCCCGCATCGTGTCGATGTCCGCGACCGCCACCGAGATGCTGTTCGGGATGGACGCGGGCGGGCAGGTCGTCGCCGTCGACTCCACCTCGACCTACCCCGAGCAGGCGCCGGTCACCGACCTCTCCGCCTTCACCCCCAGCGCCGAGGCCGTCGCGGGCTACACCCCCGACCTCGTCGTCATCAGCGACGACCTCAACGGCCTGCTCGACGGCCTGACCCGGCTCGGTGTCCCCACCCTGCAGCTCGGGGCGGCCGACACCCTCCAGGACGCCTACGACCAGATGACGACCCTGGGCTCGGCCACCGGGCACCTCGAGGACGCCCGGACGATGGCGACGACGACGCAGGACCGCATCGACGCGGCCGTGGCGTCCGTCCCCGAGTCCGCGAAGGGGCTCTCGCTCTACCACGAGCTCGACCCCACCTACTTCTCCGCGACGAGCGCGACCTTCATCGGCCAGCTGTACGAACGGCTCGGCCTGGTCAACATCGCCGACGCCGCCCCGGAACCCGCGGGCGGCTACCCGCAGCTCTCCGCGGAGTACGTCGCCGGGTCCGCGCCCGACGTGGTCGTGCTCGCCGACACCGTCTGCTGCGCGGTCACGGTCCCCAGCTTCGCCGGACGTGCCCTCGTCGGGGCGGTGCCGGCCGTCGCCGCGGGCCGGGTGCTCGCCGTGGACGACGCCGTCGCCTCCCGCTGGGGCCCGCGGACCGCCGATCTCGCCGAGGCCGTGGCGGGGGTCCTGGGCCGGTGAGCACGACCGCGCCGGCCCGGGTGGCTCCGCCCCCGCCCCCGTGATCCGGCACCGTCGCGGCGCGGTCGTCCTGGCCGGCCTCGGCCTCGTCCTCGTGCTCGCCGTCCTGCTCGGGGTGGGGGTGGGGGCGCTGCGGCTCGCGCCGGGGTCGGTGCTCGCCACGCTCGCGCAACGGACGCTGGGCCCGGTCGGTGTCGACGTCCCCGGGGGCCTCGACCCCACCGCGAGCGCGGTGCTGCTGCAGCTGCGGCTGCCCCGGGTGCTGCTCGCCGCCGTGGTGGGGGCCGCGCTGGCCATCGCGGGAGCCGGGTACCAGGGCGTGTTCCGCAACCCGCTGGCCGATCCGTACCTGCTCGGTGCGGCCGGCGGCGCCGGGCTCGGCGCCACCGTGGTCATCTCGCTCTCCCCGGTCCGCAGCCTCGGGCCGGTCGGGCTGGTGCCGGTGGCCGCCTTCGTCGGGGCACTGGTCGGGGTGGGGGCGTCGTTCCTGCTCGCCCGCGCGGTCGGCGGATCCACCGGGGCCACCCTGCTGCTGTCGGGCGTCGCGGTCGCCTCGTTCCTCGGGGCCGCGCAGACCCTGCTGCAGCAGCAGCGCACCGAGAGCCTGCGGGAGGTGTACGGCTGGATCCTCGGCCAGCTCGGCGCGGCCTCGTGGTCGGACCTGGGTCTGCTCCTGCCCTACCTGGTGCCCGCCGTCGTCGTGCTCCTGGTGCTGGCGCGCCCGCTGGACGTCCTCGCCGTCGGCGACGAGGAGGCGCGCACCCTGGGTCTGGACCCGGCGAGGGTGCGGCTGCTCGTCATCGTCGCCGCCTCCCTGGCCACCGCGTCGGCCGTCGCGGTGAGCGGGCTCATCGGCTTCGTCGGGCTCGTGGTGCCCCACCTCGTCCGCGGTCTCGTCGGACCCGGGCACCGGCTGCTGCTGCCGGCGTGCCTGCTGGGCGGGGCGGTGTTCCTGGTCCTCGCCGACGCGCTCGCCCGCACCGTGCTCGCCCCCGCCGAGCTGCCGATCGGGGTGGTGACCGCCTTCGTGGGGGCGCCGTTCTTCGCCGGGCTGCTGGTCCGCGGCGCCCGCCGGTGAGCGAGCTGGTCGTCACCGGGGCCTCGGTGAGCCTGGACGGCACCCCGGTGCTGCACCACGTGGACCTCACCGTGGCGGCGGGCACCTGGACGACGGTCGTCGGACCCAACGGCTCGGGCAAGTCGACCCTGCTGCGCGCGGTCCTGGGCCTGGTCCCGACGAGCGGCCGCGTCCTCGTCGGCGGCGCACCCACCACCGGCCTGTCGCGCCGCGACCGGGCGCAGCGCCTGGCCCTGGTCCCGCAGCGCCCGGTCCTGCCCGAGGCCGTGACCGTGGCCGAGTACGTCGCCCTGGGTCGCACGCCCCACCACGGTGTCCTCGCCGGCCCCGGGCCCGGCGACCACCGGGTCGTCGCACAGGCGCTGGCCCGGCTCGACCTGGGCGATCTCGCCGGCCGGCGGCTGGGCACCCTGTCCGGGGGTGAGGCGCAGCGTGCCGTCGTCGCCCGGGCGCTGGCCCAGCAGGCCGGGCTGCTGCTGCTCGACGAGCCCACGGCCGCGCTCGACCTCGGTCACGCCCAGCAGGTGCTGGAGCTCGTCGACCGGCTGCGGGTGCAGGACGGGCTGACGGTGCTGGCCACCCTGCACGACCTCAGCCTCGCCGGGCAGTACGCCGACCGGCTCGTCGCCCTCGCCCACGGACGGGTGGTGGCCGCCGGCCCGCCGCGGGAGGTGCTCACCCCGGAGCTGCTGGCCGAGCACTACGGGGCGCGGGCGGACGTGCTCGACACCGCCCACGGTCTAGTCGTCGCGCCCCGTCGGGGGTGAGCCCGCCCCCGCCCCCGGCCGTCGGGTGTCGTCCGGGGCGCTCACCACACGGGGAGCGGGACGGGTGCGGAGTGCGTGACCGGCTCCCGCGGAGGAGCACGAGTGGTCCCGGGGAGCGGCTCGGGTGTGGGGCACGCGTCTGCGTCCCCGGGTCCGAAGTCCCGCGCGCAGAGGTTGCCCTCAGGCGGTCGGTTGTCCACACGCTCGGGGTTGTCCACAGGCCGGGGACGAGGAGCCCCGCGGCGCGCCCGTGCGGGCACGCTCGGACCGTGACCACCCCCGCCGCCGAGCTCGTCGCGCTCGCCGACCTCGCCCGCCGCCAGGGCGGGGTCTTCACCCGGGCCCAGACCGTGCGGGCCGGCTACACCGCCGGCGCCGTCACCCACCGCGTGCGCACCGGCCGGTGGGTCCGCCTGCACGGCAGCGTCCTGGCCGCCGCGACGAGCGACGTCGGCCCGCGCGGGCGGCGCTGGGCGGCCCTGCTGCACGTCGGGCCGGCGGCCGTGCTCTCGCACCGCACGGCCGCCGAGCTGTGGGGCCTGGGCATCGCCGACCGCGGCCTCGTCCACCTGACGACGACGGGTGGGCGGACCCCGTACGTCCCGGGCGCGCAGGTCGGGCGCACCACGCTGAGCCCGAGCGACGTGGACGCGGTCGATGGTCTACCGGTCACCACGCGGCTGCGCACCCTGGTGGACTGTCTGGCCACGGTGCCCCGTCGCGAGGCCGAGACCCTGCTGGCCCGCGCCGACCGCGAGCGGTGGTGCAGCGCGGCCGAGCTGGGTCTCGCGATCGACGACCGGGCGCAGCGGCGCGGCATGACCAGGCTCCGCGAGCTGGTGGCGGCCCGACGGCTGCGCCCGGGCACCCACGCCGCCCACCACCTGGTGCAGCGGCTCGGCTCGTCCGACGTCGTCGGCTGGGTGGGCGAGCACCCGGTGATCACCGCGGTGGGGGTGCAGCTCGTCCCCGTCGCCCTGCCCGAGCTGCGGTTGGCCCTGGTGCTCGACGACGCGGGCTGCGGCACGGCGCCCCGGTCGGCGGTGGCCGACCGGGAGCTCGTGCTGGCCGGGTGGACGGTGCTGCACCTGACCTCGGCCGAGGCGATCGGCCCGCCCGGCCCGCTGCGGGACCTGCTCGGCCGCGCCCTCGCCGCAGCGGCGCGAAACCCGCTCGTGGTGGCGCCATAGGCTGACGAGCATGTCCTCCGTGCTCACCGCCGTCGCCTGGCCCTACGCCAACGGCCCCCGCCACATCGGTCACGTCTCCGGCTTCGGGGTCCCCGCGGACGCGTTCAGCCGCTACCAGCGGATGGCCGGTAACCGGGTGCTCATGGTCTCCGGCACCGACGAGCACGGCACCCCGCTGCTGGTCCAGGCGGATACCGAGGGTGTCGGGGTACGTGATCTCGCCGACCGCTACAACCGCGTCATCGTCGACGACCTCGCCGGGCTCGGGCTGAGCTACGACCTGTTCACCCGCACCACCACGCGCAACCACTACGCCGTCGTCCAGGAGCTCTTCCGCACCCTGCACCGCAACGGCTACCTCGTCGAGCGCACCACCACCGGGGCGATCAGCCCGTCCACCGGTCGCACCCTGCCCGACCGCTACGTCGAGGGCACCTGCCCGATCTGCGGGTTCGACCCCGCCCGCGGCGACCAGTGCGACAACTGCGGGAACCAGCTCGACCCGGTGGACCTCGGCAACCCGCGCAGCCGCATCAACGGCGAGACCCCGACGTTCGTCGAGACCGAGCACTTCTTCCTCGACCTGCCGGCCCTGGCCGACGCGCTGGGGGACTGGCTGCGGGGGCGCACCGACTGGCGCCCCAACGTGCTCGCGTTCAGCCTCAACCTCGTCGCCGACCTGCGCCCGCGGGCGATGAGCCGCGACATCGACTGGGGCGTGCCCATCCCGCTGGAGGGGTGGGCCGACCGCGGCGACAAGAAGCTCTACGTCTGGTTCGACGCCGTCATCGGCTACCTCTCGGCGAGCATCGAGTGGGCGCACCGCAGCGGCGACCCGCAGGCGTGGCGCGAGTGGTGGTCCGACCCGGCCGCGCTGAGCTACTACTTCATGGGCAAGGACAACATCACCTTCCACGCCCAGATCTGGCCCGCGGAGCTGCTGGGGCACAACGGGGTCGGCTCCCGCGGCGGCACCCCCGGGCCCCTCGGCGCGCTGAACCTGCCCACGGAGGTGGTGAGCAGCGAGTTCCTCACCATGAGCGGGGCCAAGTTCTCCTCCTCCCGCGGCACCGTCATCTACGTGCGCGACTTCCTGGCCGAGTTCGGACCGGACGCGCTGCGCTACTTCATCGCCGTCGCCGGTCCGGAGAACCAGGACACCGACTTCACCTGGGACGAGTTCGTCCGGCGCACCAACTTCGAGCTCGCCAACGAGTGGGGCAACCTCGTCAACCGCTCCGTCGCCATGGCGCACAAGAACTTCGGCGTGATCCCCACCCCGGGTACCCGCACCGAGGCCGACGTGGCGCTGCTGCGGGCCGCGGAGGCGTCGTTCGGCACCGTCGGTGGCCTGCTGGGGCGCAGCCGGTTCAAGCAGGCGGCGGGGGAGGCGATGCGGGTGGTCACCCTGGCCAACCGGTACCTCTCGGAGACCGAGCCGTGGAAGCTGGCCAAGGGCAGCGACGACGACCGGGTGCGGCAGGGCACCGTCCTGCACACCGCGCTGCAGGTGGTCAGCGACGCCAACGCACTGCTCACCCCGTTCCTCCCGCACGCCGCCCAGCAGGTGCACACCGCGCTCGGCGGCACCGGGACCTGGGCTGCGCAGCCGGAGGTCCGGGAGGTCTCCGACGACCTCGACAGCGACCTCACCGCGGCCCTGACCGGGGTCGGGCTGCCCGAGCGCGGCCACCGCTACCCGATCATCACCGGGGACTACGCCGCCGAGCAGGCCCGCTGGGGCCGCACCGAGATCACCGCGGGCACCCCGCTGGTGAAGCCCACCCCGCTGTTCGCGAAGCTCGAGCCGTCCCTGGGCGAGACCGGCCCCAGCTGGGCGCCCATCGAGACGGTCTGAGGACCCGGTGAGCCGCACCCCGCCGCCCGCGCCGGAGACCGTCGGCGCGCTGGTGGACGCGCACACCCACCTGGACGCGTGTGGCGCCACCGACGCGTCCTCGGTGTCCGCGATCCTCGACCGGGCGGCCGCCGTCGGGGTCGACCGGGTGGTCACCGTGGCCGACGACCTGGCCAGCGCCCGGTGGGTGGTCACCGCGGCAGAGGCGGACCCCCGGGTGTGGGCGGCGACCGCCCTGCACCCCACCCGCGCGAACACCCTGGACGACGCCGCCCGTGCCGAGCTGGAGATCCTCGCCGTCCACCCGCGCGTGGTCGCGGTGGGGGAGACGGGCCTGGACCACCACTGGCCCGGCACGTTGGCGGGCTGCGCCGATCGCGCCACCCAGGAGGAGGCGTTCCGCTGGCACGTCGACCTGGCCAAGCGCATCGGCAAGCCGCTGATGATCCACGACCGCGACGCCCACGACGACGTGCTGCGGGTGCTGCGCGAGGAGGGCCCACCGGAGACCGTCGTCTTCCACTGCTTCTCCGGCGACGCCGCGATGGCCGCCGAGTGCGTCCGCGCTGGCTACGTCCTCAGCTTCTCCGGGACGGTGAGCTTCCGCAACGCCCACGACCTGCACGCCGCCGCTGCGCTGGTGCCGGCCGCCCAGCTCATGGTGGAGACCGACGCGCCGTTCCTCACCCCGCACCCGCACCGGGGCGCCCCCAACTCCCCGTACCTGCTGCCCGTGACCGTCCGAGCCCTGGCTGCGCTGCGCGGGCAGGATCCGACGGAGCTCGCCGCGGCCACCACCGCCACCGCAGAGCGCGTGTACTCCCTCTGAGCGGCGGTGGGTTGCCCCGGCCGGGGTCCGGCCGTTACCGTGCCGTGATCCGACAGCCGGGATGGGGAAGTTCCGGGTGGCGTCGTCTCGACCTGGGCAGCCCCCGCTCCCAGGGTCCCGGCGGGTGCGCGAGCACCCCGGGGCTCGACCCCGCCCGCCCCTGCCCGGGCGCTGCCACCGCCAGGACCCCCGTGACCCGTGCTCGTCAGCTCGTGACCCCCGCCTTCTCCCGCACCACCCTGCTCCGTGCGCTCGTCGTCGCCCTCCTGGTGACCCTCACCACCGGGGCCGCCACCGCGATCGCGATGGAGAAGGAGGTCACCGTCGACGTCGACGGCAGGACCGTGGCGCTGTCGACGATGTCCTCCGACGTCAGCGGCGTGCTCTCCGACGCGGGCCTGACCGTGGGCGAGCACGACGCCCTCGCGCCGTCGGCGGGCTCCTCGGTCGCCGGCGGCGACACCATCGTCCTGCGCCGGGCCCGCCCGCTCACCGTCACCGTCGACGGCACCACCCGCGAGGTGTGGTCCACCGCACTCACCGTCGACGAGGCCGTGCAGCAGCTCGACCTCGACCGCAGCGGGGTCACCCTCTCCGCGTCGCGGTCCCAGCGCCTGCCGCTGGCGGGCTTCGCCCTGGACGTGAACAACCTGCGCCTGGTCAGCATCACCGACGCCGGTGTCCTCACCGCCGTCCGGACCCCGGCCACCACCGTCGGCGAGCTCCTCAGCTCGCGCGGGCTGCAGCTGGAGCAGGCCGACACCGCGACCGTGGCCGCCGCCGCCCCCATCACGAACATGATGCGGGTGAGCATCACCCGGGTCCGCACGAAGCAGGTCTCCGAGACCCAGCCGGTCGCCCCCGAGCAGCAGCGCGTCGAGGACGCCACCCTCGCCGAGGGCGAGACGGCCGTGCGGACGAAGGGCACCCCCGGCAGCCGGGACGTGGTCTACGAGGTCACCACGACCAACGGCAAGGAGACCGCCCGCGAGACGGTGTCGGTCACCGTGACCACCCCGTCCACCCCGACGGTCACGCGGGTCGGCACCAAGGTCGCGCCGCCCGCACCTGCACCTGCGCCCGCGCCCAAGCCCGAGCCGGTCGCGGTCGCGGCTGCGCCCGCACCGTCGAGCTCCGGCGCGTCGTCGTCCGCGGCAGCCCCGCCGCCCGTGGCGGCGGCGTCGCCGTCCGGGCGCTCGTCGGGGGGCGGCAACACCGGGGCCGCCGCTCCCGCCGTGGCCAACGGCGCCGCCTGGGACGCGCTCGCCCGGTGCGAGTCCGGCGGCAACTGGGCCATCAACACCGGCAACGGCTACTACGGCGGCATCCAGTTCGACCAGGGCACCTGGCTGGCCAACGGTGGCGGCGCCTACGCCCCGCTGCCCCACCAGGCGACCCGGGAGCAGCAGATCGCGGTGGCCAGCAAGCTCCAGGCCGCCCGCGGCTGGTCCCCGTGGCCGGCGTGCTCGCGCTCGCTGGGCCTGCGCTGACCGAGCGGGCTCCGGCCCTGCTGGGGCCGGTGGAGGTGCGCACCCTCGCCGCCGAGCTGGGGGTGCGCCCCACCAAGGCGCTGGGCCAGAACTTCGTCCACGACGCCAACACGGTGCGGCGGATCGTCGCCGACGCCGGGATCGGACCCGACGACGTGGTCCTCGAGGTCGGCCCCGGGCTGGGTTCGCTGACCCTGGCCCTGCTCGGCCCGGCGCGGGCGGTGGTCGCCGTCGAGATCGACCCGGTGCTCGCGGCCCGGCTCCCCGCCACCGTCGCCGAGCGCGCGCCCGACCAGGCCGAGCGCTGCACGGTGATCCGGGCCGACGCGCTCACCGTGCGCGCCGCCGACCTGCCGCACGCACCCACCGCGCTGGTCGCGAACCTGCCCTACAACGTCGCGGTGCCCGTGCTGCTGACCCTGTTCGCGGAGCTGCCGAGCCTGCGCACCGCGCTCGTCATGGTCCAGGCCGAGGTCGCCGAGCGGCTCGCCGCCCCGCCCGGCTCCCGGATCTACGGGGTGCCCAGCGTCAAGGCGGCCTTCCACGGCACCGCCCGGCGCGCAGGTTCCGTCGGTCGCGCCGTGTTCTGGCCGGTGCCCGGGGTCGACTCCGGGCTGGTGCGGCTGGACCGGCACGTGGCGCCGCCGTGGCCGACCGACGACGCCACCCGGCGTGCCGTGTTCACCGTCGTCGACGCCGCCTTCGCCCAGCGCCGCAAGACCCTGCGGGCCGCGCTCGCCGGGTGGGCGGGCGGCGCGGTGGAGTCCGAGCGCCGGCTGCGCGCCGCGGGGATCGACCCCTCCGCCCGCGGCGAGCAGCTCGGCGTGGCGTCGTTCGTCGCCCTGGCCGCCACGGTCCGCACCCCCGGTGGGGCCGACTAGTCTCAAGCCTCGTGCTTGCCGTCGTCCCCGCCCCGGTCACCGTGCGGGCTCCCGCCAAGGTGAACCTGCACCTCGCCGTCGGCGACGTGCGCGCGGACGGCTTCCACGAGGTCGTCACCGTCTTCCAGGCGCTGAGCCTGGCCGACGACGTCGTCGTCGGCCCTGCCGACACCCTCGCGGTGACGGTGGCCGGCGAGGGCTCGCGCACGCTGCCGCGGGGTCCGGAGAACCTGGTCTGGCGCGCGGCGGAGCTGCTGGCCGCCGGGGCGGGTCGCGCGCCCGAGGTCGCCATCCACCTCGACAAGGCGATCCCCGTGGCCGGGGGCATGGCCGGGGGCTCCGCCGACGCCGCGGCAACCCTGGTGGCGCTGTCCGCGCTGTGGCGCCTGGACCGCACCCGCGACGAGCTGGCCGGGCTCGCGGCCCAGCTGGGCAGCGACGTGCCCTTCGCGCTGCTCGGCGGCACCGCGCTGGGCACCGGCCGCGGTGAGCAGCTCGCCCCGGTGCTGGCCCGCAGCACGTTCCACTGGGTGCTGTCGCTGGACGCCGGCGAGCTCAGCACCCCCACCGTGTTCGCCGAGATCGACCGGCTGCGCGCCGCCGGTGACCCGCCCCGGGCCGGCTCGGTGGAGCCGCTGGTGCGCGCCCTCGTCGCCGGGGACCCGCTGGCGCTCGCCCCGCTGCTCACCAACGACCTGCAGCCCGCGGCGCTCTCGCTGCGCCCCGCGCTGCGCCGCACCCTGCGTGCGGGCGCCGACGCCGGAGCCCTGGCCGGGATCGTCTCCGGCTCCGGCCCCACCTGCGCGTTCCTCTGCCTCGACGCCGACACCGCCGTGAAGGTCGGCGCCGAGCTGGCCGGGGCCGGGGTGTGCCGCACCGTGCGCGTGGCCAGCGGTCCCGTCGCCGGCGCCCGCGTCCTGCCTACCCCCGGAGCTCAGCACTGATGGCCGTCCCCGTGAACCTCGTCAACCTCGAGTCCGTCGACAAGTCCTTCGGCGTCGCGCCCCTGCTGTCCGGGGTCTCCCTGGGCGTGGCCTCCGGCGAGCGGATCGGCGTCGTCGGGCTCAACGGCGGCGGCAAGACGACGCTGCTGGAGGTCCTCGCCGGGGTCGAGCCGCCCGACGCCGGACGGGTCAGCCGGATGGGCGGCCTGCGGATGGCCGTCGTGACCCAGCGCGGCGTGCTGCCGCCGGGCTCCACGGTCGGTCAGGTGGTGCTCGCACCGCTCGGGGTGGCGGAGCACGAGTGGGCCGGCGACCCCCGCATCCGCTCGGTGCTGCACGGCATCGGGGTGGATGCGCTCGGCCTCGACGCCGCCGTGGACGACCTCTCCGGCGGGGAGCGCCGTCGGGTTGCCCTGGCCGCCGCCCTGGTGCAGGACCTGGACATGCTCGTGCTCGACGAGCCCACCAACCACCTCGACGTCGAGGGCGTGCAGTGGCTCGCGAACCACCTCGTGGCCCGGCGCAGCGCGCTCGTGGTGGTCACCCACGACCGGTGGTTCCTGGACACGGTGGCCACCCGCACCTGGGAGGTCCACCACGGGGTGGTGGACAGCTACGAGGGGGGCTACGCCGACTGGGTCTACGCCCGGGCCGAGCGCGGCCGCCAGTCCGACGCCGCCGAGTCCCGCCGGCAGAACCTGGCCCGCAAGGAGCTGGCCTGGCTGCGGCGCGGCCCGCCGGCCCGCACCTCCAAGCCCAAGTACCGCATCGAGGCCGCCGAGGCGCTCATCGCCGACGTGCCGCCCCCGCGCGACTCGGTGGCGCTGGCGTCCTTCGCCGCCCGCCGCCTGGGCAAGGTCGTCGTGGAGCTGGAGGACGTCGAGCTCTCCACCCCCGACGGCCGCGAGCTCGTGCACGACCTCACCTGGCGCCTCGCGCCGGGCGAGCGGGTCGGCCTGGTCGGGGTGAACGGCTCCGGCAAGACGACGCTGCTGCGCACCCTGGCCGGGGAGCGCGAGGCCACCCGCGGCACCCGCATCGAGGGCCTCACGGTCCGCCTGGGGTGGCTGCGCCAGGAGCTCGACGACCTCCCGCCGGGGATGACCGTGCTCGCGGCCGTCGAGGAGGTGGCCCGTGTGGTGACCCTGGGCGACCGGGAGATCTCCGCGGCCCAGCTCGCCGAGCGCCTCGGCTTCGCCCCCGCCCGCCAGCGCACCCCCGTCAAGGACCTCTCCGGTGGGGAGCGGCGCCGGCTGCAGCTCACCCGGGTGCTCATGGCAGAGCCGAACGTGCTGCTGCTCGACGAGCCGACCAACGACCTGGACATCGACACGCTCCAGCAGCTGGAGGACCTGCTCGACTCCTGGCCCGGCACCCTCGTCGTCATCAGCCACGACCGGTACCTCATCGAGCGGGTGACCGACTCGGTGTGGGCGCTGTTCGGCGACGGCAAGCTCACCAACCTGCCGCGGGGGATCGAGGAGTACCTGGAGCGCCGCGCCGTCGACCTCGCGGACGCCCCGCCGCCGTCCTCCGGTGCCGCCGTCCCGGGCCCCACGGCCAGCGCCGCCGAGCAGCGCGCGGCCCGCAAGGAGCTCAGCAAGGTCGAGCGCTCCATCGCCAAGCTCGACGAGCGCGAGAAGACGCTGCACGCGGAGCTGGGGGAGGCCGCCACCGACCCGGCGCGGCTGCAGTCGCTGGGCCAGGAGCTCAAGGGCGTGCAGACGGAGAAGGAGACCGCCGAGGAGCGGTGGATGGAGCTGTTCGAGCAGGTCGGGTAGCTGCGCGCGCGACTACGTTCTCCGAGGAAGTGGTCTGAGAACGTACTGCGGGGAGCAACAGTGCCCCCGGGCCCGTGGTCCGGGTGGTCGCGCGGGTGTCGGCGCGCAGCGTCAGCCGTTCGGTCAGTCGGTCGCGGCGACCAGGGGCTCCAGCGTCAGGTGCGGCAGCTCCTTCTGCAGGTATGCCAGGCGCCAGCGGTCCGCCACCAGGGCCAGCTTCACCCCGTCGCCGCGGGTGAACACCTCGATGCCCCGCTGGCGGCCCAGCTCGGCGGCGGAGGCCTCGTCGGTCCGCCGCGCCAGCGCGTAGGGCAGCGGCTCCATCTGCGCCTCGACGTCGAACTCGCTGGCCATCCGGGCGGCCACCACCTCGAACTGCATGGGCCCCACCGCCGCGAGCACCGGCGCCGCCTCGCCCCGGATCTCGTTGCGCAGCACCTGCACCACGCCCTCGGAGTCCATCTGCTCCACGGCCCGGCGGAACTGCTTGGCCTTGCCGCCGAGCGCCCCGCGCAGCACCCGGAAGTGCTCCGGTGCGAACTGCGGGATGGGCGGGAACTGCACGGGCGCCTCCGCCCACAGCGTGTCCCCCACGGTCAGCGCGAGAGCGTTCACCAGGCCCACCACGTCACCGGGGTAGGCGGTGTCCACGGTGGAGCGGTCGCGGCCGAAGACCGACTGGGCGTACTTGGTGGTGAACGGCTTGCCGGTGGCCGCGTTGGTCACCACCATGCCGCGCTCGAACACCCCGCTGACCACGCGCATGTAGGCGAGCCGGTCGCGGTGGGCGGAGTCGAGCCCGGCCTGCACCTTGAACACGACCGCGCTGAACGGGTCGGTGACCTCGCGGGGCTTCTCGTCGACGTCGTCGCGCGAGCGCGGCGCCGGCGCCAGCTCGACGAGCAGCTCCAGCAGCTGGCTGACCCCGAAGTTCAGCACCGCGGAGCCGAAGAGCACCGGCGACGTCTGCCCGGCCAGGAACAGCTCCTCGTCGTGGTCGGACCCGGTCGCGCTGAGCAGCTCGCTCTCCTCCACCGCGGTCGTCCACGCCTCGCCCTCGCGCTCGAGGGCCGCGGCGGCGGTGAGGTGCTCCTGCGGGGCGATGGTCGAGCCGCCGGCGGTGCGGGTGAAGCGCACGTACTCGCCGGTCCGTCGGTCGAGCAGGCCACGGAAGTCGCCCGCGATCCCCACCGGCCAGAACACCGGGGTGGGCTCCAGGCCGATGCGGGTGGCGATCTCGTCCATCAGCTCCAGCGGCGCCTGCCCGGGGCGGTCCCACTTGTTGATGACGGTGATGACGGGGATCCCGCGGTGGCGGCACACCTGGAACAGCTTCAGGGTCTGCGGCTCCAGGCCCTTGGCGGCGTCGATGAGCATCACGGCGGCGTCGACCGCGGTGAGCACCCGGTAGGTGTCCTCGGAGAAGTCGGAGTGACCGGGGGTGTCCACCAGGTTCACCACCGCGTCGGTGCCGTCGCTCGCGTGGTAGGCGAACTGCAGCGCGGTGGAGCTGACGGAGATCCCGCGGGCCTTCTCCATCTCCATCCAGTCGCTGACCGTCGAGCGGCGGCCCGACTTGCCGTGGATGGCCCCGGCCTCCTGGATCACCCGCGCGTGCAGGGCCAGGGCCTCGGTGAGCGTCGACTTGCCCGCGTCGGGGTGGCTGATGACGGCGAACGTGCGACGGCGAGCCACCTCGCGCACCACGTCGGTGCGTTCGGGCGCGCGCTGCACGAGTTCGGTCACGGCCCCGAGGTTACCGGCCGGTCACGCCCGTCCCGGCTGCCCCTAGGGTGCACCTCTGTGAGCGCATTCACCGAACTCCTCCTCCGCACCGCCGCGACCTCCGACAAGGGGATGGTGACCGGCGAGCCGGGCGAGCCGACCCGTCGCACGTGGGCGCAGCTGCACGCCGACGCGCGGAAGGTGGCCGGCGGGCTGGCCGCGGCGGGGGTGGGCCCCGGCGATGCGGTCGCGATCCTGGCCGGCACCCCGGCCGACATCGCCCCGGTGATCCAGGCGACGTGGCTGCGCGGGGCCAGCGTCACGATGCTGCACCAGCCCACGCCGCGCACCGACCTGGCCGTGTGGGCCGCGGAGACCGCGACCGTGCTCGGCATGGTCGGCGCCCGTGCCATCGTCCTGGGCAGCCCGTTCGAGCCGGTGCGACCGGTGCTGGAAGGCGGTGACGTCACCGTCGTCGCCGTGGCGGACCTCGCCGACGGCGACGACACCGACCCGTTGGAGGTCGCCGAGGACGTCACCGCGCTGCTGCAGCTCACCTCGGGCTCCACCGGGCACCCCAAGGCGGTGCGGATCACCCACGCCAACCTGGGCGCCAACATCGAGGGGATGCGCCTGGCGGGTGCGCTCGACCCCGCCACCGACGTGGCCGTGAGCTGGCTGCCGCTGTTCCACGACATGGGCATGGTCGGCTTCCTCACCGTGCCGATGACCCTGGGCCTCGAGCTGGTGACGGTCACGCCGCTGGACTTCCTGGCCGGACCGTCGCTGTGGATGGAGCTGATCAGCAGGTACGGGGGGACCCTGACGGCAGCCCCGAACTTCGCCTACGCCGTGGCCGGCAAGCGCCTGGCCCGCGCCGAGGAGGGCTCGCTCGACCTGTCGTCGCTGCGCTTCGCGATCAACGGTGCCGAGCCGATCGACCCGGTGGCCGTGGATGCCTTCACCGACGCCGGCGCCCGCTTCGGCCTCGACCGCGGGTGCATGGTGCCGGCGTACGGCATGGCCGAGGTGACCCTGGCCGTCTCCTTCGCCGAGCTCGGCGCGGGGATGATCGTCGAGCACCTCGACGCCGACGCGCTGGAGCGCGACCGACGGGCCGTGGTCGTCGCCGCCGACGCACCGCGCGCCCGGGCCTTCCCGACGCTGGGCCCGCTGCTGCACGAGCTCGAGGCGCGCGTCGTCGACCCCGAGGGCACCGTGCTGGACGTCCGCGGCGTGGGGGTCATCCAGCTGCGGGGCGTCCCCGCGACCCCGGGCTACCTCACCGTCGACG
Organism: Mycobacteriales bacterium; assembly: GCA_038234335.1. Taxonomy (GTDB): domain Bacteria; phylum Actinomycetota; class Actinomycetes; order Mycobacteriales; family Mycobacteriaceae; genus Rhodococcus_D. The sequence continues at coordinate 16,879 of JBBSUN010000042.1, forward strand.
GACCCGTCGACACCCAGGACGCCGAGGGCTGGATCGACACCGGCGACGAGGGCTACCTGACCGAGGCCGGGCACGTGGTGGTCTGCGGGCGGGTCAAGGACGTCATCATCATGGGCGGTCGCAACATCTACCCGACCGACATCGAGCGCGCCGCCGGGGGAGTGTCCGGCGTCCGGGCGGGCAACGTGGTGGCCGTGCGCATCGACGCGGCCGACCGTCGCGAGAGCTTCGGGGTGGCGCTGGAGAGCGGGCGGGCCGACGACCCCGACGAGGTGACCCGGATCCAGAAGGAGGTCACCCGGGCCGTCGTCGACGCCGTGGGGGTGCGGCCGCGGTCGGTGACCGTGCTGCCCGCCGGGAGCCTGCCCAAGACCCCCTCGGGCAAGCTGCGGCGCTCGACCTCGCGGGACCTGCTCGCGGACGCCTGAGTCCCTCCGGGGTCGCTCAGGGGCGGGGGTGGACCCGGTTCTGGGCGTCGACCAGGCTCCGGGTGAGCAGCAGCTCGACGGCGTCGGCGGCCGCACCCACGACGATCTCCACCTCGACGAGCTCGGCCTTCGCGAACGGGCGCAGCACGTAATCGGCCGGGTCCATCCGCCCGGGTGGTCGTCCGATCCCCACCCGCACCCGCAGGTAGTCCTTGCTGCCCAACGACTTCGAGATCGAGCGGAGCCCGTTGTGCCCGCCCTCGCCGCCCCCGCGCTTGAGCCGCACCTGGCCCAGCTCGAGGTCGAGGTCGTCGTGGACCACGAGCAGGTCCACCGGGGTGACCGAGAAGAAGGCGAGCACGCCGGCGACGGGACCGCCGGAGACGTTCATGAAGCTGCGCGGCTTGGCGAGGACCACTTTGCGGCCGGCCGTCCGCGTCTCGGCGACGTCGGCGCCGCTGCGCTTGTGCACCGAGAAGCGGTCGCCCGCACGACGCGCCAGCTCGTCGGCGACCAGGAAACCCACGTTGTGCCGGGTGCGCTCGTAGCCCGGGCCCGGGTTGCCGAGCCCGACGACCACGGCCGTCCCCGTGCCGGGTGCGTCGTCGCTCATCTGGTTCCTCCTCGTGGGCCGCCTGCTCCTCGTCAGACACCGGCGGCGCACCACCTCGGGAGGTGGTGCGCCGCAACGGCCGTGCTGGTCAGCTGTCGGAGCCGGAGTCCTCGGCAGGCGTGTCGTCGCCGGACTTGGCCTCCTCGCGGGCCTCGTCGATCTCGTCGTCGGACGGGTCCTCGACGACGCCGGCGCCGTCGGTGTCGACCTCGTCCTCGAGCTCGGACTCGGTGCGCGCCTCGCTGACGTTGACGACCAGCTGCTCCGGGTCGCCCTGCAGGGTGACTCCGGCGGGCAGCTCGACCTGGCCGGCGAAGATCTGCGTGCCGATCTCGGCGCCCTCGACGGAGATCTCGAAGACCTCGGGGATGCTCATGACGTCGGCCTCGACCTCGAGGGTGCTGACCTCCTGCACGACCAGGGTGCCTGGCGCGGCCTCGCCCACGAAGCTGACGGTGACGTCGACGACGACCTTCTCGCCGCGACGGATCACCAGCAGGTCGCAGTGCTCGAGGTAGTTGCGGATCGGGTGGATGACGATGGTCTTCACCAGCGCGAGGTGCTCCTCACCGGCCACGTCCAGCGTCATGACGGCGTTGGTGCCGTGGTCGCGGAGCACGCGGGCGAAGTCCAGCGCCGGCAGGGCCAGGTGGATGGGGTCGGTCCCGTGGCCGTAGAGGACGGCGGGAACGTTGCCGTCGCGGCGGGTGCGGCGGGCCGCGCCCTTGCCGAACTCGGTGCGCTGGTGGGCGGCGAGACGGACGTCGTTGGTGGTGCCGGGCACAGCGGATCTCCTCAGGACGGGTGCAGACCAGTTCGGGATCGGCCCGGAGAAGGTGCTCACGAGCGCGCCGCGGGATCAGTGCACCGCGGTCACGTCGATCACGACGACCACCGGACGGCGGTCACCCTCGCCGGGACAACCCGGTGACCCTACCGCGGCGGCGGGACACCGGTCCACCGGAGCCCGGTCCGCCCGGGTGCTACGCGCTGCCGTTGAACAGGCTCGTCACCGAGTCGTCCTCGAACACCGCGCGGATGGCCTGGGCCAGCAGCGGGGCGATGGAGAGCACGGTCAGGGTGGGGAACCGCTTCTCCTGCGGGATGGGCAGCGTGTTGGTGAGCACCACCTCGCGGGCGCCGGAGTCGGCCAGGCGCTGGGCGGCGGGGTCGGAGAGCACGCCGTGGGTGGCCGCGATGACCACGTCGATCGCGCCCGCGTCGCGCAGCACCTGCACCGCGCCGGCGATGGTGCCGCCGGTGTCGATCATGTCGTCGATGAGGATGCAGGTCCGTCCGGCCACGTCGCCGACCACGCGGTTGCTCTTCACCTGGTTGGGCACGCGCGGGTCCCGCGTCTTGTGCACGAACGCGATCGGTGCGCCGCCCAGGGTGTCGGCCCACTTCTCCGCGACCCGCACGCGCCCGGAGTCGGGGGAGACCACGGTGACGTTGTCGGTCCCGTACTTGCGGCTCACGTGCTCGCAGAGCTGGTTGTGGGCCAGCAGGTGGTCGACCGGACCGTCGAAGAAGCCCTGGATCTGGGCGGTGTGCAGGTCGACGGTCATGATCCGGTCCGCGCCCGCGGTCTTGAACATGTCCGCGATGAGCCGGGCGGAGATGGGCTCGCGGCCCATGTGCTTCTTGTCCTGCCGGGCGTACGGGTAGAACGGCATGATCACGGTGATCCGCTTGGCCGACGCGCGCTTCAGCGCGTCCACCATGATCAGCTGCTCCATGATCCAGGTGTTGATCGGCACGGTGTGGCTCTGCAGGACGAAGGCGTCGCAGCCGCGCACGGACTCCTCGAAGCGCACGAAGATCTCGCCGTTGGCGAAGTCGCGCGCCGACTGCGGGGTGATCGACACCCCCAGCGCCTCCGCCACCTCGGCGGCCAGCTCCGGGTGGGCGCGCCCGGCGAAGAGCATGAGCTTCTTCTTGGGGGTCGCGGACATCGAGCTCACAGGGCGTCACCGTTCTTCTCGTCGTCTGCCGGGTCGGGGAGGGCGGGGCGGTCTGCGGCGTCGGAGTGCTCGGGGTCGCAGGCGCGCGCGGCGGCCTCGGCGGCGGCGGTGCCCGGGCGCTTCGCGACGACCCAGCCCGCAATGGTGCGCTGGCGCCCGCCGGAGACGGCGAGCGCGCCCGGCGGGACGTCCTCGCGCAGGACGGTGCCCGCCCCGGTGTACGCCCCGTCGCCGACGTGCACCGGGGCGATGAACATGGTGTCGGAGCCGGTGCGGACGTGGGAACCGACAACGGTGCGCTGCTTGCGGACCCCGTCGTAGTTCACGAAGACGCTGGACGCGCCGATGTTGGACTCCTCGCCGATGTCGGCGTCGCCCACGTACGTCAGGTGCGGCACCTTCGAGCCCGCGCCGACGGTGCTGTTCTTCGTCTCCACGAAGGTGCCGATCTTGGCGCCGGCGAGGAGCACCGTGCCCGGGCGCAGGTAGGCGAACGGCCCCACCGACACCCCCGGCCCGACCTGGGCGCCCTCGGCGTGGGTGCGCACCACCCGGGCGTCGGCGTCCACGACGGTGTCGCGCAGCGTGCTGTCCGGGCCCACCACCGCGCCGGTGGCCACCCGCGTCGACCCGAGCAGCTGGACGTTCGGGTGCAGCGCGACGTCCGGCGCCAGCTCGACGTCGGCGTCGACCCAGGTGCTCGTCGGGTCGAGCACGCCCACCCCGGCCCGCATCCACGCCGTGAGCAGGCGGCGGTTGAGCTCGGCACCCACCTGCGCCAGCTGGACCCGGTCGTTCACCCCGGCCACCAGCCACGGGTCCGCGGTGGCGAGCGCCCCGACCCGGTGCCCGGCGGCGCGGGCGAGGGAGAGCACGTCCGGCAGGTACAGCTCGCCCTGCGCGTTGTCGGTGTCCAGCCGGCCCAGGGCGTCGCGCAGGACCACGAGGTCGAAGGCGTAGACGCCCGCGTTGACCTCGGCGACGGCGCGCTGCTCCGCAGTGGCGTCGGCGTGCTCGACGACGGAGGAGACCAGGCCGTCACCGTCGCGCAGCACCCGTCCGTAGCCGGTGGGGTCGTCCACGACGGTGGTGAGCACGGTGACCGCGAGGCGCTGGTCGGTGTGCTCGGCGTGCAGTGCGTCCAGGGTGGCGGTGTCCAGCAGGGGCACGTCCGCCGAGGTCACCAGGACGGTGCCGGTCGCGCCGGTCGGCAGGGCGGCGAGCCCGGCGGCGACGGCGTCCCCGGTGCCGCGCTGGGACTGCTGGACCGCGATGCTCACCGCCGTCGTGCCGAGCCGCCGGGTGACCGCGTCGAGCTCGGCCCCCACCCGCTCGCGCCCGTGCCCCAGGACGACGACGACCCGCGGCGCCCCGGTGCCGGTGGCCGCCCGCACCGCGTGCTCGAGCATCGTGCGGCCGGCCAGCGGGTGCAGCACCTTCGGCAGCGCGGACCGCATCCGGGTGCCGGCGCCCGCAGCGAGGACGACGACCGCCTCCGGTGCCGGCGCGGCCGGTGGGTGGGTGCTCACGCATCTCCCTCGACGTCGGGGCCCAGGGGGACGCCCGGGGGTACCGGGAGGTGATCCTACTGTTCGCCTCGTGGCAGCTCCGCCGCTGTGACCCGGGGCAGCTCCGCCGCCAGGATTCGAACCTGAACCATCGGTACCAAAGACCGAGGTGCTGCCTTTACACCACGGCGGATCGCCCGGTCATCCTCGCACGACGCCACCCGGCCACCCGAGGTCGTTAGGGTCGGGCGGGCAACCACTTCGGGGCGGACGGGAGGCGCGTGGGATGAGCGAGCGAGCGAGCTCCCCGGCCGTCGGTGCCGCCCCCACCCGAACCCGGATGACCGGCACCCAGCGCCGCGAGCAGCTCATCACCGTCGGCCGCGAGCTGTTCGCCGAGCGGGGCTTCGAGGCGACGTCCATCGAGGAGATCGCCCACCGGGCGGCCGTCAGCAAGCCCGTCGTCTACGAGCACTTCGGCGGCAAGGAGGGTCTTTACGCCGTGGTCGTCGACCGCGAGATGCACGAGCTGCTGCACCGCATCACCTCCGCGCTGTCCGGTGGGCACCCGCGGGTCCGGCTCGAGCAGGTCGCCGTGGCCCTGCTCACCTACGTCGAGGACTGCACCGACGGCTTCCGCATCCTCGTCCGCGACTCACCCGTGGCCACCAGCTCGGGCACCTTCTCCAGCCTGCTCAACGAGGCGGCCAACGAGGTGGAGCACATCCTGGCCGCCGAGTTCGCGGCCCGCTCCTACCCGCTGCCCCTGGCCCGGCTCTACGCGCAGTCCCTCGTCGGGATGGTCGCGCTCACCGCGCAGTGGTGGCTCGACGAGCGGGAGCCGGCTAAGGAGGAGGTCGCCGCCCACCTGGTGAACCTGTGCTGGAACGGGCTGTCGAACCTCGACCACGCCCCCCGGCTGCTGCGGCGACACGGACCGCGCGCTCGGAGTTGACCTTCGATCAGCAGCGATCTCACACTCTCATGTTCGGGGAGGTCGCTCGGGGCCTGCCACGGTGACAGCTCGGGGCCTGCCACGGTGAAACGTAGTCCCGATCGAAGACGATAACCCGTTCGAGTGAACTGTGCGCACACTCTGGCGAGTTGCGTGACGCAACGTTAGGTTGTCATCGGTTGGGATTGTCTGTACACACTTATGGTCGTCGTTCGAGGGGAAGCAAGTGACAACGGTCAGCAACTCGCTCGGTGTTGATGGCGCGGAGGAGTCGCTGACAACTTCGCGACACGAGCTGTGGCCGCGTACCGGTCCCGGCGGGGTCGACCGTCGCCGTCCTGGTGGCAGTGGCTCGTACCGCGGGGTCGATCGTCGGATGGCCGATCGCGACGACGGGCTCGTTGGCGCTGTTGGCGCGGTCGGTACTGTCGACATCTCACCACCTGCGGAATGGGTGCCAGAACAGCGTGCGGCCGAAGCGGACCGGCGTCGCCACGCGCGACGACCGATTTGCGCAACGCAGCTGCTTTTGATTAGCGACGCAACGTGTGTGGCGGGAATTTCTACCCTTGGTCAAGGCGTCATGCCTTACCCGCTCATCGCCACTGCCGCCACCCTGGCACTGCTCGCCACCTTCGGTCTTTACCGTCCACGCCTGACCCGCTCGGCGCTCGACGATGTGCCACGGATCTTGGCCGGCTCGTTGGCCGCCACGGGCGTGTCTGTCCTGTTCTGGGATTTGCTCAGCGGAGAAAACGTCGGCATTCGAGCGGTTGTCGTAGGCTTGATCACTGCCGCGGCTTTGGTCCTGGAGCGCGCGCTCATCTATGCGTTGATCAGGGCTTGGCGTCGAAGGCGTACCGCCAGGCCGACCCTGGTCATTGGAGCGGGAGTAGTGGCCGCCCGACTCGGACGTTCAATTTCCACGAACCCGGCTCTCGGACTCGAGCTGGTTGGATACCTCGACGATGACCCGTTGCTGGCCCTCGAGGAACTTGGCGCACCAGTGCTGGGTAACGTCAGCAGCTTGGCTGACATTATTCTCCACCGTGATGTCACTGATGTTTTTGTGGCTTTCGGTACGATGAGCAGTGCGAGTATGGTTGACGTCTTGCGTACGTGCGACCGGCTTTCTTGCGAGATATTCTCGGTTCCTCGACTGTTTGAGCTGCACGCCATCACCCGGGACACCGACCAGGTCGACGGGCTGCCGGTGGTTCGTGCACGGCGGTCCACGTACCGCTCGCGTAGGTGGGCACTGAAGCGCGTCCTGGATCTTCTCGCCGGTTCGCTGGCGGTGCTGCTCGTCTCTCCAGTGCTCCTGGCCTGCGCGGTCGCCGTGCGGCGGGAGGGCGGGCCGGGGATCTTCTTCCGCCAGACACGGATCGGCCTCGACGGACGTGAGTTCGAGATCATCAAGTTTCGCTCCATGCGTCCAGCCACCACCGTCGAGTCGCAGACTTTGTGGAACGTCGCCCAAGACTCCCGAATCGGCCCCGTCGGCCGATTTCTGCGCCGTACATCGCTCGACGAGCTGCCGCAGCTGTTCAACGTGCTCCGCGGAGACATGTCGATGGTCGGCCCCCGCCCCGAGCGGCCGCACTTTGTCGAGCAATTTCGGGCCGCGTACCCGTCCTACACCGCGCGCAGCCGTGTGCCTGCGGGCCTGACCGGTCTCGCGGCGGTCAACGGCCTACGCGGTGACACCTCGATCGAGGACCGCGCACGATACGACAACGTATATATTGAGAACTGGTCGTTGTGGCTGGACGTCACCATTCTCCTGCGTACAGCGCTTGCGGTTGTGCGCAGGACTGGGGGCTGAGTGCTGAGCGAATTCGCAGCAGCAGGCTGGCGACCACGTGTGGCGTGGACCTGAGCGGCGTGACCGATTTGGTGGTATCCGTTGTCCGATTCGGTGGGTGCTACGTCTGGTGAATTCGAATAGACGACGAACTCCAGGCATGCACTGAGTCGTACGGCACTCGCGGCCTTGCCGCTCGGTTCGCGGCTGAGGAGGCGGCCATGAAGGGGTTCCCCGAGCATGGCCAGACTGACTCTTCGCTAACCAGGGTGTAATCCCTGCTCGTGCCTCGGTGGGCGGGGGTTAGCCCGGATCTTTCACCGCTCGGTTTCGGTTGTCGGGGTGGGCTGAGGTCGTTCTGAGCTGGGATCTTCGCATCTGGGTGTGACTGTTTGCCCGGTGTCGGCCCGGGTAGGCGCCGGGTCCAGGACCCGGGGGTCTTCGCTCGGTCGAGGGTGGTCGGGGCCCTCGGCGTCAGCCGTGGGCGGGCAGCACCCGCAGGGCGGTGACCGCCTCGTGGAGGAGGCCGGCCCAGGGGGGTCGTTCCTTACCGGCGATGACCCGCATCCCGGGCGGCCACCCGGTGAGGTTGAGCATGCCGGTGAGCTCGGCGACCCAGGCCCCCTCCCGGATGCCCCCGGCCGAGTTGTAGGCCGGGGTCCACACCGACTCGTCCATCACCGCGAGCAGCTCCAGGGTATTGCTGGGCAGACCGAAACCGACCGAGTAGGACAGCCGCTGCCCGGTGAGCCAGTCCAGGAACGCGTGTGACGACCCGGCACCGTCGGTGCGGATCAACACGCCACGCCCCGGCCGGCGACCAAGGCGATCGGCGGGCAGCTGGGCCAGTGCGGCCCGGGTCACCACGATGTGGTCGGTGGCGGTGTTGGAGCCGGCGTTGCCCGGACGAAGCGCCACGGCGACCATCTCCCCGGTGCCCGCCGCACCGTGGTCGACGAACGCGCACAGCGGGTGAAAATCGAAGCCCCGCTTGTAGGTCGGCGCCGCCGCCTCCATCTGGCGAGTGCGACGTCACCAGGGTGGCATCGAGGTCGATGACCAACGCTGCCGCCGCCGAAACGTCGTGGTCGGGAGCGTGCCGGCCCACCGCGGCCCACACCCGGGCCCGGGCCGACGACCTCGCTGTGTCGATCGCGGCCAGCGCCGCCGGGGCATCAGCGGCCAGAGCGGCGATGTTCGGGACACCGTGGGATCCGAAGCCACCGACCCGTAGACCCCGGGCTCAGCACGCAGCACCGCGACATCGCCGAGGCAGTCCCCGCCCAGCGCCAGGGTCCGCGCCAGGTCCAGGACCACCTTCGCGGGGTCATGCACCGCACCCGGACGCCGCCATCGGGCCAGCACGGCACTGAGCCCGGCGTCCAACCCAGCCGCCCGGATCGTCCCCGTCAGCAGCACCCCACCGGCCTGACCCACAGCCGACACCGCCCCCGAGGTCACCGTCGGGTGCGGGTAGCACCGGTTACGCTGCTCCACCTGGAGGGTGCTCCTTCTGCCTGGTTGGACGAGCCTGTCGCAAGACTCATTCTCCCAGGTCAGGGGCACCTTCCAGCCCAACAACACCTCGATCAGCAGCTCACCCGTGAAAGCCCCGGGCTGGAGAGACAGTCCCAATCAGGGCCGCCGGGCACCGGTGCAGAGCGCTGTGTCGGCGAGGTGGATCCCGCCACCGGGGTTGCGGTCGGCCTCGCTGTACCGACAGGGCAGGCGTCGTGATCAATGCTTACGAGCCCGGCTGTGCGCCTGCCCCGTAGCGAGCGTCGCCAGTGGCTGCCATGACGTTGCCGCCACCGTCGACTAGTCCCGGCACGCCAGTGTCGACCGCGCGTACTGCCTCGACGACGAGGTTGTCGTGTACGGTGTTGCCCCGGCCGGTGAGCTGGTAAGCCGTCACCGCGGAGCGGCCCGCGGCTGGGCGGATCATCGTGTTGCGGTAGATGGCGACCTGAGAAGTCCCCCAGGCCAGCTGGACGTTCGACGGGCCAGTGTTGTCTGACATGGTGTTATACCGAATTGTCACACCGCTGACCGTGCCGGCGTTGGCGCTGGACGGGCCCACCTTGACTGCTCGGCCGTTGCCGCTGTTGGTCAGGGTGTTGCCCTCGATGAGACCGTCGTGGCCGCGGGAGTTGACGTAAATCAGGTGGTCCTGATTGGTGCCGTTACTCGCGACGGTGTCGTGGATGTAGTTGTCGGACACGACCCAGTTCGAGGCGTTGCCGACGATCAGAAGCGCGGCGTAGGTGTGCGCGCCCCACAGCTCGGAGCGCGACACGCTCCAGCCGGTGCCGTCGGTCAGCTTCACCATGTGTTCTGAGCTGGCGTTGGCCGCGGACCAGGTCACTGACAGCCCGTCGAGGTGCCAGTACGAGGCGCCCTTGAGCCACAGCAGCCCGCGCAGCACCGGGCGCTCGTTCGGGTAGTTGCGCACGGTCACGGGACGGTCCGGGGTGCCAGCACTCAGCCGTGGGTTGCGCACCTGCTCGGTGTAGCTACCGCCCCGCAGATAGACGGTCGTGCCGGGCCGTGCGGCGCTGAGTCCCTGGGCGATGCTCCGGTAGGGGTGCGTCAGCGAGCCGTCGCCGGCGTCGGAACCGGTGGGCGAGACGAATACGTCGCTGGTGCGTAGCACGGTGGCCGGTCCGAGCTCGACGGTGCCAGACGGTGTTGAGGCCGCCCCCGCGGACGCGGGACCCGCCGCGAGGGTGCTGGCCACCAGGAGAGCGATGAGGATCAGGGTACGACGGAGTGGCGGCATACCGTCGAGGTCGGTCGACACTGACTCGATCCTAAATAATGGCACCAACGATCACCCATACGAGGCACCCCCTGAACTCGGACTCTACCCAGGGTCCCGGCAAAGTCGTGTTTCACCAGGTCAGGATGAGGTTGACGGGGTGGGCGGGGTCGCGGGCGTGATGTCGTAGGCCGGCGGCGATGTTGGTCCAGCCTGTGAGTCGCAGGAGGCTGATCGCGGTGTTGCGCA
>JBBSUN010000043.1:0-25615 GCA_038234335.1 Mycobacteriales bacterium
CACCGAACAGGTACAGCCAGTAGGAGAACGCGTTCAGCCGCGGGAACGCCACGTCGGGCGCACCGATCTGCAGCGGCAGGATGTAGTTGGCGAAGCCGAACAGGACAGGCGTCGCGTACAGCAGCAGCATGATCGTGCCGTGCATGGTGAACAGCTGGTTGTACTGCTCGGTGGAGAGGAACTGCAGCCCCGGGCGCGCCAGCTCGGTGCGCATCAGCAGGGCCATGAGACCACCGGCCAGGAAGAACCCGAAGGCCGTCACCAGGTAGAGGATCCCGATGTCCTTCGGGTCCGTCGTGTGGATCATCTTGCGGATGAACGAGCCCTTCTTCGCCTCCCGCACCGGATACGGGCGGGTGGCGATGGGCTTCGGGGCGTCGGCGCCGGGTACGACAGGGGAAGCGGTGGTGGTCATGGGCCCCTCGGTCACGATCAGCGGTCACCGACGTGACTTCTCACGCCACGGCGTGAGGGTCGGCTGTCCGTCCAGCGTCGGCCGTCGAGGTTTCGGACGGCAGAGCCGGACGGGCCACTGATCCGGGACCTTCGGCCCTGTCCGCTCGCGCTCGGCCGGTGCCGGGTCCGCGGACTGTCGCCGACCACGACTGCCGTTGCTGTGCCGACCGGAGTGCTGCCGCTGCGTCCCTCACCGGCCGGTGGTCGCGGCGCGGCAGGCGATCGCGACCGTGGCGACCCAGGCGAGGGAGGCGATCCAGACCGCGGAACGTCCGGTGGTGACCATGAAGGCGAGTCCGGCGGTGTGCCCGAAGGTCGTGCTGGCGGTGGAGTACATCCCGAGCGGGAACACGATGCTCCACAGCGCCGTCTCGTAGCGGACGGGGACGCGACGGATCAGGTACCGCCACACGCCGAAGATGACCAGGAACGGTATCCACCAGGTGCCGAACGCCCAGAGCAGGGAGGAGGTGCCGGACACCACGGCGGCGTTGGCCCGCACGATCGGCAGCGTGGCGGGGAGCTGCAGGATGCGGTCGCCGGCCAGGACGGAGATCGCGGTCGCACCGAGCAGGATCCAGTAGGTGGCGGTGAACGTCTCGGGGATGCTGCGGACGGTCAGGAGCCGCCAGATGATCAGGACGGTCAGGATGGTGTGGGGGACGACGCCGATGCCCCACAGCGCCACCGCGACGGCGGCCAGGCCGGCACTGTTCCTGGTTGCAGCGGCCATCGACGAGACGACGGAGACGGACTGCGTGCCGACGACCCAGAGGAGCCAGGAGCCGTCGACGGACTCGCTCACGGAGGTGTTTCTCCAGCGGAGGAACAGCATGCTGGGGAGTCCGTAGGTCAGCACGAGCCAGCACGGGATGCTGAGCGCGGCCGCCGTGTGCCCGGCGGTGTCGAGGCGCACCGCGACGACGTCGAGCCCGGCGACGATCGTGAAGAACCCGAACGCCCGAGCCGGGTCACGCAGGTCGGCGACCACCGCCGGGCGGAACAGGACGACCCGGGTGAGGGTCAGCGCCACCAGCACGACCAGACCGGCGGCCGCGATGACCAGGAGTGCGGCCGAGACCGCGGTCGAGCCGTTGAGGGACCGGGCGCTGGAGAGGATCCCCGTGGCCATCACGAACGCGAACGACGCGGGTGGCAGCCGGTGGGCCGCGTCCCGCCACGACCGGGTCAGATGGATTGGCTGTAGCCGAAGAACTCGTGGTCGTTGTTGTACCCGCCGAGGCCGGCCCCGATGTCGGTGAAGTGCTCGACGAACTCGACCCCCTTGAGCCACTTGACCATCTTGAAGCCGAGCTCGACCTCGTTGCGCAGCCGCAGCGGCGCTCCGTGGCCGAAGTCGAGCGTGTCGCCGTTCATGTCGTAGGCGAGCATCGTGAGGTGGTGGCTCATCTGCTCGATGGGCTGGGCGTCGTAGTAGAGCCCACCGTCGGGTCCGGTGGCGTGGGAGTAGAAGATCACCCACTTCGCCTCGGGTGCGGGTTGCACCAGGTCCATCAGGGTCTGCATGGACACCCCGCCCCACTTGGCGACCCCGGACCAGCCCTGGATGCAGAAGTGCTGGGTGATCTGCTCGTGGTGGGGCAGCGCCCGCAGCGCGGTGAGGTCGAGCTCGACGGGGTTGGCGACGAGCCCGTTGACCCGCAGGGTGTAGCCGCGGAAGTCCTCGGCCTGCAGCGCCAGGTAGGCGGCCCCCTCGGGGTACTTGCCGTTGTGCCAGAAGTAGGGGGAGATGTCGTCCTCGGTGTACTGCCCGGGCCTGGCGTCGACGTGCTCGAACAGGCGCTGCAGCGGGCCGATGAGGGCGTAGCCGACGCGCTGCACCACCCGGGGGTGGCGGTAGGTGAACGGGGTCGCCGCGGCCCAGGCGGCGATGAGGACGACGAGGGCGAGGGCGAAGATCGCCAACCCCCACCACGAGCTGTCGTCGCGGCCGGCGAACACGTGGTTCAGGTTGCGCAGCGCACCGGTGGCCAGGACGAGGCTCACGTGGACGACGATGAAGACCAGGAACCAGCAGAAGACGAGGAAGTGGATCGAGCGGGCGAGCTGGACGCTGAGCAGTGAGCTGATCCGCGGGAACCGGGTGGACAGCGCCGGGGACATGCCGAGCCCGGTGAGCAGCGCCAGGGGGGCGGCGATGAAGACGGTGACGAAGTAGGCCAGCACCTGCAGCCCGTTGTACTGGGTCCAGCCGGTCTCCAGCGGCCAGTCCAGCGACAGGTACTGGAGGGCGACGGAGGCGGCGTTGGGGAACACGTCCCCGTGCAGCGGCACCACCCGCAGCCACTGGCCGGTGACGAACAGCAGCACGTAGAACACGATCCCGTTGGTCAGCCACAGGGTGTTGACGCCGAGGTGCCACCAGCGGGCGAGCCCGATGGAGTGCCGCCGCCCGGGCAGCCCGACCCCGTCGGGCAGGGTGATGGAATCGGCCTTCGCCGTGTAGAGGGGATCGGTGGGGACGGGCTTCTGGATGCGGAACCACTCCGTGCCGGGGGTGGAGCCGCGGGTCCAGTACAGCCGCGGGTGGTCGGTGAGGATGGTCAGTCCGGACCGGATGATGAACAGCATGAAGAAAGGTTCAGGAAGTGCTGCCACTGCAGCCACGCCGGGAACCCGACCGGGGTGCTGGCGGGCTGCTCCGACAACCCCGGGTAGCGGTCGATGAACGTCTGCACGCCGGACGTGCCCCGGATCCCCTTCGCGACCGCCACCCCGACGACGAGCAGCAGCAGGCCGATGGGGACCAGCCAGAGCAGGTTGAACCACTTCGACCCGCGCACGCGCACGCGCGGGGCGACCCCGTACTGCTGCGGGAGGCCCCCGGCCCAGTCGTCACCGACCAGGTGGTGGTGCCGCAGGTCCAGCTCGCTGCGGAAGCTGGGGAATCGGTCGTCGGGCGTGGTGTGCGCCGGCCCTACCCTGGTCATGGTCGCTCCTTCGCGGTCGTTGCCGAGCCCCGCGGTCGACGGTCAGGATCCGGTGGCGACGGTCAGCAGCACGGTGGAGTCCTCCACCGCGTGCAGGGAGTGCCGGGCGTCGGGGACGGTCAGCAGGTCACCGGGGGAGCCCTCCCAGCTGTCCGGTCCGGCGCGCAGGATCACCCGTCCAGTGAGGACGTGGACGGTGGCCTCGCCCGGGTTCTCGTGCTCGTCGAGGCCGTACCCGGCGGCCAGGGCGATCATCGTCTGGCGCAGGGAGTGCTCGTGGCCGCCGATCACGGTGTGGGCGCTGCGCCCGCTGTGCGCGGCCCGCGCCAGGTCCAGCTGGCCGCGCGACAGTGCGGTGAGCGACATCTTCTGCACGGTGCCTCCGGTGGTGTGTGGGTCCACTCGAGGCACCCTGTCCGCCGACTTTCCCGGTCGGAGGGCGACACGGCCAGGGACCTTGGTCCCTCGTCCACCCTGGGCGAGCTCAGCGGTGCAGGTGCCCGCCCTCGGACTCCCACCGGGTGGTGGCGGCGAACGAGGCGTCGGGGTGTGCCGGTGGTGACGGTGGTCCCGGCGCGTCGTCCGGCGCCGGTGGGGTGGTCGGCCGGGGGTCGGGGGACGTCATGCGTCCACCGTGCACCGTCGACGTCGCTGCCGGTAGGTCCACGGTGCAGGTCAGGACCTTGGACCCCACTCCACCCCGGGATCACCAGGCGCTCGGGTACGTCGAGCGCCGCCTGGAGGTGACGCCAGGGCCTGGTGATCACGGGCTGGGGGCGGGACGGGGTCGGTCCGGGAGGACGCGCGCGCCGTCGGGGGGCCGTGGACCGGCGCGAGCGCGGGCGGCACCAGCCGCCCACCGGGGGGACGAGGACGGTCGAGTCCGGCGGCTGCGGCGGCCGGTCGGTCGCACCCTGCACCGAGGCGACCCCCAGCTCGAGCGCGAGGCGGCGGGAGGTGTCGCCACGTGCACCGTCGCGCCCCGGGCGAGGGCGACCTGGGCCGTGAGGTGGGCGCTGCCGCCGGAGCCGCAGATCCCGAGCACCCCGCCCGCCGGCAGGGCCGCGCGCTCCAGGGCGCGGTAGCCGTTGCCCCCCCGCACAGCAGCGGGGCCAGCTCCGCGTCGGAGTAGCCGGTCGGCAGGGCGAGGACGAACGCTGCCGGCGCCACCGCGAGCTCGGCGTAGCCTCCGTCGGCGTCCCAGCCGGTGAACACCGCTGCGGTGCAGAGGTTCTCGTCACCCCGGAGGCAGAACCGGCACATCCCGCACGTGCCGCGCAGCCACGGCACACCGACCCGCTGACCGACCTGGATCGCCGGGCCGACGTCCGGGCCGAGCTCGAGCACCTCCCCGACCACCTCGTGCCCGGGCACCACGTGGGGTGCGTGCACCGCCAGGTCACCCTCCACCACGTGCAGGTCGGTGCGGCACACCCCGCAGGCCAGCACGCGCACCAGCACCTCACCGGGCCCCGGACGGGGGCTCGGACGGGTGACCAGTGTGATGGGGGTGCCGTGCACCAGCCCGGGCGTGCCCACGCGCCACGCGCGCGAGGTGGGCTCGCGCCGGGGTCCCGGCGCTGCGGCGGTGCTGGGTGTGGTGGTGTCGTGGGACACGGATCCTCCGGTCGCCGACCTCCGTGCGGGCGTCGCCACCAGCACCGACCCCTCGGCGGCCGCACGGCGGGGTCCGAGGTCACGACGGCCCCACGAGGTGGCCGCAGCCCGTAGGGTCAAGATCGTTGGGAACCCAGCCAGACCCGGACCACGGCCGCGAACGTGCGGACACCGTGTGAGCAGACGCTCTGAGCCGGGCACGTCCGGTGACCTCCCCACCGGAGTCACCATGCGCACCACCGCCCCGCTCACCCCGGTCCCCGTCAGCGTCCTGCTCGTCGACCCGCAGGAGATCTGCCGGCGCGGCATCGCCTGCACCCTCGACGATGATCCCGCCGTGGATGTCGTCGGCCAGACGGGCACCGTCTCCCAGGCCCACCAGCTCGTCGAGCTGCTGCGCCCGAACGTCGTCGTGCTCGACTCGCGCCTGCCCGATGGCTGCGGGGTGGAGCTGTGCCGGCGTCTGCGGCGCACGGCGCCGACCGGGATCGAGCTCCTCGTCGGGTCGTTGACGGACCGGGAGTCCGCGGTGCCGCGGCTGATCACCGACGGGATGACCAACCGCCAGATCGGGGAAGTGCTGCTCCTGTCGGAGAAGACGGCGAAGAACTACATCAGCGGCGTGCTCGCCGAGCTCGGGGTGCAGCGGCGCACCCAGGCCGCGGTCCTCGGCTCGGACGCGCGCGAGCTCCTCGCCGTCGGGCGTTGACCGCGACCGCACCGTGGACGGGTCCGGCCCACAGCCGTGGTGAGCATCGCCGGACGTCACCTCGGCGCGTCCCGGAACTCGGGACGTTGTCCTCTGCCGTCCCGGTGGTCCCGGGACCACGCTGGACTGGTGCTCCGGGTCCGTCCGGGGTGCGGACGAGGAGGCCGACCGTGACCACGACCGAACCGAGCAGCGCCCCCGTGCCGGGCCCACCGGGGAGCCGGACCTTCACCCTCGGCGCGGATGCCCGGTGCCGCGACGGCGGGGCGGGCACGGTGACCCGGGTGGTGGTCGACCCGCGCACCCTGGCGGTCACCCACCTCGTGGTCACCCCCCGCCACCGCGACGGGTCGGGCCGGCTCGTCCCGGTCGCCCTGGTGTCGGCGACCCCGGCCGGCGAGGAGGTCGAGCTGAGCTGCACGCTCGCGGAGCTGGCGGCGCTGCCCGAGGCGGAGGAGCGCCACTTCCTGCCGGGCAACGGGGCCTACGGCGGGTACGGCCCCGGCCAGTCCCTGGCCTGGCCGTACTACTTCTACGGCACCGGCTACGTCGGCGGGATCGGCATGGGCGGTAGCTGGACCGCGGACGGTCTCGGGGTCGGGATGGGCGGCGGACCGGTGCTGACCACCTCGGAGACCGTCCCGCTGGGCGAGGTGTCGGTGCACCGCGGGGACTCCGTGCGCACGACCGACGGCCACGTCGGCCACCTGCACGGGCTCGTGCTCCTCCCGGACGACCGGGTGAGCCACCTGCTGCTGCAGGAAGGTCACCTGTGGGGCCGCAAGCAGGTCGCCATCCCCGTCGCCGACGTGACCTCCATGGACGACGGGGTGCTGCTGCGCATCACCACCCGCCAGGTGCACGACCTTCCCGAGATCACGCTGCTCCCGCACCCGGAGGCGGAGTCCGCGCCCACGTAGGCCGTGCGCGGAGGTGGCGGCCCCGAGCTGGTCCACGACCGCGGCGGTGAGCACGGTGCCCGCCCGGTCGGTGCCGACGTGCGCGGTCATGGTGGGGGAGGCGGGTCTCTCGGGTTCAGGGGCCGCGGGCAACGCTCGAGGTCCAAGGGGTCGAAACCGGACGGGTCGCGACGTTGCAGCTCGTCGAGGTGGGTGCAGCAGCTCGCGTGCGACGCAGACGGGCGTGTGCCCGACTTCGCCCGGTGACGTGGCTGCGCCGGCATCTCATCCACCCACCAGCGAGGAGACAGTAGTTAGTCGAGCTCGATGGTGAAGTCCCAAAGGGCGGTGGTGTGTCCGTGGGGCCGCCAGGTGACCTGGGCGGCTCCGGTGCGGAAGACTCCGCTGGCTTGGATGGTGCCGGTGGCCCCGGCGGGGACGTCGGCGGTGGCTGGACCCACCGCGGTGAGGGCGATGGTGTTGCCGCGGTCGTCGCGGCAGGTGAGGTCGGCGACGTCGAGCTGCAGAGTCCCGTTGGTGGTGGCTGCGGTGAGGGTGATGGTGGCGGTGGTGGTGGTCGCCGGTGCTCCGCCGGGGGTGAACGCGACCACCTGGTCAGGACCGGTTGCGGTGACGGTCGCGCTGGTGGCGGGGTCGAGCACGGCTAGGGTCGCGGCGCCCATCGCGAGGAGCTGGGGTGCCTGCGGGGTCGCGGTGGGGGTCGGGTCGGCCTTCGCCGCGGAGGGGATGGGGACCGCTCCGAGGGACTGGACCACGGCCGAGGACTGGGCTTCCGGCGAGGGCGCGGCGGGTGAGCTGGTGCAGGCGGCGCTCAGCCCGAGCAGGAGCACCGACGAGGTGAGGGCGGTTGCCCGGGCGCCGGACCAGCAGCTGGTCCTCCGGCGCCCGGCACCGTGGTGCAGGTTCGTCACGAGGTCAGCGTCTCCTGAGTCACTGTGGGCTGCGCTGGCGGCGACGGCCCACCGCGACGGCACCCACGCCTGCCCCGACCAGGGTCAGCCCAGCGAGCGCGATGGGCACGACGGCGGCCCCGGTGTAGGCGAGGCCGCCGGACCGCGGTGGCACCACGGAACCCTGCGCGAGCGGCGCGGTGGACGACGTGGCGGCCGCCGACGACGAAGGTGCCGCTGACGGCGACGTGGCCGCCGCCGCGGACGTTGCTGGCGACGTGCTGGCCGGCGGTGTGGTCGTGGTGCTGGAGGGGCTGGTGGGTTCGCCCGTCTCGACGGGGACCGGGGCCGTCACGATGGTCGGCACGGGGGTCTCGGTGATGCTGGCGGTGGCCGGGTAGAGCGAGCTGCCCGACGGGGAGGGCTGCAGGGCCCGGCCGCTGGGGTTGTTGTAGACGTCGGGGCCGAAAGGTCGCAGCCCGTCGGCCCCGGCGAAGCCGAGGTGGCCGTGGCCGTCGATGCCCCCGTTGGTGATCCCGAAGTTGTCTTCGATGGTGCGCAGCCAGCTGTAGTGGTTGTAGGGCTGGGCACTGACCGAGCCGGGGGTGATGAACCGGCTGATGAGCACGGCACCGACGACGCCGCCGCCGGGGGTGGTGTCCTGGTTGAACGCCTGGAAGCCGGGCTGGGTGGTGTTGGGGCCGGGCAGCTCGTTGCAGCAGGCCACCACGGACTGGGCGGTGTCGGCCTCGCCTTGGACGGAGGCGCCGGTGGCGGAGTCGGTGCCCAGCTTGGCGTCTCCGGCGTAGTTCTGGTCGGCGATGGAGTTGCCGTACATCTTGTAGGGCGGGAAGGCCTCGTCGAAGAGGATCTGGATCTCGCCGTCCTGCTGGAATGCCGGTGACGCCATGATCTCGGGGACGATCCTCTTCAGGAACAGGTCGGCCGCGTAGAGCCCGCCCTGGTTGTTCGCGCCGCCGGAGAGGTTGTCGCCCTTGCAGGTGGCGTCGTGGGCGTCGGAGCAGTTGTTGGGGCTGATCCAGGAGAACGCCGGCGTGGACGCCACCGACGCGAGGTCGTCGGTGATGCTCGGCACTGCGGCGTGGGCGGGGGTGGCGGCCAGCCCGTTCAGCGGCACGACCTTGGCGCAGTCGGCGGGGTTGTCGATGAGGGCGTGGAACCACGGTGCCGGGTTGTGCTTGGGCACGTACTGGTCGGCGGCGGTGGCCCCGCCCGGGTCGACGACGCCCGCGCCGGAGGGGTCACCCGGGATGCCGCACCGGGAGGCGTCCTCCCGGCTGGGGGTGTTGCCCATGTCCTGGGCGTAGATCTTCCAGGGCACGCCCTTGGCGTCGAGCTGGTTGAACACCGTCGGCACCGAGGCCGGGTAGACGCACCCCGAGGAGGCCAGGGTCTGCCCGTCCGGCGCCGGGGTGCCGGGGGCCACGTCGACGTACTGCGGGCAGTCCTTCTGGTTGTCCGGGGCCGGACCCTGCCCGGACACGGCACTGATGTAGTTGTCCAGGGAGTAGTGCCCGGTGCCGTAGTACTGGGTGAGCAGCTCGCCGTAGGACGGCAGCGTCTTCCACAGGTAGTCGTTCTGGTTGAGCCCGGTGAACGTCGACTCGTAGGACTTGTTCTCCAGCATGATCGTCCACACGTGACCGACCTTCGGCGTGGTGTACCCGGCCTTGCTCGCTGCCGCGGTCGTCGGCGTGGCGCCCGCAGCGGCGGCGGAGCCGAGCACGGCCACCGCCATCGCTGCGGCCACCACTCGCGCCGAGCCCCGCCCGATCTCCCGCATCCTCATCTGCTCCCCATCCACGTCCCGCCGGGCAGGTGTCCGACCCGCCTCTCGGCAGCGCAATCCTGTTCCAGTGGAACGGGATCGAGGTGACTACAGGATGGACCGGGCGTGAACAGGTCCCCATCCACTGGTCAAGCGCCGGGTACGAAGGCGACGGACCGGCGGCAATCGGGCAGGACCGGCGTTCCCCACCTGGTCGGGGTTGGCCAGCTCCCCGGTGAAGCGGCGCTGGCGACATCGTCTCCGGAGCCAGGTCGTTGGTCCTGTTGTCGATGACCGCCACCGGCAAGGTGCACGGGTGGTTGCGCGGGAGGTGTCCACGGTGGCCCGGACCGGGCCGACACGACGGCCCGCCGGAACTCCGGCGGGCCGTCGTGCGAGGCGGGTCAGGGGTGGGACAACACCTCAGTTCGGGTCGGTGCTGGGGATGAAGCCCCCAGGGACCTCCGTCGGGCCGTAGACCTTCGGGTCGTTCAGGTAGGGCAGCTTCCAGCCGTGCGACTGGTACCACGTGAACCGGTTCATCTGCTCGGGGTTCGCGAAGTCCGGCGTCGCGGTGTTGCCGGTGAGGCGCTGGTCCTTCGCCCACGCCCTCCACTGGGCCGCCACGGCCTGCGCCGCGGCGGGGATCGCGACCTTGGCGGCCACCTGGGACTGGAGTGCCGAAGCCGCAGCACCGGTCCGTCCGAGGTTGTCCGGCCCGCAGGCCGGTGCCGGGGTGACGCCCTCGGTCAGGGGAACCTGGTTCGCCGCCGCGGTGAACGGCGTGTTGTCGGCGGTGTTGGTGAAGGCTCCGAACATGGGCGTCGCGGCGGCCAGCTTCTGGTTGAGCGGGTGGGCACCGAGGATCTGCTGGACGGTGCGCACCATGTTCAGCTGGGTGTAGTAGGTGCTGTCGACGGCGCCGTGCTGGGCCCAGGGGCTGATGACCTGCACGGGCGCGCGGTGGCCGTCGACGTGGTCGGCGCCGTTCTGGCTGTCGTCCTCGGCCACGAAGATGACCGAGTCCTTCCAGTACTTGCTGTGGGAGATCTCGTCGACGATCTTGCCCACGGCGACGTCGTTGTCGGCCACTTGCGCCTGCGGGGACGGCGCCCCGCCGGTGTGGTCGCTGGAGAGCCAGAACATGTTCAGGTTGGCGGGACCGTTCTTCTCGAAGTCCTGCTTCCAGATCTGCTCGCGGTAGGTGTCGGGGATGTTGGTGTCGAACTTCGGGTAGTCGTGGTTGGTGATCGCGTTGAGCGAGGGGATGGGGGACTGGTTGTCCACCCGGATCGATGGGTCGGTCAACGCGCCCGGGTCACCGCCCGCGCCGACCTGCTTGGCGACGCAGTAGTAGTCCTGCCAGGTCGCGCCGTCGGGCTTGTTCTCGAACTGGGTGAACTCACCGAAGTTGCGCACCGTCCTGCCGGCGGACTGGGCCGAGGTCCACAGGAAACCGGAACGCTGGTGACCGAGCACGTCGTCCTCGGTGTCGTAGCTGCGGACGTACTCACCCGCGGAGGACTCGGTGTACTCGGGGTTGTCGCCCTGCATCATCCAGTTGTGGCCCTCGGCGGAGTTGGTGCCGGCGTCGTAGACGTTGTCGTAGAGACCGAACTGGTCGGCCAGGGCGTGCTGGTTCGGCGTCACGTTGGCGCCGAACTGAGCCAGCGAACGATCGCCGTTGCCGCGGCTGATGTCGCCGTAGACCTGGTCGTAGGTGCGGTTCTCCTTGACCAGCAGGAAGACGTGCTTGATGGTCGACGGGTCGCCGATGCGCTTCGGGATCGCGACGGGTCTGGCCGGTCGGCGGTGGGCAGCCCGCACGTCGTTCTTGCCCCAGCCGTTCTGGGCGAAGACGGTGGCGGTGTACTGGCTCGTCGTGACGTCGCTCGGCAGGGCGAAGCGGGTCAGCGACGCCGTGGTGCTGTGGGTGCCGTACCCGGTGGCGGGTGCGGTGCCGGTGCCCTGACCGAAGGTGAGCTGCGGGCCTCGCGCGTCGATGCCCCGGGTGTTGGTGACCACGATCTGGTCGCCCACGGTCGCGACGTCCGCCGGGTAGTAGTCCGTCGGCAGCAGCCCGATGTAGGAGACCGGCTCCTGGGGCGTGCCGGCGTAGCGGTAGACGGCGACGGCGTTGGCCCGGCCGAGGGTGATCAGCAGGTGGTTGTCCTTGGTGAGCGCGATGCCCGTGGGTTCGTAACCCACCGTCGAGGAGGCCCACGGCTGGGTGGCGATGGTCTGCACGACCTGGTCGTTGCGCGTGTTGATCACCGACACGGTGTCGCTGTTGGTGTTCGCGACGAACAGCGCGCTCTTGTTGAGGAACAGCGCCGTCGGGTGCAGGCCGACGTCGATGGAGCCCACGCGCGCGGAGGGCCGGGCGGTGTCGATGACGCTCACCGTGCCCGTCGTGGAGGTGCCGAGGACCGGGTCCGCGGGCACGTCGGTGCCGTAGGAGTTGATCGTGGTCTCGCCCGGGCGGGCCTTGCGACCGCCCTCGTTGCTGACGTAGAGCTTGGTGCCTGCCAGCGCCAGTGAACGGGGCGCGATGCCGACGTTCCAGGTCTGTCGGACGGCACCGCTGGCCGGGTCGAGGGCCTCGACGGTGTTCTGCCCGTTGACCGCGACGTAGACGGTGGCGCCGTCGGCGGCGTACACCGCTTTCCCGGGCAGCGCCGACGTCTCGCCCACCTTGGCCAGGGGCACCGACGTCGCGGTGTCGAGCGTGCCGTCGTCCTTCACCGGGAACCGGGTCAGGCCGTCGGTCTGCGCCAGCCACAGGAACTTGCCGTCGGGTGAGTAGGTGGGGGCTTCCTGCCCGACGCTGCCGTCGGCCAGCTTCTGGTTCACGAACGACGCCGAGCCGACGGTGTAGATCAGCTTGTAGCTCTGCAGGTCGAAGATCTGCAGAGCCACCGACTTGTCGGTGCTGCTGGCCGCGAGGTACCGACCGTCGGGGCTGACCGTGGAACCGATGATCTTGCCGTACTTGGTGAGCAGCCGATCACCGACCGGCTTGAGGATCTGGTCGGAGGAGACCTGCAGGCCGTCGCGGTACTCGGAACCGACCTGGTTGTGCCGGAACTGCGCAGTGTTGGCGTAGCCCATGCCCGCACCGGCCACGAGGGTCACCGTGGTGCCGATGGCGACGAATCGTGCCCGTCGACCGGACGGAAGCCGGCGCCACCCGCGGCCGCGCGTGACGTCTCGACGTCGTGATACTTGCATCATCTATCCCTTCGGTTCGGATGTGATCAGGTCGACGATGCCGTCGAACTGCCAGAGGGGGTTCGGCGCGTCACCAGTCGGGGTGCGGACCGCGAAGAACCCGTTGACCTGCTGCGGACCGTCACCGTCGGCGACGTAGCGCCCGTCCGGGGTCACGTCGAGCTGGTAGATGGCCGAGCCGACGGCGGTGGCGCCCGGGATGTGCCAGGACGCGACGCAGCGCCAGCTGTTGCCCGGTCCGCTGTCCTCGACCAGCGAGCCACCCTTGTCGCAGGAGACGGTGGTGGCCAGCTGCGCCTCGGTGACGTCGGGGCGGTTGAGCTCGCGGGACTGCAACCGGTACAGGTGGGCGTAGGCCACCGCCACGGAGCGTTCCAGCGTGGCCTGGTCGATCCCGGAGCCGACGGCCGGGGTCGCCACGGCGACCACCCCCACGCACACGGCCAGCAGCGCGGTCAGCGGCAGCACGCCCCCGACCAGGGTGCGGCCGCCGCTCCCGTCGTGGGCAAGGTCGGTGAAGTCGCGGCGCAGGAACAACCGGTACGCCAGGGCGGTGGCGGCCACGGCCCAGACGAGGCTGACCCCGAGCCCGAGGACCAGCGGCGACGTCTGCGCCGAGTCGGTGAGCAGCCCGCGCCAGGCCACGAAACCGTAGCTGGGCAGGGCCACCCGGAGCACGACGGGCAACGGCAGCAGCTGCAACAGCTGGAGCCCGAGGGCGAGCAGCGCCGGCGCCAGCAGGCCCATCGGGGAGCGCCCGAGGGCCACCGAGCCCAGCAGCCCGACACCGGCGAACGCCAGCGTGGGCGCCAGGATGTAGATCCAGGCGAGCAGCACCGGAGCGGCCGGCGCGAGGGACTGTCCGTCAAGTCCCACCAGCGGCTGGTCGCCGACCGCCAAGAGACCGCCCACGATCGCCGAGGCCGCCAGACCCACCACGAGCCACGTCAGGACGGTGAGGCTGGCCAGCGCCTTGGCCGCGAAGATCCGCCGGGGTGATCGCACGGCCACGAGCAGGTGCCGCCACGTGCCGAGCCGGTCCTCCACGGCGAAGACGTCACCGGCCACCAACGACGTCAACAGCGGCAGACCCCAGCTGGAGCAGAACGCGAGGACGACCAACGGCCCCGCCCAGCCGCTCTGGCCCATCCACCGGCCCAGGACCGTGTCCGAAGGCAGCGAGCTCTGCTGGCTCACCACGGCCACGAACAGCGCCGGGACGAGCCAGCAAGCTGCCACGAGGAGACGGATCCGCCACTGGGCCAGCAGCTTCCGCAGCTCGAAGCGGGAGGAGTTCAGCAGGGACGTCGGGTGCGCCGTGGCGCGCGGCGCCGCGAGGAGGGCCGTCACCGCTGGTCCCCGGCGCCGCGCGGCGCGGGCTCGTCGTCGGTGAGAGCCAGGAAGGCGGCCTCCAGTGGCGTCACCACAGCCGTGAGCTCCCGCACCGCGACACCGGATCGGCCCAGTCGCAGCACGAGATCGTCCAGGGCGGGCACGGAGCCCCGGATCAGCAGTGAAGCAGCGTCCTGTCGTTGCCGCAGCGGGTCGTCGGGCAGCACCCGGAGACCCGGCGTCGCGGAGGCGATCCGACGCGTCGAGGCGGGATCCGCCGTGCGCAGCCGGTAGTCCTGCGGACCGATCTCGGCGGCGAGCTTGGTGACGGGTCCCGCGAAGACGACCCGCCCGGTGGTCAGGATGGTGACCTCGTCGCACAGCGCGGCCAGCTCGTCCATCCGGTGGCTGGAGAGGATGATCGACGTGCCGCCCGCCGCCAGCTCGGAGAGCACGCGGTGCACATGACGGGTTCCGGCGGGATCGAGGCCGTTCGCGGGTTCGTCGAGCACCAGTACCCGTGGCTCGGTCAGCAGTGCTGCGGCGAGCCCCAGGCGCTGCCGCATGCCGAGGGAGAAGCCACGCACACGATCATGGGCGACGTCGGTGAGGCCGACCTGCGCCAGCGCGCCGTCGATGCCCTTCGAGCCCGTTCCGCGCAACGACGCCAGTGCGGCGAGGTTCTGACGCGCGGTGAGCGAGGGGTACAGGCCGGGGCCGTCCACGAACCCGGCGACACCGTCAGGCAAAGCGAGCGTCCTGCGCACGGGGTGGCCCAGCATCTCCAGCGTCCCGCCGTCGGCAGTGGCCAACCCCAGCAGGAGCCCCAGCAGGGTCGTCTTCCCCGCGCCGTTGGGTCCGACGAGGCCGTGCACCTGCCCCTCGACCACGTCGAGGTCGACACCGTCGAGGGCGACGACCGCACCGAAGCGCTTGCTGATGCCGCGCGCTCTCACCGTGGGCGTGCTGTCCATCTCGGGTGCCCCCTCGTGTCGGCTGCAGAGTCACGACGACCGTAAAGATCTTGGACCGACCGAAGGGGGGCAATCAGCCGAACACCGCGTGAACTCGTTGTGTCACTGCGAGTTTGACGAAGGCAGTTTGTCGGATAGGGGTGATTCGGTGTCGTCTTCACCCGGGCGGCCACCGCTCGCCGCGGCTGCTCCGAGCCCACCAGGCCGATCGTTGCCGACTCGCTGAGCCCGGCGGCGGGTGCACGTGCAGAAGGCCCCGGGGTCCAGCCTGGCCCGAACTGAGCCAGGGGTACTGGGTCGACCAGCAAGACCGCTGGGTGCGTCCGTGGCCGTTGTTCCGGTTGCACCCAGCCAGCCGCGCGGTGGCTCGCACGTCACTGTCGCGAGAACTGGCAGCGAGGACGGAGCGCCGGCAAGCCACATCGTCGCGGCGACACGGCACCGCCTGCAGCGAGGCCCCGGCGACCGTCGCCGCCGTCGTGAGCGCAGCACCACCGTCGCGGCTGGCAGCTCCGCCGGCGATGCCGCGCTCACCCGGTCGTCAGCCGGCTGCTGCCCTGCGGAGAGGTCGTCGACCCGGGGCCGATCTGGAGCACCCATCGGAACGGCGACGACAGCTCGATGCAGAGTCCACCGAGACGCCAATGGGGGGTTGGTTCGCGAGGGTTCTCGGTGACTCGGTCAGCGGCACGTGTTGGCCAGTGGCGCCGGACGCGTGCTCAGGGTTGGTCGGATGGTGTCGATCACCTGGGTGTGTCAACCCCGAAGCGGCCTCACGGTTCAGCGGGAGACGCGCATGGGGTCGTCGAGGGCGATCGTCACCGGTTGGAGTTCCGGGGGTCCGGGGGCGGTGTACCTCACGCCTGGGAATGGGTGGGGTCCGGGGCCGCCGGGGTTGAAGAGGGCGTCGTACCCGCCGGGCAGGCCGGGGATCTCGAGGTAGGTCAGATCCCGGGCGGCCGCCTCGTCGCCCGCCAGGATCACGTCGATGTAGTTGTCGTGGTCTTCCACGTAGCAGTCGTCGTAGACCACGCCGCCGCCTGCCTTCTTCCCCAGGTCGGACAAGCCCAGCACCTTGAGGTCTCCGTGGGCCAGGCGGTAGGTGACCCCGGTCTCGGTGAGCATCACGGTCGAACCTGCTGGTCCTGTGGCTCTCAGCCGGAAGAACCGGGCGAACTCGTCTGGGCGCATGCCCGTGACGCCGTCGGGGGAGAACCCGCCGGTGGTGAGCATGCGCAGTCGGTACTGGGCGGCGCTGCCGTAGAGGGCGACCTCGTCGTTGGGCATCTGATCACCGCCGAGGAGGTGGACACCGCCCTCTCCTTGGGGGACGTCGACTCTGTTGAGCTTCGCACCCACGAGCTGGGGACCCTCGCTGTACCCGCTGCGATCTGTGGTCCACGACAAGCCCACGGCCGAGGCCGAACCGCCGGGACCGACCAGCGTCAGCTGCTGGGGGCCACCGACGATGTCGAGCCTGACCGGGAACTCGGCGCCGGGCTCACCCGGGCGCCCTCGGTTGCCCAGGTCACCGAAGACGACGACGGTGTTGCGCTCGTTGCGCTCCCAGTTCGGGAGCATGCCCGCCGCGTGAGGGAAGACCACCCGGCCGGTGTTCAAGGTGAACTGGAAGTCGCCCGGATCGACGGTCCCGGTGTCGACCGGCCAGCTGAAGACGATGGGGAGGCCGTCATCGTGGTTGATCCCTGCGCCGGGGGCGACGACGAAGCCCGACCCGATCCCGTCGCTGGCAGCGGCGCTGGTGCGCTGTTTCGTGGAGGGGGTCTGGGCGTTGCCGCAGCTGAGGTCGCCGAACCAGGACCCGCCCGCGGCGCGAACGCTCGCCTCGTCCAGGGCGGGCAGCCCGATGATGCCGTCGAAGCCCAGCCCGGCGGACAGGATGCTCGCTGTCGACGACCAGTAGTCGGCCGCGTCCAGGCGGCCATCCTGGAGCTGTACGAGCACCAGCTTCGGCAGCGCGACACCGAGCACGATCAGCACCGTCATCGTTGCTGCGGCACCAGCGGTCAAGGACCGCCAGTGCCGTCGGGGCCACGTGCCTCGCTGTGCTGCGGGGCTCATCGGGCTTCGTGCAGCTCGGACTCGGGGCTGCGCTCGAGGGGGCCCTCCAGGTCCAGGTGTGGGAGCACTCGGTCGAGCGCGCTGGGTAGCCACCAGTTGCTGCGGCCGAGCAGCACCATGATCCCGGGTACGAGGAAGCCGCGGACGACGACCGCGTCGAGGAGCACCGCGGCGGCCAGGCCGAGGCCGAACATCTTGATGACGGGGTTGTCCTGCCCGGTGAAGCTGATGAAGACGCTGAACATGATCAGTGCCGCTGCGGTGACCACCCGACCGGCCGAGCCGAGCCCGTCGACGACGGAAGTCGTGTTGTCGCGGGTGTGGTGCCACCGCTCGGCGATGGAGCTGACGAGGAAGACCTCGTAGTCCATCGAGAGGCCGAACAGGATCGCGAACAGCATCAGCGGTACGTAGCTCTCGATCGGCACCGGACCATCCAGCCCCAACAGGC
Source organism: Mycobacteriales bacterium (assembly GCA_038234335.1). Classification (GTDB taxonomy): domain Bacteria; phylum Actinomycetota; class Actinomycetes; order Mycobacteriales; family Mycobacteriaceae; genus Rhodococcus_D. The sequence continues at coordinate 17,403 of JBBSUN010000043.1, forward strand.
TGATGCCGTGCCCGTCCTGGAAGACGAAGGTCAGGATTCCGTATGCCGCCCCGACCGAGAGCACGTTCATCACCGCTGCGGTCAGCGGTATCACCAGCGACCGGAACAGCAGGACCAGCAGCAGGAAGCTCAGGGCGATGACCACGGCCAGCACCAGGGGAAGACGCTCCGCAACCTTGGTGGTGAAGTCGATCTTGCTGGCGGTCTGCCCACCGACGTGCAGGGTGGTGCCGGAGGTGGCCAGCGCCGGCAGGACGTCCGCGCGCAGTGCGGTGACGACATCGGCGGTGGCGGGGTCGCTGGGCGCGGTGCTGGGAACGACCTGCCAGAGGGCGGCTGCACCGCTCTGCGAGATCTGCGGGCCCTGGACCGACGTCACGCCCGGCACGCCGGCCAGTGCGGCGCTGACGGCGGTGGCCTCGGACTGAGTGGCAGCCTGGTCGCCGGCGACGCTGGAGCCCAGGTCGGCCACCACGAGCAGTGGACCGTTCACGCCGGGGACGAACGCGGACTCGAGCAGGTCGTAGGCGGTGCGGGTGGCGGTGCCGGGGGCGTCGTTGCCGTTGTCCTGCTGGCCCAGGCTCATGCCGGCGACGGGGGCGATGAACACCGCCATCACGGCGAGAGCAACGGCCACGGACAGCCACGGCCGGGTGGCTGTGCGCTCGCCGAGAGTGCGCCACCAACCCTGCCCGGGCACGAGGGGGCGGCGCCGTGGCAGTCGACCGGCGTCCAGTCGCGGACCGAGCAGGCCGATCAGCACGGGGAGCAGGCCGAGGGCGCTGACGACGGCCGTCGCGACGGCTGTGGCCGCTGTCCAGCCGAGCGCGACGAGCAGCGGCAGCCCGGCGAGCAGCAGCCCACCGAGGCCGATCGCGACGGTGCCCCCGGCGAACAGGACCGAGGCACCCGCACTGGACAGCGCCTCTCCGAGGGCGTGCTCGTGGGTGGCGTCCGACGTGGCTCGCAGCGTGCGGTAGCGGACGACGACGAACAGGGCGTAGTCGATGCCGACGCCCAACGAGATCATGGTCGCCACCGTGGTGGCGGTGGTGGGGATGGCGCCGAGCTGGCTGAGCAGCCCGATGGCAGCGAGTCCGAGCACCAGCCCCACCAAGGCGGTGAGGATGGGCAGTGCCATCGCCGCCGCGGCCCCGAGGGCCACGACCAGGACCACCGCCGCGACGGCGATGCCCACGACCTCGCTGGTGTGGCCGGGGGGGTTCGCGGCGGCGACAGCGATCTGGCCGCCGGGCAGCACCTGCATCCCTGCGTCGACCGCCGGTTTCGCCGCGGCGACGACGCTGTCGGCGAGGGACTGGTCAAGCGCTGTCGAGGGCTCGTCGAAGTACACCTGCGCGTAGGCGGTCCGGCCGTCGGCGCTGATCCGTGGGGTCGGGGACCCTGCTTGCTGGGGGAACGGCGAGGTCACGGTGCTCACGTGGGGCACAGCGCCGATGGCCTTCAGGGCGTCGCCGATGGCCGCCGACGACTCGGGGCTCGTCACGTCCTGGTCGTTGCTGTGGAAGATCACCGTGCCGTTGCCCAACGCCGAGGCGGGGAACTCGGTGCGCTGCACCTGCAAGGCAGTGTCGCTGTCGCTGCCAGGGATCGTGATGCCGTCGTCGGTGGAGGTGCCGACGAGAGACCAGGTTCCGATGAGCACGACGAGCACCGCGAGCCAGCCGGCGAGCAGGCGGCCGGGCCGGCGGGCGCAGAGCCGACCGTAGGAGTTCAGCAGGGGGCGCACAGATCAGTCCTCCAGGTTGGTCGGGACGGTCGACCGGCCGGTGAGCGAGGCGAGCAGGAGCAGCACCGGCATGACGATGTAGTCGGCGATGACGCCGGGCGGGGTGCTGACGCTGGTCACCGGCTTGAGCTGGCCGACCCCGATCCGCAGCAGGGGCTCGGCGAGCACCAGCAGCAGCATCAGCGGGACGAGGCCCCGGTAGCGCCACACGACCACCCAGACCACGGCCGACAACAGCAGCTGCACCACGCCCCACTGGCCGAACATGGCGATGATGTTGTCGCCACCGGCGACGTCGGTGTCGATGGTCGCGATCGACTGGGCTCCACCGTCCGAGGCGAACATGTGCACCAGGCTGCGGCCGGTCCAGACCACGTTGTAGAAGGCCAGTCCCCACAGCGCGACGGTGAGTCCGGTGGAGCGGGCAGCGTCCACAGGAAAAAGGCGGCGGAGGTCGAAGTGGAATCCGGGTGCGGAGACGACCGGGGTCATGGTGGACCTTTCTTCGGGGTTGGGGTCGAGGTCGGGGGTCAGGCGGCGCACGGTGCGTCACCGGCCAGGTCCTGGGCCGGGAGGGCGGCGCTCAGCACGATCCCCGCGGTGCTTGCGTGGACGCGGGTCGCTGTCGCTCCGGCGGGCAGGGGTGGCAGGGGCACACGGCGGGGAGCCAGCTGGTCGGCGAGCGCGGGGTTGCGGGTGCGCAGCACGCTGTCCGCGGCGGCGACGGGAAGCTGGCGCCCGGCGACCTCGACGGTCGTGGGGGTGGCGACCACCGTCACACCGTCGAGGGTCAGGTCGAGCAGCACCACCACGTCCGTCCCGAGGACGGGCGCAGCCCGTGTCAGCGTCATCTGGTCGCCTGCGCTGCCCAGCCGTGGCGGGTCTGCACCGTTGCTCTGGGCGGCTCCAGCGGTGGGCGGGGTCAGGTCCACGAAGGGGACGGTGACGTCGAGCTCGCCCGGCCCGGAGGTGACCGATCCGCCAGAAAGCGGCTGGGCGCGGACGTCGTGCAGCGTGATCTGCACGCGTCGGCGGGCGCTCGGGTCGGCCGGGGGGCTCGCCGATCCGTCGACCACCACCGTGCCGACCCGCCCGGTGAGCAGGTGTGGCGCCACCAGCAGCCCGGACAGGTGGACGCTGACCCCGGTGGTCCCCAGGCGACAGGACAACGCCGCCGCGATCCGGTGCTCAACCACCCGCCGCAGCACCTGGTCGGTCCCGACGCCGAGCAGCAGCACGAGCAGGCACGCGATCACCGCGACCCGGCCGCGCCGGCGTCCGGGCAGGGCATCCGCGGTGGGGATGTGCTGAACGGGGGTCACCGCACCAGCCAACGGCACCCGCCTTCCCCTGCGGTCCCGGAGACCTTCCCGTTTGCTGACGGTGCACCGCCCGTCGACTGCGGTGCCGTCACCGGCGTCAACCCGTCAGCAAACCTTCAGGAAAGCGGCAGCTGACAGGCAGGTATCCGGCGCGGTCCGGGGGGACACTGCATGGGTGATCCCGTCGCCCGCGCGTCCCGGACCTCGACCCGTCTCCACTGGTGACCGGGGCCTGGCGTCGGCCTGGCGGGCGCGGGTTCTCGTGGTCGACGACGAGCCACCGCTGGCCGAGCTGGTGCACCGCACCCTCGATGTCGCCGGGTTCGAGTGTCGGACCGCGGGATCGGTGGCCGCGGCCCTCACCGCTGCCGACGAGCTCGACCCTGAGCTGGCCGTGATTGACCTGATGCTGCCCGACGGGTCCGGCTTCGACCTGTGCCACCGGTTGCGGGTGGCACGGCCGCACCTGGGCGTGGTGTTCCTCACCGCACGCGACGGGCTCGAGGACCGGCTGACCGGGCTCAACCTCGGTGGCGACGACTACATCACCAAACCGTTCAGCGTCGCCGAGGTCGTGGCCCGGGTGAACGCAGTGCTGCGACGCTCGCGGCGCGAGGGCGAGGCCGCACCGCTCAGTCTCGGCGACTTGACGATGCACGAGGAGGCGCACCTGGTGGTCCGGGGCGGGCGCGTGCTCGAGCTGTCGCCGACGGAGTACAAGCTGCTGCGGCTGCTGATGCAGAACTGCGGCCGTGTCCTGTCCAAGCAGCAGATCCTGGTGCAGGTGTGGGACTACGACTTCCCGGGCGGCGCCAGCGTGGTCGAGAAGTTCGTCAGCCAGCTACGCCGCAAGGTCGACAGCACCGGGCCCCCTCTGCTGCACACGGTGCGCGGCTTCGGGTACGTCCTGCGCCGGCTGTCGTGAGACTGCCCGCCCGCAGCCTGCGGGGGCAGCTGCTGGCAGCCACGCTGGCGCTGGTGGTGGTCGTGGTCGCCCTGGTCGACGTCACCGCGTACGTCGTGCTGCAGCACCACCTCGCCGACCGGGTCGACCGCAACCTCCAGGCCGTCGTGACGCGTACCAGCGTCGAGTCCCGGCTCCTCCCGGCAGGACCGGTACCCAGCGCGGCCATCCGTCAGATCGTCCCCGCCGACGTCTACCTCGCGATGTACGACAGCGGTGGCCGGCTCGTCCTCGCGCTGCTTCCCGACGGGCTCACCGGCGACGCCAGCCCGGTCGTGCCCACCGCCGCCGACCTGCCGCTAGATGCCACGACGGTGCCCACCCGCGACGGGAGCGGGCTGCGCGTACAGGCGACAGTCCTGCCGCTCGGAGAGTCGGTGGGAGTCGACGTCACCGGCCGGACCTACCCGGTCACCTCCCTGGTCGTCGGGGTGTCCCTCGCCGAGAACGCCGACACCCTGCAACGTCTGCTCCTGGTGCAAGTCCTGGCGGGGGCCGCCGCCCTGGTGTTGCTCGTCCTCGGGGTGCGACTCGTGCTCACCCGGGGCCTCCGGCCGCTGCACGAGATCGCCGCCGTGGCCCGCGAGATCGCCCACGGCGACCCGCGCCGCCGCGTGCCCGTCGGGGCCCCGCGGTCCGACACCGGCCTCGTCGCCACCGCCCTGAACGAGGCGTTCGACGCCCGCGACCGCGGCGACGAGCTGACGCGCACGTTCGTGGCCGACGCTTCGCACGACTTGCGGACCCCGCTGGCCACCATCCACGGCTGGGCCGACCTCTACCTCAGCGGCGGCCTCGGTCAGTGGGAGGACGTTGACCTCGCGATGGAACGGGTGCGAACCGAGGCCACCCGGATGACCTGTCTGGTCGACCAGCTGCTGGCGCTGGCCCGTCTGGACGCCCGCCAGCCGCTCGCCGACGAGGACGTGGATCTGGGGGCAATCTGCTCCGAGATCGCCACCGACGCGCACCGCACCCACCCCGACAAACCGGTGACCCTCGCGCAGCCGGACCCGACCCTGGTCCGGGGTGACGGCCTCGCGCTGCGTCGGGTCGTGAGCAACCTGGTGAACAACGCCGTGCAGCACACACCAACCGGCACGTCCGTGCGCCTCACCCTTCACGCCGACGACCAGGAGACCGCGTTGACCGTGGCCGACAACGGACCCGGGCTGCCCGACACTGAGCTCGAGCGTGCCTTCGACCGGTTCTGGCGGGCCGACCCCGCCCGCGGGCCGACCGGCGAGCCCGGTCACGGCACAGGCCTGGGACTGGCCATCGCCCGCGACATCGCCCGCGCGCACAACGGCGACCTGACCCTGACGAACAGGGCCACCGGCGGTTTGGAGGCGCACCTGCAGCTGCCGACACGGAGCTCAGTGCGGCCCACGCCCGCAGCCCCAACCCCCTAGCGGCGGGGCACCCGTCCTGACGTCCGCGGTCAGCCTGACCTGCAGCAGCCCGCGAACATCGGATCGACCGGATCCCGGCGTGGGGAGTCAGTTGCTGCGCCGACTGGGTGATCTCCGTGCGTGCAGTGCTACGATCGGTCCGGGGTGGGTATTGCCCGGCGTGACGGCGACGAGGAGGGGCGGTCCCGGTGGGAGCGGCGGAGCGTGGTGGCGGGAGCGAACATGTAGCAGCGGGTCGGGGGTGGTGACCGCGCCGCGCGGTGGACGAGCTGCCCCCGGCTCTGCGCGAGGCGGTCGGGCTCTGCCTCATCAGTGACCTGGCCACCGCGGACGCGGCCCAGGCCCTTTGTGTCACCGAGGTGACCGTGCGCTCCCGGATCTCCCGCGCCCGCCGCCGGCTGCGCACCCTGCTCGGAGAGGAGTCCTGATGGACGAGGCGACCATGCCCCCCGTCCCGCCCGGCGGCCCGGAGGTCGAGTCCCGGGTGCTGGCCCGGGTCCTCGACCAGCTCGACACCGCCCCGGGGACGACCACCCCCGTGGCACCACGACGTGCGTGTCTGCTGCCCGCCACCGCGGCCGCCGCCGTGGCGGTCGCGGGAGCCGCTGTCGTCGTGAGTCGGGGACCCTCGGCCGCCACCACCAGAGCATCCCCCAGCACACCCGACGCCATACCGACCGAGGCCCCTGCGACAACGCCGCGGCGAGATACACGACCGGTCACCGATCGCCAGGGGGACGTCCGCGGCGGCGGGGCCGGAGGCTCCCACCGTGATCGCGGCGGGGGCGCGTTCCGGCCTACGCCCCGGCTATGCGAGACGTCCGGGTCGGGCCAGCACGTGCACGAGGCTGGCCGCGAGCATGAGCACTTCTCCGGTGACAGCTACCAATCCCAGCGCGTCGGCCCAGTCGCCGATGTCGTCGTGGATCTGAGGCAGCCCGATGCTGCGGCTGAGAAGGTAGCCGAACAAGGCGAGGGTGGAAACGACCGCCGTCGCGACCCACACTGCGTGGCTGTCGGACATGAGGAGCAGCCCAGCAAGCAAGAACCCCGCCACGGTCAGCAGCACGAACCCGACCCCGATGTAGGGGGCCTCGAGCAGGTGCTTTTCGGTGACAGGGATGTGGGCCGCCGCCTCGGTGATTGCGCCAGCCGCGGCCAGCAGCCGCCAATCCGAGCGCAGAGGTTGGCCTGTCAGCGGCCACGGGGCAGCGTTGGGCACAAACTTCTCGTCGTGGTCACCGTTCATGCGTGCGTCCGCCTGCTTGTTCGCGACTCGTTCGTGCACGGCAGACACGGCGCGGTCCTCTTTTCGTGGTGGAGCTTGCGGTGTTGACGGGTGTTGATGTCCCGGTTGCTGCTGAGTAGTTCGCTACCACCCGGTGCTTCGGTTCATGTCCTGCTAGACCAGGAGGGGCAGGGTCGTCCGGGCTCAGCCGGCGGCGGCGGCCGCCGCGCGCAGGGCGGTGACCGGTGCGGTGGTCCCGAACCCGGACACCTCACCGCCGGCGGGGGTGATGATCGCGGAGTTGAACGCGGTGTCAGCCGGGGACGGGACGGCGGCGGAACCCGGGCCGGCACCGGCGCCGAGGCTCATGAGTCAACTTTCAGTTCAGCTGGTGGGGACGGTGCTACCCCTCGACACGGCCCCCGACCGCCCACGGTTCACCGACACGCCCAGAGTGGTCACGCTCTCCCCGGTACCCCGGTACCCCGGTACCCCGGCCCATCCCGAACGAACCCGGCCACCCCTGCCCGCCAGCGGGAACGGGACCTTCGCTGCTGCGCTCGCAGCTCCCGCACGTGTTGTGGGCGCCGGATTGTTGGTGACCCGCCGCGTGATGTCCTCGAGCTTCGCCTCGACCGTGCTCGTCGGTGGGGGCAGGGCCGCCCACGCTCAGGAGCTGGGTGGGTGGGTGGGGGGTCCAGTGTTCGGTGTGCAGTACGTCGGTGAGGGGCCGGCGGGCGCGCCACCCGAACCGCTCCAGGTCGAGCGTCTGCTGCAGCGCCGCCACATGACCGACGCACAGCCGAGCGATGGGCTGCACGTGCCCTGGCATCCCGATCAGCTCGCTGAGCACGGGCTCGTCGGAGAAGCTGACCCAGCCCACCCCGAGCACTGCGGCGGTCGCGGTCGGCCACAGGTTCTGCAGGGCAAGCACGGTGGAGAACATGCTGGTGTCGGTGATGGTGGCCCGGCCCAGCACGTGGCCCCCGCCCCGGGACTGGTCGTGGGTGACGACCACCCCGAGCCCGCTCTCGGTGATGCCCTCCACCTTGATGGGGTCGAAGGTGTTGGCGCGGTCGGCGGGCAGCGAGGCCCTGAACTCGACCCGCTTGTCCGCGACGTGGGAGGCGAAGCCAACGTCCGCGGGTTGCGCACGAGGAAGAAGTCCCATGGCGGGGTCACGCCCAAGCTGGGGGCGGCGTGGGCGACGGCCAACACCCGCCCGGGCCCCTCGGTGTCCACGGGCTCCCCGGTGAAATCCGCCCGCACGTCGCGGCGCGCACCGACGACGTCGTAAAACGGCGTGCGGGGCCCGGTCACAGCCCCGTTCTGCCCGCCTCGGGCCCCACCACCCCGGTGCTGCACGACGGTGTTCCCGCTCAGGTGGTGGTCGGTGGGGTTGGAGTGTTCCCGGTAAAGTGGACACGGTTTAGGCCGCTATTTGGTTGATGTCCGTGTAGCCTAGTTCGTATTCTCGGGGTGTCAAGTATCCGAGTGTGGAGTGGCGCCGCTGGGTGTTGTAGTACATTTCAATCCA
>JBBSUN010000044.1:0-25511 GCA_038234335.1 Mycobacteriales bacterium
GATGCCGCGGCCCAACCTCCGCCGGGCGCAGCCGCTGGTCCGGGAGCACTGCCGCAAGCACGGTGTGGCCTACACCGAGGCGAGCCTGATCGGCTCGTACGCGATCGTGGTGCGCTACCTGAACCGGGTGGGCCTGGCCGAACGCGACCCGTTCACCTGCCCGCTGGTGCAGCAGTACCGCGCCTGAACGTTCCCGCGTGCACACGTGGGCCCGACGATGTCGATCACGACCGACTACGGTGGTGACCACGCAGTCACGGTGTCGACACGCAGCGCGACCTGATCAGCAAGTGACGGGCAGGGACGCACGGCGGTGGAAGTGAGGAGGTGGTCGGTGAGCACGGTGGGGACGGACGTCCGTGAGCGCTTGGCCGACGCCGACGAGGTGCTGGCCGGGCTCGCCCTGGCCGGGACGCCCCAGCACGACCTCATCACCGGGTCCCCGAACGACGGCACCGCCGGCATCGTGCGGGCCCTGCAGGCCATCACCCGCCAGGCCCGCATCTCCCAGCAGGCCGCGCTGCGGGCGGGCGAGGACGCGGGCTGGCTGCGCCGGAGCGCATCGGACTGGCAGCACTACCTGCGCTGGCTCGTGCGCCACCAGCACGGGCTGGTGCACCACCTGGACACCGTGGCCGAGGCCGACCGTCACGAGATCGCGGTGGCGTGGGCGGTGACCACCCGGCAGTGCGAGGCCGCGCGCCGCCAGTGGGGCACCATCGCCGGCGAGCTCGACGCCGCAGGTCCCGTCGGGCCGACCGCCGCCGCCGTCCCCCGCGCGCCCGCGCGGTCCGTCGTCACGCTCCCCGGGCGCGAGGGACCGGGGAGCAACAGCCACGAGCTGGAGACGGTCGTCCTGGGTGGGCAGGTCTACGTCCGCGTCGACGAGCTGGCGGGCTCGCTGCGCGGACGGGCCGACGCCTTCACCGACGCGGCCGAGGCGGCGGCGGCGGCGCACGACGACATCGGCGTGCTGATCTCGGAGGTGGTCGCGGCGGAGCTGACCTCCCGGGCCGACGCGCTCGACGTGGCCGGCATCGAGCTGGCCAGCACCCAGGACGACACCAGCACCGGGGACACCGCTCCCGTCCCGCCGCGCGACGGGGCGTGAGCGCGGCCCTGCTGGGGAGGTAGCGTCTCCGGCGAGCACTGGATCGATCAGGAAGGTGCCGCCGTGCCGCAGGTCGACACCGCCACCCAGACCCAGCGGGCCAAGGTCGCGGTCGGGGTGGTCTTCGCGTTCAACGGGCTCGCGTTCTCCTCGTGGCTCTCCCGGGTGCCCGCGGTGCGCGACGCGCTCGGCCTGGACACCTCCGAGGTCGGCCTGCTGCTGCTGTGCCTCTCAGCCGGGGCGGTCGGCGCCCTGGCCCTGAGCGGGTCGCTGGTGGCCCGGCTGGGCCCTGCCCGCTCGGTGCTCGCCGGCTCGGTCGTCGTGGGCATCGGCCTGGCCGGGCTCGCGCTGGCCGTCGGGCTCGGCTCCGCCCCGCTGGCCGGGGTGTTCCTGTTCCTGTTCGGCGCCGGCAGCTCCCCCTGGGACGTGGCCATGAACGTGGAGGCCGCGGACGTGGAGCGCCGCCTGGGACGCTCGATCATGCCGCGCTTCCACGCCGGGTTCAGCCTCGGCACCGTCCTCGGCGCCGGCGTCGGGGCGGCCTCGGCCGGGCTCGGGGTGCCGGTCTCCGCGCAGCTCGGGGTCGGTGCCGTCCTCGTCGTCGGCGTCGTCGCGGTCGCGGTGCGGGCGTTCCTGCCCGCGCCGGTGGCCGAGCCCGACGTCGCCCGTCCGCGGGCCCGGGACGCCTGGCGCGACCGTCGCACGGTCCTGGTCGGGGTGTTCGTGCTCGCCTTCGCGCTCACCGAGGGGGTCGCCAACGACTGGCTGGCCCTGGCCCTGGTCGACGGCCACGGCACCACCGGTGCCGTGGGGGCGATCGGCTACGGGGTGTTCGTCACCGCGATGACCGCGGCCCGCCTGGGCGGGGTGGGGCTGCTGGCGCGGTACGGACGGGTGGCGACGCTGCGCGCCGCGGCCGCCACCGCCCTGGTCGGGCTGCTGCTGGTGGTGCTCGGCGGTCCGCTGCCGCTGGTCCTCGCGGGCGCGGCGCTCTGGGGTGCCGGTGCGGCGCTGGGCTTCCCGCTGGGCATGAGCGCAGCGGCCGACGACCCAGTCCGCGCAGCCAGCCGGGTCGCCGTGGTCAGCTCCATCGGCTACACCGCGTTCCTCGCCGGACCACCGCTCGTCGGCCTGCTCGCCCAGGTCAACGGCATCCTCGACGCGCTGCTCGTGGTCGCGGTGGCCCTGGGGACCGGCTTCGCGCTCGCCGGGTCCACCCGCGAGCCGGAGGCGGCCTGAGCGGGGCGTCGGTCGCGAGGGCCTACCGTCGCGGCATGAGCGACTCCTGGGACCTGCTGGTGAGCACGAGCGACATCACGACGACCCGGCTGCGGGAGCGGGAGCGCCCGGAGCCGGCCGACGGGGAGGTGCTGCTCGCGACCAGCCGGGTGGGGCTGACCGCCAACAACGTCACCTACGCCGTGCTCGGTGACACCCTGCGCTACTGGCGGTTCTTCCCCGTCTCCGAGGACGGGTGGGGGCGGGTGCCGCTGTGGGGCTTCGCCGACGTGGTCACCTCCCGGGCCGCGGGCGTGGCCGTCGGCGAGCGCGTGTACGGCTACCTGCCCACCTCCGGCCACCTGGTGGTGCGCCCCGACCGGACCGGCCCCGGGGGCTTCCGTGACGCGGCGGAGCACCGCGGCGAGCTGCCCGCCGTGTACAACGCCTACACCCGGACCTCGACCGATCCCTCGTACACCGCCGACGGGGAGGATCTCACCGTCCTGTTCCGTCCCCTGTTCACCACGGCCTTCGTGCTCGCCGACCAGCTCGCCGGGACCGAGGGCGAGGGTGCGGGCGGGGCCACGACGGTGGTGCTCAGCTCGGCGTCGAGCAAGACGGCCTACAGCACCGCGGCCCTGCTGCAGGGCGGCCCGGTCCGGGTGGTGGGACTGACCTCCGCGGGCAACGCCGAGTTCGTGCGGACGCTGGGCTGCTACGACGACGTGCTCACCTACGACGAGGTGTCGCAGCTGCCGGCCGAGCCCACCGCCTACGTGGACGCGGCCGGTGACCAGCGCCTCCGGGAGCGCCTGCACGACCACCTCCGCGAGCACCTCGTGCTCGACCTCGTCCTGGGCGTCACCCACCAGGACACCGGCCGCGCGGAGGTCGCCCACGGCGCCCGGCCGTCCCAGTTCTTCGCCCCGGACGTCATCGCGGAGCGCACCGGGCGGTGGGGTCGGGACGGGTTCGCCCAGCGCCTGGGCGAGGCCTGGTCGGGCTTCCTGCCGCGGGCGCAGCAGTGGGTGGACGTGACGCCCGGTGCGGGGCCCGACGAGCTGGTGACCGCGTGGGACGAGGTGGTGGCCGGACGGGTCGCACCCCGGACGGGGCACGTGCTCACCTTCTAGAGGTGCAGCCGCGCCCCGAGCGCGGTGTTCCACGGCTCGACGAGGGTGGCGCGGTCGACGGCTGGGAGGAGGTCGCCCAGCCCCAGGCCGGTGACCGCGTCCCACGCCGTCGTGCCCGCCGACGCGGCGGAGACGTCCACCACGGCGGCCCCGTCCGCCGCTCGGGTGGCGTCCCACACCGAGGCCTTGGCCGCGGCGAGCTCGGCGCTCCGCCCGGCCGCAGCGGCGTGCTGGGCCGCGCGCTCGGCGGCCCCGGCCCGGGCCGGCGTCCACGGTCGGCGCAGGGTCACGTGCTCGTCCGCGGTGAGCTCGGCGCACACCCGGACCAGGTGCACCACCTCCGCCCACTGCGGACCGTAGGTGGCCGCCAGGAGCGCGGGGGTGATCTCGATGGCGCGCAGGGTGGCCGTCACCAGCTCGGCGTCGACGCCCGGGGAGTCGTTCCAGCGCTCCGCCCGGCCCAGGTGCTGGAACACCGCGCGGGCCACGAGCCAGTCCCCCGGCCGCTCGGTGACCCGCCGCAGCGCGCCGGTGAGACAGAGCTCGCCGCGGCGGCTGCACTCGGCGTTGGTGGCCCAGCCGACGCTCTCGATGAGCTCGGCGGCACGGGCGGGCTGGGTGCGCAGGCTCACCGGGCAAGTCCACCACAGGGCCTCCGGGGCCGCGCTCGGGCTCCGGCTCAGCCCGTGGTCGCGGTCGCGGTCGCACTTGTCGAGGTGCGCAGGATCGTCCTTCCGCGGTGCGCCGACCAGGGACCGGCCCGCACCCGGGAGACGTCCGGTGCCGATCCGGTGGGAGCGGGATCACCCCGGGGATCGTCCCGGCGCGTTGACAACGGCGTGCACCGTCGAAAAAGTGACGATCGCACCCCACGGCCGAGGTGCCCGGCGGGAGGGAGCGGTGCGGTGGCGTACCACGGTGGCGACCCCCGGGTCGCCGCGCTGGCCACCGAGATCGAGCGGGTCAGCACGGAGCTCGTCGAGGAGACCGTCGCCCTGATCGTGGCCGAGATGCCGGTCTACGGCAACGAGCAGTTCGTCGCCGCGGCCGACCTGCGCCGCTCGGTGGTGGACAACCTGCACGTCGGGCTGCAGACGCTGCGCACCGCGGAGGACGCCGAGCCCGACCTGTCCCAGGCCACCGCCACCGGCCGGGTGCGCGCGCTGCAGGGCGCCCCGCTGCCCGAGCTGGTCCGCGCCTACCGCATCGGCCTGACCGTGATCTGGCGGCGCGTCGTCGGGCTGCTCTCCGACGCCCACCCCGGCGACCTGGCCGCCCTCGTCTCCGCGACCACCGCCATCTGGGCGCTCGGCGACGACTACGCAGAAGCGCTCACCACCGCCTACCGCGGCGCCTCCACCGAGCTGGTGCTGGCCCGGCAGGCCCGCCGCTCCGCGCTGGTGGAGGCCCTCTTCGCCGGGGGCACCGCCACCGAGGGCCTGCTGTGGGACGTCGCGGCCGCGCTCGGGCTCAGCCTGGAGGGGGACTTCGTCGTCGTCGCCGCCGAGACCCCGGCGCTGGGGCAGGAGCCGCTGCCGTCGGTGGAGGCCCGGCTGCGCGAGCGCCACCACGCCTCGGCCTGGCGCCTGACCCCGGACCTGCAGGCCGGCGTCGTCTCGCTGCGCCACCCCGAGGCGGCCCAGGCCGTGCTCGCGCTGGTCGCGGAGGCGCCGGAGGCCCGGGTCGGCCTCAGTCCGGTGTTCGCCGGGCTGGCCAGCACCTCCCGCGCACTGCACCTCGCCCGGGTCGCGCTCTCCAGCCTCGCGCCCGGGACGACCGGTGCCGTCCAGTTCACCGCGTCACCCCTGGCCGGGCTGGTCGCGAGCTCCCCGGAGGCCTCCGGGGAGCTCGTCCACCAGGTGCTCGGCCCGCTGCTGGAGCTGCCGGACGAGGAGAGCACCGTGCTGCTGCTCACCCTGCGCTCCTGGTTCGCGAGCCAGGGCTCGACCAACCTCACCGCGGAGCGGATGTTCTGCCACCCCAACACGATCCGGCTACGTCTCAAGCGCATCACCGAGGAGCTGGGTCGTCCGCTGGGCGATCCCGAGCACGTCGCCGAGGTGGGAGCGGCCCTGCGCGCGCTGCACCTGTTCCCCACCTCCGAGCACCTGCCCGCGCCCGGGGGGAACCGTCCGGGCGCACCCGGGCTGTGACGCGTCACACCGTCACGCCGGGTGATCATGACGTCGTCACACACTTCGTGATCATCCGACCTCAGCCCGTCACAGCGTCGTAACGTCCGCCTCGTTCCGCCGGAGCACGCGCCACGCCCCGACGACACCAACAGCCCAACGGCGGGCGTCGACGAGCCTCGTCCGCCGCTCGCAGCCCCGGCCCCCGCCGTGCGGCCCGCAGGACGGAGACGCTCCATGGTGCGACCCGAGCAGACGAACCAGCCGACCACCCGGCGCCGGTTCCTGACCTACCTGGTCGCCGCGCCGACCCTGGTCGTGGCCGGCCGGTACGTCACCGACACGGTGGACCCGGCCACCGCGGAGGCCGCGATCCCCAGCCTGCCCGCCCCGGCCGACCTGATCGACCTCGGCGACGTCCTCATCGCGGCCGCGCTGCCCACGTCCAACCTCATCTCGCTGCGGTTCACCGAGGACGGGGTGGCGCACTTCGCGCTGCACCGCACCGAGGTCGGCCAGGGCATCTCCACCACGGTCGCCATGCTCCTCGCCGAGGAGCTCGACGTCGGGCTGAACCAGGTCGAGGTGACCCTCGCCGACGCCCGGCCCGAGCTGCTGTTCAACCAGCTCACCGGCAGCTCCAACAGCGTGCGGGCCATCTACGGACCGATCCGGGCGCTCGCCGCGACGGCGCGGGCCCGCATGCTCGACGCCGCCGCGCAGGCCTCGGGCGTCCCCGCCGCCCTGCTGGGCATCTCCGACGGCGTCATCTCCACCGCGGACGGCAGCTACACCGGGACCTACGGTGGCCTCGCGGTCGCCGCCGCGGGCAGCCTCACCACCATCGCCAGCGGCAGCACCGCCGCCCCGAAGGACCCGAAGGACTTCTCCCTCGTCGGCACGAAGGTCGGTCGTCGTGACGCCCGCGCCATCGTCACCGGGGCGAAGAAGTACACCCTCGACCTGGGGATCGAGGGGGCCAAGCCGGTCTACGTCCGTCGTCCGCCCACCATCAACGGCACGGTGGAGAAGGTCAACAACCTGGCCGAGGTCAAGCAGATCGAGGGCGTCATCGACGTCGTCGTCATCCCCACCGGGGTCGCCGTCATGGCGGAGACCTTCGGCCAGGCCCTCGACGGGCTCAACGCCCTCGACGTCACCTGGGGCGGGGGCACGGTCGACGGCGAGAACGACGCCAGCATCCGCGCGAAGCTGCGCCGCACGGCGCTGCCGCTCACCGTGCCGGGCCTGCTGACCCAGCACGTGGACGCCGAGTTCGACTGGGCCTTCGCCAGCCACGCCGCCATGGAGACCAACGACGCCGTCGCGATCGTGGAGAACGGCCGGGCCGAGATCTGGGGCAGCTTCAAGACCCCGATCATCGCCCAGCAGACCATCGCCAAGACCCTCGGGCTCGCCCAGGACGAGGTCACCGTCCACGTGGTGGACGCCGGCGGCTCCTTCGGTCGCCACTTGTTCTTCGACGCCCCGCTGGAGGCCGCGATCATCGCCCAGAAGATGGGTCGTCGGGTGCTGCTGAAGTGGACCCGCACCGACGACGTGCGCCACGGCCGGGCCGCCCCGGCGAGCTACCACAAGATGCGCGCGACGATCCTGCTCGGCAACGTCGCCACCTTCGAGCACCGGGTGGCCTCGGTGGAGACCGACTTCCGACACGGCCTCGGAGAGATCCTCACCGGCGCGGTCACGCAGCTCCCGGCCCCGCTCAACGCCGGCAACCTCTCCATCGCCGAGACGCTGTTCGAGACCACGATCACCTCGCCGTACAACTACGGCGTGGTGACGCAGCTGCTCACCGAGCTGCCCGTCGCCTTCCACACCGGCAGCTTCCGCTCGGTCTACTCCTACGCCACCCGCGGCTCCGAGGAGGTCATGGCCGACGCCATCGCGGCCAAGCTGCGCCGGGACCCGGTCGCCTTCCGGATGGAGACCCTGAAGGACCCCCGCTACCGCGACATCCTGCAGAAGGTCGTCGACGAGGGTGGCTACGGCCGCACGCTCCCCCAGGGCGTGGCCCAGGGCGTGGGGGTGCACACCGAGTACGGCTCGTGCACCGCCTGCCTCGTCGAGGTCGACGCCCGCGCCACCCGGGTCATCGACACCTACACCGTCGACGGCGCCAAGGCCGGGAAGAAGACCGTGCCCGCACCACGGGTGACCCGGGCGACGATCGCCGTCGACGTGGGCCTGGCCCTGAACCCGCTGGGGCTCGAGGCGCAGATGATCGGCGGCCTCACCGACGCCATCTCCCTGGTCTTCCGGGCCGGGCTGCACATCAACGAGGGCGCACCGCTGGAGGGTTCGTACTCCGAGTTCCACTACGCCCGCCAGGCCGACTCCCCCGTCCAGCTCGACGTGTTCGTGGTGAACACCTCCACCGAGCCGGGCGGGGCCGGCGAGCTGGGCCTGCCCGCGGCCGTCGGTGCGGTCGTCAACGCCTACGCCAAGGCCAGCGGGACCACGCCCCGACGCTTCCCCATCAACTTCGACATCGACTTCCCGCCCCGGCCGCCGAGCCTGAGCCCGCAGCCGCCGTTCCGGACCGCGTGAGAGGACCTGACCAGTGCCCAAGTACAGCTTCCAGCTCAACGGCAAGACCGTGCACGTCGACGCCCCCGCCAACCTTCCCGCCCTGTGGGCGATCCGCGACAAGCTCGGGGTCACCGGCCCCAAGTACGGCTGCGGCATCAACGTCTGCAAGGCCTGCACCAGCCACCTCAACGGTGCGGCCGTGCAGCTGTGCAACACCGCCACCGCGGACCTGGCCGGCCAGCAGGTGACCACCATCGAGGGCCTGGCCGACACCGCGCCCGGCGACCTGCACCCCGTGCAGGAGGCCTGGATCGAGAACGACGTCGCCCAGTGCGGGTACTGCCAGCCCGGGCAGATCATGTCCGCGGCCGCGATGCTGGCGACCAACCCGAACCCGACCGACGCGGACATCGACGCGATGATCAACGTCTGCCGGTGCGGCTCTTACCACCGCATCCGCCAGGCGATCAAGGCCGCGGCCGCCAAGATGCGCTGAGCCCCGCCCCGGTCGGGCAGCGGGCGTGCCACGATGCGCGGGTGACGCAGCAGGTGAACGTGCTGGGTGGCCCGCTGCAGGTGTGCGGGACGGAGCCGCTGACCGGCTACCACCGGGACGGGTGCTGCACCTCGGGCCCGGACGACCGGGGCAGCCACACCGTGTGCGCCGTCGTGTCCGCGGACTTCCTCGCCCACCAGCGCTCCGTGGGCAACGACCTCGGGACCCCGCGCCCCGAGCACGGGTTCGCCGGGCTGGTGCCGGGCGATCGCTGGTGCGTCGTCGCCGTGCGCTGGATGCAGGCCTACGAGGCCGGGGCACCCGCCGGCGTGGTGCTCGCCTCGACCAACCTGCTGGCCCTGGAGCACGTGCCCATCGCAGCGCTGCGCGAGCAGGCCGTGGACGTCCCCGACGACGCGAGCGGCCTGGTCTGAGCACGGCCGGTCCACCCCCTCCCGTCGGAACGGTTGCCATGGCCACCCCCTCCCGGCAGGCTGGGTGTGACCCGGGCCACCGTGGCCCGTCAACCCCTCAGTGTGGAGGCACCGTGACCGACACCGCAGCGACCGAGAAGACCCCGCCCGAGATGACCGACCTGCTCGCCGACGCGCCGTCGAACTGGGGGAAGTGGGGACCGGACGACGAGGTCGGCTCGCTGAACTACCTCACCGCCGAGGAGGTCCTGCGCGGCGTGCAGCACGTCAAGCAGGGCAGCGTGTTCACCCTGCAGCGGCTGATCGGCGACCCCAAGGGCGATCCGGTGTGGCCCGGGCGCACCCCCGCCGAGCGCACCCAGATCCTCGACGAGTCGAGCTGGGACGGTGGCGAGGGCCCGAAGTTCCCCGGCGGCCTGCACTACGCCGACGACAAGATCAACGCCTTCCTGCAGGGCTCCACGCAGTACGACGCGCTCGGTCACGTCTGGTACGACGGCAAGATCTGGAACGGCTACGACGCGCGGACGACGGTCGGCGGGCTGGACAAGGCGAGCGTGCAGCCGATCGCGGAGAAGGGCGTCGTCGGGCGCGGGATCCTGCTGGACATGGCGCGCCACCGCGGCAAGGCCACGCTGGACTCGGCCGAGACGTTCACCCACACCGACCTCGAGGAGTGCGCCAGGGCCCAGGGCGTGACGATCGAGAAGCGCGACGTGCTCGTCATCCGCACCAACTACATCCAGCAGTTCTTCGACAAGGGCGACGCGTTCTACGAGAACTTCTGCGAGCCGGGGCTGACCTACTCCCCCGAGCTCGTGGCGTGGTTCCAGGACATGGAGATCCCCAACCTGGTCACCGACACCATCGCCAACGAGGTCACCTTCGACCCCGTCCACAAGGTGGCCCTGCCCCTGCACTGCGCGCTCATGCGCAACCTCGGGGTGACGCTCACCGAGATCTGCGACCTGGAGCACCTGGCGGCGAGCTGCGCGGAGGACCAGCAGTACACGTTCCTCTACGTCGCCGCGCCGCTGAAGGTGGCGCTGGGCAGCGGCTCGCCGGTGAACCCGGTCGCCATCAAGTGAGCTCGCCCGCGCCCTCCACGACGACCTACGACGAGCGCCCCTGGCTGGCGCACTACACCGACGACCAGGCCGCCGACGTCACCGTCGAGCACGACGACGCGCTCGCCATGGTGGCCGCAACCGTCGCCGCCCGGGGCGACGCGCCGGCGATCCGCTACTTCGACGGTGGGCTGAGCTGGGCCGAGCTCGACGAGCGCTCGACGGCGATGGCGGCCGGGCTGGCCGCCCACGGGTTCGCCCGCGGCGACCGGGTGGCGCTCTACCTGCAGAACGTGCCGCAGTACGTCGTCGCGGTGGTCGCCACCTGGAAGGCCGGTGGGATCGTCGTCAGCGTCAACCCGATGAGCCGTGAGCGCGAGCTCACCCACCAGCTCACCGACTCCGGCGCCCGGGTGCTGGTGTGCCTGGAGTCGCTGTGGGAGTCGGTCGGTCGCGGCGTCGTGAGCACGGGGGGTACCGCCGTCGAGCTCGTCCTCACGACGTCGCCGCTGGAGCACCAGACCCGGGCCGACGAACGGCTGTTCTCCGGCGAGCACAAGCAGGTCCCGCCCGACACCACCGACCTGGCCGCCCTCATCGAGGAGCACCGGGGCGAGACGGTGGCCCCGGTGGCGTACTCCGTGGACGACGTCGCGTTCCTGACGTACACCTCGGGCACCACCGGACCCCCCAAGGGGGCGATGAACACCCACGGCAACGTGTGCTTCACCGCCCAGGTCTACCGGGACTACGTGGGCGTGGGCAGCGCCGGGTCGATCTGGGGCATCGCGCCGCTGTTCCACATCACCGGGCTCATCGGGCACGTCGGGGTGTGCCTGCTCTCCGGCTCGCCGCTGGTGCTCACGTACCGCTTCGAGCCGCAGGTGGCGCTGGAGAGCCTGCGCGAGCACCGGCCCACGTTCACCATCGGCGCGATCACCGTGTTCATCGCGCTGCTGAACACCCCCGGGTTCGTCCAGGACGACTTCGCCTCGTTCGAGTGGATCTACTCCGGGGGCGCGGCGATCGCGCCGAGCACCGCGAGGGCCTTCCTCGACGCGACCGGCAAGCCGGTGCACAACGCGTACGGGCTGACCGAGACGACCTCGCCGATGACGGCCACCCCGCGCGGTGCCGCCTCCCCGGTGGACCCGACCTCCGGCGCGTTCTCGGTGGGGGTGCCGGTGAACAACACGGTGGTGCGGATCCTCGACGAGGCGGGGAACCCGGTGCCGCTGGGCGAGATCGGCGAGATCTGCGCCGACGGGCCCCAGGTGGTGCTCGGCTACTGGGGCAAGCCCGAGGAGACCCGGCACGCGCTGCCCGGGCGGGTGCTGCACTCCGGCGACGTGGGCTTCATGACGCCGGAGGGCTGGGTGTTCATCGTCGACCGCAAGAAGGACATGATCAACGCCTCGGGCTACAAGGTGTGGCCGCGCGAGGTGGAGGACGTGCTCTACGAGCACGAGTGCGTGCGCGAGGCCGCCGTGGTGGGGGTGCCCGACGACTACCGGGGCGAGACGGTGAAGGCGTTCGTCTCGTTCAAGCCCGGGCTCACGGCGACGCCGGCGGAGCTCGTCGCGCACTGCAAGGAGCGGATGGCCGCCTACAAGTACCCGCGCGAGGTCGTCGTCGTCGACGAGCTGCCCAAGACGGTGACGGGCAAGATCCTGCGCCGTGAGCTCCGCGGGTAGCCGTCCGCCCCCCGGTGCGGGGGGAGGGGGCGGTCAGGCGCGCACGTGGTCGTCGAGGAAGCCGAAGATCCGCTCCCAGGCCGGCACCGCGGCGTCGGCCACGTACGCGGTCCCGGGGAGCGTCACGATGCCGAACACCTTCGCGTCGCCGGTGAGGAAGGAGTGTTTTGCCCCCGGGTAGGCCCGCACGTCGTGGGTCACCCCGGCCGCCTCCAGGCGCGTGGTGAGCGTGGCGGCGCCGTCGGGGATCATCCGGTCGTCGGCGCCGAAGCTGCCGATCACCGGCGGGCAGCGGGTCAGGTCGGTCTCCGCCGGCGGCACCATCCCGTAGTTGTCGCTCACCGCACGCAGGCCCTCGGGGCCGAGGGAGCCGAGCAGCAGCGCGAACCCCCCGCCCATGCAGAACCCGATGCTCGCCGTCCGTGTGCCGTCCACGTCCGCACGCCCACCCAGCCAGCCCAGCACCGCCTGCAGGTCCGCGGTCACCGCACCGGCCCGTCCGCTGAGGACCTCGCGCATGGTGCGGACCAGGCAGGCCATCCGCGGCCCGCCGGAGGAGAGCAGGTCCGGCACCACCGCGGCCCACCCCCGGGCGGCGAACACGTCGGCCACGTCGCGGATCGGCTGGGTCAGGCTGGGCGCCTCGTGGATGACGAGCACCCCGGGCCAGCCGTGGTCGGGAACGGGTCCCTCGGGCCGCGCCAGCGCCGCGGTCAGGCGGCGCCCAGCGGGGAGGGTGACGGTGTGCTCGGTCTGCATCAGCGGGCTCCTCGGGACGGGGGTGACGCGGCGTCGCGACCGGTCGCGGCCCCGTCGGACGGTACGGCCGCGACGTCGGCCCCGTCGGACGGCACGGCCGAGACCGCCACCACGTCGTCGGGGTGGTCGGTGTTGCGGCCCCGGAACATCGCCGCGAAGACGACCCAGCCGACCGCAGCGACGAGGAAGAAGCTGATGATCCGGTACACGAGGACGCCGGGCAGCGCCGTGCTGGCGGTGAGGCCGCCGGCGACCAGCGCACCGACCAGCGCGCTCTCGACGACCCCGATGCCGCCGGGCAGCAGCGGCACCGTCGCCACCGCCTTGCCCGCCGCGTAGGCGATGACCAGCGCCGTGATGCTCGGGTGGGCGCCGGTGGCGAGCAGGGCGAAGCCCAGGGTGGCGACGTCGGCGATCCAGTTCAGCGCCGCCCATGCGAGGGCGATGCCGCCGCTGCGCGCGCCCAGCTGCACCGTCTCCAGGTCGCGCATCATCTCCACCCAGCGCTCCAGCCCCGCGTCGCGCGGCTTCCCGCGCACCCGGTTCAGCCGTCGCAGCACCGAGCGGCCGACCGCGTTGAGGCTGTCGGGGTGGCGCACCACGAAGCGGACACCGAAGACGAGCAGCCCCGCCAGCACGACGGCGGTCGCCAGCCCGACCGGGTTCCCGCTGCCACCCACGGTGAGCGCCGCTCCGACGCCGAGCAGGGCCAGCATCCCGGTGGAGAGGACCCCGCTCATGGCGAGCTGCCAGGAGGCGACGACCCGGCTGGCGCCCCAGTGCCGGCTCTGCCGGAAGGTGAAGGTGGTGGCGAAGATCGGGCCACCGGGCAGGGAGACGCTCATGGCGTTCGACGCGTAGACCACCGCGAGGGACTGGGCCTGCCGCACCGGGACCTCGGCCGCGTTCAGCAGGCTTCGCTGCAACCGCGCGAAGCTCGAGATGGAGAGCGCCTCCGCCACGAGTGCGGCCAGCAGCCACTCCCACTGCACCCGGCCGAGCTGCCGCAGCGCCTCCGCCAGCGACGGTCCCACCAGGTAGATCTCGACGGCCAGCACGACGGCGAGCACCCCGCCGACCACCCAGCGCCAGCGCCGACGACGCACGGGCGCCGCCGCCACGCCGGGTCCGTCCACGGTCTGAGGGTAGCCACCCGACCGGGGTCGGACCGCTCCGACGGGGCTACCCGGTGTTGCGCAGCCCGGCCGAGATCCCGTTGATCGTCAGCAGCAGGGCCCGCTGCAGGTCCTCCTCGGGCTCCTGCCCCTCGGGGGTCGCCCGGGTGCGGGCGAGCAGCGAGGCCTGCAGGGCGTGCAGCGGGGCGAGGTAGGTGTCGCGCAGCTCCAAGGTGCGGCGCAGCACGGGGCTGGACTCCAGCAGCGTCGACGCACCCGTCACCGCGAGGACCTCGGCCACGGTGCGCGCGTGCTCGGCGCGGATCACGTCGAACAGCCCCTGCTCCGCCTCGGGCACCAGCGTGCGCACGTACCGGGCGGCGATCTCCAGGTCGGTCTTGGCCAGGGTCATGGCGACGTTGGAGAGGAAGGTGCGGAAGAACGCCCACGAGCCGTACATCTCCCGCAGCGTCGCCCCCCGCCCGTCCGCCCGGGCCGCCGCCAGTCCGGAGCCCACCCCGAACCAGCCCGGCAGGATGATCCGGCTCTGCGTCCAGCCGAACACCCACGGGATGGCCCGCAGGTCGTCCAGCCCGCCGGGACCGCCGGGGCGCTTGGCCGGGCGCGAGCCGATGTTCATCCGCCCGAGCTCGTCGACGGGGGTGGCGCGGGAGAAGAACGGCACCAGCGCCGGGTCCCGGACCAGCGCCCGGTAGGCGTCCTGCCCAGTACCGGCGACCCGGTCCATCGTCGCGTTCCAGCGCTCGAGGACGTCCTGGGGCAGCTTCGAGGTGCGGTGCAGCACGGACGCCTCGAGCGCGGCGGCGAGCGCGGTCTCCAGGTTCCAGCGGCCCAGGCCGGGCAGGGCGTACTTGTCGCTGATGACCTCACCCTGCTCGGTGATCTTGATCGGGCCGTCGAGGCTGCCCCACGGCTGGCTCATGATCGCCTCCGCGGTGGGTCCGCCACCGCGGCCGGTCGAGCCGCCGCGGCCGTGGAACAGCCGCAGCACCACCCCGTGGGAGCGGGCCACGTCGCGCAGCCCCCGCTGGGCGCGGTGCACCTGCCACTGCGAGGCGGCGATCCCGGCGTCCTTGGAGGAGTCGGAGTAGCCCAGCATGATCTCCTGCACGTCGCCCCGGGCGGTGACCACGCGGCGGTAGGCGGGGTCGGAGAGCAGCGCGTCGAGCAGCGGGCCCGCCAGCTCCAGCTCGGCGACGGTCTCGAACAGCGGCGCGAACCCGATCCGGGCGGTGGCCGGCTCGGTCGCGGTGCCGCAGTCGACGAGGCCGACCTCGCGGGCCAGCACGACGACGGCGAACACGTCGTCCACGCCGTGGGTCATGGAGACGATGTAGGTCTCCACCGCGTCGGGGCCGACGGTGTCCAGCGCCTCCCGGATCGTGCGCAGCAGGGTCAGCGACGCCTGCGCGTGCTCCCCGAGGTCGACGGCGCCGGATCCGGTGAGCGGACGGCGCGAGGTCATCTCCGCCCGCAGCAGCGTGGTGCGGGCGGCCCGGTCGAGCTCGGTGTACGGGGTCTCCAGCTCGCCGACCCGGTCGAACAGCTGCGCCAGGGCGGCGTGGTGGGTCTCGCTGTGCTCGCGCACGTCCATCGTCGCGAGCTGCACCCCGAACGCGGTCGCGGTGCGCAGCAGGCGCAGCAGGGCGCCGTCGGCCACGAGCGCGTCGTCGTCGGCGAGCATCGACTCCCGGACCAGGACGAGGTCGGCGAGCACCCCGTCGAGCCCGGTGTAGTCGCGGCCCGGCTCGTGCGGCCCACCGTCGCGCAGCCGGTCCCGGGTCCGCTCCAGGCGCACCCGCACGAAGCTCAGCTTGAGGCGGTAGGGCTCCTCGGCGTTGAGCCGGCGCACCGCCTCCCAGGTGACGGGCAGGGCGCGGGCGTCCTCGGCCAGGCTGGCGGTCAGCGCGGGGCTCGGGGTGACGACGCGGGTGGAGGCCGTCATCTCCGTCAGCAGCTCGGTGACGTGGGCGTGCAGCACCGCCAGGCCGGCGTCGAGCTGCAGCCGCTGCACGTCCAGGGTGACGGCGGGGGTGACGTTGGGGTTGCCGTCGCGGTCACCGCCCGCCCAGGTGCCGAAGCGCAGCGGGCGGGCGGTGACGGGCAGGACGACGTCGAGCTCGGCGAGGCAGCGGTCGAGCTCGGCGAGCAGCTCGGGGACCACGTCGGTGGCCAGGCTGCGCAGGTAGTACAGCGCCGTGCGGGCCTCGTCCTGCGGCTGCGGCCGGGCCACCCGCAGCTCGTCGGTCTGCCACAGCAGGTCCACCAGCTCGGCGAGGCGGCGCTCGTCACCGGGGCGCTGGGCGGCGGTGCGGCGGGGGTCGCCGATCTCGCCGACGGTGTCGGCCACCTTGCGCAGCAGGGTCAGCACCGAGCGGCGGCTGGCCTCGGTGGGGTGGGCGGTGAACGTGGGGCGGTACTCCAGGCGGGCGAGGACGGTTTCGAGGGTGCTGCGCTCGAGCTCCCCGGAGCGCAGGGCGGCCGCGATGCGCCCGACGGTCGCGGCCAGCGGACCGACCTCGCCGGCGGTCACCTCCTGCAGGCGGTGGCGCTGCTCGGTGACGTTGACGAGCTGGAAGTAGGCGGTGAAGGCCCGGGCGAGGGTGACGGCGGTGGCGGGGTCCAGCTCGGCGAGGAGCGCGTGCAGGGCCCCGTCGTCGGGCTCCCGGGCCAGCGCTCGGACCCGCTCGACCAGGGCGAGCATCTCGGGGCCCTCGTGCCGGGCGATGGACTCCCCCAGCAGGCCGCCGAGCTGGCGCACCGAGGCCCGCAGGGCGGCGTGGTGGGTGTCGGAGGAGACGCCGGAGGCGAACTGGGCGGCGTCGGGAAGGCGGCGGTCGGCCTCGATGAGCTGCTGCGTGGTCAGGTCGGTCACGGCGTTGATCCTTCCCTGATCGGGTTTCCGGCAGGTTGCGGGCCGGGGTGGGCCCGGCCCCGGTAGCGTCGCGCGCCGTGACCAGCGCAGTGGGTGTCATCGGCGGCAGCGGCTTCTACTCCTTCTTCTCCGACGCGGAGGAGCGCGTGGTGGACACCCCGTACGGCGCCCCGAGCGGGCCGATCACCGTGGGCGAGGTCGCCGGACGGACGGTGGCGTTCCTGCCCCGGCACGGCAAGGACCACGAATTTCCCCCCCACCAGCTCAACCACCGGGCCAACCTGTGGGCGTTGCGCAGCGTGGGGGTGCGGCAGGTCCTGGCGCCGTGCGCGGTGGGGAGCCTGCGGCCCGAGCTGGGCCCGGGCACCGTCGTCATCCCCGACCAGCTCGTCGACCGCACCTCCTCCGGGCGGGTGCAGACCTTCTTCGACGACGGCGGCGTGCACGTGGAGTTCGCCGATCCCTACTGCCCGGACCTGCGTGCCGCGGCGCTGCGGGAAGGAACGACCGACGGCGGCACGATGGTCGTCGTCGAGGGGCCGCGGTTCTCCACCCGCGCGGAGAGCCAGTGGTTCGCCGCCCAGGGCTGGAGCCTGGTGAACATGACCGGTCACCCCGAGGCCGTCCTCGCCCGTGAGCTCGAGATGTGCTACGCCGCAGTCGCTCTCGTGACCGACCTCGACGCGGGGGTGGAGGCCGGCGCGGGCGTGCGCGCGGTGGACGTGTTCGCCGAGTTCGGCCGCAACGTCGAGCAGCTGAAGGACCTGGTGCGGGACGCGATCGCCGCGGCCCCGACCGAGCGGAACTGCGTGTGCGTGCACGTGCACGACGGCGTGACGCTGCCGATCACCCTGCCCTGAGGGTCGGACCCGGTGCATCAGGTCGCCGGCCGCCGCACCGAGCGCCGTTCTGGCCCGGGACGTTTCCGCTGTCCGCCGGCGGATCGTGTGTCACGACGCCCGCATCTCGCCGCTCGGGCGTCGCGTGCAGCGGTGGCGTGGCGGGCTGCGCACTAGCCTCCAAAGATGAGCCCCGAGGACCATGACGACGTCGTCGTCGCGGCTCGCACCACGATCGAGCCCGGGCGGTCGTGGGAGGTGCGTGCCGTCGCCACCCGAACGGCGGCGGCCGCAGTGCTGTTCGGCGACCACGACAGGCGCCGCGTGGTCATCGTCGAACAGCGCTCCGGCGTCTGGACGGCACCGACGATGCTGTCCGAGAGCCCGTGGGATCCCCGCACCCGGCCCGAGACGACCACAACACCCTGGGCACTGGCCCAGATGACGAGGACGCAGTCCGGCCTACCGCAGGCTGACGGCGCACCCCCGGTCGACGCGTGGACCGCAGTGACTGGGGTCGCCGCACCCGACGCAACATCGGTGCTCGTGCGCAGCACGCTCGACGAGCACGAAGTACCCGTCGGGCCCGACGGCGTGGTGCTCGCACTGCTGCGTTCCCCCTGGCGGGGTCCGCTCGATGTCGTCGTCCGGACCTCGGGCGGCGACATCGTCCGCACAGCACCGCAGTAGGACCCTCAAGCCCCTGTGGCGTGAGTTGTCCAGCCGGCATCGGTTGACGATCGGTGCCCGGGACGCGTCTTACACGCAGTGTTACATTGGGTCATGGCTGGCACGATCACCTTCCGTCCCGACGAGGACGCCGCAAGGGCGTTGTCCGTCCTGACTCGTGACGGCACCGCGGTGTCGGTCGCGGTTCGGGCGGCGCTCATCGCTGCTGCCGGAGCGCAAGCCCGGGCGTCGTTGCGATCGGAGGCCGAGGCGCTGGCCGCGGACGCCCAGGACCGCGCCGAGGCCGCCCAGGTATTGCGAGACATGGAGAACCTGCGTGCGTGGTGAGGTCTACCAGCTCCGGGCAGCACGCGGCGCCCAGGGTCACGAGCAGCAGGGCTCGCGATACGCCGTGGTCGTCCAGGCGGAGGAGCTCCCACTGTCGACGTGGCTGGTCGCACCGACGTCCACGTCCTCACGCCCGGCCACCTTCCGCCCCGAGGTCGAGATCAACGGGAGACTGACGCGGGTGCTGGCCGAGCAGACAGCGGCAATCGACCCCTCCCGCCTGGGCGCCAGCTCCGGCAACCTGACGTTCGACGATCTTCGTCGCGTCGAGGCGGCACTGAGGCTCGTGTTGTCCCTGTAGAACGCGGCCAGCTCAACCCAGTTGGGGATCCCCGACCGGTCATCGATGGCCGTTCTCAACGACCGTCACCGCTCCACCGTGACAGTGGTATCGGTCGGCCATCGCCAACCGGGCGCCGGTCGGCGGTTGCCGACCGGTCGGCGGGAGTGGGTCCCGTTCGGGTGACGGCGTGGCGATGGCGTCGTTGGCGGTGGCCGTGCCCGGCAGGATCCGGTGTGCGGAGCACCGCACCTGACGACGACCGTGGAG
Organism: Mycobacteriales bacterium; assembly: GCA_038234335.1. Classification (GTDB taxonomy): domain Bacteria; phylum Actinomycetota; class Actinomycetes; order Mycobacteriales; family Mycobacteriaceae; genus Rhodococcus_D. The sequence goes on from JBBSUN010000044.1 coordinate 19,018, forward strand.
CGCACGTGCCGGACGATGTTGACCCCGATGAGGTCGGCCCACCGCGGCCGCCCGAGGACCCAGTCGACCCGGGTCCCGGCGTCGCTGCCTCTCACGGCGCCGTCCGGTCAGCGGTTCGAGCCCGGACCTCCGCTTACGGGGGCGCACTCGCGGCGAGTGTCGCAGCGCTGGTGGTGTTCGTGATCCTGGCCACCACGTCCTCGACCTCCGGCGAGCGGCTGCGCAACGACGGCACCACCGTCCCCGGGACCATCCTCGCCGAGGACGGTGGGTCCTCCGTCGACGTCGGGTACCACGTGGCGCAGGAGGACTTCACCGCGACGGTCATCCTGGACGACGTGGCCCGCAGCTACGCCGTCGGTGACGTCGTCGATGTCCACGCCGACGCCTCCGACCCGCAGGTCATGACCATCGACGACCAGGACAACCAGGGTGTGTGGTCGGTGCGGGTCACGATCGTCGCGCTGTTGGTCGGACTGGTTGGTGTCCCAGTGTCTGCCTTCGCTGCCGTGCGGTGGGCTCGGGCGGCGTGGATGCTGCGACGGTTCCCGTTCGAGCAGGCCACCTTGGTTCGCACGTCGCTCGGGGCGCCGCTCGGCCACCGCAAGGAGGTCTCGCTGCACGTTGGTGTCGCCGGCGACGCTGTGCACCTGCACCGGTCGGTGGTGATGCCACCGTCGACCTGGCGCGAGGTCTCACACCTGGTGGACTTCCCCCCCGGCCCGGTGTGGGTCGCCCGCCGCGGCCGCCGGTGGGTGCTGGCCCGGCAGGGCGGGGCATCCCCGTGGGTGCTGCGCACGCCCCGGAGCGAGGCGCAGGCCCGTGCATGGGCCGCTCGGGACACCGCGCCGGACAGCACCACCTGACCGGACGTCGCCGCAGCCGCCGTCGAATTCATCACGGGCCCCCTCCTCGAGAACCCCAGGCGTGCCGGCAGTGCACTGACCGAAGAGCTCGTCGGGATCCACAGTGCGCGACTCGGCCGGGACTGGCGCGTGCTCCACGAGATCGACGACGACAAGCGAACAGTGATCGTGCTCGACATCCGCCACCGGGCCAACGCCTACCGGCCACGCTGAGGCAGAGCAAGAGTCCCGAACGCCGACCCCCGACTGGCGTGGTCACGCCTTCGGCGATCTCTGTGTCGAGCGTCGCGGAATCGCCGAGAACTTGCTTCGAGATCCACGTCGGGCGACGACCGGCGGGGTGTGCCTCGCTCGCACGAACACGAAGCGGATGCGGGACGGGGCGGCACACGGAACGACGAGGGGTCGGACAGCGACCCTCCTCAGGTCGTCGCGGTGACGGCACGCAGCAGGGCGGTGACCCGCTCGGCGCCCGGACCGGGGTCAGGGGTGAAGCACCACTCCCCGCCGGTCCACGGGTCCGGGACGGTGCCGTCGTGGGTCACCGGCAGCCGCTGCATGCCCTCCGCGAGCGCGGCCAGGGCCCGGTCGGTGTGCCGGCCCAGCAGGTCCGCGCCGTCGCCGCTGACCACCACCTGGACCCCACCCGACGCCACCAGCTCGCGCAGCTGGTGCAGCGTCTCCTCCCCGAGCCCGTGCGGCAGCCCGTGCAGCACCAGCAGGTGCTCCCCCGGCGGCGGCTGACCGGCCTGCGCCGCCATCCGCGCGAGGTCCACCTGGTGCAGCAGCTCGGCGAGCACCGGAGCGAGCTCGCGGTTCGGCAGCCCCAGGTCGAGCCCGCCGACGAGGTCCACCACCTGCACCGTGAGCGACCCGGGCGGGTGCGCGGCGAGCAGCCGCAGCACCAGGGCGCGCAGCACCGGTGCCGCCTCGGCGGGCACCCCGTCCACCCACAGCGGCACCGCCAGCGGCAGCGCGGTGACCAGGGGCAGCACCAGCTGCGGGGCGAGGTCGGCGTGCACCGACCCCAGGCGCAGCACCCCCACCGACCGGACGGGGCCGCTCCACCCGCCCCACGCCGGGGCCGTCCACGCGGCGACGGGCGCGGGCAGCGCCTGCTCCAGGGCCGCGACCTCGGCCACCAGCTGCGCCATGTCGCGCTCGTGCTCGCCCTCGGCCCGGGCGACCAGCTCGTCGTGGCGGGCGTGGGCGGCCGTGCGATCAGCGTCAGCCGCGGCGTCGGTGCGCCGGGCGGGGTCGGCCAGGGTGGCGGCCACCTCCCGCTCGCGGCGGTCCTCGGCGAAGGTGCACGCCGAGACGTAGGCGGCGGTGCTGCGGGCGGCGTCCTCCCAGATGCCGCGGACCCGGCGCAGCACGTCCGGCGCGTCGAGTGCAGAGTGGACCGCGATCGGGTCGTCCAGGGTGATCCCGTGGTCGGCGGCCGCGGCGGGCAGCCCGCCGTCGTAGCCCTGCCCGACGGCCCGCACCTTCCAGCTCGCGCCGCGACGGTAGACCTCGACGAGGACGACGACCCGCTCGGTGCCGAGGTCGGTCGCGGTGAAGGTGGCGAGCGCGGCGCCCTGCGCGTCGCGGACGGTGGCGGTCGGCACGCTCCCGGGCTCGCACGCCACCAGGCAGAGCACGGCGTGCACGGTGGGGGCCACGACCCGGGTGTTGATCTCCAGCCCGGCGGGCGAGCACCGGACCCCGACCCCCTCGACGTGGTCGCCGGTGAGCAGGTGCGCCGAGCTGCGGGCCCGCCGTTCCTCGTCCACGAGCAGGGCGAACAGCGGACCCGGCGGGTCGACCGTGACGACCACGCACTCCGCGTCGAGGCCGGTGTTCTGGCCCTTGCGCAGCGCGCTCACCTCACCTCGCCGCCCCCGCGACGTACCGGGTGACCTGCTCGACGGACTGCAGCGGGTTGCGCGCCTGCATCGACTGCCCCACGGCCTCGAGCTTCCAGTCGCCGCCCTGCCGGTAGACCCGCGCCATGATCATCGCCGTCGCGGGCTCGCCGCCGCCGAGGGTGTAGCGGGCCAGCTCGGTACCGGTGGTGTGGTCGACGAGGCGACAGAACGCGTTGTCGACCTCGGCGAAGGTCTGCCCCTCGTAGCTGGTCACCACGAACACGATGCTGGTCACGTGCACCGGCACCCGGGTGAGGTCGACGAGCACCACCTCGTCGTCGCCGTCGCCGGCCCCGGTGCGGTTGTCGCCCTGGTGGGCGATGGAGCCGTCCTTGCTGCGCAGCTGGTTGAAGAAGGCGATGTCGACGACCTGGTCGTCGGCGAGCAGCAGCGCGGAGGCGTCGAGGTCGATCTCCGCCTCGCGGTTGCCGAACATGCCGCGCTTGCGCACGGGGTCCCAGCCCAGGCCCATCCGGACGACGGTGAGCGCCGTGCCCCCGTCCTTGCGCAGCGTCACCTTCTGCCCCTTGCTGAGGCTGACCGGCTTGTTCTTGGTCAGCTGCACCTCCGGCGGGGCCGCCGGGGGCGTTGACGTCGCAGGCGCGGGGGCGGACGTCGGTGCGGGGGCGTCGTCGACGCTGACGCCGTGGTCGGTCACGAGGTCGGCGAAGCCGCCCGCGTAGCCCTGTCCGACGGCGCGGACCTTCCAGGCGCCCTGACGGCGGTACAGCTCCAGGGCGATGAGGACGCTCTCGGAGCCGAGGCCTTCGACGGCGTAGGTGAACAGCTCGGTGCCGGCGGCGTCGGCGACCCGCGCCAGCGGAGGCAGGCCGTCGCCGAGCCGGCCGGTGGCGTCGTCGAGGGTGACGACGGCGCGCACCGCCTCGACGTCGGCGGGGACCGCGGCGAGGTCCACCTCCAGCCGCTGCATCTTCGGCTCCGGTCCCTGCGCGAGGCGGACGCCCGGCCCGTCGGGAGCGTTGTAGAACACGAAGTCGGCGTCGGTGCGGACCTTGCCGCTCGCGGTCACCAGCAGCGCGGAGAGGTCGGCCGGCGCGGCGACGTCCACGGTGACCACCACCCGCGTCGCGACCAGCGGTGCGTTCTGTCCCTTGCCGAGCGCCTGGGCAGCCACGGGTGCGAACCTAGCGAACACCAGGCTCAGCGAACACCGAGGTCAGCGAACACCGAGGTCAGCGAGAACCGAGCGCCGCGACCGCGTGCTCGGCCAGGGCGATGACGGTGGCGTGCGGGCCGCGGGTCGGGACCACCGGGATCGCGCCGGCGTCGACCACGTGCAGGTCCTCGATCCCGAGGACGCCGAGGTCGGGGCCGAGGACGGTGCCCAGCGCCGTGGTGCCGCACAGGTGCTGCGAGGTGCCCAGGTTCGCGCGCACCCAGGCGGGGACGTCCTCGGGCGGGCGGGTGCCGCCGAGGTGGTGGGCCAGGCGGACCCCGTCGGCGAGGGTCTCCCGGTCGCGCGCCGAGGCCAGGTACCGGTGGTCGATGACGGTGCTCCCGTCGGGGGCGAGGGTGAGGGTGCCGCGGCTGTCCGGGGCCACGAGCGCGACCCCGACGCAGGGCCGGGAGCCGGCGCCGCTGCCAGGGACGAGGCGGTCGAAACCCGCGGTGTAGCAGCGCAGCTCGACCGTCGGGGTGTTCAGGACGATCTCGATCGGCAGGCCGCTCTTCTCTGCACGCACGGGTGCACCACCGGCCGGCACGGCAGCGGGAACGGGCACGTCGGGATGGTCGGTGAACCCGACACCGACGGGCAGGTGGTGCGTGAGCCCCGGCCCGACGCCGCTGCGCAGCAGGATCTCCGCGCTCCCGACCGCCCCGGCGCACAGCACCACCCGCGCCGCCCGCAGCCGTGCACCACCCACGAGCTCCACGCCGACGGCCCGCCCGTGCTCGAGCAGCACCCGGTGCACCTCCGTCCCCGCGCGCACCGCCAGGTTCGCCCGGCCGAGCACCGGGAGCAGGTAGGCCAGCGCGGCGTTCACCCGCACGCCGTCGCGCACGTTCACCGGCAACAGCCCCACCCCGGGCGGGCCGTCGGCGTTCTTGTCCGGCTCGACGGCGAAGCCGGCCGCCCGAGCCGCGGCCAGGAACGCGGCGCTGATCGGCTGCAGCTCCGCCGACCGGGTCACCGGGATCGGACCGCCCCGACCGTGCGCCGGCCCGGCCAGGTCGTCGTCCTCGCTGCGCACGAAGCCGGGCAGCAGCGTCGCGAAGTCCAGGTGCGGCCAGGCGTCGACGTCGGCGGGGGTGGCGCGGACGAAGTAGCCACCGTTGACCGCGCCGGAGCCGCCCACCACGCGCCCCCGGTGCAGCCGCAGCCCCCCGGCGCCCACGTGCTGCCAGGTCTCGGGGTGACCGGCGGGGATCACCGTGGCGTCGAGCAGCTCGGGCGGCCAGCTCTCCACGTGCAGGGCCCCGGGCTCCAGCAGCAGCACCCGCCGCTCCGGGTCCTGCGACAGCCGCGCGGCGACCACGCAGCCGGCCGAGCCCGCACCCACCACCAGCACGTCCGGGTTCTCCACGCCCCCATGCTGCCCCGTCGGGACCCGGCCGACGGAGGAGCACAACTCCCCACCCGATCCGGGTAGTGCGGCGCAGGACCCACCCCACCTCCGCCGGGTCTGCTCGACCCGTGGACGGTCTGTACGCCTTCTAGCCCTGGTACACCGCCCGGCTGCACCGCGTCGTCGAGGTCGCGGTGCGTCGCGGCACCTCCCCGGACGCGTTCACCGCCGCCGGGCTCGCGCGCGCCGGGGGGGTCGTCGCCGCGGGGTGGTGGCTGCCGGCGCGTACGCGGCCCTGCTCGCCGCCGCCGGGTCGGCCCTGGCCGCCGGGCGCACCGTCGTGGTGTTCCGCGAGGGCACCCGCACCGACAACGGCACCGTGGGGCGCTTCCACTCCAGCGCGCTGCGGCTGACCCGGGACTGCGGGGTGCCCGTGGTGCCGGTGGCGCTGCTGGGCACCCGGGACCTGCTGCCCAAGCACGGCCGCCTTACCCCGAGCCCCCTGGAGGTGCGGCTCGGCGCCCCGCTCCACCCGACTGCGACCAGCGTCGAGGCGCTGCGCAGCGCCGTCGTCGCCCTGCTCGACGACGGGCCCGCCACCCGTCGCACGTCGCGGCTGTGGCGGGCCACCGCACGCCTGGTGCGCAGCCGTGCCGGCCTGCTCGCCGCGTTCGCCTGGGGCGTCGCCGAGGCTACGAGCTGGCCGGTGACCGCGGAGATGGCGCTGGTGCTCGCCGCTCGCGGGGTGCACCTGCCCGCACCGTGGACCACGGCCCGGATGCGCGGTGCCGCGGCGGAGCACCTCGCGGCCGGGCCCGTCGAGATGCTGCACCAGGCGCTCGACGGGATCCCGGTGAAGGTCTACGCCCGCCTGGCCGGGGACGCCGGGCTCGACCTCGTGCACGTCGCCGGGTGGACGCTGCTGGAGCGCGGGCTGCGCACCGCCGTCGTCGCGCTGGTGGTGTGGGCGGTGGCGTGGGTGCTGCACCCCTGGCTGCGGCGGCTGTGGGCGCCGTACCTGCTCGTCGTCGGGGCCGGGTTCGCGGTGGGGCTGGAGCTGGTGGTCGCCGCCTGGCGGTGAGCGGACGGCAGGATGAGGGCGTGAGCATCCACATCACCGGCGACGACGCGGCCGACGCGATCCTGGCCGACCCCTTCGCGCTGCTGGTCGGGATGCTGCTGGACCAGCA
>JBBSUN010000045.1:0-25336 GCA_038234335.1 Mycobacteriales bacterium
CCTGTCGGTCCACACCGCCGATCACCTCGACACCGTCGCCGCCGAGCTCAACGACCGACCCCGCAAACGGCTAGATTTCGCGAAGCCGATCGAGAAGATCGGACCACTCCTGTTGCGATGACCGCCAGGATCCGCCGATCGGCGTGCGGGACGACGTCGTCGTGCCGCAGCTTCTCACCCGGTGGCGACCACCCGGAACACCTCGGCCAGCCGACCCGTCCTCATGCCGGCGCTCTCGGCGACCGAAGTGCCCCACGAGCGGAGCCGTTGCTCCAAGTCGTCACCGAGGTCGGCGGTCTGGCTGGCGTGGGCGTGCAGGGCGGCGAGCTTGGCGTCGAAGGTGTCGGTGATGTCCACCGCGTGGTCGGCCCGCTCGTCGGCCATGAGCCAGGCCTCGTCCACCGTCCAGGGCTCCAGACCTTCCTCCGCGAGCAGCTCGGGGAAGGCGAACGGGTTGCGTGCGGCGGGGTAGAGCGCCCGGATCGTGGCCTCCCCGGCGGCGAGGTGGTCAGGGTGCGAGGCGCCGAGACGGTCCCACCAGCGTTCTGGGCTCTGTGTCAGCACCCGGCGCGGACGCACCTGGCGCATCACCCGGACGATGTCGCGCTGCAGCTCGCGGGTGGGGTCCAGCGACCCGTCGTGGTACCCGGTGAGGAAGCGGACATCAGACACCCCCACCGCGGCGGCGGCCGCGCGCTGCTCCGCCGCGCGGATGGCGGGCACCTGCTCGCGAGGGGTGTCGTCGAAGCCACCCTGGTCGCCGTAGGTGCACAGCAGGTAGGTCACCTCGACCCCCGCCCGTGTCCAGGTGGCGGTGGTGCCGGCGGCGCCGAAGTCGGCGTCGTCGGGGTGTGCGACCACGACGAGGACGCGTTCGACCTCGTGGTCCGTCATCGGGTCAGGCATGGGGGGCTCCAGTACGTACGGCGTCGGGACGTGTGCACGCTACGTCCTGCACCCTCGGGAAGATCGGGCAGGACAGGCCGTACCGGCAGTCCACCCAGACTTCGCCGGAGGAACCGACGAGCACTCCTGCGCCGACGTTCCCACGGCACGGGCCGTCGTCGGGCGTGGCACGCTGGCGGTCCCGGCCTCAGCCGACGAGCAGCGGGATCTGCGGGTGGCGCCGCCGCACCACCGCGCCGTAGCGGGCGTCCAGGCGCAGCCACCCGCCGCTGACCCGCACCCGCACGGGCTCGTCGACGCCACCGCCCTCGCCGACGAACCCCATGCCCTGCAGCGCGAACACGCACCGCAGCGGCACGTCCACCGACTCGCCCCCGCCCTGCACGGTGAGCACGGTGGAGTCCAGCAGCGACGGTGGCGGCCCCTGCGGACCGGCGTGCTCGCGGGCCAGGGCCACCCCCCGCTCGGACAGGCGCGCCAGCTCGACCGCCGGGACGTCGTCCACGTGGCGGAACCCGTCCTCGGCCGGCAGGGCCGAGCGCCAGGCGGCGTCGACGGGGAAGCCGGGGTCGACGGTGGCCGCCCGGTCCACGGCGAGCGCGGTGAGCAGGTCGGCGGCGTTCACCGTGGTGTCGGCCGGGTGCAGCCGCGCCCGCACCACCCGGGTGGCGATGACGTCGAAGCCGGTGGAGGCCCACACCCCCACCCCGCCGTCGGCGCGCACCTTCAGCCGCACCACGCCCACCGGGTCCAGCCGCACCACCCGCCCGACGAAGCGGGCCAGGTCGTCGCGCTCGTCGGGGTCGGCGACGCTGAGGCCGCGCCCGCTCACGGGCGCACCCAGGCTTCCAGCGCCGTCCGCTCGCCGTCGGTGAAGCGGCGCGGACGCTGCGCGGCGAGGTCGAAGGGCACCATCTGGGTGCTGGCCGTCACCGCCGGGCGGGCGTCCGGGGTGGCCACCGGGCGCACCTCGTACTGGACCACGGCGTCGGCCGCCCGCAGCCGCGAGATCCACGTCCGCACCTCCAGCGGGCTGTCGGTGTGCGCGAGCTGCGCGCGGTAGCGCACGTGCAGGTCGGCCACGACGGAGCCCGCCGCCATCGCGGCGGTCGCAGAGCCGGGGGTGAACAGCCACTGCACCCGGGCCTCCTCCAGCAGGGTCACGGTGCGGGCGTGGTTGACGTGGCCGTAGGCGTCCATGTCCGACCAGCGCACGCTCACCACGGCGGAGAAGCCGGCCAGCTCGGTCACCGCTCCTGCTCCACGCGCGAGCGGGCCCCGCGGACCATGCTCCGCACCTGCCGCGCGGCGACCGAGAGCACGGCGAGGTCGAGGGTGCCGACCTCGGCGATCTCGGCCAGCGCCGCCCGGGCGCGGGCCAGGCGGGAGAGGTTCTCCGACTCCCACTGCGCGATCGCCTCCGCCGGGCTCTCCCCCGGCTCGCTGCCGCTGAGCACGTCCAGGGTGAGCGAGCGCAGCGAGGCGTAGAGGTCGTCGCGCAGGGCGAGGCGGGCCAGGGAGTGCCAGCGGTCCTTGCGCTCCAGGGCGCTGACCGCGCTGAGCAGCACGTCCAGGTCGAGGTGGTCGCTCAGCGCGTAGCTCAGGGCCGCCACCTCCGCGGCCGGGCGCTCGGCGATCTCGGCGACCTCCACCACGTCGAGCAGGTCGTAGGCGTGCAGCAGCTCCACCACCCGTCGGGCCAGCGGTTCGGGGGCCCCGCGCTCGGCCAGCGCCGCGGCCTTGCGCGTCACCTCCTCGTGCTCGCGCCCGCACATCCACTCCCCCACCTGGGGCGACAGCTCGGCCACGGCGGCGGCGAAGCGGCTGATCTCGGCCCCGACGGCCAGCGGCTGCGGCCGGTGGGCCAGGAACCAGCGCGAGACGCGGTCGAGCAGGCGACGCACCTCCAGGGCCAGGTCGTCGGTCAGCGCCGTCGGCGCGCTCGCCCCCAGCGCCCGGACCTGCTCGCCGAGCGCGGTCAGGGAGAACACCTCGGTGGCGATGGCGTGGGCCCGCACCGAGTCGGTGGTGTCGGCGCCGGTCTCCTCGGCGATGCGGAAGGCGTAGGAGATGCCGCCGCTGTTCACGACCTCGTTGACCAGCTGCGTGGTGACGATCTCCCGGCGCAGCGGGTGCCCGCGCAGCGCGTCGGGGAAGCGCTCGGGCAGCGGGTCGGGGAAGTACCGGGGCAGGCGGCGGGCGAAGACGTCCGAGTCGGGCAGGGCGCTGGCCAGCACCTCGTCCTTCATCCGCAGCTTGACCTGGGCCATGAGCGTGGCGAGCTCGGGCGAGGTGAGTCCCTGCCCGGCCTGGGCGAGCGCGCGGAAGCCGGCCCGGGTGGGCAGCGCCTCCAGCGCACGGTCCAGCCCCGCGTCGGCCTCCAACCGGGTCACCAGCCGTCCGTGCACCTCCAGCAGGTCGGCCGAGCCGGCCCGGCTGACCCCCATCACGTCGTTCTGCGCCGCGTTGTCGGCGAGCACCAGGCGGGAGACCTCGTCGGTCATGGACTCCAGCAGCGGGTTGCGGTCGGCGGCGGCCAGCGTGCCGTCGGTGATCAGGGCGTCGAGCAGGATCTTGATGTTCACCTCGTGGTCGGAGCAGTCGACCCCGGCCGAGTTGTCGAGGGCGTCGGTGTTGACCCGACCCCCCGCCCGGTCGTACTCGATGCGCCCGCGCTGGGTGAGACCGAGGTTGCCCCCCTCGCCGACCACCCTGACCCGCAGCTGGTTGCCGTTGACGCGCACCGCGTCGTTCGCCTTGTCGCCCACCTCGGCGTGGGTCTCGCCGCCGGCCTTGACGTAGGTGCCGATGCCGCCGTTCCAGAGCAGGTCGGCCGGCGCCAGCAGGATCGCCTGCACCAGCTGGTCCGGGGTCAGGTGCGCCACGCCGGGCTCCAGGCCCAGGGCGGTGCGCACCTGCGCGGTCGCCGGGACGGACTTCAACGTCCGTGGGAACACCCCGCCACCCTCGCTGAGCAGCGACGTGTCGTAGTCGGCCCAGGAGCTGCGCGGCAGGGCGAACAGCCGTGCCCGCTCGGCGGACGAGCTCGCCGCGTCGGGGGTGGGGTCGAGGAAGACGTGGCGGTGGTCGAACGCGGCCACCAGCCGCAGGTGCGGGCTGAGCAGCATCCCGTTGCCGAACACGTCCCCGCTCATGTCGCCGACCCCGACGACCGTGAACTCCTCCGACTGGGTGTCCAGGCCGAGCTCGCGGAAGTGCCGCTTCACCGACTCCCACGCGCCCATCGCGGTGATGGCCATGTCCTTGTGGTCGTAGCCGGCGGAACCGCCCGAGGCGAAGGCGTCGCCGAGCCAGTAGCCGTAGCGCGCGGAGACGGCGTTGGCGAGGTCGGAGAAGGTGGCGGTGCCCTTGTCCGCGGCCACCACGAGGTAGGTGTCGTCGCCGTCCTGGCGCAGCACCTGGGCCGGCGGCAGCACGGTGCCGGTGACCGGGTCCAGGTTGTCGGTGAGGTCCAGCAGCGCCGAGACGAACAGCTGGTAGCAGGCGATGCCCTCGGCCTGCAGTGCCTCCCGGTCGGCGCCGGGCTCGCCGGTGGGCTCGGGGGGGCGCCGCAGCACGAAGCCGCCCTTGGCCCCGACGGGCACGATGACGGCGTTCTTCACCGCCTGCGCCTTGACCAGGCCCAGCACCTCGGTGCGGAAGTCCTCGCGGCGGTCGGACCACCGCAGGCCGCCGCGGGCGACGGCGCCGAAGCGCAGGTGCACCCCCTCCATCCGCGGCGAGCTGACGAACACCTCGTAGCGGGGCCGGGGCTGGGGCAGCTCGGCGATCGTGCGCGGGTCCAGCTTGAGGGTCAGGTAGGGCCGGGGCGCGCCGTCCTCGTCGGTGATCCAGTAGCTGGTGCGCAGCGTCGCCTGCACCACGGCGAGCAGCGCGCGCAGGATGCGGTCGGCGTCGAGGCTGGAGACGGCGTCGATCATCGACGTGACCGCCTGCACCCGCGGGTGCAGCTCCTCGGCGCCGGGGACGTGCTCCTGGGTGGGGTCCAGCCGCGCCTCGAACAGCTCCACCAGGGCGGAGCAGGTGCCGGCGTTGTCGAGCACGACCTGCTCGACGTAGGACTGGCTGAACGGGAGCCCGGTCTGGCGCAGGTAGCGGGCGAGGACCCGCACCAGCGCCGCCTGCCGCCAGTGCATGCCGGCGCGCAGGACGAGCGCGTTGAAGCGGTCGCACTCGGTGCTCCCGGCCCACATCGCGCGCACCGCGTCGGCGAACCGCTCGGCCACGTCGGCCGCGCCCTCCTCGGTGTCCGCTCCCAGCACGGTCGGGTCGGCCCGCAGGCCGAAGTCGTAGATCCAGCACTCCACCCCGTCGGGGCGCTCCACCCGGTAGGGCCGCTCGTCGAGGACCTCCACCTCCATGCTCTGCAGCAGCGGCAGCACGTCCGAGAGCGAGGCCCGCCGGTCGGCCAGGTACAAGGTCAGGCGCAGCTCGCCGGCGGCGCCGTCCCGACCGCGGTCGCCGCCGGCCCGCTCGGCCAGGGCGAGGTCGAACCCGCCGCGCGGCAGCGCCTGGAGCCGCGCCACGTCCTCGACGGTGCGCCCGGCGTCGACGTCCTCCTTGTACGCCGGGGGCAGCGCCCGGGCGTACGCCGCCCCGACCGGTCCGGGGAGCGCGTCGACCAGGCGGTCCTCCCAGGTGCGGGAGATCTCGGTGACCAGGTCCTGCAGCCGCTGCTGCGTCCCCGGCGCGAGCTCGGTGCGCCCGGCGGTGTGCACGGTGACGTGCAGCAGCGCGCTCTGGGTCTCCGCGACCTGCGCGGTGTGCTCGAGCCCGGTGCCGCCGAGCTCGCGCAGCAGCATGTCCTGCACCGCGACCCGGGTCCGCGTCGTGTAGCGGTCCCGGGGCAGGTAGACCAGGCAGGAGATGAAGCGTCCGTAGGTGTCCTGCCGCAGGAACAGCCGGCTGGCCCGCCGGTCGGTGACGGCGAGGACGGCGGTCACCGTGGCGCGCAGGGTGTCGGCGTCGGTCGCGAACAGCTCGGCCCGCGGGTACGTCTGCACCACCTCGAGCATCGCCTGCCCGGAGAACGAGCCCAGCTCGTGCCCGGCCCGCCGGATCGCGGTGCGGGTGCGCCGGGAGAGCACGGGGATGTCCAGGACGTTCTCGTGCAGGGCGCTCAGGGTGAAGGTGCCCAGGAAGCGGTGCTCCCCGGTCACGGACCCGTCGGCCCCGAACGTGCGGACCCCCACGAAGAACGGGTGCACCGGGCGCTGCACGGTGGCCCGGGCCGAGGCCTGGGTGAGCACGAGCAGGGCGGTGGTGTCCTCCGTCGATCCGCCCTGCGGCACGTTGCTGCGACGGGCCACGTCGTCGTCGCGCAGCACCCCCAGCCCGGAGCTCTCGACCGGCACCTCCCCGGTCGAGCCGGGCTCGCGGGTGTACCGCTGGTAGCCGAGCAGGGTGAAGCTGCCCGCGGCGAGCCAGCGCAGCAGGTCGGCGGCGTCGGTCACCTCGTCCTGCGGTGCTGCCGCCCGGGCGGCGCCGGCGTCGAGCTCGCCCGCGAGGTCGACCAGGGTCGAGCGCATGGCCGCGGTGTCGTCGTTCACGACCCGGACGTCGGTGAGCACGCTGCGCACGGCGTCCAGCAGGTCGGCCAGCTCGGCGCCGGCCACCCCGGGCGCGAGCTCGAGCTGCATCCACGACTCGACGATCTCCCCGGGGGCCGCTTCCTGCGGGTTCCGCTGCGCCCGCACCTCCTCCAGCGCGCCGGCGGCGTCGCGTCGGAGGACGACCAGCGGGTGCAGGGTCCGGTGCACGTCGACGTGGCGGCGCACCAGGACCGCGGTCACGGACTCGACGAGGTACGCCATGTCGTCGGTGACCACCTGGAGCACCGGGCCGGGGTGCGGCCAGCCCTCGTCGGGCCCCAGCAGCTCCACGAGCGCCGCCCCGGCCGGCCGGACCTGGGCCAGTCGCAGGTGGGAAGCCGCGGCCTCGGGGTCGACGTCCGTCGCCCCGGTCCCGTCCCGCACGTCGCCGGAGAAACGGGCGAGGAGCCCTTCCGGCAGGTTGTCCTCGACCACGCTGCACGCACCACCCTGCTCGGCTCCTGCCGGCGGGCCGTGCAGCCCGGCCGGGTCCCGATCACCCCACCCTAGCCAGGGCCGGTGCGCTCAGGTCGTCGCCGCGCCCTCGGGTGCGCACAGGTGTGGCTCCAGCCCCGCACGCTCGTCGGCCTCGAGCACCCGGGAGGTGCCCGTCGTGGGGTCGAAGCCCGCGACGACGGTGAGCACCTCGGCGTAGGTCACGCCGCTCTGCGCCGGGTCACGGATGGTCTGCACCACCGAGAACGAGCGGGTGCCGACGTGGCGCAGCTCGACGTCGACGGCCACCTGCGCGTCGCTGTGCACCAGCGGCAGGAGGTAGTCGACCTCCTGGCGCACCACGACGAACGGCTTGCGGCTGGCCGGGTCGAGACCGACCCCGCGGGCCAGGAACGCGATCCGCGCCTCCTGGGCGTACTCCACGTAGCGCACGTTGTTCACGTGGTGGAGCACGTCCATGTCGCCCCAGCGCGACTGGAGCAGGAACCGGAACGGCACTGCCGGCTCAGTCCCGGGTGAGCTTGCGGTGGGTGACCCGGTGCGGACGGGACGCCTCCGCGCCGAAGCGGGCGATCTTGTTGGCCTCGTAGCCCTCGAAGTTGCCCTCGAACCAGTACCAGGACGCCTCGTTGTCGCCCAGGCCCCCCTCCCAGGCGAGGATGTGGGTGCAGGTCCGGTCGAGGAACCACCGGTCGTGCGAGATCACCACGGCGCAGCCCGGGAAGTTGTCCAGCGCGTTCTCCAGCGAGCCGAGGGTCTCCACGTCGAGGTCGTTGGTCGGCTCGTCGAGCAGGATCAGGTTGCCGCCCTGCTTCAGGGTCATGGCCAGGTTGAGGCGGTTGCGCTCACCACCGGAGAGCACCCCGGCCTTCTTCTGCTGGTCGTGACCCTTGAAGCCGAACGAGGAGATGTACGCCCGGGACGGGAACTCCGTCTGGCCCACGATGATGTGGTCGAGGCCGTCGGAGACGACCTCCCAGACGCTCTTGGACGAGTCGATGCCGGAGCGGTTCTGGTCGACGTAGCTCAGCTGCACGGTCTGACCGATCTTCACCGTGCCCGAACCCGGGTCCTCGAGGCCCACGATCGTCTTGAACAGCGTCGTCTTGCCGACGCCGTTGGGGCCGATCACGCCGACGATGCCGTTGCGCGGCAGGGTGAACGAGAGGTCCTTGATGAGCATGCGCCCGTCGAAGCCCTTGTCCAGGTGGTCCACCTCGACGACCACGTCGCCCAGGCGCGGTGGCACCGGGATCTGGATCTCGTCGAAGTCGAGCTTCCGCGTCCGCTCCGCCTCGATGACCATCTCGTCGTAGCGGTTCAGGCGGCTGCGGCTCTTGGTCTGGCGGGCCTTGGCCCCGGAGCGCACCCACGCCAGCTCGTCCTTGAGCCGCTTCTGCAGCTTCTGGTCCTTCTTGCCCGCCACCTCGAGGCGCTCGGACTTCTTCTCCAGGTAGGTGGAGTAGTTGCCCTCGTAGGGGTACAGGTGGCCGCGGTCGACCTCGGCGATCCACTGGGCGATGTTGTCCAGGAAGTACCGGTCGTGGGTGACGGCGAGCACGGCGCCCGCGTAGGCGGCCAGGTGCTGCTCGAGCCACAGCACGCTCTCGGCGTCCAGGTGGTTGGTCGGCTCGTCCAGCAGGAGCAGGTCGGGCTTGCTCAGCAGGAGCTTGCACAGCGCGACGCGGCGCTTCTCACCACCGGAGAGGTGGGTGACGCCGTCGTCGGGCGGCGGGCAGCGCAGCGCGTCCATGGCCTGCTCGAGCTGGGAGTCGATCTCCCACGCGTCGGAGTGGTCGAGCTTCTCCTGCAGGTCCCCCATCTCCTCCATGAGCTCGTCGGAGTAGTCGGTGGCCATGAGCTCGGCGATCTCGTTGTACCGGTGCAGCTGCACCATGGTCTCGCCGAGACCGTCCTCGACGTTCTGCCGGACCGTCTTGGTCTCGTCGAGCACGGGCTCCTGCATGAGGATGCCGACGGTGGCGCCCGCAGCGAGGAACGCCTCACCGTTGCCGGGCTGGTCGAGCCCCGCCATGATCTTGAGGATGCTCGACTTGCCGGCGCCGTTGGGGCCGACCACGCCGATCTTGGCGCCCGGGTAGAACGACATCGTCACGTCGTCGAGGACGACCTTGTCGCCGTGCGCCTTGCGCACCTTCTTCATGGTGTAGATGAACTCAGCCATGGACCCCATCGTAGTGGCGGGGTGGACGGTCCCGGCCCACCCCGGGGGCCGGACGTCCACCGCGGGTCGGGGGCCCCGCGGTGGACGTCCGGGCTCGCTCAGACCGCGACCGGCTGAGGCTCGGTCAGCTCGGCGGCCGTGTCGGGCACGTCCACCTCGACCTGCTCGTCCGTCTCGACGGCCGGGCCGGCCGGGAGCTTGCGGGTGCGGTCGATCGAGGCCATGCAGCGGCCCAGGTCGATGCCGACCGTCGCCGCGTCGAGCTCGACGGACGTGCGGCGCTGCTCGTCGACCTCGTAGCTGCGGGTGTAGAGCCGGCCGGTGACGACGACCGGGTCGCCCTTGGCCAGGGCGAAGGCGACGCCCTTGACCAGCCGGCGCCAGCAGGTGACGTTGGCGTACAGGGTCTCGCCGTCCGACCAGTCACCGGTGGTGCGGTCCAGCCGGCGCTCGTTGCTGGCCATGCGGAAGCTCACCAGCTCCGCCCCGTCCGCGGTGGTGCGCCGGCGCAGGTCGTTGATGACGGTGCCGACCAGGGTCACGTGGGTCTCGTTCATGGTGGTGCTCCTCGGTGCGACCGCCGCGGCCAGGTGCCCCGGTCGGTGCCGGCCTCCTGACCGGTGAGGCAACCGTGCGGCGCCGACGGCCTCGTCGGAAGCGGCGCCCGGGCTGCTGTGGACAACCGGGGCCGCTGTGGACAACCGGGTCGCGGAGCGCGGCGAGCGGCCGGTCCTGTCGGGGCCGTGTGCTGCGAGCTCGGGCGAGCCGCGCCGCACCCGATCGGCACGCTCGCGACCGAGCCCCCGCCCGGGGAGGGGAGCTCAGGCCCGGGGCGCGCCGTCCCGCGAGCGGAGCTCGGCGAACATGGCGTTGTGCGCGGCCAGGTCCGCGTCGTCGTCGTGGTCGGCGGCCCGGTCCTCCCGCTTGGCCACCTTCTCGTCGGCCCGGGACCACTGGACCAGCAGCGCGAGCATCACCAGCACCAGTGGCAGCTCCCCGGTGGCCCACGCGATGCCACCACCCAGGCGCTGGTCTGACAGCAGGTCGCCGTTCCAGCTCAGCCCCAGCGAGCGGTACCACTCGCCGCCGAGGATCTGGGTGGAGCCCATGAGGATGACGCCGAAGAACGCGTGGAAGGGCAGCGCGGCGAGGACGAGACCGAGCTTGCCGATCGGCGGCAGCTTCCGCGGCGCCGGGTCCACCCCGATGACCAGCCAGTAGAAGAAGTAGCCCGACAGCAGGAAGTGGGCGTTCATGAGGACGTGGGCGCTGTGGTGGGCCACGGCCACGTCGAACAGCCCGCTGAAGTACAAGCCGTAGAAGCTGCCCACGAACAGACCCAGGGCGATCAGCGGGTGCGACGCGACGTGGGTGAGCCGGCTGTTCAGCGCGGTGACCAGCCACTCGCGCGGCCCGGGCACGCCGTCACGGCCGGCGACGGGCAGCGCCCGCAGGGCCAGGGTGATCGGCCCACCCAGCACCAGCAGCACCGGGACCAGCATGGAGAGGACCATGTGCATGCTCATGTGGATGCTGAACACCGCGGTGGAGTAACGACCGACGCCCGACGACGTGACGAACAGCAGCACCGCGCACCCGGTGAGCCACGCGACGGTGCGTCCGACCGGCCACGCGTCACCGCGGCGGTGCAGCCGGAGCACGCCCACGAGGTAGAGCGCGGCGAGGACGAGGGCCGCGGTGCCGAAGACGAGGTCGAAGCGCCAGTCCAGGACGAGCCGGGCCAGGGTGGGCGGGCCGTCCAGGTTGTAGCCGAGCTCGACCTCGGTGATGGTGGGGACAGCGACGTCGTCGGGCGGCGGGGTGCGGCTCAGCCCGACGGCCAGACCGACCGTGGCCGCAAGGACGAGCACCTCGACCCCGGCGAGGCGGACCAGCGGGCGCCGGGCCCCGGGGTCGGCGGCCAGCGCCGTCACGGTGCGCCGACGCTGCGCCCAGCCGAAGAAGCCGAGCACCACGAGCGCGGCGACCTTGGCCAGGACCAGCTGGCCGTAGGTGGTGGTGGTCAGGTCGCGCAGCGGGAAGCGGACGGCGGCGTTGAGGGTCCCCGTGACGGCCAGCACGACGAACATGACGAGGGCGATCGAGGAGAACCGGCGGGTGGCGACGTCGGTGTGGGCGCCACCCCGGCGCGCGTGGGTCAGCAGCGCCGCCAGCCCGCCGACCCAGATCGAGGCGGCGAAGACGTGCACGACGAGGCTGTTCGTGGCGATGTCGTGGGAGCCGCCGGCCGAGGAGTGCCCGGACAGGCTCAGCGGCAGCAGGCTGCCCAGGGCGACGAGCAGCAGGAACGGGGTCCACCCCCACCGGAGGACCACCCGGCAGCCGACGGTGAGCACCAGCGCGATCCCCGCGGTCCACGCCCAGGCGCCGGCGGCCTCGACCTGGCTCACGGAGGCGGCGATGACCGACGGGCTGAGCGCGTCGGACAGCGGCTGGCCGGAGGCGTCGGACAGGCTCAGCGGGACGAGCAGCACCGCGCACCCGCACCACACCGCGGACCAGGTGCCGGCCGCGCGGACGGCGCGGTAGCCGTCGACGTCGAGGACGCCGGTGCGCTGCGGAGGCACGAGGAAGGCGGCGAGCAGCAGGAACCCGATGGCCAGCACGGCGGCGATCTCGCCGACCCCGGTGACCAGGGGCAGCCCGTAGGTGGTCAGCGCGCCCGGGTCGGGCAGGCCGAGCAGCACCAGGGCCCGGCTCGCCGACAGTGCGGCCAGCGCGGCCGCGACCACACCGGCGACCAGGGCGAGGACCGTGAGCAGGCCCCCGGTCCCCACCGGCTGCGTGCCGCTCCGCCCGGGCGTCGCCGTCGTCGGGGTGACCTCGCGCAACGCCATGGCCCCAGAGTAGGAGCACCGGGCCACCGGCGTCGGCCCGCGCGCCCCGGTGTGGTGCGCGACGCACCCGCGCGAACCCGCTCCCGACGGTTACCCTGCCCCGGCACGCCTCCGTAGCTCAGGTGGATAGAGCAAGGGCCTTCTAATCCCGAGGTCGCAGGTTCGAGTCCTGCCGGGGGCACCACGGATCGTCGCTGTCATCCCCACCGAGGCCACAACGCCCTGGCCGGGTACTTCCTCGCCGCCGCCGTCGGCGGTGGGGACCTGCTGCACGTCATGGGCTGGTTGCGCACCCCGGAGGACCCCACCCCGGTGCAGCTGCTGCGCCAGGCCGGTGAGCACGAGGGCGCGGAGATGGCCCAGGCCCTGGCCCGGCTGACCCCGCGTCAGCGCGACGGGGTCATCGGCACCGCCCGCTCCTGGATCACCGTCCTGACCGACGCCGGTACGCCCAGTGGGTCACCCCACCGAAACGGGTCCGCTTCCTCGACCGTGGTGGCCACGTCAGCGCCGAGGCGATGCCCACCACCCGGGGGCGGGTGCGGGAGTTCTCCGCCACGGAGTTCGGCGCCTCGCCGCCAACGGGAAGGGCGGCGACACCCTGTACGCGCTGTCCAAGGAGGGCACCGCCTCCGCGGGCCCGTTGTGAGTGGTCCACCTCGCGCTCCCGCAACGGCAACACCCGGTCGCAGTCCTGGTCCAAGGAGCCGATCTTCACCGTCGCCGAGCTCGTCGCCTTCCCGAGGCGCCGTGCGATCGTGCTGTCCTCGGCCAACGAGGCCACCCTCATCCGCACCGTCCCCTGGATGAACGGCCCCCACGCCGCCGCGATCCGGGCGTCCCTGGCCGCGAACCAGCCCGCCAGCGAGGCCGCCGAGCGGGAGAAGCGCAGCGCCGCGGTCCGGGTCGCCGCCACCCTCACCGACACCACCGGCGGCGGTGCGCCGGCCCACGGCAGTACCAGCCCGACGGGCGACTCCGAGCGGGTCATGTGGCGACCCGCACCAGGTTCGGTGACCGCGGCCCCCACGCACCCCGGTGGGCTGCTCCCGGACCCCGGGGCGGCCACCACCGACCCCTCGACCACCCCGGAGCACCGCAGGTGAGCGACTTCGACCGTGTCGCACCCGAGGCCGCACCCGACACCGGACCCACCGACGCCTACCCCCCGGCATGGGTCGGTCTGCTCCTCGACGGGATCGCCACAGCCCTGCGCCCGGCCACCGACCCCGACCACGGCGGCACCGATGACCAGGCAACGGCCGAGGAGCTCACCGAGCCGCTGTTCGCTGACCCGAGGAGTGTGCAGCGATCGGGCGATCCCACGGATTCCCGCACCTTGGGCCCGCAGCAGCGCGATCTCCTCCCGCTCGGCGAAGAACAAGTACCGGCCCGAGGACGGACCCAGCTCGATCAGCGGCATCCCGCCACGCTCGCGGAACCACCGCGAACCAACTGCGCCCGCCACGCCGACCTCGACCGCCGCGACCTCGCTGCTCAGCCCCGCGCGACCTGCTCCCAGAACGCCCGCTCCACGTCCCGACGCACCGACGGCCGCCCCGGCGACCGCAGCGCCGGCCGCCCCGTCTGCGCGACCATCCACCCAGCACCACGACCCACCACACACCTCCACGCTCGAGGTGTTGCGACGACCGGTTGAGAGCACCAACTACAACCCACACTCGACACGAGTGGACGTTGGTGGACCCGTCCTGGCTCGTGTTCTGCACGCCGGGCCTGTGGGCAGGTGGTCACAACCTGTGGCGTGGACGTCACCGTGCGTGGTGGCCAGCGGGTTGCGACGGCCCGGTGTCCGGCGGGGCCTCGAGCGTGCAGGCGGCTCGGGTGACGTACGGCGTGCCGGAGCTTCGGGTGCCCGGGTCGTCCAGCAGTGCCGCCACGCACGTGACGCCATCGGTGTCGGTGGCTGGTGGGCTCGTCGACGACGCAGCGGTAGCGGATCTGAGCGCCACCACCACCCTGAGGCGCGACGTCAGGGCGCGCGGTGGGCTCGCCCTCGTCGTGCTCGCCCGCCGTGAGCTGGCTCGCCCGAATCTTGTCGGGTCGCGTCGTCCAGCTGCTCACCGGGTGGTGTGCGGCGCCGCCACGCTGATGGTCGCCGGACCATCCAGACGACCAGCCTCCAGCATGTCATCGGGGCTCACCTCCACCTGAGTTGAGGACGCGGGTGGTTCCCGAGCTCGCAACTCGAGCCTGCGTCTGCGGGTCCCGCGGGGGACGTCCTGCCCCGTTTCGGTCCTCCGACCCGTGTTGGTGCCCACGTCGACCTCCACCGTCACGCCGGCGTGCGTGCCGGTGCAGCAGGCCGACGGAGTCGTCGGTCGCAGCTACCACCACGGGGTTCTGCTGGAGGCGGTTTACCGTGGTCGTGGAGACGTGGTCGTGACCGGGAACCGTGAGCGAGCGAGCTCCTGCGCCAGCACGCGGTAGACCTGCGCGTTCCAGGCGAGGGCGATGTGACCGCCCCGGACGTGGATCGTGCGGGCGCCGGGCAGGGAGCACGCGGACGGCGCCACGATCCCGTCGTCGGGGGTGAGCACGCAGGTCAGGGGCACGGCCCGCGACTGCTGCGCCGCCACCCCCCGGGCGTAGGAGCAGTCGCAGGCGGATGTGAAGCAGCCACGCTGGCGCGACTCCGGGTGCAGGCCGTACTCCAACTGCCGGGCGCCGGTCACCGCGAGATTGGTGAGGACGGAGATGTCGTTGTTGTCGGCAAGTGGACTGCCGAGGGTGATCACCTGCGAGACCCGCTCGGGACGCAGCCCGGCGAGCGCGTTGCCCAGCAGCCCGCCGCGGCTGTGGCCCACGACGGCCACCGGCTGCCCGGTCCTCTCGTGAAGCCGGTCGAGCCGAGTGTGCAGGCCGTCAAGGATGCGGTCCGCACAACCCACGTTCCAGCGAATGCCCGAGAGCTCTGCTCGGTAGCCCCGCCGCCGGAGCCAGCGCGCCATCGTGCCCAGAGACGCGTCGCCGACCATGAAGCCGGGGATCAGCAGCACCGGCCGGCCTTCGCCGTGCGCAACGCCCTCGCCTCGCCACACCGGGTCGGCGAGGAGCGCGGCGAGCTCGAGAGGCCAGCCGTACTCGCGCAGGGGATGGCCCCACCACCGACCGGCGGGTGAGGCCCCGGGTGCCGACCCAGATTCGGCGGGTGCGGACCCGGGCCTGGCCACCTCCTGCGGTTCAGCGTCGTCGACGCCGACCGTGTTCATGATGGGGCACCGGTGGGCTTGGTGATCGCGCGCTTGAGGATCTTGCCGGTGGCGCCCTTGGGCAGGTCGTCCAGGACCCAGATCGCCCGTGGGTACTTGTACGGCGCCACCCGGGCCTTCACGTACTCCCGGAGCTCGTCAGCGCTGACCTCGGCTCCGGGGCGCAGCGAGACGGCCGCCCCGACCTCCTCCCCATGAGTTGGGTGGGGGAGTCCGATGACCGCGGCCTCGCGCACGGCAGGGTGCTCGTAGAGCACCTCCTCGACCTCGCGCGGGTAGACGTTGAAGCCACCGCGGATGATCAGCTCCTTCTTGCGGTCGACGATGAAGTAGAAGCCGTCGTCGTCGACGGTGCCCAGGTCGCCGGTGGCGAACCAGCCCTCGGCGTTGATCGCCTCGGCGGTCGCCTCGGGGCGGTTCCAGTACCCCTTCATCACGTTGTGGCCGCGAATGCAGATCTCGCCGACCTCGCCCGGGGGCGCATCGGAGCCGTCGTCGTTGACGAGCTTGAACTCGACGCCTGGGATCGGGGTCCCGATCGAGCCGACCTTCGCCTGCTCGACGCGGTTGAAGCTGGCCACCGGCGAGGTCTCGGAGAGCCCGTAGCCCTCGATGATCTTCGCGCCGTAGGTGGCCTCGAACGCGCGCACCACCTCACCCGGCAGTGCCGCACCACCAGAGGAACACAGCCTGAGGCTGGCGGCCTTGTCGGGGTCGGCGTCCGGGAGGTTGGCCAGAGCCGTGTACATCGTCGGTACACCTTCGAGGATCGTCACCTGGTTGGAAGCGATGGAGTCCAGCACCACCTGGGCGTCGAAGCGCGGGATCAGAACTAGCAGCGCGCCCGCGGCCACGCTCGCGTTCAACCCGCAGGTGAGCCCGAAGACGTGGAACAGGGGCAGGCAGCCCATGATCACGTCCTGCCCACCGATGGTCATCAGGTCCTCGACACAGACGCGCAGGTTCCTGTCGAGACCGCCGTGGGTCAGCTCTGCGCCCTTGGGTGTCCCGGTCGTGCCGGAGGTGTACAGGATGACCGCGGTCTCGTCGGGTCCACGCTCGAGGATGGGCGCCGGCTCCTGGGTGTGCAGCCCGGGCAGGACCGAGGCGTCGACGACCTCGACCCGGCAGCCCTCGCTCGCGTGGGCGGTGTCCTCCGCCGAGGCCGACTCGTGCGCCCAGAGCAGCACCATGCCGGAGTCAGCCGTGTAGTGGGTGATCTCCCGTCCCTTGAGCAGCGGGTTCATCGGTACCACGACGGCACCCAGGCGCAGGGCCCCGTAGAACAGCACCGGGAACTCGAGCAGGTTCGGCACCATCACACCGACCCGGTCGCCCGGCTGCACACCGAGGGCGGCCATCTTCCCGGCGGCACGGCCGGCGAGGTCGTCGAGCTCGCCGTACGTCAGGGTGGTCGTACCCAGCCGTAGCGCTGGGCGGTCGGGGAACCTCGTGGCGCTCTGCGCCAGGTTCTCGGCAAGGTTGGTCATCGCGCTGCTCCGTCGGGTTGTTCGGGGATCGCGAGGGGGGACGGTCCGGTGATCACGTGGCGAGCACGCCGCCTTCGACCGGGAGGGTGATCCCGGTGACGTAGCCGCCGGCGTCGCTGGCGAGGAAGAGCAGGGCCGCGCCGATCTCCGCGTGCGTGCCGAGGCGGCCCAGCAACGTGCGCGGGATGACCACCTGCTCCACGTACTCCCCGCCGAACTGATCGGTCATCTCGGACTCGAAGTAGCCCGGGGCGAGCGCGTTGACCCGGATGCCCTTGCGGGGGCTCCACTGCTGGGCGAGGTCGCGGGTCAGCCCGATCAGGCCGGCCTTGCTGGAGGCGTAGGCCGCCTGGGGAAGGCCCATCGTGGTGAGGCCGAGGACGCTGCTGATGTTGACGATGGAGCTGCCTGGCTGCATCACCCGGCCGGCGGCCTGGGCCATCCAGTAG
Source organism: Mycobacteriales bacterium (assembly GCA_038234335.1). Lineage (GTDB taxonomy): Bacteria > Actinomycetota > Actinomycetes > Mycobacteriales > Mycobacteriaceae > Rhodococcus_D. The sequence continues at coordinate 17,190 of JBBSUN010000045.1, forward strand.
CAGGCGTTGAGGTTCAGCTCGATGACCGAGCGGAACTGATCGGGGGTCTCCCGTGTCGCGGGTACGGCGGTCCCGACGCCCGCGTTGTTCACCAGCACGTCAACCCGTCCGAAGGCGGCCATCGCCTCGTCGATGAGCCCCTGGCAGTCCTCGGGGCTGGTCACGTCGGTGCGGACGGCGATGGCCCTGCCGCCGAGGGCTTCCACCTTGGTCACGGTGTCGGCGAGCTTGTCCTCGCGCCGCGCACCCAGGGCGAGGTCGGCGCCGGCCTCGGCCAGCGCGAGCGCGAAGGTCACACCCAGACCGCTGGATGCGCCGGTGACGACCGCGACCTTGCCGTCGAGCCGGAAGCTGTCCATGAAGCTCATGTCAATCGTCTCCCATCATGTCTGCCATGCCGACTGCGCTCAGCGCATCGAAGGTCTGCTCAGAGAGGTACGCCAGCATGATCAGGTCCTGCAGCTGGCCGCTCAGGTCCCGGAAGTGGTCCCGCAGCAGGGCCTCTCCGGTGAAGCCGAGGTCCAGGAACATCTCCGTGATCCGCTCCTGCGCCGCTGGGACCTCGACGACCACCTTCAGCAGGCCCGACCGCACGGCGTGGGCGACCGCGTGCTGTGCGAGCTTGCGTCCGATGCCGCGCCCCCGCGTCGCGGGGTCGACCACGAGTCGGAGCTCGGCGACGTGGTTAGACCAGCTGGTCAGTCTCAGCAGGGCCGCTACACCGTTGACGGTGCCGTCGTCGTCGACGTCGACCCAGCGCTGACCTGGGGCGGCGGGCCAGGCCTCCAGGGCCGCAGGCGTGACGTCCTCCTTGATGAAGGTCAGGTCGCTCTCGGGCAGCCGTCCGAAGAAGGCCGTGAGCTCCTCGACGTGCCCGGGGGTGAAGTCCTGGATGCTCACGACCTGTCCTCGCTCTGCTTCTTGAGGAAATCGATGATGACGGGGAGCGTGTTGCGGGCTGCGCCGCGACCGACCATCAGGCCGACGTGGCCGGCGTCCAGCCGTAGCTCCTGCTTGTCCTCGGACCCGATCAGCCCGAGGAGGGGGCTCGCGGCGGCCGGCGGGATGATGTGGTCGCGCAGCCCGAGGACGTGCAGGAAGGGCACGGTGATGTCGGCGAGACGTACGTGGTCACCGCCGAGGAAGATCCGGTCGTTGATGAACGCGTTGTCGTTGACCAGTTGCTTGAACTGACGGGCAACTCCGCCGGGCAGGGGCACCTGGTCGCTACCCCATCCGGCCATGGCCTGGTACGCGGTGACGAACTCGTCGCTCCACAGCTTCTCGAGCAGGTTGACCCGGGAGGTCACCTCGCCCACAGGAGCGAGTGCGCGAAATCCCTGGGCAATCACCCCGGCCGGGACCATGCCGTCGGCGCCCAGCACGTCCTCGAGGTCGGTGCGAGCCAGGATGTCGGTCATCGGTCCGCACTGCTGCAGGTCCGCCGGCGTCGTGAGGACGGTGAGGCTGCGCAGCGGCGAGTCGGGGTAGTGCGCGGCGTACAGCGCCGCGAGCACGCCACCGAAGCAGTAGCCGAGCAGGTTCACGCTGTCGCCGCCTGACAGCTCACAGACGCGCTCGATGGCGGCAGGGACGTAGGAGTCGACGTAGTCCTCGAGCTGGTTGGCCGCGTCACGCTCGTCGGGGACGCCCCAGTCGAGCATGTACACGTCGAAACCGGCCCCCACCAGCTGTTCGATGACGCTGTTGCCGGGGCGCAGGTCGAGGATGTAGCTCTTGTTGAACAGGCTGTAGAGGATCAGCAGCGGGGGCTTCAGGGAGTCCTGCTCGCTGCGGTAGTGCCACAGCTCGGTCCGGCCGTGACTCCACACCACGTCCTTGGGGCTCAGCCCGACGTCGGTCCGTTGGATGCCGGTCGCCATCCGGATGCCGTTGCGTGCACGCAGCGCGTTGCGCTCGACCTCGCGGCGGACGCGGTCAATCGTGCTCAGGCCGGGAATCGACACCATGTCGTCTTGCCTCCTTCCGTGCTCGCTGGAGCTCGAGGGACAGCAGCCGCACCTCGCGGTCGAGGGAGCCGACCTGCTGCTTGAGGCGCTGCACGTCTGTGCCCGCGGGGAGGTTGACCGCGTGCCAGGCCCGTGCGGCGACCTTGTCCAGCTCGGTGCGGACAACGTTCTGCACACCGGTCAGCAGCGCAGCTGCTTGGGCGAACCCCTCGGAGTGGGTGAGCTCGTTGGCCAGCGGGGTGGCCAGCTTCTCAACCCTGTCGAAGACGCCCCGAGGTCCCGGAAGGCCCATCACGCATTCCTGCGACGAAGGTGGCACGACCCGCCGGCCAGTCGCGCAGCACTCGTGTGGACCACCACGCCTTTGCCGGACAGGGGTTCACACCCAGGTCGCTCAGCACCGCTGCGACACGCTGCGGTCCTTGCTTGCCGTCGACCCGACGGGCCAGCACGGCCCGGCTCGTGCCGGGCTCGGCGTCGAGGCTCTCCAGCGGGTTCCGCGCCGCGGACGGGCTCTGAGCGACCCGGAACGCGGCCAGCGGGCGGGGATGTACCTGGGGCTGTTCGGCGAGCAAGCGGGAACGCGGTGTCCGACCCCGGACCTGTCTCCCTGCCACCCACGGCTCGCCTCCGGCGGTTCCCCGCCTGCCGACCGGCTGTGGTGTCGGGAAGTGACAGGGGTCTCATGGGATGCGACACTAACCTCCCACCTGACCGAGCTCCTGCCAGACCCGATCTACGGTTCCCCTCTTCTTGGTGGACCCGGCTCGCTCTCGGGTCGTCGAGGAACTGATGGAGGGCTGCACGGCCGACCTGGGCAGCTCGGTGCCGTAGTCGTGCCGGTGAGGTCACCGCCACAGGTCCGCTGTCTACGGCCGGCCAAGCTGCTCGAGGCCGGCAATCCGACCGACACGATCTTGGCTCTGGCAAAGATGAACATCACCGGGATGAGTGCCTTCACCTGAGGTGCCGGCAACCTCCGCCAGCCGTCATCCACAAGGGAGTCCTGCTATGTCGAACCGCGAAGGCCGAACGGCGGCCGTGATCGGCGCCGGAACAATCGGGCTCTCCTGGGCCACCCTCTTCGCCGGTCACGGCCTCCGGGTGCGGGTCAACGACCCGAGAGCCGATCTCGAGGACACCGTGCGGACGACCGTCCAGCAGTTCGCGGCTACCTTGCCCGGTGGACCCCACGACCCAGAGGTGCTGCTGGGACTGATCGAGGTGGAGCCCGACCTCGAGCAGGCGGTTCGCGGCGTCGACATCGTGCAGGAGAACGGCCCCGAGGACATCGGCGTCAAGCGCGAGCTGTTTGCCCGTATCGAGCGGGCAGCGCCACCCGGGGCGCTGCTGCTGTCGTCGACCTCGGGACTGATGCCCACCGACATGAGCGCCGACATGACCGATCCCGGCCGGCTCCTGGTCGGGCACCCGTTCAACCCGCCGCACGTGATCCCTCTGGTCGAGATCGTGCCGGGACAACACAGCTCGACCGCGGCGGTCGAGGCCGCGGTCGCGTTCTACACCGAGCTCGGCAAGCAGCCGGTCGTGCTGCACAAGGAGATCGGCGGCTTCGTGGCCAACCGGCTGCAGTCAGCGCTGTTCCGCGAGAGCGTCAGCCTGGTCCTCAAGGGGGTCGTCACTGCCGAGGAGCTGGACCTCGTGGTCACCTCATCGGTCGGCCCACGGTGGGCGACGGCCGGGCCGTTCGAGAGCTACCACCTGGGGGGCGGTCCCGGTGGGCTGCGGCACCTGCTGGAGCACCTCGGCCCTGGAATGGCCCGCCGGTGGAAGGATCTCGGCGAGCCCGAGCTCACCGCCGAGACCATCGACCTGCTCAGCACCGCTACCGAGGCACGCTTTCGTGACCAGGGCTACGAACAACGGATGGCGGTGCGTGACCGCAAGCAGCTGGCCGTGCTGGCCGCCAGGGACCGCACCGAACCCGTCGCCGAAACGGCCCCAGCGCCCCCCGTGTCAGCCGGCATCCCGCAGCTGCTCGGCGACTTCTACGGTTACGAGCAGCTGCTGCCGGACGCCGACCAGGAAGTGCTCCTGCGGGTCCGCGAGTTCGTCCAGCGCGAGATCGCCCCGATCGCCAACGACTCGTGGTCCCGATCGGAGTTTCCGCACCACCTGATTCCGAAGATCGCCGAGCTGGGGATCGTCGGTATCGGATACCCCCGGCCGGACCGCCCCGCCGCCAGCCGGTTGCTGACGTCGTTCATCAGCCTGGAGTTCTCCCGGGTCGACACCTCGATGGCGACCTTCTTCGGCGTCCACAACGGCTTGGCGATGGGCAGCATCGTCTTCTGCGGGTCGCCGGAGCAGCAGGAGCGCTGGCTGCCGAAGATGTCCACGTTGGAGACGATCGGTGCTTTTGCCTTGACCGAACCCAACGGTGGTTCCGATGTTGCCGGCGGGCTCGAGACGACCGCTCGACGTGACGGCGACACGTGGGTGCTCAACGGCGCCAAGCGTTGGATCGGCAACGGGACCTTCGCCGACGTGGTCGTCGTCTGGGCCCGCGACACTGCCGACGACCAGGTGAAGGGCTTCGTCGTCGAGCAGGGGACACCCGGGTTCACCGCGACCAAGATGGAGGGCAAGCTCGCTCTGCGTACCGTCCAGAACGCCGACATCACCCTGACCGACTGCCGAGTCCCCGAGGCCAACCGCCTGCAGGGAGCCAACTCCTTCCGCGACACCGGCAAGGTCCTGCGGCACACTCGCGGCGGGGTGGCCTGGAACTCCGTCGGCTGCATGATGGGGGCCTACGAGGCGGCCGTCGACTACGCCACGACCCGCGAGCAGTTCGGCCGCCCGATCGGCAAGTTCCAGATGATCCAGGACCATCTGGCCAAGATGCTCGGCAACATCACCGCCTCCCTCGCCATGGCGGTGCGGGTGGCTCAGCTCCAGGATGCGGACCTGTGCACCGACGAGCAGGCCGCCCTGGCCAAGTTGTTCGTCACGACCCGGATGCGGGAGACCGTGGCCAGCGGTCGGGAGATCTTCGGCGGAAACGGAGTCCTGCTCGAGTACAACGTCGCGCGCTTCTTCAACGACGCTGAGGCGCTCTACTCCTACGAGGGCACCCGGGAGATCAACACGCTGCTGGTCGGTCGCGCCATCACAGGCTTGGGCGCGTTCGTCTAACGCTCTGCGTCGCCGCTCGACGGCGGACCGATCACGCCTCCTGCTTCCAGGGAAGCAATCTCGGCCTGGCTGAGCCCCGCCTCGGTCAGGACCTCGACGTTGTGCTGCCCGAGCTCGGGGCCGACGCCACGCGGACCGATGTCGGCACCCTTGATCCGGATCGGCATGGCCACCGTGCGGAACCGGCCCATCGTCGGGTGCTCGATCTCAGGAAACATCCCGACGGCCTCGGCGTGCGGGTCGGCCGCCACCTCGGCGACCGTTGCAGCCGGTCCCCAGACGAAACCTGCCTCGTCGAACAACGACCCCCATTCAGCAAGGGTCCTGGTCGCGAACAACGCATCCATCAGGTCGGTGATCTCCGACATGTGCTCGACCCGGGCGGCGACCGTCTCGAACCGGGGGTCGGCCACCCACTCGGGTCGACCCACCACCTCGCTGAACCGCGGCCACCACCGCCCCTCCGGCATGAACAGCAGCACCCACCGCTCGTCGGCGGTCAGGAAGCTCTCCTGCAGTGCGTGCAAGCGCTCGCGGCGGCCCGTCGTGCGCGGGTTCTCCGCGTCGATGAGGGTCGCCGACAGGTCCGTGGCCATCGTCCAGGCAGCGGTGGCGTACAGGTTGACGTCGATCACCTGACCCTCGCCGGTGCGGTCGACCATCCGGAGCGCGGTGAGGACCGCCGCGAGCAGGGCCAGCGCTGCGCTGTGGTCGCCCTGGGCGGGCCGGGCCCGCGGGGCCTGCGTGCCCGGCGGGGTGATCGAGTGGGTGATGCCACCGCGCCCGAAGAATGCCGTGATGTCGTAGCCGGGGCGGGCGGTGTCCGGGCCGTCCAGTCCGTAACCGGTCAGGGTGGCGTGCACCAGCCGAGGGTTTCGGCCGTGCAGCGTCTCGGCGTCGAGACCGAACTTCTTCTGCCGCGTGGGCAGCAGGTTGTTGACGAAGACATCGGCGCCCGCTGCCAGCGTCTGGACCAGCGCGCTGCCCTCCGGCTGGTCCAGCGCGACGGCGACGCCCCGCTTTCCGCGGTTGTCCAGGTGGAAGCTGGCGTCGATGGCCGGCGAACCCTCGGGCATCGTGGGCTGCCGGGTGATGCCGCGCAGGGCATCTCCCCGCAGCGGCTCGACCTTCACCACGTCGGCGCCGAGGTCGGCCAGCATCGCGGCCGCCCCCGGGGCAGCCATCCAGTTGGCGACCTCGACGACGCGGATCCCGGAAAGCGGTGCGACCACGACGATCTCCTTCGAACTACCGGCCGGTCCACCGTGGTGGCCGCTTCTCGGCGAAGGCGCGCGGGCCCTCCTTGGCATCCTCAGTCTGCTTGATCCGCGCGGACGTCGCTTCGCTGCGCGACCAGCCCTCCTCCTCGTCGATCTCGAGCGCGGCCCGGGCGATCGCCAGGCTCTCCCGGACGGCCAGCGGTGCGTTCGCACAGATCCGCTCACCGAGCGCGCGAGCGGTCGGCATGACCTCATCGGTGTCCACCACGTGGTTGACCAGACCCAGCCGGTGCGCCTCCTCGGCCCCGAACCGGTCCCCCGTCATGATCAGCTCCCGTGCCCGCGCCGCACCGATGGCGCGGGGTAGCCGGAACACTCCACCGCCGACGGCGACGATGCCCCGGGTCACCTCGGGGAGTCCGAAGACGGCATCCCGGGCCGCCACCACCAGGTCGCAGGCGAGCACCAGCTCGGTCCCACCCGCGAGGGCGAAACCGTTGACCGCCGCGATGACCGGCTTGCTGCGCGGGTAGCGCACGAACCCCGCGAAGCCCCCTGTGGCCGAGGCCAGCTCAAGACCCCGACCGGCGGCGATGACCTTGAGGTCGGCCCCGGCAGAGAAGACCGCGCCGGCGCCGGTCAGGATCGCCAGCCACACGTCCGGGTCAGCCTCGAACCGCTCCATCACCACACCCATGGCCAGGGTGAGCTCAGGGTTGATGGCGTTGCGTTGCTCCGGTCGGTTGAGCGTGATCGTCGCGATCCGGCCCTCGACCTCGTAGCGGACCTCGTCAGTCATCTGCGCTCCGTCTCGGCGAGGTAGTCGTGCACCATCTCAGGGCGGCCCAGGGTGAGGTCGGTGAGGATGTGGGTGGCCGACAGCACCTCGAGCACCGGGAGGTCGGCCAGCGGCGCCAGCGCGTGCTCGAACAGCTGGAGCCGGGCCGGGCCGCTCCACGCGCCCTTGATCGTGATGTCGGTGATCTGCGAGCGGACCAGCTCCAGGATCCGCGGCCGGCGGTCGTAACCGGGCAGGATCTTGAGCCCGTACGTGGGCTGCCCGATCTCCTCGCGGGCGGCCGCCTCCTCGACCAGGCCGTGCTTGTACCCCATCGTCGCCGTGGCCACCCGCAGCGAGCCGTAGTCGAGAGTGCCGACCAGCGTGTCGGTGTCGACGTAGAGCGCGGGCGCCCCCATCTTCTTCGGGAACGCGCTGATCTCCCGCCCGCTCGCGATCGAGCTGAGGCTGTCGACGTACATCGCGTGCAGGTAGTCGGCGGGCTCCCCGTCGTACTCGACCCGCAACACCTGGCCGGACTCACAGAACGCACCGAGACCGGTCACGTCGGGCATCTTCATGACCTCGAAGCGGACCAACGGCTCGCCGATGGTCAGCGGCTCGGGCACCACCTTCCGCATCGCCTCCGGGTCGGTGCGATAGGTGATGTTGAGATACTCCCGGTCGGTGAACCGATAGGGGCCACCCGGCGGATAGGCAGGCGCGCCGAGGGGCGTCGTCAGCTGGCGACGGACGTCTTCGATCCGCATGTCGTCTCCCTGGCTCGCGCGTCGCCGAAGACTAGCGGTACGAGGGGTTCAGCGGTGCAGACGCTGGAACTGTGCACCCTCGCCCAACGCCGCCGCGCGGTCACGAGACCACCGTCATCGCTGGGGGCGGTCGGGCTCGGCGATGCTGCTGTGTCAAGCCGCCCGGCTCGGCGTCGCCGTGAGGGGGGCCTGTGGGGCAGGCGAACAACCAGAGGAGTCGGGGGGGGGGGGGGGCGCCGCGGGACCGCGC
>JBBSUN010000046.1:0-24904 GCA_038234335.1 Mycobacteriales bacterium
CAGCACCAGCGTCGCCGGCAGACCCCGCTGCGACGGCAGCCCACCCGAGGCCAGCGCCTGGCGGCACACCCCGGCGAGCGCGTCGTGGCGGCGCTGCCCGGGGGTGCGGAGGTCCCGGAGGGCGCCGTCGGGCTCCGGGCGCGCGAGCGCGGACATCGCGGCGTCGAGCAGGGCGCGGCACTGCGGGTCGAGCAGGCCCCGCACCGGGCTGAGCCCGTCCGCCCCCTGCACCCCGACCTCGAAGGTGCGGCGGCGGGCCCGGTCGGCGTCCGCGGTGAGCGAGCCGTCCGGGTCGAGGTGGGCGCACAGCCGCTCGGCCGACCGGGTCAGCTCGCTCGGCCGCAGCCCACGGGCCTGCTCGGCCAGCGTGCGCTCGGCGGCGGCACGCACCTGCGGCTCCAGGCCTGCGGGGAGCGACCCCATCGCCCGGCTGACCACCTCGGCGTGCCGGGCCGAGATGGCCCCGTCGGCCTGGGCGGCGGCCGTGGCCGGCAGCAGCGGCGGGCGGGGCTCACCCTGCAGCGAGGCCGACGGGCCCAGCTCCTCCGCGGCGCGCACCCGCGCCCGGGCCTCCCCGGGATCGAGGTGCAGCAGCTCCACCAGCAGCGCCGCGGTGGAGCGGTGGATGCGGGTGGCGGCCACCGAGCGACGCTCGAGCTCCAGGACCAGGCGGTGGTCCACCGCGGTCAGGCGCCGCCGGGCTCGCTCGACCTCCCGGACCGTGGCCAGCAGCGCGTCGTCGTCCGGGCCGGTGAGGTCCGACGCGAGCAGGGCGACGACGGCGGCGTCCACCGCACCCGCATCCGACTCCATCGACCGCATGTTCGAATTCTCTCACGGACTCCTGGTCAGGTCAACGGCGACGACCCCGGACGCGTGGTGCGTCCGGGGTCGTCGGTGGTGCGGTGGTGCCGGGTCAGCCGCGGTCGGCCTGCCGACCGGCGACGTCGTAGCGGTCGGCCATCATGACCTTGTCCCACACGGCCACGAAGTCGCGGACGAAGCGGGACTGCCCGTCGCTGCCGGCGTACACCTCGGCCACCGACCGCAGCTGGGTGTTCGAGCCGAACAGCAGGTCGTTGCGCCCGGCCCGGTGGACCGTCGCGCCGCTCTCCCGGTCGTCGAGGGTGAACGCGGTGCCCGCCTCGTCCACCTTGTGCCACGCGTAGTCCATGCTCGTCACCGTCGTGAAGAAGTCGGTGCTGAGCACGCCGACCCGGTCGGTGAAGACGCCGGTGTCGGAGCCGTCGAAGTTGCCGCCGAGCACCCGCATGCCGCCGGTCAGCGCCACCCACTCCGGCACGGTCAGCTTCAGCAGCGCCGCCCGGTCCAGGAACAGCCGCTCCGGGGCCAGGCTCGTCATCCGCGCGTACCCGTCGATCTCGAAGCTCCGGAAGCCGTCGACCACCGGGGCCAGCCACTCGAAGGTGGGGACGTCGGTCTGGGCGTCGGTGGCGTCGACCCGGCCCGGGGTGAACGGCACGGTGACGTCCTCGCCCGCGGCCTTCGCGGCCTGCTCGACCGCGACGCAGCCGCCCAGCACGATCAGGTCGGCGAGGCTGACCTTCGCGCTCGCGGAGCCCGCGTTGAAGCGGTCCACCACCTCGCGCAGGGCAGCGACGACGGGCACGGTGCGGGCGTTGACCTTCCAGTCCTTCTGCGGGGCCAGCGCGAGCCGGGCCCCGTTGGCCCCGCCGCGCTTGTCGGTGTCGCGGTAGGTGGAGGCGGCGGAGAACGCGGTGAACGCGAGGTCGGAGACGGTGATCCCGGTGGCCAGCACCGCGTGGCGCAGCGCGTCGATCTCGGCGTCGCCGACCACGGTGCCCTCGGCGGCGGGCAGCGGGTCCTGCCAGGGCAGCTCGTCGGTGTTGACCTCGGGTCCGAGGTAGCGGGACTTGGGGCCCATGTCGCGGTGGGTGAGCTTGTACCAGGCCTTGGAGAACGCCAGCGTGAACGCGTCGAAGTCGCCCAGGAAGCGCTCGCAGATCTCGCGGTAGACGGGGTCGACCTTGAGCGCGATGTCGCTGGTCATCATCATCAGCGGGTGCTCGACGCCCTCGAGGTGCGCGTCGGGGGTCTTCGGTGCGTCCGGGTCCACCGGCGTCCACTGCGAGGCGCCGGCGGGGCTCGTCGACTCCTTCCACTCGTGACCGAACAGGTTCTCCAGGTAGCTGTTGTCCCACTGGGTCGGGTTCGGCGTCCACGAGCCCTCGATGCCGTTGGTCATCGTGAACTGCGCGTCGCCGGTGCCCTCGGGGTTGTGCCAGCCGAGACCCATCTGCTCCATCGGGGCGATCTCCGGCGGCGCACCGATCCGGTCGGCCGCGACCTGGCCGTGGCTCTTGCCGAACGCGTGGCCGCCGGCGATGAGCGCCACCGTCTCCTCGTCGTTCATGGCCATGCGGCCGAAGGTGATGCGGATGTCCACCGCGGAGCCGGCCGGGTCGCCGTTGGCGTTCGGGCCCTCCGGGTTGACGTAGATCAGGGCTTGGTGCGAGGCCGCCAGGGGCTGCTCGAGCTCGTAGTCGGCGCTGCCGGGCTCGCCCGTCCAGCGCTGGTCGCGCGTCACCATCGCGTCGTAGGAGCTGGGGTGGGTCATGTCGAGGTGCTCAGGGCCCCAGTACGTGGCGTCGTCGGCCTCCCACGCGTCGCGGCGTCCACCGCCGAAGCCGTAGGTCGGGAAGCCCATCACCTCCAGCGCGCAGTTGCCGGTGAGCACCATCAGGTCGGCCCAGGACAGCGCGCTCCCGTACTTCTGCTTGATCGGCCACAGCAGGCGGCGGGACTTGTCGGTGTTGCCGTTGTCCCACCAGCTGCTGATGGGGGCGAAGCGCTGCATGGCCTGGCCGGCGCCGCCGCGGCCGTCGGCGATGCGGTAGGTGCCGGCGGCGTGCCACGCCATCCGGATCATCTGGGGCGCGTAGCTGCCGTAGTCCGAGGGCCACCACGAGACCGAGGTGGTGAGGAAGGCCTTGATGTCGGCCTTGAGCTCGCCGAGGTCGATCGTCGCGAAGGCGGCCGGGTAGTCGAGGTCGTCCAACGGGTCGGCGGCCGCTCCGTCGCGGTGCAGCTGCTCCACGCGGAGACGGTCGGGGTACCAGTCCTCCAGGGTCGGCTTGGAGGTGTGCGCCCCACCGACGGTGCTGCCGCCGGCGGGGCACGTCCCGGTGAGGACGTCGTCGTAGCTCGTGTACTCGCTCATGCGGGCTGTCGCCTCTCGATAGGTGGTGCGGGGGCGCGTCGGTGCAGGGCCGCCCGGTCTCTCGGGCACCATCGTGTCGCGGTGCGGCACCCGGCGCCTGGTGGTTCCAGTATCCGGTCCGAGGTTGGGAGGACGCTGAGAGGGCAGCCTGTCCTGCGTGGCGCCGTTGTCCCGTCAGTGCCTACCCTCGCGCCGTGACCAGTTCCGCCGAGCCGCTCGACACCCCCACCGACGACACCCCCGGCCTGCACGACCAACCCGGTCCGCACGGCGCCGAGCCCCACGCGCCGGGCCTCGCGGCCCGGCTGAGCTGGTTGCGGGCCGGGGTGCTGGGCGCCAACGACGGGATCGTCTCCACCGCCGGGCTCGTCGTCGGGGTGGCCGGGGCGACGGTGGACCGCGCGCCGATCGCCGTCGCCGGGTTCGCCGGGCTCGTCGCCGGGGCGGTGTCCATGGCGCTGGGGGAGTACGTCTCGGTGAGCACCCAGCGCGACGTGCAGCAGGCGCTGCTGGCCAAGGAGCGCGCCGAGCTGGCGGAGTTCCCGGAGGAGGAGCTCGCCGAGCTGACCGGCATGTACCGGGCGAAGGGGCTCAGCGAGGCCACGGCACGCACCGTGGCCGAGGAGCTCACCGCGAACGACGCCTTCGCCGCCCACGTGGACATCGAGCTGGGCATCGACCCCGACGAGCTGACCAGCCCGTGGCAGGCGGCCGGGGCTTCGGCGGTCGCGTTCACCGTCGGCGCGCTGCTGCCCCTGCTGGCGATCCTGCTGCCCCCGGCTGGGGCGCGGGTGCCGGTGACGTTCGTCGTGGTCCTCGTGGCGCTCGCGCTGACGGGGTGGCTCAGCGCGGTGCTCGGCGGCTCGTCCCGGCGCACCGCCGTCGTCCGCCTGGTGGTCGGCGGCGCGATCGCGATGGCCGTGACCTACGGGGTCGGGGTGGCGGTCGGGTCGTTCAGCGCCTGAGCCGGCCGGGCCGCCGGGGGCGGTCGACCCCGACGAGGCGGCGCCGAGCGCGTGGCGCGGGCCCGGGCGACGTCGACGGCGATCGCGAGCAGGAGCACGCCGGTGCCCAGGAGCGCCCCGCCGAGGACGTCGGAGAGCCAGTGCACCCCGAGGTACAGCCGGCTCAGGGCGGTCAGCACGACGAGCACGACCGCGAGCGACACCGCGGGCAAGCGACCGCGGGTGGCGAGGGCGAACCAGGCGAGCAGGCCGTAGACCACGACCGTGCCGGTGACGTGGCCCGACGGGAACGCCGGCGACGCCTCGACCGCCAGCGCCTGGAACCGCGGTGGCCGCCCGGTGTCGACCAGGTGCTTGGCGATGGTCGTCAGTGCGCCCGTCAGCGTGGTGGCCACGACGAGCAGCAGGGCGCGCCGCCACCGGTGGCGCAGCACCAGCACCGACCCGACGACGAGCACCTCCACCGTCTTGGCGACGGGCGTCCCGAGCGCGCTGACCGTTCGGGCGAGCAGGGTCGCGCCGGGGTCGCGGTGCGCGACGAACCACGCCTGGGTGCCGAGGTCGCCCGCCGTCAGCACCCCCGCCGCGTGGACGTCGAGCCCGACGAGCACGAGGACGAGCAGGAGGACGACGGACGACGCGGCCAGGGCGCGGGGGATCCTGGTCGGGGTCGGGGTCGGGGTCATGCTGCGGCGCTCCTGCCGGCCGGGGGTCCGGGCCCCTACCGTCGCAGGCCCCGGGGTTCGGCGGGACGGTGGCCCCGTGCCGGCGACGGCTGGGCGGTGGGCGGGTCGTGCCGGGCCCGGGCACCCCGCGCTGGCATCCTGGGCCGGTGAGCGCACGCACCCAGATCATCGCCGGCACCGACGGCTCCTCCCGCGGCAACCCCGGCGCCGCCGGCTGGGCGTGGGCGGTGAGCGAGGACGAGTGGGCCTCGGGCGGGTGGGAGAGGGAGACCAACAACGTCGCCGAGCTCACCGCGCTGCGCGAGCTGCTCACCGCGGTGGACGACGACGTCGACCTCGAGGTGCGCGCCGACTCCACCTACGTCATCGACGCCCTCGTCGGACGGGCGGGCAAGAAGCCGTGGATCACCGGCTGGAAGCGCAACCGCTGGCGGACGGCGGCCGGCGGGGCGGTGGCCAACCAGGAGCTCATGATCGCGATCGACGCGCTGCTCACCGCGCGCACCGGGAGCACCACGATCACCTGGGTCAAGGCGCACAAGACCGTCGGCGGGGACCCGTTCAACGAGATGGCCGACCGGCGGGCGCACGCGGCCGCGACGGCGATCCTCGACGGTGGGCGCCCGGACCCCGGTCCCGGTCTGCGGGGCGCACCTGCCCGTGCGCGCGAGGAGCCGGCCGGCTACACCCACGGGCACGCCGAGCCGGTGCTGCGCGCCCACCGCTGGCGCACCGTGGAGAACTCCGCCGCCCACCTGCTGCCCCTGCTGCGACCTGCCCAGCGCCTGCTCGACGTCGGTTCGGGTCCGGGCACCCTCACCGTGGACCTGGCCCGTCGGGTCGGGGCCACGACGGCCGTCGAGGTCAGCGAGGCCGCGCTGGCGCTGACGCTGGACCACGCCCATGCCGAGGGGGTGCCCGTCGAGGGGGTCGTGTCCGACGTGCACCACCTCGACCTGCCCGACGACGCCTTCGACGTGGTGCACGCGCACCAGGTGCTGCAGCACCTCACCGATCCGGTGGCGGCGCTGCGCGAGCTGCGCCGGGTGTGTGCCGCCGACGGGGTGGTGGCCGTGCGCGAGGCCGACTACGCCGCCTTCGCCTGGTTCCCGGCCGTCCCCGAGCTCGATGAGTGGCTGGCGCTGTACACCGGCGCCGCGCAGGCCAACGGCGCGCAGCCCGACGCCGGCCGGCGGCTGCGCTCCTGGGCGCGCTCCGCGGGGTTCACCGACGTCACGTCGTCGTCGAGCACCTGGTGCTTCGCCACCGCGGCGGACCGCGCCTGGTGGGGTGGGCTGTGGGCGGAGCGGGTGACCTCGACCGCGCTGGCCGACCAGCTCCTGACCTCCGGCGCGGCGACCCGTGCCGACCTCGAGCGGATCGCCGACGGGTGGCGGCGCTGGGCCGCGGACGAGGACGGCTGGTTCTCCGTGCTGCACGCCGAGGTGCTCGCCCGCGGCTGAGCCCCGCCGGGTCAGGCGGCCTGGGCGGCCTGCTCCGCGCGGGCCCTCGCCGCGAGGACCAGCGGACCCACGCGGCGGCGCTCGGGAACCTGCAGCAGCCCCAGGCGCAGCGCCCGCAGCGCGACGCCGGCGGCGAGGTCGGTGGTGGGAAGCCCGGGCAGGGAGTACATCCGGCGCGCCCAGCGCGGCATCGTCGCGAAGCCGAGCGCGGCGAGCACGGCCCAGGCGGGCCGGGCCGGGGTGAGCAGCTGGACGCGCCACGGCATGGGCGGGGCGAGCAGCAGCCGGGCGCCGTCCCGGGTGTGCGCCGAGCACACCAGCCGCGGCCGCACCTCCTGCAGGTACTCCGCCACCTCGGCCCGCGAGCCCGGCACGTCGGTGGCCCCCAGCAGCCGGGCGACCTGCACCTGCTCGGCGTAGTAGGCGTCCTCCTCGTCGCCGCGCAGCCCCATCCCGCCGCGCTGCACCGCGTCCAGGAAGCCCCGCACCTCGGTCACGTGCACCCAGGTGATGAGCTCGGCGCTGCTCGCGGAGTACGTCCGCCCGGTCACCGGGTCGGTGCCGCGGACGAAGCGGTGCATGCCGCGCACCCGGGCGCTGGCGCGCGACACCTCGCTCGTGGTGCCGAAGTTCACCGTGCTGACGTACTGGGCGGTGCGGGCGAAGCGGGGCCAGAAGTCGCCGGCGTAGCTGGAGTGCTCGAAGACCCCGGCCATGGCGAGGGGGTGCAGCGCCTGCAGGAACAGCGAGCCCAGCCCCCCGACGGCCGCCACCGGGTCGGCCTGCACCCGCCAGCTGACGCTCCCGGGCCCGAAGAGGCCGAGGTCGGTGGCGGGATCGTCCGTCGTCATGCCCCCAGGGTCGCCCGCCGACCGGGATCCGGCCAGTCGGGGTCGTCGACGTGCGACGATCACCCGGTGCGGACGACCGTGGCGGTGGCCAACCAGAAGGGTGGGGTGGCCAAGACGACGACGGTCGCGTCCCTGGGGGCCGCCCTCTCGGCGCTCGGCCGCCGGGTGCTGCTGGTCGACCTGGACCCGCAGGGCTCGCTGACCTTCTCCCTCGGCCACGACCCCGACACCCTCGCCACCTCCGTGCACGAGGTGCTGCTGGGCGAGGTCCCGGCGGCCGACGCGCTGCTCGACACCGAGGACGGACCCACGCTGCTGCCGGCGACCATCGACCTGGCCGGCGCCGAGGCGATGCTGCTCATGCGGGCCGGGCGCGAGTTCGTCCTCAAGCGGGCGCTGGCCACGATCGGCGACGAGTACGACGTGGTCCTGCTCGACTGCCCCCCGTCGCTGGGGGTGCTGACCCTGAACGGTCTGACCGCGGCGGACGCCGTGCTGGTGCCCCTGCAGTGCGAGACCCTGGCCCACCGCGGGGTCGGCCAGCTGCTGCGCACCGTGGCCGACGTCCAGGCCATCACCAACCCGGACCTGCAGCTGCTGGGGGTGCTGCCCACCCTCTACGACGCGCGAACCACCCACAGCCGCGACGTGCTCGCCGACGTGTCCGGCCGCTACGGGGTGCGGCTGCTGGCCCCGGCCATCCCGCGCACGGTCCGCTTCGCCGAGGCCTCCGCCTCGGGTCGCTCGGTGCTGGCCGGGCGTCGCAGCACCGGCGGCGACGCCTACCGGCAGCTGGCGGCGAACCTGCTGGCCCACTGGGAGGACGGCGCCGAGCTCGCGCTGCTCGACTGAGACACCGAGCTCGCGCTGCTCGACTGAGGCACCGAGCTCGCGCTGCTCGACTGAGGCACCTCGGCCGGACCGCCGGGAGGCGCTCGGTCAGCTCAGCGCGACCAGGGTGTCGCCCCGCTGCTCCAGCACCTGCGTGCCGGCCGCGGCCAGGGAGACCGGTCCCGGGTCGGCGCCCCGGTCGACCGCGATCGTGGCGCCCACGGCGCCCGTGGTGGCGTCGAGCGCACTGATCCCACCGGGCACCGGGACGAGGAGGCTCCCGGCGAACAGGGCGCCGGAGCCGAGCACGCCCTGCGTCGACCACGCCAGCTCCAGGGTCGCCGGGTCCAGGGCGAGCAGGGTGCTGCCCACCGCGACCGTGGTCACCGCCCCGGTGCTCACCGGCTGGGGCAGGGGCCCCTCACCCAGGGCCGCCACCTCGGCGGCGCTGACGGGGACGGCGTACGTCGCGGTCCGGGCGCCGGTGGTGCTGAAGACCTGCACCTGCGGTCCGCCGTCGGCCTGCGGCAGCAGCACCGCCTCGGCGCTCGGGCCCACCGCGAGCAGCTTCGCGCCCTTCCCGGTGAGCAGGGGCAGCGGGGTGGGGGACAGCTCCAGCGGCTTGGCGGCGTCGGCGGGCGCCGGGTCGAGCAGGATCAGCTGCGGCTCGTCCTGGTCGGGGCACGAGGCGAGCAGGGAGAGCACCGACGGGACCGAGAGCGCGGCCCGGAAGGTGCAGCCGGCGCGCGGTTGGATGCCGGGGGAGACGAGCGCCTCGACACGACCCAGCTCCACGGTGCGCACCAGGTCCGAGCGCCACGACTCCAGCCGGGTGCTGCCCGTCGACACCAGGTAGGTGCCGTCACCGGTGAGGGTGACCTCGTCGTCGGCCTCGCTGCTGCGCTGGGGGCCCCGGGCCCCGGTGTCGCCGTCCAGCGAGGTCACCTGGCTGCAGCCCTCGCCGTCGCGGTACACCGCGACCGCCCGTGACCACTGGGCCGCGACCGCGCACAGCGGCAGGTCACGGGTGTAGCTCCAGCGCACCGCACCGGTGGCCGGGTCACGCCCCTGCACGCCGGAGCCGTCGCCGGTGACCACGGCGCCGGCGGCGACCACCGGGGTCCGGGTGGCACCGCTGGGGGCGCTCCAGGCCTGGGACAACGTGCTGGGCAGGGTGGTCTCGGGCAGCAGGGCGGTGAAGGGCACCGCGGCCTGGATCGAGGTGGTGGCCCGGGCGTCGCTGCGCACCCAGACGACGCCGCCGAGCACCGCGACGACGACCACGAGTGCCGCGGCGACCACCAGGTCCCGCCGGGTGCGACGCTCGGCGGCGATCACGGGGTGCGTCTCGGCACGGGCACGCCCGCCTAGGCCCCGGAGGTGTTCGCGCCGGTGGTCTGCGCCGACGTGTCCTTCGTGCCGGTGTTCCGGCCGTCACCAGCGCCACCGCCACCGGTGCCCCCGCCACCATTGCCGCCCCGGCCCCGACGACGGCGACGACGCGGTCCGGAGGACTGCTCGCCGTCCCCCGACGCGGTCGGGGTGCCGTTGCTCGAGTCGGACCCCGGGCCCGACGGGTCGGACCCGCCCCCGACGAGGTCGGCGGGGCCGGAGCCGGAGCGGGTGCGCCGACGACGGGGACGCTCCTCGGCGTCGGTGCTGGTCCGGGGGGCACCGTTCGTCGTGGTTCCGGTGCCTGTGGTGCCGGTACCCGTGGTGCCGGTGCTCGTCGTGTCGGTGCTCGTGGCGTCTCCGGTCCCGGGGACAGCGGTCTCCTGGGCGCGGGACCGGGAGCGGCCGCCGCGCGAGCGGCCACCGCCCTCACGGCCACCGCCCTCACGGCCACCGCCCTCACGGCCGGATCCCGCACGGCCGGCCCCCCGTCCGGCGTCACGCCCCCCGTCACGCCCGGCGGAGCGCGGGCCCCGGGCTCCGGGCAGGTCCTCGACCTCCTCGGCGCCGAGGCCGGCGCGGGTCCGCTCGGCGCGTGGCAGCCGCCCGGTGACGCCCTCGGGGATGTCGAGCTCGGCGAACAGGTGCGGGGAGTTGCTGTAGGTCTCCACGGGCTCGGGCATCCCGAGGTCCAGCGCCTTGTCGATGAGCTGCCACTTGGGCAGGTCGTCCCAGTCGACCAGGGTCACCGCGACGCCGGTCTTGCCCGCGCGGCCGGTGCGGCCGATGCGGTGGACGTAGGTCTTCTCCTCGTCGGTGCACTGGTAGTTCACGACGTGGGTGACGTCGCTGACGTCGATACCTCGAGCCGCGACATCAGTGGCCACGAGCACGTCGATCTTGCCGGTGCGGAAGGCCCGCAGCGCCTGCTCGCGTGCGCCCTGGCCCAGGTCGCCGTGCACGGCCCCCACGGCGAAGCCGCGCTCGGCCAGCTCGTCGGCGACCTTCTGCGCGGTCCGCTTGGTGCGGGTGAAGATCATGGTCAGGCCCCGGCCGCGCGCCTGGAGCACGCGGGAGAGCATCTCCACCTTGTCCATGGCGTGGGCCCGGTACGCGTGCTGGGTGGTGTTCTCATGGGTGGCACCGGAGTCGGGCTCCTCGGCGCGGATGTGGGTGGGCTGCGTCAGGAACGTGCGCGCCAGGGTGATGATCGGGCCGGGCATGGTGGCCGAGAACAGCATCGTCTGGCGGGCCTCGGGAACCATGCGGAGCATGCGCTCGATGTCGGGCAGGAAGCCCAGGTCGAGCATCTCGTCGGCCTCGTCGAGGACGAGCACGCCGACCTTGCCGAGCACCAGGTGGCCCTGCTGCGCGAGGTCGAGCAGGCGCCCCGGGGTGCCGACGACGAGGTCGATGCCCTTGTGCAGCGCCGCGACCTGGGGCTCGTAGGGGCGGCCGCCGTAGATGGACAGCACACGCACGCCGAGGTGCCTGCCGGCATCGGTGAGGTCCTGCGCCACCTGCACGCACAGCTCCCGGGTGGGCACGACGACGAGTGCCCGCGGGGTGCCGTCGAGCTCGGTGGTGCCCGAGCCGGACGTCGTGATGCGGTGCAGCATCGGCACCCCGAAGCCCAGCGTCTTGCCCATGCCGGTCCGGGCCTGGCCGATGAGGTCGTCGCCGGCCAGCGCGAGCGGCAGGGTCAGCTCCTGGATGGCGAAGGTGCGCTCGATGCCGGACTCGTGCAGGGCCCGGACGATCTCCTCGCGGACCCCCAGCTCGGCGAACGTGGGCGACTCCGGTGCCACGGGCGCGTCGCCGGTGAGCGGGTGCGCCTCGGTGTCGGGGGAGTCGGTGCTGTCGGGCGCGTCGGTAGCGGGGTGGGTCGTCTCGGTGCTCAGGGTGTGCCTCTCGTCGGGCGCACGCACTCACCGGGACCGCGAGGTCCGCACTCGTCCGGGCGCGGCGCCCGCCACCTCGCCGTCGGCGGGAGCGGGGCGCGGCACGGGAGGCGAAGAAGGTGCGCGCACAGGTCTCGGGTGCCGGCACGTCGCCGGGAACCCGGGCCCATCGTAGCCGCTGGGGGCCTGCGGGCGGTCCGGGTACCGGTCCTGCGGTGGGTCGGGAGCCCGCCCGGACGGCGTGGGTCCGCCACCGGGCGCTCTAGGCTCGCCCGCATGAGCACCCCCGAGGTTCCGCTCCTGAGCGCACCGCACCCGGGTGTGGTCGACCTCATGGGGGTGCTGGCCTACGGCGAGCTGTCGGCCTTCGAGCGCCTCGCCGAGGACTCCCGGGCCGCCCCCACGTTGGAGGGACGCGCCGCGCTCGCCGCGATGGCCGGCGCCGAGATGGGTCACTACGAGCTGATCGAGGCGTTCCTCTCGGCCCGGGGCATCTCCGTCCAGGACGCGATGGCCCCGTTCGTGGCGCCCCTGGACGACTACCACCGCTCCACCGCGCCCAGCAGCTGGCTGGAGTCGCTGGTGAAGGCCTACGTCGGTGACGGCATCGCAGCCGACTTCTACCGCGAGATCGCCGACATGCTCGACCAGGAGAGCGGGGAGACCGTCCGCCTGGTGCTTGCCGAGACCGGGCACTCCGCGTTCGCCGAGCGCGCGGTGAGCGCCGCGTGCGCCGCCGACCCGCGGATCAGCGCGCGGCTGAAGCTGTGGGGGCGGCGGCTGCTCGGTGAGGCCGTCATCCAGGCTCAGCACGTGCTGGCCCGCCGCGACGACCTGGCTGAGCTGGTCATCACCGGCTCCTCGGACCTCGCGGGCATCGCCGCGCTGTTCCGGCGGCTGCAGAACCAGCACACCCGACGCATGACGTCGCTCGGCCTGAAGTAGCCCGCCGGAGCGCCGCCGGCCCCCTGCCCCGCCCCGCCCGCCTGCCCGCCCGGAGCGCCCCCGCGGCGACGGAGATCATCAGGCGCTCAGGTCCGTGTCACCGTCGTCCGGGTGACACCAGTGCCGGATGGCCACCGGGTGGCGGTGACGGTGGCAGCGGCAGTGGCGGTGGCGGCAGCAGTGGCGGTGCGTTCGCTGACGGCGCAGCCGTTCCGGTGAGCGGCGTCCGGGGGCTGCACTAGCCTCGGCCGGGCCAGCACGACACGGTGCGGCAAACATCGCGGAGGTCCAGCGTGGAGGTCAAGATCGGCGTGGCGGACAGCCCGCGCGAGCTGCTCGTGAACAGCGCCCAGACGCCCGAGGAGGTCGAGCAGCTGGTCGCCACCGCCCTGGAGGGTGACCGCAGCGGCGTCCTCTCCCTCGTCGACGAGAAGGGTCGCAAGTACCTGCTGCCGGCGGCGCGCGTCTCCTACGTGGAGATCGGCCCCGCCGACTCCCGCCGGGTGGGGTTCAACGTCCGCTGAGGACGGGCACGCTCAGGCCGGGTCGCCCGCCTCGTGCTGCAGCGGCAGGTGCGCCACCCCGCGCCAGGCCAGCGAGCTCGTGATCGCGATCGCCTCGTCCTTCGGGACGGGGCGGTCGTGGTCGAGCCAGTAGCGGGCGCTGACCTGGCTCGCCCCGACGAGACCCACGGCGAACATCCGGGCCCGCGCCGGGTCCAGCCCCGCGTCGTCGATGACCGCCTCGGCGACCGCGTCGATGCACAGCTCGAGCGCCCGGTCCACCCGCTGCTGGACCGACGGCTCGCCGAGCAGGTCGGACTCGAAGACCAGCCGGTAGCCCTGACCCGCCTCGTCGACGAAGTCGAAGTAGGCCGCCACCGCGGCGTGCACGCGCTGCTTGTTGTCGGTCGTCGACGCCAGGGCGCTGCGCACCCCGCGCACCAGCACGTCCACGTAGCTGTGCAGCAGGTCGAGGTACAGGTCGAGCTTGCCCGGGAAGTGCTGGTAGAGAACAGGTTTGCTGACTCCGGCCCGGTCGGCGATCTCGTCCATCCCGGCCGCGTGGTAGCCCTGGGCGACGAAGACGTCGCGGGCGGCGGAGAGCAGCTGGGCCCGGCGCGCGGTGCGCGGCAGCCGACCCCCCCGCCGCCCGCCGGGGCCCGCGGGGACCACCCTGGTCGGGCCGCCCACCGCGGTCGGTGCGAGACCGTCGGTGGTGGGGTCGTCGGTGCCGGTCGCGGTGCTCAGCGGGTTCTCCTCGGACGGTGCGGTGGCGGGGGTGCCGGTGCGCTCACGCTACCCACCGGTACATCCTTCTCGGCGTGAGCCGCGCACGCAGCACGCCCCCGAGCCCGACCGACCGCCACGGGCTGGCCCCGCTCGACCCGCTGCAGCCGCCGTGGCCCGGTGCGGTGGAGGAGCTGGCCGGGCTGGACGTGCACGTCCGGCGCACCCCCGGACCCGAGGGAGCCACCCCCGCGGTCTACGTCCACGGGCTGGGGGGCTCGGCGAGCAACTGGACCGACCTGGCCGGGCTGCTCTCCGCCCGGGCACCCGGCATCGCCCCCGACCTGCCCGGCTTCGGTCGCTCCGCGCCGCCGCCGGGCGGGCGCTACAGCCTGGACGCGAGCGCGGAGGTGGTCACCGCGCTGCTGGAGCAGACCGGCCCGGTCCACCTGGTGGGCAACTCGATGGGGGGTGCGGTGGCGATCCTGGTCGCGGCGCGGCGCCCCGAGCTGGTGCGCACCCTGACCCTGATCTCCCCGGCGGTGCCCGACCTGCGCCCGGACCTGCGGCGCATCGCCGACCCGCGGCTCCCGCTGACCTACCTGCCCGTCGTCGGACCGGTGGTGCGGCGCCAGCTGCAGGCCACCAGCCCGCACGAGCGGGCGCGTGCCCTCGTGCGGCTGTGCTTCGCCGAGCCCGACCGGGTGCCGCCGCACCGCCTGCAGCAGGCCGTCGACGAGGCTCGCGAGCGCAGCGAGCAGGCGTGGTCCGCGCAGGCGCTCGGACGGAGCTTCTCCGCCCTGGTCTCCTCCTGGGTGACCCTGCCCGCCCGCTCGCTGTGGAGCGCCGCCGGGCGGGTCGAGGCCCCCACGCTGGTGGTGTGGGGCACCCAGGACCGTCTCGTGGACGTCAACCGCGCCCCGCGCCTGCTGGCCCGCCTGCGTCGCGGGCGGCTGCTGGTGCTGAACCGGGTGGGCCACGTCGCACAGATGGAGGCGCCGGTGCCGGTGGCCCGGGCCGTCGTCGAGCTGCTCGAGGCCGTCGAGGCCGGGGAGTGGTGAGCGGTGCCGCGCCCCCGGATGTCGGCGGTGGCGCGTCGCGATCCTGTGGCACCCTGCAGGGGTGACGAGACCGCCCACGGGTGACGCCGGCCCGGGGCGCACCCGGCCGGTGCGCCCCGGCCGGGTCGGCGGGTTCCTCGCCACCTACGGCTGGCGGGCCTACGCCGTGCCCGTGCTCGTGGTGGTGACCGTGCTCGCCGCCGTCAACCTCTCCTCCGGCGTGGACCCGGCCGCGACCACCACCACCGCTGCGGAGAGCCCGGCCGCGGGCCCCGGTACCGACCTCGGGTCGCTGGAGACGGGCACCGCCGCTCCGGACGTCGTCGGCAAGTCTCCCGCGGGGGACGGCGAGGTCAACGCCGACGTGGCCACCGGTGCGCTGCCCGACGGCGGGGCCTTCCCCGAGACCGGCCGCGGCACCTGGCACGTCGTCGCGGGCACCACCGGGACGGTGGGCACGGGCAGCGTCTCCACCAGCACGTACACCGTCGAGGTCGAGGACGGCATGGACACCTCGGCCCTCGGGGGTGACGAGGCGTTCGCGTCCCTGGTCGACGACACCCTGGACGACCCGAGGAGCTGGACCGGTGACGGCCGGTTCGCGCTGCAGCGCATCGACTCCGGGACGCCGACGTTCCGGATCAGCCTGACCTCGCAGATGACGGTGCGCCCGTCGTCCCGGTGCGGCTACTCCATCGAGCTCGAGTCCTCCTGCTTCAACCGCGGGGAGGGTCGCGTGCTGCTCAACGTCGCGCGCTGGGTGCGGGGGGCGCTGTCCTTCGTGGGCGACCTCGACTCCTACCGCCAGTACCTGGTCAACCACGAGGTGGGCCACGCGCTCGGCTTCCGCGCGCACCAGCCGTGCGAGTCGCAGGACGGCCTGGCGCCGGTCATGATGCAGCAGACGTTCAGCACGTCCAACGACGACATCGCCGGGCTCGAGGCCGGGGGCACCGTGCCGGCGGACGGGTTGGCCTGCCGCCACAACGCCTGGCCCTTTCCCCGCGCCTGAGCCGGTGCCCACCCCTCGCGAGGAGGTCCCGATGTCCACCGTGACTGTGCCCGCCCTGCCCGCCCTGCCCGCCCTGCCCCCCCTGGTCGCCCCGGGTGCGGAGCTGACGCGCGCGGAGGTGGAGCGCTACAGCCGCCACCTGCTGCTGCCCGAGGTGGGTGCGCTGGGGCAGCGCCGGCTCAAGAACGCGAAGGTGCTGGTGGTGGGGGCGGGCGGGCTCGGCGCCCCGGCGCTGCTGTACCTGGCCGCCGCCGGCGTGGGCACCCTGGGCGTGGTCGACCCCGACGTGGTCGAGACCTCCAACCTGCAGCGCCAGGTCATCCACGGCGTCTCCGACGTGGGCACGGCGAAGGTGCTCAGCGCGCGGGCGTCGATCGCCGAGGTCAACCCGCTGGTGCAGGTGCAGGTGCACGAGGTGCTCCTCGACGCCGACAACGCCCTCGACGTGCTCCGCGGCTACGACCTGGTCGTCGACGGGACCGACAACTTCGCCACCCGGTACCTGGTCAACGACGCCGCCGTGCTGCTGGGGATGCCGCACGTGTGGGGCTCGATCTTCCGCTTCGAGGGCCAGGTCTCGGTGTTCTGGGACGCCGCACCGGACGGCCGCGGGCTCAGCTACCGCGACGTGTACCCCAGCGCCCCGCCCGCGGGCACCGTCCCCTCCTGCGCGGAGGGCGGCGTGCTGGGCGTGCTCTGCGCGTCGATCGGGTCCGTGATGGGCACCGAGGTGCTGAAGCTGCTGCTGGGCATCGGCGAGCCGCTGCTGGGGCGGCTGTTGGTGCACGACGCGTTGGCCATGACCTACCGCACGGTGCGGGTGCGTCGAGACCCGTCGGCCCCCGCGGTCACCACGCTGCGTCCGGCCCTGGCGGTCAGCCCCGTCCCGCAGCTCCCGGACGCCGAGGGCATCGGCGCCCGGGAGCTGGCGGAGCTGCTGGCCTCGGCCAGCCCGCCGCTGCTCGTCGACGTCCGGGAGCCGGGGGAGCGGGAGATCGTGCACATCCCCGGGTCCCGGCTGGTGCCGAACGCCCGGATCCTCTCCGGCGAGGCGCTGGCGGAGCTGCCGCGCGACCGCCCGATCGTGCTGCACTGCCGGTCCGGGGCCCGCTCGGCGCAGGCGCTGGCGGTGCTGCGGCGCGCCGGGTTCACCGACGCGGAGCACCTGCGGGGCGGTGTCCTGGCGTGGGTCGCCGAGGTCGACCCGAGCCTTCCGACGTACTGAGCCTCCCGACCTGCCGAGCCTCCCGCCGGTACCGTCCGGGCAGTGAGCAACCCGGAGCAGCCGCCCCCCCACGTCCTCACCACCTTCGGGCTGCGCGACCCGGTGGTGCCGGAGCTCGACGGCGACCGCTGGCGCTGCGGGGACGTGGTGCTCTCCCACGTCCGGACCGACCACGCCCGGGCTCGGTTCTCCGCGGCGCTGCGCGAGCACCTCGTCGTGGACGGCGTGCGGGTGGCGCGACCGGTGCGCTCCAGCGACGGCCGCTGGGTGGCCTCGGGCTGGGCGGCGGACACCTTCGTGGCCGGGATCGGTGAGGGTCGCCCCGACGAGGTCCTCGCGACGTCGCAGCGGCTGCACGCGGCGTTGGCCTCCACGCCCCGCCCGGCGTTGCTGAGCCCGCAGGAGATCGGGGCGCGGACCGACGCGCTCGGCCTCGCCGACCGGGTCGCCTGGGGCGAGGACGTGGAGCCGTTCACCGCGAGCGCGGGCCCGGCCGCGGCGGTGGACCCGCCGAGCGTGGAGACCTACCGCGACCTCGCGCGGATGCGCCGCAAGGTCCACGGCACCCCGCAGCTCGTGCACGGCGACCTGTACGGCACGGTCCTGTTCGCCGGGGCGGCCGAGCCCGCCGTCACCGACATCGTCCCGTACTGGCACCCCGGGCCGTACGGGGCCGCGGTGGCCGCGGTGGACGCCCTCGCCTGGGGCGACGCCGACGCCGGCCTGCTCGACCGCTTCTCCGAGCAGGAGGACTGGGAGCAGCTGCTGCTGCGCGCCGTGCTGTTCCGCCTGGCGGTGCACACGCTGCACGAGCACGCCCCCGCGGAGGCCCACGAGGGCCTGGCCCGCGTCGCCCGGCTGGTGCGCGAGCGGGTCTGACCCGCCGGCGGGTCCGGTGGCCTCGCCCGGTGCGCTGAACCGCGGGCCCGTCGTCGCTACTGTCTCCGGTGACAGGTGCACGCGCGGCAGGAGGAGGTTCCGGTGGTGGTCCAGCTCGGCAAAGGTGGCAACGTCTCGCTCACCAAGGAGGCGGGGGACGCGGGACTGCGCGCCGTCGCGGTCGGGCTCGGGTGGGACGTGCGCACGTCCACCGGGACCGACTTCGACCTCGACGCCTCGGCCCTGCTCTGCGGGGAGAACGGCAAGGTCCTCTCCGACGCCCACTTCGTCTTCTACAACAACCTCACCAGTCCCGACGGCTCGGTGGAGCACACCGGGGACAACCTCACCGGCGAGGGCGAGGGTGACGACGAGTCGATCAACGTCCAGCTCGAGTCGGTGCCCGCCGAGGTGACCCGGATCGTCTTCCCGGTCTCCATCCACGACTCCGAGGGGCGCGGCCAGAGCTTCGGGCAGGTGCGCAACGCGTTCATCCGCGTGGTCAACCGCGAAGGTGATGCCGAGCTCGCCCGCTACGACCTCTCCGAGGACGCGTCCTCGGAGACGGCCATGGTCTTCGGGGAGCTGTACCGGCGCGGGGCGGAGTGGAAGTTCCGTGCCGTCGGCCAGGGCTACGCGAGCGGGCTGCGCGGGATCGCGCTCGACTACGGGGTGGACGTCTGATGGCGGTCGACATGTCGAAGGTGACGCTGACCAAGTCGGCGCCCAGCATCTCGCTGAGCAAGGCCGCCTCGACAGGCGGGATCATGCGGGTGAACCTGAACTGGACGGCGCGCCCGGCGGGTGCGTCCTCGGGCGGCGGGTTCATGAAGAAGCTGCTGGGCGGGCCGGCGAAGTCGATCGACCTCGACCTGGCCTGCCTGTAAGAGCTCAGCGACGGGACCAAGGGTGTGGTGCAGGCCCTCGGCGGGGCCTTCGCCTCCGACCCGGGCGCGACCCCCGTGCTGCGCCTGGACGGCGACGACCGCTCCGGGTCCAACACCGAGGGCGAGAACCTGTTCGTGGACCTCGCCCAGCTGGCGAAGCTGCGGCGGGTGCTGGTGTTCGCCTTCATCTACGAGGGCGTGCCCAGCTGGTCGGCGGCCGACGCGGTGGTCACCCTGCACCCGCAGGGCGCGGCGCCGGTCGAGGTGCGCCTGGACGAGCACTCCGACGCGAACATGTGCGCCGTCGCCCTGCTGGAGAACACCGGCGGCGAGCTGGTGGTGCGCCGCGAGGTGCGCTACGTGCGGCGCGGGCACAAGGAGCTCGACGAGGCCTACGGCTGGGGTCTCAGCTGGACGCCGGGCCGCAAGTAGCGGACGCCTCGCCCAGCACGGCGCGGTGCTGGGCGAGGGCGACGCGGCCGTCCACGGCGGGCACGCCCTCCGTGCGCAGCCGGGCGAGCTGCTCGGTGGCGATGGGCGGGGCCGGACGACCGGAGGCGCGGATCACCCGGTGCCAGGGCAGGTCGGCGCCGTCGGTGCGCAGGATGGTGGCCACGATCCTGGGTGAGGTCAGACCCACCGCGGCGGCCACGTCGCCGTAGGTGGTGACCTGTCCGGCCGGCACGGCGAGGATCGCGGCCCGCACCGCCTCGACCTGGTCGTCGGTGATCCGGCTCACCAGCGGCTCAGCACGGCGCGCACCAGGGTCCCGGTCTCCGCCGGGCACGCCTGGTGGACCATGTGCCCGCAGTCGAAGCGGTGCACCGTCACGCCCGGCCGAGCCACCAGCGCGGCGGCGTGGGCGGGGTCCAGCAGCGGCGGGTCCACGTGGGCGCCCACGACGACGTCGGTCCGCACCCCCGCGGGCGGGAGCAGTGGCGCCCGCGCCATCTCGCTCCACGCCGTCACCACGGCCGGGGCGCTGGTGCGCCAGGCCCAGCGCCCGTCCGTGCGCCGGTGCAGGTGCTCGGTGACCTCCTCCTCGACGAGCTCGGGACGGACGCCGTCCCAGTCGTCGGTCGTGTCGGCCCGGGCGCCCTCCGGGTCGGGCCAGGAGTCGGGCACGCACGAGTCCCGCGCGGCGTCCCCGGCGCGCGTCGGGTCCAGCCCGGTGGCGGGGTCCAGCAGCACCAGGGCCGCGACCCGGGTGGGGGCCAGCGCCGCCAGGTGCAGGGCGACCGCACCCCCGAAGGAGTGCCCGAGCACGAGGGCCCGGTCCACGCCGCGGTGCTCGAGCACGTCGAGCAGGTCGGCCGCGTGCTGCTCCAGGGTCCACGGCGGCTCCGCGGTCGAGCGGCCGTGCCCGCGCAGGTCCGGGGCGAGGACGCGCACGCCGGGCAGCTCGTCGTGGGCGAGGTGGCGCCAGCGGGCCCCGTGCCCGGTCACCCCGTGCACCGCCAGCACCGTCGGGGCGCCGGGAGGCCCCCAGACGTGCACGTGCAGCATCCGTCCATCCTGGCAGGCGGTCCTGTCGGGGGTGCGTGCTCTCATGGTCGCCGTGGAGGGAGCGCTCGTGCAGGGGGAGGCGGCGGTGCGCATGGTGGCGCCGGAGGCGGGGGTGCGCATGGTCGCGCCGGAGGCTGCGGTGCCGCTGCGACGATGGTCGTCCGACGCCGCCGAGCTCGTCTCCGCGACGCCCGCGGGGGGCAGGGGCTGGGACCCGGTGCAGGTCCTCGGTGGCCCGGGCACCGGCAAGACGTCGCTGCTCGTCGACGTGGCGGTCAGCCGCCTGCGGACGACGGGCACCGCGCCGGAGTCGGTGCTCGTGCTCACCCACGGGGCCCGGGCGGCCCGCGCGCTGCGCCACCAGGTCACCGTGGGGCTGACCGGCGCGCTCACCAGCCGGACGGTGCCGGCCCGGACGGTGCGCGAGCCCCTCGTGCGCACCGTCCACTCCTATGCCTTCGCGGTGCTGCGCCTGCAGGCCGCCCGGCACGGCAACCCGCCGCCGCGCCTGGTCACCGGCCCGGAGCAGGACGTGGTGGTCCGTGAGCTGCTGCGCGGCGACGTGCTCGACGGGGCGCGGGGCTGGCCGGAGCGGCTGCGACCCGCGCTGGGCCTCGCCGGGTTCGCCACCGAGCTGCGCGACCTGCTGCTGCGGGCCACCGAGCGTGGCCTGGGTCCGGAGGACCTGGCGCGCCTGGGCCGGGAGCACCAGCGCCCGGAGTGGACGTCCGCCGGGCGGTTCTGGGCCTCCTACGAGCAGTCGGCGCTGCTGCGGGCGTCGGTGGGCATGGAGGCACCGCAGGCCAGCGCACCGGCCGTCGACGCCGCCGGGCTCGTCTCCGCCGCGCTGGACGCGCTGCTCGGCGACGCGGAGCTGTTGGCCGGTGAGCGCGACCGGGTGCGCCACCTGCTCGTCGACGACGCCCAGCACCTCGACGCGGGCGCCGCCGCCCTGGTGCAGCTGCTCGGCACCGGCGCGCAGGAGGCGGTCGTGGCGGGCGACCCCGACCAGGCGGTGTTCGCCTTCCGCGGGGCGGACCCGTCGTTCCTCACCGGGCTCGCCGGTCCGGGGACGAGGGGGCGTCGGGTCCTGCTGCGCACCACCCACCGGGCCTCCCGTGCCGTGGCCGACGCGGTGGCCGCGATCAGCGAGCGTCTCGCCACCACCGGAGCGCAGCGGGGGCCCGCCGCGAATCCGGAGGCCCCCGCGGGCGAGGTCGACGTGCGTCGGCTCGGCAGCGAGGCGCAGGAGGCGGCCACCGTCGCCGACGTGCTCCGGCGCGCCCACCTCGTCGACGGGGTCCCGTGGGACGAGATGGCCGTCGTCGTCCGCTCGACCGCGCGGAGCCTGCCCGCGCTGCGACGAGCCCTGCTGGCCGCCGGGGTGCCGCTGACGGTGCCCGCCGCGGAGCTGCCGCTGGCCCGCCAGCACGCGGTGCGGGGGTTCCTGCTCGCGCTGCGCGCGCTGACCACCGAGCCCGAGAGCGCGTCCGGCGACCCGGTGGTCGCGCGCACGTTCGACGAGGAGGACGTGCTGGCCCTGCTGGGCTCGCCGCTGGGCCGGGCCGATCCGGTGGCGCTGCGGCGCCTGCAGCGGGGGCTGCGCCGCACCGAGCTCGCGGCGGGGGGCGAGCGCGGCTCGGCCGAGCTGCTGCGGGGCCTGCTGCTCGCGGGGGAGGACTCCTCGCCCGGGGCGCGCGCCGCGGTCCGGGGTCTCACCGCGGCCGAGCTGGAGCCGCTGCGCCGCCTGCGCCGCGTGCTCGGGGCCGGCCGGGCGGCGCTGGTGGCGCGGGCCGGGGTGGAGGAGGTGCTGTGGGTGCTGTGGCGCAGCAGCGACCTGGAGCGGCGCTGGGTGGCCTCGGCCGATCGCGGGGGCTCCGCCGGCGCGCAGGCCGACCGGGACCTCGACGCCGTCGTCGCCCTGTTCGACGCCGCGGCCCGCTACGTCGACCGGCTGCCGCGCGCCACGGCGGCCGGGTTCGTGGAGTACCTGGCCGAGCAGGAGATCGCGGGGGAGACCCGGTCGGACGGCGCACCGGTGGAGGCGGCCGTCACGGTGCTCACCGCGCACGCCACGGTGGGGCGGCAGTGGCGGGTCGTCGTCGTCGCGGGGGTGCAGGAGGGGCTGTGGCCGTCGGTGCGCGGTCGGGGCAGCCTGCTCGGCACCGAGCAGCTCGTGGAGCTCCTCGCCGGGGGCCCGGGACCGGACCTGGCGGGGGTGGTCTCGCGGACGGCGCCGCTGCTCGCGGAGGAGCGCCGGCTTTTCCTGCTCGCCTGCAGCCGGGCCGGGGAGCGGCTGGTGGTGACCGCGGTGCTCAGCGCCGCCGGCGGTGCGGAGCTGGTGCCGTCCCGCTTCCTCGACGAGCTGGTGCCGCTGGGTGCGGAGCCGGCCGGGGCGGGTGAGGTGGAGCTCGCGGAGAACCGCACCCGGGGGCTGGTGCTGGGCGAGCTGGTCGCCGACCTGCGCGCCGCGGTGTGCGACCCCGACGACCCCGCCCGCCGCGACCGGGCGGCCGTCCTGCTCGCGCGCCTGGCTGCCGACGGTGTGCCCGGCGCCCATCCCGACCAGTGGTACGGCCTGGCCGGACCGAGCACGGCAGTGGTGCTGTGGAACCCCGAGGACGGCCCCGTCGCGGTCTCGCCCTCGAGCGTCGAGCTGCTCACCACCTGCCCGCTGCGCTGGGTGCTCGAGCGCCACGGCGGCCAGGACGGCGCGGCGGTGGCCGCGCTCACCGGGACCCTGGTGCACACGCTGGTGCAGGCCATCGCCGGGCACACCCCCGAGGCCGATGTGGACGCCGAGCTGGCCCGCACCTGGACCGCGGTGGAGGTCGGCGCCCCGTGGTTCGCCGCGCACGAGCTGGCGCGCACCCGGACCATGCTCGCCACCTTCCGCACCTGGTGGGAGCGCACCCGGGGCGAGCTCACCGAGGTGGGCACCGAGGTCGACGTGGACCTCGAGATCACCGGCGCCACCACCGACGGAGTCGAGCTCACCGCACGGGTGCGGGGGCGCATCGACCGGCTCGAGCGCGACCAGCTCGGCCGCCTCGTCGTGGTCGACGTCAAGACGGGCAAGACGCCGATCAGCAAGGACGCCGCCGCCGCGCACGCCCAGCTCGCCACCTACCAGCTGGCCGCGTCCGAGGGCGGCGTGGTGGGACACCCCGAGCCCGGCCCCACCGGCGGGGCCCGGCTGGTCTACGTCGCCGCGCCGAGCGCGCGGGAGGGCGCCGCCGAGCGCACCCAGCCGGCCCCCGACCCGGAGGCCCTCGCGCGGTGGCGCGAGCAGGTGCTCGACGCCGCGGCCGCCACCCGCGGGCCGGGCTTCACCGCGACGGTGAACCCCGGCTGCGACCACTGCCCCGTGCGCGCCAGCTGCCCCGCGCACGACACCGGCCGGGCGGTGGGCTCGTGAGCGCGCGCCCCGAGCTCACCCCACAGACCCTCTCCCACGCCCTGGGCCTGCCCGCGCCGACCGACGAGCAGCACGCCGTGATCTCCGCCCCCCTCGCCCCGACGCTGGTCGTCGCCGGGGCCGGCGCGGGCAAGACCGAGACCATGGCCGCCCGGGTGGTCTGGCTCGTCGCCAACGGCCACGTCGCCCCCGAGCAGGTGCTCGGCCTGACGTTCACCCGCAAGGCCGCCCAGCAGCTGGGGGTGCGCATCCGCGGCCGGTTGCGGGCGCTGGGCGCCAGCCCGCTGCTCGACGACGTGGACCCCACCGGCACCCTGCGTGCCCGGATCCGCTCCGGCGAGCCCGAGGTCAGCACGTACCACGCCTACGCCGGACGGCTGCTGGCCGAGCACGGGCTGCGGCTGCCCGTGGAGCCGGCCGCCCGGCTGCTGGGGGAGACCGCGAGCTGGCTGGTGGCCCACCGGGTGGTGAGCACCTGGTCGGACGCCCTCGACGTCACCATCACCCCGGGCACCGTCACCGAGCGGGTGCGCGCCCTGGCCGGCCAGCTCGCCGAGCACCTCGTGGACCCCGGGGCGCTGCGCACCGAGCACGACGTGCTGGCCCGGCTCGTGGCCACCCTGCCCCCCGGGCCGAGGCAGCAGGCGGCGGTGCCGAAGAAGCTGCTGGAGGTGCTCGCGGCCCAGGACCAGCGCCTCGCGCTGCTGCCCCTGCTGGAGCAGCTGCGGACGACGATGCGCCGGGAGTCCGCGCTCGACTTCGGGTCCCAGATGTCGCTCGCCGCCAACGCCGCCCACGAGCACCCCGAGGTGGGTGCGGCCGAGCGCGGTCGCTTCCGCGCCGTCCTGCTCGACGAGTACCAGGACACCGGCCACGCGCAACGGGTGCTGCTGACCGCGCTGTTCGGTGCCGGCGTCGATCCCGGGCTGGCGCTCACCGCGGTCGGCGATCCCATCCAGTCGATCTACGGCTGGCGGGGGGCGTCGGCGGCGAACCTGCCCCGCTTCGCCACCGACTTCCCGCTCGCCGCGGCCACCGCCGCCGGTCCGGGCACCCCCGCGCCCCGCCGGGAGCTGCTGACGAGCTGGCGCAACCCGGTCGACGCCCTGGTGCTCGCCAACGGGGTGTCGGCGGGGCTGCGGGCTGTCGGGGTGCCCGTGGCCGAGCTGCGCCCCCGCCCCGGGGCCCCGGCCGGGACCGTGCGACTGGCCCTGGACACCACCGTGGCGCAGGAGCTCGACCGGCTCGCCGACGGGGTCCGCGGTGCCTACGACGAGGTCCTCGCCGCGCAGGGCCGGCCGCCCACCGCGGCGGTGCTCGTCCGCCGCCGCGCCGACATGGCGCCGGTCGCCGACGCCCTGCGGGCCCGCGGCCTGCCCGTCGAGGTGGTCGGGCTCGGCGGGCTGCTGGACACCCCGGAGGTGCGGGAGGTGGTGAGCGTGCTGCGACTG
>JBBSUN010000047.1:0-24356 GCA_038234335.1 Mycobacteriales bacterium
CCGCCGCTTCGGCCGGTCACCTCGAGGTCCCATGACCCCATCATCGCTGGCCAGATCCGCCGTCGTCATCGTCATGAAGCTCCACCAATCACGCCCCGTGCAGAGGGAAGGAACTACAGCACCGCTGTCTCACCCAATCCTGACGCACAGGGAGGGCGCGTTCGTCAAGGCCGCGACGCCGGTGCCCGAGCTCTACTCGGTGCACCTGTCGCGGGGCCGTGCCCTCAAGACAACGGCGAGCTGGGCGCGGATCTTCGTCTCACCCGACGAGCCCGGCGTCCGCATCCACGACGAGCCCGACAACGGGTTCGGGTTCAGCGAGTCCCTCACCGCCCCTTACGACCCCGCCATTCCGGCAGCGAGCGTCGAGGACCGCCTCCGGCTCTACCTCGATTGGATGCACGGCCTCCTCCTGCAGCTGGGCCGTGAACGGGGCTGGGATCTCTCGATCCTCGAAGAGGTGCACGCCGCGGTGCTCGCCAGCCCGCAGTGGCCGGGCAAGGCCACCGCCGCTGAACCCGTGACCTACCAGGGTCGCAACGGCGGACGCGACGTGATCCTCGGAGTCACCCCGGTCGCGCGGGAGTTCACCGGACGACCCACCGGCTTCTGGTGCCACGAGTGGCACGACCTGGGACCGGCCGCGAGCTGGTTGACCGGTCTCGGCGGAGGAGAGGCCTGGATCCGCGGAGGGCTCCCCATCCGCTCCCCATCGCGTACGCCTGCATGCGCGAAGCCACCGCGCTCGCCGTGGCGGTGAATGCGGACTGGCAAGCGTGGTGGGCACGCAGCGCTCGCCGCGAGCTGCACCTCCTACTCTGGACCCGACCCGCGCGACCGCACCGGTTCAAGCGAGGCCGAGCCATCGTGCGCGCCGACGTCTTCGTGGACGGGTCGGGCCTGGCCAACCGCACCCCAGACGAGCTCGTCGAGCGTGCCCGCTCCGACCTGCTCAGCGCCCTCGCACACGTGGGTGCGCAACTCGGGCTCGGACCCCTCCCAGGACTTCCTCCCGCGCCGGCGCTGCCCGACGGCGAGCTCGACCCCGACATCCCCTGGTCGATCCAGACCCAGGAGCAGATCGTCGATGCCCGCAGGATCTGGGACACCTGGCCACCGCTGCACGGACACCACCAACTCTGACGCGATGGCACCCAGAAGCCGAACGCCTGGCGGCGCACCTGTCGTGACCGGCACCGAGGTGGGCGTCGGGTCCCGTGGGCATGGGCAAGCAGATGGGAATCGGTGACCGGGACGGCGGAAGTCAGCGTGGTCGACTTCCGGCTCTGAGCGTTGCCGCGATCGAGCTGATGTCGTCGAGCCCACCGGCGGCCACGTTCATCACCAGGTCGTGGGCCTCGTCGTTGGTCAGCGTCAGGCGGCGCCCGTTGACGCCGAGGAACGCGATCGTGGCCGCCAGCGCCAACCGCTTGTTTCCGTCGACCAGCGCGTGGTTGTTCGCGAGCGAGTGGAGCAACGCGGCAGCTTTCTCCGCCAGCTCGGGATAGGCGTCGGTGCCGAACACGGTGGTCTGCGGCCGCGCCAACGCCGACTGCAGCAGGCCGTGGTCCCGCACCCCGACGTCGCCGGCCAGGGTCCGATCGGCGACGTGCAGGAGGTCGGTCAAGGTCAGGTAGATCACTGACCGAGTCGCTCCAGCGCCTCCGCGTACCGGGGCAGCTCCTCATCGAGCACCGAGTCGAGCAGCTCGGCGCGGCTGTGGTTCTCCACGTACTCACGCACCGCCTGCCGAGCAACGTCCTGCATCGATCGTGACTCACGCTCGGCGCGACGCCGCAACGCCTCGGATTCCGAATCAGTCAGTCGCAGGGTCATGGGCATGTCTCGACGGTATCATCTGTGACACCACTCGTCCCGATCGGCGATCGCTGACCGGTCAGCGCGTCTACCGACGGCAACTCTCGAGACCGGCGAACAACCTGCACCAGTTCGTGGTGCTCAGGACTCCGTGTTCCGCGCGGATGGTGCCCTCCCCCGCCCGCGCAGCAGTCTGAGCAATCTCCAGCGTCCGTTCCGCCACTGCTGTTGCTGCTGGTCGTCCTCGTTGGCCTGAGACTCCAACCGGGCGACCGCGTCACGCAGCACGAGGTCGTGCTGCTGGGCGTCGAAGACGAACGGTCCCAGCTCCGTCAGGTCAGGATGTTCCCCGTCCTCATCTTGACCGTCGTCGAACCGCAGGCCACCCCAGCGCACGACCTCGATACCGAGGTCCGGATCGACAACCCGTTCCACAGCCACGGTCATCGAGCCGCAGTAGAGGTCCCCGCACTGCGAGCACACGTACAGCGGCAGCCGCCCCGCCTCCAGTGCCTGCCAGAACCGGTCCCGCGCCTGCCAGCCCCCGAGCCAGCGCAGCTGTTCCGCGGAGTACGCGGGGCTGGCGACGTCAGCGACGCTGACGAACCGCTGTCGGGTCCACAGACCGGCCGGGTCCAACGCCGCAGCCAGCTCCAGGAGCGAGACGCCATCCACGTGGACGTCGAGCTGTGTGAGTGGGCCCCGCAACCGCGGGACACCACGAGCGCGATCGGCGACACCGCCGGGAACATCGCGCGGGATCTCCACCAGCTCGAGCCGAGACAGCGCCACAACCATGTGCCCAAGTATCCGGTGACCGCCGACGAGCAACGTCGCGAGCTCTCCGCGAGGGATCGGAACCGCACGCCGATCCCCGAACGGTCCCTCTCTGATGGGGCTGGCGACCGAAACGGCGGAGGTCAGCGGGACAGGATCGGCGGTAGCGTCACCGCGTGCGGTGGTTCAAGCGCAGCAGTCGGGTGCGCTTCTACGGCAACTGTCCGACCTGCGGCCACGATTGGCGTGAACACCCCGGTGGTGGCGCTGACATCACCGGCTCGTGCAGCGAGTGCCAGTACGAACTGGATCATGAGCCAGCTGATGAGCGGCAAAGCTCATGTGCCTTACGCGCACCAGTTCCGCCAGCAACCGGGCAGTGAGTCTGCGCCGCGGCTCCGCAGGGGATCCGCATGCGGCGAGCGATGGCGGCGGGTTGGGTCAGTCGGGTGTGTGTCGGGTGAGCTCGTGGATGCAGGTGCTGGCGGTCTCGCGGTAGCCCAGTACCTCGTAGAGGCGGGCCGCCCCGGAGGGGTTTGCGGCGTCGACGCCCAACCCCGCGGCGTCGAGTCCGGCGTCGCGGAATCGTCGCATCGAGTCGGCCAGCAGGGCGGTCGCGATGCCCCGGCCCCGGAGGTCTGGTCGGACGGTCCGCGCAGACGAGCGTCCCGACGGTGTCGCCACGGCGCCCGCGCGACCCGGCCCGGCGGGCGACGAACAAGCAGACCTCGGCGGTGGACACGATGTCCTGGCACCAGGCACACAGCGCCTTGCGCCGAACGCCCGACCGAGGAGCGGCGCGCAGCGCGATGCCCACGACCTCGCCGCCCACCTCCAGGACGACGTAGGACTCGAGCGGGCGCTTCAGGTCGTGCCACCCGAGGTAGTCCAGCCGATCCCAGGCCACCTGGGCGAGATCGGGCAGGACCGCCTGGTTCGTCTCGCGTCGGGAGGTGTTCACCAGCGACGTCCGGATCTGTTCTTCGGTGAGTGCGTGCATCTGATCGAGTCCAGTCTGAGCAGGTCGATGCACGGAACCGGACTCAGCCACAGCTGTCGCAGTCTCGGGAACCATGCGCAGGGCGGGAACGGCCGACCTGCGGGACACCGTGACGGTCGGATCAGCGGGTGGGAGCAGGTTCAGCCAGGGGTGCAGGAGTGCGCAGCGGCAGCTGAGCAGGCCACGTCGGCCACCCCGCTCCCCGCGCCGCCACGCTGCACCGTTCCACCCTCGACTCGCTCGTGCCCGATCTCTCGTGACCGGAACGATTCGAGCCTAGGTGCGGGTTCGGGTGCTGTCGACCTCCGCGCGACTCGGCTCCCGAGGTCCAGCGGGTGACCCGTCTTCGCCGGTGACCAGCGCGCGCCGACGTGCCAGCAACGCCGCCACGCGGACCGCGAGACGATCGACGACCGGGACGGTCGCGGCCTGGACCATCAGACCCGCGGCCATCTGGGACTTGCCGCCGTTCTTGACGCAGACGAACAGGACGGACGGGGTGGTGGGCACGGTGCTCCTCAGGCGGGGACGGGGGTGGTGGTCAGGGCCCGCAGCCGGGGGGCCCCGGTGGGGGAGGTGGCGGCGCGGGGCAGGACCACGAGCTGGTCGGCGAGGGCGGCGGCCTCGGTGAGGTAGCGGTGCTCGGCGGCGGCCCGCGCGGCGAGGACGGGGTCGTTGGGGTGCGCGGCGGCGAGGCTCTGGTTGAGCACCCAGGCGGTGGGGGTGATGCCGGTGCGGGCGAGGTCGGCCTGCAGGCGCGCCGCCTCGTGCACGGGGGTTGCCTCGGGCAGGGTCACCAGCAGCACGTGGGTGCGGGCGTGGTCGCGGAGGCGGTCGAGGAGGTGCGATACGTGGTCGGGCATCTGCCCGCTCTGCCGGGTGAGCTCACGGTGGTAGGTGCGGGCGGCATCCAGCAGCAGCAGGGTGTGCCCGGTGGGGGCGGTGTCCACGACGACGAACCCGTCCTGGGCTTGCGCGACGGTGCGGGCGAAGGCGTGGAAGACCGCGATCTCCTCGGTGCACGGGGAGGCGAGGTCCTCGGCGAGGACGGCGCGGGCCCCGTCGTCCAGGTCGGCACCGGCGGTGGCCATGACCTCGGCGGTGTAGGCGGCGGTCTCGGCGACCGGGTCGATGCGGGTCACGACCAGCCCGGGCACGTCGTCGCCGACGGTGGCCGCGACGTGGGCGGCGGGGTCGGTGGTCGTGAGGTGCACCCGGTGGCCGCGCTCCGCCAGGGCGACGGCGACCGCGGCGGCGACGGTGGTCTTGCCGACTCCGCCCTTGCCCATCGTCATCACCAGCCCGGCCCCCGGTGCGGCGAGGGTGCTCACGAGGTCGTCGAACGCGGTGGTGGTGACGTCATCGTCCGGCGAGCCGCAGGTGGACAGCAGTGGGGTGACATCGGCGGCGAGGTCGAGCAGGGCGTCGATGCCGACCGGGCTGACGGTGCGCAGGCCGATGGTGGTGCGGTCAAGCCCGGCGAGGACGCCGGGGAGGGTGTCCAGGGCGGAGCGGGCCTGGGCGTCCAGGGCGGCGGCGAGGGCGTCCCCGGTCCCGGGGGTGGCCGTGAACAGCCCGTTGACCACCAGTCGCTGGTGGGTGATGCCGAGCTCGCAGAGCTCGGTCGACGCCCGCGCGGCCTCGGCCAGGGAGGCGGTGTCCGGGCGGGCCACGAGGACCAGGGTCGTCGCGGCCGGGTCGGACAGGGCAGCCACCGCGGCGGTGTAGCGCTCCTGCTGGGTCGCCATGCCCGACAGCGGGCCCAGGCACGAGGTGCCGGTGCCGTCCCCGATGAAGGTGGACCAGGCCGCCGGCAGGGCCAGCAGGCGCAGGGTGTGCCCGGTAGGCGCGGTGTCGAACACGACGTGGTCGAAGGAGGAGGTGAGGGTGTCGTCGGTGAGCAGGGCGGTGAACTCGTCGAACGCGGCGATCTCCACGGTGCACGCCCCGGACAGCTGCTCCTCCACCCGGGCGACCGCGGAGTCTGGCAGCACCCCGCGGTAGGGGCCGATGACCCGTTCCCGGTAGGCGGCCGCAGCGGCCTCCGGGTCGACGTTCAGAGCGGACAGCCCCGCCACCCCGGTGATCGGGGTGGGGGTGGTGGCCACGGCCTGCCCGAGGACCTCGTCGAGGTTGGAGGCGGGGTCGGTGCTGACCAGCAGCACCCGGCGCCCGGCACCGGCCAGGCCGATGGCGGTGGCGCAGGCGGTGGAGGTCTTGCCAACCCCGCCCTTGCCGGTGAGGAACAGGTGCCGGGTCGTGGTCGTCGCGACCAGACCGGGAATGCCCTGGGCGCTCGTCGGGATGGGGGCGGTCATCAGCAGCAGCCACCCGCGGTGGTGGTGTCGGTGGGTGCGCAGCAGCTTCCGCCCTCGGCAGCCAGCAGCTCGAGCCCGGCGACGGTGGTGGGCAGGCCGGCGGCGGTGGCGAGGTCGGTGCGGGTCAGCCAGGTGCCCGAGGAGCGGAGCTTGCCGTCGACGAGCACGATCGGCAGGGCCTCCTCCCCACCGGAGGCGAGCATCGCCGCCACGAGGGGGTTGGCCACGAACGCCCCGGGCTCCTGGGCGAGGTTGCGCCGGGTGACGGTGGCGCCCTGGTCGGTGAGCCAGCGCAGGTCGGACTCGAAGCGGGCCAGGGCCGGGTCCACCGACGGCCCACACACCCCGGTCGAGCAGCACATCGCCGGGTCGTACACCTCGACAGCCACGCTGGTCCGGGCGGTGGACTGGGCAGCGGTCACGGTGGTCTCCTGGGCGGTGGGGGCG
This sequence comes from Mycobacteriales bacterium, assembly GCA_038234335.1. Lineage (GTDB taxonomy): Bacteria > Actinomycetota > Actinomycetes > Mycobacteriales > Mycobacteriaceae > Rhodococcus_D. The sequence goes on from JBBSUN010000047.1 coordinate 6,361, forward strand.
GTGTCGGGCGTGGTGGTGGGCAGGGTGGCGCGGATGATCGCGGCCTGGGCGTGGGTGTGCACCCGGTGGGTTGGCCGGATCTCGACGTCGGTGAACCCTGCCCCGGTCAGGGCGGTGGTGAACTCGGTCTCGGTGAGGGCACCGGCGATGCACCCGGTCCAGGCGGCCATGTCCGCCTTCGTCGCGGCGTCCATGTCGTCGTCGGCGAGGACGTCGGAGAACGCGAGCCGCCCGCCGGGGCGCAGGACGCGGGCCGCCTCGGCCAGGACCGCGGACTTGTCGGCGGCGAGGTTGAGCACGCAGTTGGAGATGACGACGTCGACGGTGCCGTCCGCGAGGGGGATCTCCTCGAGGTAGCCGTGCAGGAACTCGACGTTGGTGACCCCGGCGGCAGTCGCGTTCGTGCGGGCGAGCTCGAGCATCTCGGTGGTCATGTCCAGCCCGATCGCCCGGCCGGTGGGCCCGACGCGTCGGGCGGAGATCAGGACGTCGCCGCCGGCCCCGGAGCCGAGGTCGAGCACGGTCTCGCCGGGGTGCAGGTCGGCCACCGCGGTGGGCACCCCGCAGCCCAGCGACCCGGCCAGGGCGGCGGCGGCGTCCCCGGCCTGCTCGCCGTCGTAGAGCGACGCCCCGAACACCGCGGTGCCGGTGGCGTCTGTGGCCAGGTCCGCCGGGGCGGCACCGCAGCAGCTGGTGGAGGTCGCGGCGGCGGCGTAGCGGGCGCGGACGGTCTCCCGGATGTCCTCGGGTGCACTGGTCACGGTGGTGTCCTCTCGGTGCGGTCGGTCGATCGGGCGGTGCGGTGGGGCGGTTACTGCTGGGCGGCGGGGGCGAGTCCTGTGTCCTTGGGCCCGCTGCTCCTGAGGAGCTCGTCCATCAGGGTCTCGATGCGGGTGCGGATGTCGTCGCGGATGGGGCGGACGGCGTCGACGCCCTGCCCGGCGGGGTCGGCCAGCTCCCAGTCGAGGTAGCGCTTGCCGGGGAAGACCGGGCAGGCGTCGCCGCAGCCCATGGTGATGACGACGTCGGAGGCCTCGACCGCGTCGGTGGTCAGCACCTTCGGGGTGGCGTGGGAGATGTCGATGCCGACCTCGGCCATCGCCGCCACGGCGGCTGGGTTGACCTGGTCGCCGGGGAGGCTGCCCGCGGAGCGGACCTCCACCGCACCCTTCGACAGGGCGGTGAGGAAGCCGGCGGCCATCTGGGAGCGCCCGGCGTTGTGCACGCAGACGAACAGGACGGACGGCTTCACGGCAGTGGTCATGGCGGGTGGTCTCCCAGGTATGGGGTTGAGCGAGCTCAGGCGGGGGTGGGGGTGGCGGTGAGGGCGGCGAGCTGGGCGCGGGTCAGCGTGGGGTCGGTGAGCTCGCGGAGCAGGACCTGGACCCGGTCGTCGAGGTCGTCGCGGATGCCTCGGACGGTGGCGAGGTCGGCGCCGTCGGGGTCGGTCAGCGCCCAGTCGAGGTACAGCGTGCCGGGGTAGACGGGGCAGGCGTCGCCGCAGCCCATGGTGACCACGCAGTCCGCGGCGGCGACGACGTCGTCGGTGAGCGGCGTGGGGAACTCCTGGCCGAGGTTGAGGCCGATCTCGGCCATGGCCTCGATGACGGTGGGGTTGATGGTGTCGGTGGGGGCGGAGCCGGCGGAGCGCACGTGGACCCGGCCCTGCGCCCGGTGGGTGAGCAGCGCCGCCGCCATCTGCGAGCGGCCGGCGTTGTGCACGCAGAGGAACAGCACCTCCGGCACGTCCTTGGGGGCGGCCCCCTGGGACTGGGCCAGGGCGGTGAGCCGGTCGGTGGCGAAGCGCTGCGCCAGCGACGTCAGGTGGGTGTGCACCGTCGCCGTCCGGTAGAGGGCGGTGTAGGACTCGAAGACGTAGCGCTCCACCGTCTGCACCGAGAACACCCCCTCGAACTGCTCGGCCAGGCGGGTGGCGGTGCGGGAGAGAACCGCCTGCGGCATCAGCAGCTCCGGCTGGGCCCGGCGGGCCCCGGTGGGGGTCGACGGACTGGTCATGCGGGGGCTCCTCCGTCTCGGCGGTGAGCGTGGACGGGGCGGGGGTGGAAGCGGCGGCGCAGCGCGAGGGACACGTAGACCAGCCCCACCAGTACCGGCACCTCGATGAGCGGGCCGACGACCCCGGCCAGGGCCTGGCCGGAGGTCACCCCGAAGGTGGCGATGGCCACGGCGATGGCGAGCTCGAAGTTGTTGCCCGCCGCGGTGAACGCCAGCGTGGTGGTGCGCTCGTAGCCGAGGCCGAGCGCGGCCCCGAGGGCGTACCCACCGCCCCACATGAGGGCGAAGTAGACCAGCAGCGGCAGCGCGATCCGCACGACGTCCGGGGGGTTGGCGGTGATGGCGTCGCCCTGCAGCGCGAAGAGCACGACGATGGTGAACAACAGCCCGTAGAGGGCGAACGGCCCGATGCGGGGGATGAACGTGTCCTCGTACCGGGTGCGGCCCTTGGCCTTCTCCCCGATGCGGCGGGACAGGAACCCCGCGAGCAGGGGGATGCCCAGGAAGATCAGCACGCTGCGGGCGATGTCCCAGGTGGAGGCGTCGATCCGGGTCTGGTCCAGGCCCAGCCAGCCGGGCAGGACGGTCAGGTAGAACCAGCCCAGCACCGCGAAGGCGAACACCTGGAACACCGAGTTGATCGCGACCAGGACGGCGGCGGCTTCCCGGTCCCCGCAGGCGAGGTCGTTCCAGATGATGACCATGGCGATGCAGCGGGCCAGCCCGACGATGATGAGCCCGGTGCGGTACTCGGGCAGGTCCGGCAGGAACAGCCACGCCAGGGCGAACATCAGCGCCGGGCCGAGCACCCAGTTCAGCAGCAGCGAGCTGGCCAGGAGGCGCTTGTCCCCGGTGACCGCCCCCATCCGGTCGTAGCGGACCTTCGCCAGCACCGGGTACATCATGACCAGCAGCCCGACCGCGATCGGGAGGCTGATCCCGTCGACCTGCACCGCTTGCAGGACATCGCCGAGCCCGGGGACCCCGCGGCCCAGCAGCAGCCCGACCACCATCGCGACGCCGATCCACACGGGCAGGAACCGGTCCAGGGTGGACAACCCGCCCACGACCGCGCCCTCACCGGCATCGACGGTCACGGGGACGGTCACGCCCGGACCCCCAGGTCAGCGATGTCGAGCTCGGCGGGCACGGCGGGCACGGTGAGCTCAGCCGGACCCAGGACCGCCGCCAGCTGCGCCAGCGCCGCCGGCACCACCCGGTAGAAGACCCAGGTTCCACGCCGCTCGCACTCCAGCAGCCCGGCCTCCCGCAGCACCCTCAGGTGGTGGGAGATCGTCGGCTGCGACAGGTCGAAGGCCGGAGTCACCTCGCACACGCACGCCTCCCCGCCGTCGTGGGAGGCCACCATGCTCAGCAGCCGCAGCCGCACAGGGTCACCCAGCGCCTTGAACATCCGGGCCAGGTCACCAGCCCAGTCCTGGGTCAGCGGCTCACGAACCAACGGCGCGCAGCACGGCGCGGTGGCGACCACCTCGCTCTGGTTCGACATGCGTCAATGTTGACACTCATCGATTCAGTCCGCAAGGCCGGACCCGGCGTCCGGTGGTTGCTGACGAGGGGCCCGGAAGCCGAACTCGCCGCGGTCAGCTCAGGCGGTCCGCGGAGGATGGTCTCGACCCGGATCTGGCGGGCGAGGTGCGCGAGGAACAGGACCAGGCCGAGCACGCTGGTTCCGTAGTGGACCGGTGGTGTGGCCACCCGGCTGCGTTGGGGGCGGCGTCAGCCGGCGGCGGGTCTGCTGCCGGTGCTGGAGCTCGCCGGTGCCGTGGGTCCCCGCCCGCGTCGCCACCCTCTGACCACCCCGCCGACGATGGCCCCACCGGAGACATCCACAGTGGACACGCCGGCACCAGCCGGGCCCACACCCGCGCCCACCCGCGCCACCAGCCCCGACCGCCCGCAAACCCACGACCACCAATCTGACGCGGTGGGATCAGGGCTGAAGCGAACTCGGACGTTTGCGGCCTCTCAGCGGTGGGGTGTCACCGTCCGGGTAGGCGTACAGGTAGGGACCACTTCTGCGACCGCACCGACCTCGGCGGCCAACCCCGGTCGCCGGCGTCACCGACGTCTCGGTCAGTACTTCTTGCGTCGTGACCGTCGTCTCCGATCTGCCAACGCTGCTCCGATAGCGCCGATGACAACGGTGAGCACTGCGGCGCCGGTGAAGGACATCGGGGGTGCGGCGGTCGGCCGGTGAGCTGGCGGTGCGGGCACGGTGGCCGGAGGGGAGCTGATCGCCTGGAGGGAAGCGGGTGTGCCTGACGGGGTGTGCCGTGGGGCTGGCACGGTGACCGAAGCGACCACGGACGTGGGCAGTGCTGGTGGTGCGGAGACGGGGGTAGTTCGGCGTCGGAGGGCGTGGCCGGGCCAGCCGCTGCGGGGGCCGACGACCAGGAGCAGGGCGGGCACGAGCAGAGAACGGACGAGGAAGGCGTCGACGAGGATGCCGCACGTCATCGCGAAGGCCAGCTCGCGGAACGGTGTCAAGGGGATGATCGCGAGCATCCCGAAGCTCACGGCCAGCGTCACTCCGGCTGCGGTGATGGCGCGTGAGGACTCTGGCACTGCTTTGAGCACAGCCTCCCGCAGCGGGCGGTGGCGTGCTTCCTCCCAGACCCGGCCGACCCCGAAGATGTTGTAGTCCGAGCCGAGGGAGACCAGGAGCACGGCGGCGGCGAAGGGTACGTAGAAGGTCACCCCCTCGTGGTGTCCCGCCACCATGAAGACGAGCACCGTGAGGCCGAGGGAGGCCGCGAGGGCCAGGATGCTGGAGGCGAGCAGGAACAGCGGGGCGATGAGGGCGCGGAGGAAGACGACGAGCAGGAGCAGGTTGACGAGGATCCCGGCGACGGCGATCCGGCCGAGGTCAGCACTGGTCGAGCTGACGAGGCCCACGGCGAGGGCGGTGTCGCCGCCCACGCTGATCCGAGCGTCTCGCAGGCCGCTGCGGGCGGCGAGCTCCGGCAGCTGGGCTCGAAGGGCCGCGAGGTCCTGGATGGCCACGGCGTCAAGGGGGTCGTGGTCGAGGACGACGAGGATCCGGGCGGCGTTGCCGCTGCTCGCGAGGACGATGTTGTGGGCCTGGAGGGTGAAGTTCTGGGCGGGCCCGATGACGCCGGCCACTCCTGGGGCCTGCCCGACGAGGTCTTGGAAGTCCGCGAGGGCGCTGATGTCGCCCGTCACCCCCGGCTTCTCGATGAGGATCGTGGTCGGCGAGGTGATCCCAGGGGCGAAGGCGGTGCCAGCCGCCGCCGAGGCACGGCTGACGGGGTTGCTGTCGGGCAGGGAGCTGATGAAGCCCACCCCGAGGTCGAGCCGCTGGATCGGGAGGGCGGCGAGACCGAGGACGCCGACGCAGAAGACCACGGCCACCCACGCCGTCGTGCGACTGTGCAGAACACGCACCAGCGGTGAGGGTTTCCCGCCCCGCAGGACTCCAGCCGTTCCGGTGCCGAGTGCCGCGCCCACCCGGCGGTGTCCTGGCCACAGCACGCGGGGCCCGAGGATCGCGAGCAGGGCCGGGATGAGGGTCACCGAGACGACGAGACCGACGACGATCGCCAGCGCCATCGCTGGACCGAACCCGCGGAAGAACGCCGAGCTCGCAGCGAGGAGGGCGGCTGTACCGGCCGCGACGGTGACGCCGGCCGCCATGACGATGGGGGTGTCGGCGGCGACGGCGGCGGTGACGGCGTCGCGCCAGTGCTCGTGCTCGGGCAACCGCACCCTCACGGCGGTGAGGTAGAAGATCGTGTAGTCGGTGACGACACCGAGGAGCAGGGCCACCAGCAACGGCTTCAGCTCGGCGGGCGCCCCCACCCCCAGCAGGCCACCCACGATGTCGGTCAGGTGGGTTGTCGTGACGAAGGCCAGTCCGGCGGCCACCAGGGCGAGCACCGGTGCCACCACCGATCGGAAGGTGACCCCGACGAGCAGTGCGATCGCCAGGACGGTGAGCAGCTCGAGGCGGGGGAGGTACTGGTCCACGATCGAGGCTTGCTGGGCCCGCGCGGGGATGGAGCCGGTCACCCCGACGAGGTGGTCCTCCGGGCGCTCCAGGTGATCACTGATGTAGCGCCGCGCGGCCTCCTGCTGGCCGCTGAAGCTGCTCGTGGGATCCATGAACAGGTAGGTGAGCACGGCGGTGTTGGTCTCACCGCTCGTGCCACCGAGGCGCAGCGTGTTGGTGAGCGGGAGGGCGCCGAGCAGCGGGTAGTCCGCCCCGGTCTGGTCGAGGGCCACGGCGTCGAGGACCGACTCCGCCTGCACGTAGGGCGAGAGGCCCCCGGGGTCACGCTGGACGACCACGGTGCGGCTGGACAGGGGGAAGCCGAACTCCGTCACGGCACGGAGCTCGGAGGCCACGGCCGGGCTGTCCAGCGGGATGATGCTGGCCAGCTGGTCCCCGCCCGTCCCGACCGGTGGCACGACCAGCAGCACACCGAACCCGACGACCCAACCCACGATGATCGCCCACCGGTGGCGCGTCGTCCACTCGGCGTAGCGCCGCGCGAGGGGCGTGCGCGCCCGCCGACCACCAGGCCTCCGGACCCTGGTCGCGCTCATCGGCCGACCTAGACCCGGCTCGTCAGCAGCGTCTCGGGCAGGCCGAGTCGACGCATCTCCGCGCGGGCCAGGTGATCGTGCCTGCCCGCCGCGAGGTCGGCGTCGGGGTCCGCGGTGACAGCAACGAGCTCGGCGAAGCCGAGGTTGGCCACCGCCCGGCGAGCCAGGTGGGCGATGGCCTGCTCGGTGCGCTGCGGATCGAGCAACGCCGCCCGCAGGGCACGGTTCTCCCGCCGACTACCCGCCCGCGAGGGGACGTAGAGCAGCAGGACCGGGCCCGTGGGGGCGAGCGCGACGACCACCCCGGTCAGCACGCTCAACGCACGGATGCTGCCCCCGGCCTGGGCTCCGCTGTCGACGATGGAGCTGCCGCTGGCGACCACCTGGTCACCGAGCTGGCCGGTGCGCGAGCCGATGAGGGGCAACCCCGCCAGGTCCTGGAGCGCCCTTCCCGCGGTGCCCAGGGCTCGGCCCGAGTCGACCGCGCTCTGGCTGAGGCCGCCCAGCTGCCACATCTCGTAGCCGACCCAGGCTCCCAGGGCCAGCCAGAAGACGACCCAGAAGCACACCACCCCGTCCCACGCCCGCGCCGCCCGCAAGTCCGCCGTCCAGCTGCGTACCGCCATGTTCTCGACCCTTCGTGTCGGCCGGTCCAAATTCCAGGGTGTGCGCCCATCCTGGGGTATAGACAGGCAGACGTGAGACATCTACCCACCGATATCGGGAGGTCGCTGTGAACGAGAAGCCACCAACACCAGGATCGAGCCCGTCGGACCCCGAGGACCGGACGGATCGAGCGAACACCCCCGCAGCGCCCCCGAGGGAGCCCCGGCGCTGGGGGTGGCTCGTCCCCGCAGTGACCTTCCTCCTGGGACTGGCGCTCGCCGGTATCGTCGTGACAGCACAGAACTCCGGTAGCAGCACTGCCTCGTCGGGGGGGACCAGCAGCACCGCAACGGTCAGCCCGACCAACGGACCGCCGTCCTCGCCGGTCGCGGTCGTCGAGGTGCCCGCCGCGTGCCTGTCGGTGGCCGACGACGCCAAGGCCTTGGTCGACGTCGCCGCGACCGCGGTGACCGCGGCCCGGAACCTCGACGCCAGCGCACTCTCGGCGGCTGTGCGTCAGCTCGACGACGCCCAAAAGGCTGTCACGGCCAGTGCCGACGCCTGCCGCGCGGTACAGACAACCCTGCCTTCCGCAACCCCCCCGCCGACCCCCACGCCCTGACTTGAAGTGCCCCGCGACCCATGCGGAGTGCTCGGTGTGCACGTCAGGGGTGGATGGCGTGCGCCCGGCGGATGGTGTCGGGTCCGGCCTCGCACAGGCCCAGCTGCCAACGGGATCAGCTGGTTGCTCGCCGCGGAGCGGGAATGATGGCGCCGCGGACAAGGTCGAGGGTTGGTTCAGTGCCTCCCTCGCTGACTTCGTGGCGTTGGGTCGCGGCGAGATCGATGACGGGCAACTGATCCTGGCTCACTACGGGTTGCCGTTGCTGCTCAGCAGCGACGCCGGCTGCCTGGTTCTCATCGGCGAGGCGGGTCCTGGCTGCGGTGGAGCGACAGATCCAGGGCATGGTGTCCGCCGGCGATGACCGCAGCGACGAGCTCGCGGCGCAGACCACGATCCTGAACCGGTCCTGCGCGGTCCGGCGGGCTCGTTTCGCGCGGCTGCGTGCCAACGGCAGCGAGATCTCCCAGCTCGAAGCGACCCACCTCATCAACGACAGACCAGAAGGCCGCCGGAGGTCGGCGATAACCGTTCACTCGACGCCGTGACCAGGGGCTGCTGCACGGACGGGTGACAGTCGTGAGCCAACCCGGCACGTTCGCGATGTCGGCACCGGTGCCATGCCGGCGCAGGCACACGTGCTGCACGACGTCCTCGGCCTCGGCCGTGCTGGGCGGCTCGGTGGAACGGGGCTCAACGCGTCGCTACGACCGGCACCCCCGCACGTGATCACCACGTGGGGAATGTCCGGTGCGGGATCGTCAGGCAGTGCTCACAGGTCCCCCTCGGTGAACGCTCCGCACAGTGGCCCGCGGCTCACCCGGTCAGGCGGTGAGCCGCGTTCGCGTCGGGGTTGATCTCCCTCTGCGAAGCTCCGGTCGGTGCTGACTTGTCGACTGGCAGACCGCGCGGCTGGTGTCCCGGGTGTCCCGGGCGCGCGGAGTCATGGGAGGACGTCGGGACCGGTCCTTTCCGCGTGGTGGGGGTAGGCGTCGTCGTCGAGCTCGACGGGGGTTGCCTGCTCGGCGGGGTCGGCGGGGTCGGCGTCCCAGCGATCGTTGGTGGGTGTGGTGACCTCGCGGGGGGTGGTGTCGGCCGGGTCGGGAGATGCTGGGGTGAGCTGGTCGAGGTGGTCGCGCTCGGGGACGTCGTCGGGGCGGGTGGTCATGGACTCCTCCAGCTCGGCTCGTAGGCGGGTGTTCTCGTGGGCGAGGGTGTCGTTGGTGCTCTGGAGGGCGGCGTTGGCCGTTTGCAGGGCGAGCACGATGGCGACGCCGCCGAGGTTGACGCCGTCGTCGACCAGGTCCGTGATGGCTCCGAGTCGGGTGAGGTCGTCGACGCTGTAGCGGCGGGTCCCACCATCGGTGCGGTCGGGACGCAGCAGGCCGCGCCGCTCGTAGAGGCGCAGCGTGGGCACGGCGAGCCCGGCGAGCTCGGCGGCGGTGGTGATGCCGTACACGCCACGGCTGGTCGGTTCCGGCTGGGCCACGGACTGCTCCCTCAGGTCAGGACTTGGGTCTTGCTCGACCGTAGCAGCGGTGGTACAAAATCTGCGTCCGGCGAAGCAGATCGTCGGACCACACTGTCGGAGCGCGGCACGGGCCGCGCGGAGAGTTCTGTGGAGGTGGTCTGAGATGTTGGTGCGCACCGATCCTTTCCGTGAGCTGGACCGGCTCACCGCGCAGGCGCTGGGCACGGCGGCACGCCCGGCCGCGATGCCGATGGACGCCTGGCGGGAGCAGGACACGTTCGTCATCGAGCTCGACCTGCCCGGGGTCGATCCCGCATCGGTGGACCTGGACGTGGAGCGCAACGTGCTCACGATCCGCGCCGAGCGGCGCCCGCGGGCCAGCGACGCCCACGAGCAGGTCGTGTCCGAACGCCCGCGGGGGGTGTTCAGCCGCCAGGTGATCCTCGGAGACGCCCTGGACACCGAGCGCATCGATGCCGAGTACCGGGCGGGGGTGCTGCGGCTGTCGATCCCGGTGGCCGAGCGGGCCAAGCCCCGCAAGATCACCATCAGCAGCGACACCCACGACCAGCACGTCATCAACGCCTGAACCGGGGAGGCGGTGACGATGGGATCCACAACTGCGGTCCCCGCTCGCGGCACCGCCACGATCGTGGACGTGGGCGAGGGCATCCTCACGGAATGGGAGCGCTCGGAGTTCGACCGTATCGTGGCCCTCGAGTGGCCTCACCGACGGTTGTTCTCGACGCGGATCGCAGTCGACGCGAGCTCACCCGCTCGGAAACCCCGTCGAGGGACCCCGTCCAGGACGTGGCGGCTGCGACGAGTCGTTCGCCCCGGTCCGGCCCGACAGGTCCCTCCCAGGGAGCGGTCCCCTCCCGGCGGCCACCACCCCCAGTGACCACCAGGTGCGTCAGGACACGCACCCCGGTGAGATGACGACGAGGGCAGCGGCGTGCCCCGCCCCACGGCGGGGCACGCCGCGGAGCCCGGTCCCTGACGATGGATCTGCTCCGTTCGCCGAACCCGACGACCTGTCGGTTCGACGGCTGGAACGCGTCGCGGCCCGTGCACCCCGGCACCGTCGAGTGCAGCACCCCGGTGTCCGACCACGGCGACAGGTCGACGGCACGCCGCCGGTGGTGGGTGCCGGGCGACGGGGTGGGTCCCCCACACTGTCCACGTGGACGTCACAGCACCAGGACCGACCGCGCCGTGGCTCATCGCGGCAGCACGGGCCACAGGTGGCGGAGCGCGAACACTCGAGGTGGTGTCGACGACCGTGCACCCGGCGATCGCCCACCACAGTGCCCGCACCTTTCGTTACGCCAGCACCACGGCCGAGCGCGAAGGTGGCGACGTCGATCCGGCGTTGCTGTTCCACGCCTGCCTGTTGCACGACATCGGCGCCGTTGCGGATCCCGTCGGCAGCGAGCGCTTCGAGGTCACCGGCGCCGACACCGCCTCGCGGCTGCTGGATGACGCCGGGTTCTCCTCCCACCAGCGTGACCGCGTCTGGGCCGCGATCGCCCTGCACACCTCGCCGCAGATCGCCGAGCGCACCGGCGGCCTCGTGCGGTGGGTGCGCCTTGGTGTGCTCGCCGACTTCGGGGCCGATCTCATCCACCCCGACCTGCGCCGGGACACCGAGCGCGACTGCCCGCGCCTGGACGCCGAACGGGTCCTCAGCGCCGCGGTCGTCGCGCAGTGCCTCGCCGATCCCCGTCGGGCACCAGCGTCCAGCTGGCCGGCCGCCCTGCTGGCCGCGCACACCAGCGCTGAGGACCCCGATGCGAGAATGCACGCGTTCTGACCACTCGTCCGGGCACGGTGGCGTCCCGCTCATCAACGGGCACCCGGGTCGCGACAGCTCGGTGCAGAGCCCGCCGAGGGGCTGATCGTGGCCGGTGGCCGGTGGCCGGTGGCCGGTGGCCGGGGGTCGTCGGGCCGGTGTGCCCGGCGACGGTGCGGGCGACGTCCAGGTGCTCGGCCAGGGGCCGTGTGGGTCCCGCAGCGTTGTAGATCCCGGTGAGGCCGTTCTCGGCGCAGTGCGGCAGCCACGCAGCCAGGTCACGGACGTCGATGACCGCGGTCGGCACCTGTGGGTCGTCGGGCACGAGCACCGCACCCTGCGGGTTGGAGGCGTTGACCTCCGCTGAGCCGTCCCGAGCTCACCTCACCCAAGAAGCGTGATCCACAACGCGGCGCCGCTGGAGAGTTCTCGACCGGCCTTCTGGGCAGTTCGAGAGGAACCTGAGCAGACCCTCGACTGGTGGCTGCCGCCGGGTCACAGCAGGCCGGCGTGGATGGCGTGCGAGGCGGCGCCGGTGCGGGAGGTCTGGCCGAGCTTGGTGAGGATGTTGGCGACGTGCCGGTGCACCGTGTGCTCGCTGAGCACCAGCGACCCCGCGATCTGCTGGTTGCTCATGCCCTGCGACACCAGCCGCAGCACCTGCCGCTCTCGCGCTGAGAGTGGGCCTCCCGACGGGACGCCGCCGGTGTCGGTGAGCCGGCGGGCCCACGTCAGGTCCTCCCCGGCGGACAGCTCGGTCAGCACCTGCGTGGCGAGCGCGAGGTGGCGGCGGGCCGGGGCCGCTGCTCCGGTGGCCAGGAGCGCCTCGGCGAGGGCGAGGCGGGTGTGGGCCTCGTCGAAGCGCAGGTCCGCGGCGTTGAAGCGGCGCACTGCCTCGCTCAGCAGGGGGACAGCGGCCCCTGGCGGCTCGAGGGAAGCCTCCGCGACTGACGCCGTGGCCATCATCCAGTCGGTGCCGGTCAGCTCCGCGGTGGCTCGCAGCTCCGCAGCCAGGACCCGGGCGGCACCCTCGCATCCGGCGGCCTGCGCGATGAGCACGGCGGGTAGGAGCACGTCGGCGCGGGCCAGGCGGCCGTCTGGAGGCATCTGGCCCAGCAGGCTTCGCATCGTCGTCCAGGCGGTCACCGGATCGCCGTCGGCCATCAGCATCCGGGCGCGACCCACGATCGCAGACGGGTGGAACTCGGCCTGGGCGAACAGGGCTTCGGCCTCGTCGAGGCGGCCCTGCCGGCGCCGCAGCTCCCCGAGCTGCACCACCGCGTCGAACCGGGAGGCCCGGCGCGACGCCGAGAGCCGGTCGAGGACCCCGACCAGCTCCTGCTCGGCCTCCCGCCACGACCCCCGCGCCACCTGCACCGTGGCGTGCTGAATGCGGCAGACGGAGAACAGGGGGGCGAGGTCGCGCTCGGCGCAGAGTGCCTCCACCCGTCGACACCAGTCCGCCGCCCGCGTCACGTCCTTGTTCTGGTTGCAAGCCGCGATCACCCAGCAGCAGACCTTCCCGATCCACATCGGGTCCGGCACGTCGCCCGAGGTTGCGGCGGCCACCGACGCGTCCAGCCGCGCCATGCCCTCGCGGACGTCCCCGGCGCTGGTCATGGCGAGACCCAGCAGGGCAAGACTGACGACTTCGAGGTCTCCCAGGCCGAGCCGCTTCCCGACGGCGGCCGCTCGGCGGGCCGCCCCGAGCGCCCGGTCGGGGTCGTGCCCGACCTCGAGGGCGAGCTCCGCCTCCCGCACAGCGTGCCAGCCGTGCTCAGCGGACTCGCCGAGCTCCTCGAGGAGCGACCCCGCCCGCCCCCACCAGCCGAGCGCCACGGACTCCCCGAGGCCGAACAGCAGGCTGTCCCAGGCGAGGGCGGTGGCGGCCCGCGCAGCACCGAGGGCGTCACCCAGGTCCTGGTGGCCCCGGTAGGCCTGCTCCCGGGCGCCGACACAGGTGACGGCGTCGTCGAGCCACCAGGCGGCCTGAGCCAATCCCTCATAGGCCACCGGGTCCCTGGTGGCCCCGGCGACAGCCCGGTACTCGGTGCAGGCGAGCAGCCAGGAACCCGCGTCGAGGGCTGACCGGGCTGACACCAGCGATGCCACCACGTCAGTATCGCCCTCCGGGCCGTCGTGGGGCGGGTGCCGGCAGCACCCGTGCGACCAGGACCCACGACGGTGGCGGGCTCAGACGCCCACTCCGGCCGCCAAGGCCTTGACGTCGGCGGTGGTGAGTGGGTTGCCGGCGATCCCCCAGCTGCCGCTGCGGACCTCCTCGACCACGCACCACGTGACGGGCCGCATGTTCTCGCCCTCGATGCCGACGAGGGCGTCGGTCAGGCGACGGACGATCTGCTGCTTCTGGTCGTCGGTGAAGACGTTCTCGATGACCTTGACCTGGATGAACGGCATGGTTCGCTCCCGCTGTCCCGGGCCCCGCCCAGTGCGGGGCGCCGAGGTCGATCCTCGGCCGCCGCACCCCACCACCGCATCAGCAGGACCGGCCATCCGCCCCCGACCGCCGCCTGGCCCGAACGGGCCACACACAGCCCTCAGGTGGGGCGGGCGCAGCCCCCGGATGGGGCGGGCAGCGAAAACACGTCGGACGGGTCTGTGCCCCCTCATCAGAATCGCCGCGACGACCACCAGGATCGGGCTGCAGGTGACCCGGCAGTCGACGCACCACGCGCTGTCCTCAGCGGCATCGTGACCGGCCATCGATCGGTGATCGGGACGGGATCCCCACCCGGCGTTGGGATAGCTCCCCGGAGGCGCCGGCGCCGTCGGCGGCTCCATCCTCACCGTCACGCCGTGGTGCCTCGGGTCATGGCTCTACCGACCGATCCCCGGACACAGCCCGGCGGGCCGGGGGAGCGCGACCATCCACCGTGCGAACACCTTTCCGTAGGTTGGGGTCATGCGGAAGCTGGGGGTGCGCCGAGGAGTCCCCGTGCTGGCGCGCGCCCTGCTGCTGATCCTGCTCGTCGTCGGTGTCTCCGGCATGCACTCCCTGACTGGCGGTGGCCCGTCCGGCACGGGAACCACGCCGAGCACGTCCACCTCGAGCGCGTCCCTCTCGGGTGCCGCCAGCATGGTGGTCGCCAGCACCGACACTGCCCCGCAGGGTGCTCAGGCGACGGGGTCCGCTCCGCACTCGATGGGCCACGACTGCGTGGCCGTCCTCACCGACGCGCCAGGGGTGGCGCTCGGGCCGCTGCTGCCCTCAGGCGCGCTGCCCGGGCACGGTCTGGACGACGCCCCGGGCTGGACGCTGCGGGCGGTGAGGGCTGCGCTGGACCGCGCCCCGCACGGGGCTGCGCCCTCGCTCGCCGAGCTGTCGATCCTGCGGGTCTGACCGTCGGCTCGGGCAGTCGCGTCCCGAGCTCACCGCACCGGCCCTCTCGGGCCGTTCCGCTCGCCCCTCGGCACCCACGTCGTCGGCGGCACCCCCGTTCGCAGGGGCTCGCGCCCCCGCAACGTGGACGTGCCCGCGGGGCACCCACCCTCATCAGACCCACAGGAGAAAACCCGTGTCCGACCAGCCCGTTCAGCCCCACCAGACCCCTGCGTCACCGTCCCGGACGTTCACCCGGCGGCGGGTCCTCAGCCTTGGCGTCGCGGGCCTCGCCGTCGCCGGTGCCGGTGCCGCCGGGATCGAGCTGCTCACCCGGTCGCCGGCCTCCGCGGCCGCGCAGATCGGCCCTCGCTCACCGTTGGTGGTCGCGACCGAGGCCGCCCGGTCGACGACCGGGAAGGTCGTCTCCCAGACCCTCACCGCCGCCCCGGCGACCGTCGACCTGGGAGGTCGGGTGGTGAACACCTGGGCCTACAACGGCAGCGTCGGCACCCCGCTGATCCGGGTCACGGCGGGGGACCGCCTGGACGTGCACCTGGTCAACCAGCTCACCGACCCCACCACGATCCACTGGCACGGGCTGGCCCTGCGCAACGACATGGACGGGGTCCCCGGGGTCACCATGGACCCCGTCGCCCCCGGAGCGGACTTCCAGTACTCGTTCACCGCACCGCACCCGGGCACCTACTGGTTCCACCCCCACGTCGGGGTCCAGATGGACCGCGGCCTGCAGGGGGCGCTGGTCATCGACGACCCCCAGGAGCCCGGCGGCTACGACCAGGAGGCCGTCCTGGTCCTCGACGACTGGACCGACGGCTGGTCGGACACCCCCGACGCGATCCTGGCCCGCCTCGGCCGCGACGGCATGAGCATGGGCGGGATGGACTCGGGCGGGATGGGAGGTGTGGGAGGTATGGACATGGGGAGCTCCGTGTCGGTGGCGCACCCGATCGGCACCGACACCGGTGACGTCGTCTACCCCGCCCACCTCATCAACGGCCGCCTTCCACAGGACCCCGTTCTGGTGTCCGCCTCCCCCGGCGACCGGATCCGGTTCCGGCTGGTCAACGCCGGAAGCGACACGGCTTACCGGTTCGCGATCGGCGGGCACCGCCTGACCGTCACCCACGCCGACGGCTACCCCGTCCAGCCCGTCGAGGTCGACACCGTCCTGCTGGGGATGGGAGAGCGATACGACGTGGTGGTCACCGCCGGCGACGGGGCGTTCCCGATCGTTGCCTCCCCGGAGGGCAAGGACAACCCCGCCGCCCAGGCGGTGCTGCGCACCGCCGGCGGCCCGGCCCCGGCGGTCGGGGCGCGCCCGGTCGAGCTCGGCGGTCGTCTGCTCACCTACGCCGACCTCGCCCCCACCACCGCAGCCGCCCTGTCCGCCCGGCAACCCGACCGCCAGCTCGACCTGACCCTGGGGATGGTCGACGGGGGCCGCCAGTGGGTGCTCAACGGGGTGCCCTACGACCAGCACCAAGCCCTGGACGTCACCTCCGGTCAACGGGTGCGGATCACGATGCGCAACCAGACGATGATGTTCCACCCGATGCACCTGCACGGGCACACCTTCGCCGTGGTCACCGGCACCGGGGACTCCACCGCACCGGGGGTCCGCAAGGACACCGTCAACGTGCTGCCGATGCAGACCCTGGCCATCGACCTGGACACCGACAACCCCGGGCAGTGGCTCGCCCACTGCCACAACGCCTACCACGGGGAGCTCGGCATGATGACCGTCATGTCCTACACCGTGTGACGGTCGCCGCCGTCCCACCCCCGCGTGGTGGGTGCGCCCACCACGGGGCGGTGGGTCAGACGCTGCCGGCGCTCACGACGGCGTCGGTGACGAAGCCGTGAACACGCCGTAGGCGACGAGGTCGGTGCGCTTGGCCCTGTTGCACGAGACTGGGTGCTGTTGACCGAACACGCGCCCACCTCCGGGACGACCCTCGGGTTCACGGTGTCGTGGGATCAGGTGGGGGATGGCGGCCATGACCTCGACCAGAGCCTCCACCTCCTGCTCTTCGCACGTGATGCTCTCGGCCTCGAGGTCGACGTCGACGCGATCAACCCACCGCGCCTGGCCGGGCCGGTCCTGGGCCACCGTCTGCTTCCCGACCCGGGCTCTACCGAAGCGGTGGCGAGCCAGTGGTCGTGGTGGTGGCAGTCCGTGAGCTCTCCGCGCTGAGCAGCGCCGTGTTCGACCCACCGACCTGGTCGTGCCTCGCTGGCCGTCCCGAGCTGCAGGACGCGGTGCGTGCAGTGTCGGACGACGGCTTCAGCTGGTTCACTGCCGCCCGCGATACGCGTGTCCCGGCAACGAGGGACGACGTCTTTCCCTGGGAGCAGGTACGTCTCGGCGCGGCGCACGACGCCATCGCCGCGAGCCTCGACGTGGTCTACAGCTCCGACCTCGCCGCATAGCGATCGATGGACGGTCGCCGAGCGTCATGCAAGGCACACCAATACGCTATGGATGTATGTTGAGGTAGAGTGCATCCATGAGTTCGTTGCTGCAGATCAGAGGCGTACCCGAGGACGCGAGGCGCGGGTTGAAGGCTCGAGCGGCCGCTCGCGGCCAGTCGCTCAACGCCTACCTGCTCGACCTCATCGAGCGGGAGACCGCCCGGCCCACTGTCGCCGAGGTGCTCGAGCGAGCCACGCAGCGGACCGAGCGAGCCACGGCCTCAGCCGTGGAAGCGGTCGTCGCTGCCCGCGGCGAGCGGGAAGAGCAGCTGACGTCCCCGCTGCGGACGTGATCGTCGTCGACTGCGCGGCCGTGGTCGATGCCCTGACCTCGGTCGACGGGAGCGACGACCTCCGCGCCGCACTCGCCAACGAGGACCTGCACGCACCCACCCTGCTCGACTTCGAGGTCGTCTCCGCCGTGCGGGGATTGACCCTGCGCAGCCAGATCACCCCAGCACGGGCCCGCGATGCCCTCACCGACTTCGACGCGTTGCCCATCCATCGATGGCCCAGCGCCGGCCCACTGCGACAGCGTGCCTTCAGCCTCCGGCACGACCTCAGCGCGTACGACGCCGCGTACGTGGTCCTCGCAGAGGCGCTGCAGTGCCCGGTCCTGACACGAGACGAGCGACTGGCCCGCTCCAGCGGTCACGACGTCGAAATTCGGGTTCGTTGAGCGATCGCTCAGCGGGCTCTGCAGATCTCACGTCGGTGTCCGACGCGGAGTACCAGCACGAGAAGTTCCTCGTCTTCGATCTCGTACACGATGCGGTAGTCGCCGGTGCGAACTCTCCACTCGCCGGCGCCGCCGACGAGCTGGGTCGCCGCAGGTGGCCGCGGATCGGAGCTCAGCAGTTCCAGCGCTGCCTGCATCTGGCGACGGACTTGCGGATCGAACTTGCGCAGCTGAGACGCTGCGGCAGGGGTCAACGTGATGCGGTAGGTCATGCCAAGCCGAGATCTGCCTTGACCTGCTCCCACGGGATTGGTGTCGCACCCGTCGTTCGCATCTCAGTCCGCGCCGCCTCGGCAGCCCGGATGTCGGACATGTCCTCGGCGA
>JBBSUN010000048.1:0-24157 GCA_038234335.1 Mycobacteriales bacterium
GATGCTCGCGGGGGCGGACTGCATCGACGACACCGACGTGCTGCGTCACGGTGGGATGGGCCGGTTGTTCACCGGGGTCCGGGCACCGTCGACGTTGGGCACGTTCCTGCGCTCGTTCACCCATGGTCACGTCCAGCAGCTAGACCGGGCCGGGGCCGGGCTGCTGGGTGGGCTGGCTCGCCAGGTCCCGGGCCTGCTCCCCGGCCCAGGCCCCGGGGATGTGGTGTACCTCGACGTGGACGACACCGTCCGGGAGGTCCACGGCTACGCGAAGCAGTCGGCGGCGTTCGGCTACACCGGGGTGCGTGGGCTGAACGTGCAGGTGGGCACGATCAGCTCCCCGACCGCGGCCCCGGTTATTGCCCGGGCCCGGCTGCGGCGGGGCGACACCGCCTCCGCGGCCGGGGCCGGGCGGTTGCTGGCCCAGACGATCAGCACCGCCCGCGCCGCGGGGGTCGGTGCCCCGCTGCTGGCCCGGGCAGACTCCGCCTACTACGGGTACGCGTTCGTCGGCACCGCCTTGCGGCACCGGGCGTGGTTCAGCGTGACCGCCCGAATGACCGCCACCGTCCGCGCCGCGATCGCCGGCATCGACGAGGCGGCGTGGACGGCGATCCGCTACCCGCAGGCCGTCTTCGACGACGCTGAGGGCCGGTGGGTCTCCGACGCCGAGGTCGCCGAGGTCGACTTCGTCGCGTTCACTCCGACGCCGCAAGTCCGAGCACGTGCGGTGCCGCCTGGTGGTGCGCCGCGTCCGCCGGCTGCAGCCCCTGGCCTGCGACGGCACCGCTCAGGGTGAGCTGTTCGCGACCTACCGCCATCACGCGTTCATCACCAACACCACCATGCCCACGGTGGCCGCCGACGAGGTCCACCGCGGGCACGCCATCGTCGAGCAGGTCATCGCCGAGCTCAAGGACAACGCTCTGGCGCACCTGCCCTCGGGGCGCTACGCCGCCAACGCCGCCTGGGTGTCCTGCGCGGTCATGGCGTTCAACCTCGCCCGCGCCGCCGCCGTCGCAGCGAACCTCGCCACCGCCCGCTGGGCCACCGTGCGCACCCGCATCATCGGTGTCCCCGCCCGCGTCGCCGCCACCGGACGCCGACTGGTGCTGCACCTGCCCACCCACTGGCCCTGGGCCATCGCCTTCAACCAGCTGTGGGCCACAGCGACCGGCCCACCGCTCGCCCCCACCCCCTGACCACCCCGCCGGCGACGGCCCCACCAGAGAACCCCACGTGGACACACCGGCACCGGCCGGCAGCACACCCATGCCCACCCCCGAGAACACTCATCACCCACCGACCACGAACAACCAGCGGTGGATCAGGGCTGAGCGCCCGTCCACCACCGGCGCGGTCGGCTCGGCTCCGATCCCCTACCGAGCAACTGCGATCGGTACGCCGGGGACGTCTTCCTGCAGCAACAACCAGGTGCAGCGCCCGTCGTCGCAGGGGGATCGTCATGCGGCGAGGTTGGAGCTGAAGACCGCGTCGAGGATCGCGGCGATGGTGTCAGCGTCTTGTGCCGCGGCGACCGAGCACAGCGTTGCGCCTGGGGCGACGAGCCTCCACCATGCCCCTTCGACCATGAGCACTTCAGCGCGGCCGTTGATGGCGTCGGGGCTCACACCGTGCTTGGCGGCAGCGCGCTCCGCGCCGTGGCGTACCTGCTCCCAGGGAAAGATGTCATGGCTGGACGGTGGAATGTGCTGCCTCCGGGCGGCGGTGAACTGCTGGAAGCCCTCAACCCACACAGCGCGCACCGCATTTTGCAGTGGGGGGCTGTCATCGAGGCAGGACCAGGTCGGTGGGTCGAAGACGGGGCGGGGTCGAGCGGTGAGCTCTTCGTGCCAGGCTCGGCGATCCGTCTGCTCCGAGGGGCGGCCCGACCGGTCAGGTGCCTGCAGCGCGACCACGGCGTGCCACCACGATGACCACCTGCTCACTACCGCCTTGGTGGGGCCGCCGTCGAGCAGGTGACGGTGGTCGACGACCGGGCCGGCGAGGCGCGGGGGGCTGATCGGGTCACCGTCGACGCCGAGGCCGAGACCATCACGGACGTAGAGCACGAGGTGGAGGCTTTGATCGAGATCGTGGCTGAACTGCCACGAGGCGCTTCCCTGTCTACGCATGCCACGCTCCCTACCAGCCGGGCCGGTCCCACGATCATCCACCCGCACGCAGCCAGACACGGTCTCACGACCTGATGGACCAAATGTTCTTTTACGAACCGGTGCGGCGAGCTCGAGGCGGCTCTGCGGTGCGGGCGGTCACGGCCTAACACGTGCGTGCCCACCTGCGCCGAGCACAAGGCAACCCACGCGCCGGTCAGGGATCCGTGACCGGCGTCAGTGGGGCCGGGTTGTTCGACGGCGGGCTGGCATCACGTCAGCTGGTGGCCGGTGGTGCTATCGACGTGGTCGGGGATGTCTCCGACGGGGCCGTTTCCTGTGGTCGAGGTACCCGATGGCTCGAACATCAGGATCGACCCTCCAGAGGACGAGGGCTTGTGCTCGGTGCCCTTGGGCACGACGAAGGTGTCGCCCTCCACGAGGCTGACCGTGCTCTCCTGCCCCTCCGCGTTGCGAAGAGCGACGTCGAACTGGCCACCGAGGACGAGGAAGAACTCGTCGGTGTCCTCGTGGACGTGCCAGACGTGCTCGCCCAGGGTGTGGGCAACCCGGACGTCGTAGTCGTTCATCGTGGCCACGATGCGGGGGCTGTAGACATCGTCGAACGAGGCCAACGCCTCCGTCAGGTTGATGGGCGTGATGTTCATGCCCTCGATCCTCGCTGGGTCAGGTCGGACCTGGCAACGCACCGTGCCCTGTCCGACGCAGGATGGTGCTGCGGGACGCGCCGCTCTCGACGCGCCGGGTCGGAGGAAGCACGATGAGGCGTGGACGAGTGGCCAGGTAAGGCTGACAGAGCCAGAGGCAGTGCGCGTCGTCGCCGCTGACCTTGTCTGGGCCGAGGCGGGTGCGGCCGCTGCCGTCGCAGCTTGACGTCCTGCTCGCGCCGTGGCTCGTGGGCGAGGTGGAGCACGTCGGGGTTGACCACGGTGCCCGGGTTGGATGCCTACCGGTCGTGGTGGCTGTCGTCGCTGCGGAGCTCGTCGCCGTTGGGACCCGAGCGGTCCCCGGCTGCGTCTTGGGTGCGGTGTTGGGTTCAGGTGGTGGTGTTGTCGACCCCGGCGATCGGGTCGGCGGCGGCGACGCCGGGCAGCTCGCGGACCCGTATCTGCACGGTGGTGCCGCGGATACGGACGTCGAACCTCGGTTGGGGGGCGACAGCGGGTCCGTGGACGACGGTGCCATCGGCGAGGTCGAACATGCTGGCGTGCCAGGGGCAGGTGATGCAGTCCCGGCCGTTCTCGTGGACCACCTCCCCGTCGGACAGGGGGGCGGCTAGGTGGGTGCAGGTGTCGGCGAGGGCGTGCACGGTGTGCCCGCGACGGACCAGGACGACGGGGGTGTCACCGATGTGCACCTGGTGGGGTGCGCTGTCGGGCAGGTCGGTGAGCTCGGCGACGGGGTACCACCCGGCGGGGGTGGTGTGGGGGACGTGCTCGGCGTGGTTGGCCCCGGAGGCCCACCGGTAGCTGAGGTGTCCGCCGAGCGTCGCGCCGAGACCGTTGGCTGACATCCCGGCCAGCGCCAGCCCTCGTGCCCGGGCGGTGTGGGAGTGGCGCCGGGCCAGCAGGGAGGCGGCGAACAACGCGATGCCGACTGCGTTGGAGGCGGCGTGGACCAGGGCGATGCGCTGCTGCTCCTCGTGCCCGTCGGCGTAGTCGGCCCATCCGGCGATAGCCGCGGGCACGGCCCCGAGCAGCCCGGTGGCCACGAGCACCCCCGAGGCGTGGTCCACGGCCCGCCGCGCCCGTTGGTCGCCACCGCGTGCCTGCTGCAGGGTGGCCATGGTGTCGAGCACGACCGCGGAGGTCCAGGTCCCGATCGGGACCTGGACCAGTACTGAGTGCAGGGGGTGCCCGAGGAAGGTTCCGTGCAGCACGTCGGTGACCGGTGTCGGCAGCACCTTCTTCCACAGTGCGGCGATCTTCGCGGCGACGGGGTCCAGAGCGGTCCACGCCACGGGACGGTCCAACAGCTTCACCAAGGGTTGCGCCATGCGGTGACGCTACGAGCACACCCGCCACCGCGCCCAACGGTCATCGGTGCAGGCCCTGGTCGCGCTGGAGCGTGGGTGGGCGGGCGCGGCCCCGCTGACGGCAGAGTGGGGTTAGCCGGTGGTCCAGCAGCCGAGGATGTCGGAGGCGATCTCGTAGGCGAAGTCGAAGCGTTGGGACTGTTGTGCGCCGAAGATGGCGGGCAGCTGTGTGGCGTCGACCATCAAGGTGTCGTTGTCTTTGATGAGGACGACTTTTCCTGCGGTGGTGCCATAGGAGGCTTGCCCGAGCCCGGCGAGGGTCTCGGTGGTGCCGAGCTGTGTGCGGAGGTCGGCGAAGTAGGTCTTCGCCGTGGCGGGGTCGCTGGACTGTTTGACCGACACGATGAACGTGCCCATGGGTAGGGGGTAGGTGCAGGTGTAGAGGTGGTCGGCCCAGGTGGACTGGGGGGTCGGTGGCGTGGTCAGGCCGAGCACTGTGGTGATGGTGGTGCGCGTTTCGGGACCGCAGATCATCGTCTCCGCCGCCGACGGGGCCCCGGCCGCGTCGGTGCTGGATGCGGGCGAGCCGGCGGCCATGGTGGAGCCATCCGGCATCACCATTCCGGAGGTCATCGCATCTCCTGCCGGGAGCGACGACCTCGTCGTGGAGGTGTCGGTGCTGGTGGAGGCGCACCCGGTCAGCAGGACCATGCCTGCCAGGAGGGCGGCCAGTCGGTGGTCCTTGATCATGGGGCCTGGCCTTCTCGGTGGGTGCCTAGGCCTTGTGGGTGGACACGAGCGAGGCGTAGGCGACGATGTTGCTCTCGTAGCTGTGCTGGGCCGGGTCGAAGGTGCCCCCGCAGGTGATCAGCCGTAACGCCGCGTTGTCGGTGTTGCCGTACACGGCGAAGGTGGGGAACTGGGCCTTGGGGTACTCCACGACCCGCTCGACCTCGAAGACGGCGATGGTGCCGTCCGCGCGGGTGACGGAGATCGGATCGTGCGGCTGCAGGGCTCCCAGCCGGAAGAACACACCCGGGCCGTAGGAGGCGGAGTCCACGTGCCCGATGAGTGTTGATGGTCCGAGCTCGCCGGGGGTGGGGGTGGGCGTCAACCAGTAGGCGTGGGGATCGCGCTCGAACGGCGGTGTCTGGATCTGGTTCGTGGCGTCGAGCCCGATCTGCTTGAGGTCGGAGTCGACCCCGATCGCGGGCACCGCCAGGTGCGTCGGCAGCGAGCGGGCCAGGATCGGGCCGAGGGTCGCTGGTGCCGGTGGGTCCGCTGGTGGGTTCGCCGGTGGGTTCGCCGGTGGGGTGGAACCGGTGGCGTCCGGGGTCACCGAGACCGGGCTGGCAGCGGACGGTGACGGTTGTGGGGGGTGTTGCTGCGCGCGGACGGCGACCACGACGGTGATCACCCCCGCGAGCAGCAGCACCGCACCCGCCACCCCGAGAATCCGGGTGCGGCGGGTGCGGGTGGTCACGGTGTTCCCATCAGGACGTGACCGCTCAGCTCTGTCGGGTCGTGCGACGGCGGGCTGCGAACACGCCACCCGCGGCCAGGATCAGGGCGCCGCCGACGGCGAGCGCACCCTCATCCTGGAGCCCGGAGGTGCTCCCACCACCGGTCGGGCTGGAGCCGACCGGCATGCTGCTGGCCTGGGAGGCCACCAGGGCGCCGCACAGGGCGGGGCTCGTCGCGGCCAGAGGCAGCGAGGGGACCAGCTCGCTCTTCTCCGCCTGGGCCGCGGCGCTCAGCGTCGCGGGGTCCAGACCGTGCACCACGACGACCGCCTTGCCCGAGGTGACGGCCGACAGGGTGGCCGGGTCCAGGGTGAAGGTGCGGGTGTAGTCGAAGCTCGCGCCGCTAGGAGCGACGGTCAGCGTCGTCGCCGCGGCCGGGGTGGTGTCCCCACTGGTGGACAGGGTCGTGCCAATCGGGCCATACGCGCGGGTGCCCTCAGTCGTGTTCAGGACGCCGTCGCCGCTGGTGTCGTCGGAGGCAGCCGGGCACTGACCGAGCCCGCCGCCGGCGCCGGGGATGTGGATGTGCTGAACGTGGGGGTACGGCTTGTCCATGAACGTGGCGGCCAGGCCGTTCACGTGCTCGGTCACCGTGGCCTGATCACCGTTGAGCTGCAGCATCACCGTTCCCGACCCGGTCACGTTGTTCAGCGCGACCGGGCTCAGGGTCGCCTGGTAGCTGGTGGCAGTCGCGGCACCGGCGGAACCAGCGGGAAGGACCAAAGCCATTCCTGCGATGCCGAGGGCTGCAACGGGAATCGCCATACGACTGGTCTTGCTCATGAGGTGTCCTTCGACTGGGAGTGAGAACGGTCCCCGCTTCGCGGCGAGGTCAGCCGCGGACGGCCGCCCTCATCGCGAACGGGCTGGAGAAGCCTTTATCCGTGCGGAGCCAGGCAAGCAAACACCCACACTGGTGTGCGGTGCAGAAGGATCTTTCTGCCCCGTCCCTGCTCACCAATGCGTTCGCAGGGACACGGCAGTGCGGCCACCAGAAGTCGCTGGCGCAGCTCGGTGAGAAGAGGGCGGATACGCCCTCTGACGGTGGGCCTTGGCGAGCCCTCGGCCTACGGCGAGGAGGGATTCGAGCCAGTTCCAGACTCGGCTGAATCCTTCAGCACCAGCACAGTAACCCCACCACGCACTCCCCGCCGAAAGGATCTTGAGGACTCCCCCAATGGTGTTGCGTTCCGGGTTCGGCCCGACAGGTCGCGTTCCACCGGAAGTGGTCATAGTCGACGCAGCGACGTCACGAGGGCGCCGCGCCGCCAAGACCGCTTGTTGCTGACGCGGCAGGCGGACGATCTCCTGACGCGGCGCTTCGTG
Source organism: Mycobacteriales bacterium (assembly GCA_038234335.1). GTDB lineage: Bacteria > Actinomycetota > Actinomycetes > Mycobacteriales > Mycobacteriaceae > Rhodococcus_D. Next base: position 6,960 of record JBBSUN010000048.1, read on the forward strand.
GTCAGCGTGCTCGACCGCGGATCGGAGTCGGTCGGTGCCGCTCAGCTCCTCCAGGTGATCGGTATACACAGCCACGACCCGTGCTGACCGGCTGCGCCGGCTCTCCGGTCGTTTCCGTGGGTGCGTGTGGAGTGCATGGACGAGCAACACGCCGTCCCTGCTTAGCCCTGGACTAGCGCTCGACCGGCACCGCAGCAAGGCGCAGGACCAGAACACGTCCGCCAAATCGGGCAGACCCGGCCGTTCCGATTGCTGAACCGCATACGGACATCCTGTTGTGCGTCACAGGCATCCCCGGGTACCGGGAGCTGGGGCGGATTGGTGCATCCGGGTTAGCTGGTGACCCAGGGGGTTGTCAGCGCTTGTACTGCGGAGCCGTCGACGTCGGTGAGCTTGATGTTGACGAACCGTCGCGCCCAGTCGGAGGTCTGCACACGGAAGGGTGGTTCCTGGGTGGAGAGCAGGGCAACGATGATGTCGGCGACCTCGGCGGCAGGCTGGGCGTTGCCGGCAAATTGTGAGGTGATCCGCGTGAGGTAGGCCCGCAGCGCGCCCGCATAGGCACCGGCCGCACCCAGCAGCGCCTCGGGGTCCAGGCCGGCGTTGGTGATGAACTCGCTGGCGACCGCGCCGGGCTCGACGACGCTCACCCCGACGCCGGTGGAGGCCGCGACGGGCGCGAGGGACTCCATGAAGCCCTCGACAGCGAACTTCGCGGCACAGTAGGCCTCGTTGAACGGTTGCCCGACGACGCCACCGACGCTCGTCACCGTTACGAGACGTCCACCGGTGGCGCGCAAATGAGGGAGCACTGCCTGGGTCAGCTGGACAACTCCGAAGAAGTTGACCTCGAAGCAGGCGCGGACAGCGGTGAGATCATCGGTCTCGATGGTGCCGACGTGCGCCGCCCCCGCATTGTTCAGCACTGCATCGAGATGGCCTAGATCCGAGATCACGGACTCGACGCACGTGGTGATGGAGTCCGGGTTGGTGACGTCCAACGCACGGACGTCAACGGCGACTCCCGCCGCAGCGGCAGCCGAGCGCAGCGCTCCCGACTTCCCCGGGTCACGCATCGTGGCCACCGTCCTCCACCCGGCCTGCGCGGCGGCCACGGCAGTGGCCAAGCCGATGCCCGTGGAGGTTCCGGTGATGAGGATGGTGCGCTCACCGTTGGCGCCGCCGGGCCCTGACGTGGTCATGGTGTCTCCTTGGCAGCGGGTGCACCGTCGCGGTACGCGGCGATTTTGGTGTCTATGGCGTCGAGGTGAGCTTGACGTTGCGCGAGATCGTCGATCAGCTGCTCGCGGTGGGCGAGCAACAGGGGTAGACCGTGTTCGCGACCGTCCCCGGCGCGGACCGCGTCGGCGTAGGTCTTGATGACGCGGATGGGCATTCCCGTTGCTCGGAGGCGACTGATGAACTCCAGGGCCAGCACGTCATTCGGACCGTAACGGCGTCGTCCGGCAGCGGTACGCGGGGGTTGCAGCAGCCCCGCCCGTTCGTAGTAGCGCAGAGTGTGGGCGCTGATCCCCGTGACCTGCGCCGCGGCACTCACGCTCAGCCAGTCCGAACTGACGTTCATGCCCACCTCCCGTTCTCCCACGCCGAGAAGTCTCCTACTGCGAGTGCGCTCTAAGTCAACAGCGCAGGTAGAGACCCAGCGCCGCCCGCTGCTGGACTCCCACCCTGGGTGGGCGTCGGCTCGTTCAGCCGCAACGAGCTCGGGGCCCAGCTACGACGGTCGGGCCGGCGGAAGATCGCCTGGGTGACGTCGTGACCGCAGATCGGCGCACGAGACAGCGAGCAGGGCGTCCGCTTACCGCCTGGATCAGCTGATGGAGACGCTGCGTCTCCGTAACCGCGCCGCCCTGCCCGCCGCCGCCCTGCCCGCGCGGGCTGGTGGAGCTTGCACGAGGGCTGAACGCCCCTCGATCGGCCACCACCCCCCAACCGAATGGGCCTGCGGGTCGTCCACACCCATGAGCCCCGCACAGGGCTCGACCACCACCGCGGTCCCGCACCGTCACGAGGACCACCAGGACTCGAGGAAGGACCTCCCGATGAACGCCAGGAACACCACGGCCGGGATCGTGCTCTCCGGAGCAGCCCTGCTGCTGACCGCGTGCAGCTCGGGCACCAGTACCGACGCCAGCGCCGCAACGGCCCCCACCACCACAACCAACACCACGGCAGCACCCACCCCCACCCCGACCCCCGCACCCGCGCCGGCCCCGACCAGCGGCTCGACCGCCGCCACCCCGAAGGCTCAGCCGCAGCCGAGCGCGACCGTTGGCCCCACTGCCTGCGTCACCAGCGACCTCGAGTTCGCGATCACGCCGTCCAAGGGCATGGGCAACGTGCGCTCGGCCGATGTCGTCATCACCAACGTGCACGCCAACGGGCCCTGCGGGGTGTTCGGCTACGGCGGCCTCGGCCTGTTGGACGCCCAGGGCGGTGCCTTGGCGACGAACCTCACGCGGCTGAACGTCCCGGCGCAGGGCCTCGTCTCGCAGCAGATCACCCTCGCGCACGGCGCCAGCGCTCTGCAGCACCTGGAGTGGACCGACACCACCGCCACCGGCGGCGGTGCCACCGGGTGCGTCACCTCCTCCGACGTTGTCCTCACGCCCCCGGACGACGTGCCCAGTGCGGTCGTGCCCTTCACCGCCACGGTGTGCGACTCGGGAAAGATCACCGGGTGGCCCTATGTCGCGCACTGACCCCCGGGCGCGACCACGACTGTGGGTTGTGGCCGCCGCTGTCTGGCTGCTGCTCCTGCTCGCCTGGATCGCGCGCCTCGCCCTCGAGGCGTCGGCCGGCTCGGTGGGCTGCGAGCTCACCCCCGGCAGCTCGGTGTTCGGCACGCCCAGCTGGGGGTGGTTCCCACCGGGAGTCACCTGCACCTACCTGCTTCCCGACGGTCGCACCGTGGTGCAGGAGCCGCACGGACTGCGGTGGGGGGTTGGCGCCGTCCTGCTGCTCGGAGCACTCACGCTGGCGACCGCCCACACCCGGGGCCACCGACCGCACCACTGATCGTTCGCTCGGCCATCCCCGTCCGGGGGTAGGTCGTGGGCCCTGGCTTCGGCTCAGCCCTGGGGGAACGGCCACGGGTTGGGTCGGCAGGTGAACCCGTTCGCGGGCACCACGCCTTCGGGGTCGAGGTGGGCGACCTGGTCGTTGGCGGTGCCGAACGTCTGCTGCATCAGCACCGGGGCCAGGGCACCGTCGGCCGGGCACGGCTGGTGGTCCAACCCGAGAGCGTGGCCGACCTCGTGGTTGATCATGTAGGGCCGGTACGAGCCGACATCGCCCTGGTAGGACAGGGTCCCGCGCACCCACCGCGCGGCGTTGAGGACGACGCGGTGGGTGGTGGCGTTGAAGCAGGAGGTCTCCAGGGGCACCTGGTAGCCGCACTCGGCGTCGGGGCGCACGGTGGCGGCGGAGGTGAGGCTGATCCGGAAGGTGGGGGTCCCGGTGTCGATGCGTTGGAAGGCGAACTGACCATCGTGGGTCCAGCCCTGGGACGCGGCCAGGGTGTGCACCACCACGGAGGCGACCGCGGCATCCCCGCCGAAGGCGGTGGGGTCCATGCCGTCCTCCACCTCCACGGTGTAGGTGCTCAGCGGGGCGTTCGGCGAACCTACCCGGGGGGTGGTGCCGGGGACGACGTGCCAGGTTTCGGCCCCGGTGGTCGGGTACGGGCCCCCGTCGGGCAGGGTGCCGGCGGCGGTGGCCGGGTCGAAGCTGCCATCGGCGACCGGCCCACTGATCGGCGAACCGGCGCCGGTCGCGGTGTGGGCCCGGAAGCCCCCGCCGCCACTGACACCGCTGACCGCCGCCGCGGCCACCGCAGGCGTTGGTGCCGTCGACGGTGCACCGGTGGCGTCGAGGACGGCGAGCACGGTCACCACGACCAGCACGGGGATGGCGAACACACGCCACCCGTAAACCGACACCGCCCACCCCAGCCGACTACGCCGACGGACACCAGGACGCCTGGGCCGCGTGGATCGGTCGGCGCGCTTCGGGGTGGCGGCGAGGGGATCCCACCGTGCCCGCAGAGGCTGAGGACCCCCGTGAGGGGTCACCACGAGACCCGGGCAGAGCCGCCGAGCGCCGCGGTGACCCGCCGCCGAGACGCGCCCAGGGTCCCCGCCTGCTCCTGCCCCGCGGACGTCGTCGACACCCCTGCAGGCTCTCACACCACGCGGACGGCGAGTCAGAGTCAGATGCCCCGCACCGGGAGCGTCCCAACCTGAGCTGGCCGCTACTCGGCATAGTCGCCCTCACCGCAGAGCATCACGCGACGAGCTACTCCACCCACGGAGCATTGTCTTCCCGCAGCACGATCGGTCTGCGACGACGGGCGCTGCTCCTGGTTGTTGCTGCAGGAAGACGTCCCCGGTGTACCGGTCGGAGTTGGTCGGTTGGTGATCGGAGTCGGGTCGTCCGCGCCGGTGGTGGACGGTGCGCTCAGGTTTTGGGGGTTCCGGTGTGGTCGGCGAGGAAGGTCCGGGCGAGGTCGTGGAGCTTGGTGTTGGTGTTCTGGGAGTGGGTGCGCAGCAGGTTGAACGCGGCGTCGGCGTCGAGTCCGTGCGCGGCCATCAGGATGCCTTTGGCCTGCTCGATGGGTGCCCGGGAGGCCATGGCCTCGCGGAGCTGGGCGGCGAGGTCGTGGGCTGAGCGCAGGCGGGCGTAGTCCTGCACCGAGCGGGTTGCGTTGTTGACCAGCAACCGGAGCAGCACACCGTCGTCGGGGGTGAACCCAGCACCGTGGGTGCTGTACAGGTTGAGCGCGCCCAGGTACCCGTCGTTGTCACCGAGGGGTGCGGCGAGGAACTCCTGGACACCGCTGTCCTCGGCGGCGGGAGCGAACTGCGGCCAGCGCCGGCGGACGGTGTCCAGGTCGGCGTGCACCACGGTGCCGGTGCGCATGGCGTGCAGGCACGGGCCGTCCGCGGCCACGTACTGGGCCTGGTCCACCACCTGCACCCGGTCGTGGGTGCTCACGGCGGTGAACGGGGCGCCCCCGACGTTGGCGGTGACCCCGGCACCGTCGGCGGCACCGATGACGGTGGTGGCGAGGTTGACGGTGCGCTGCAGGAACTCCAGGAGCTCGTGCTCGTCGGTGACCGACCACGACAACCCGGCCACCACCACGACGGTCGCAGCCGCGTCCCCGTTCACAGCCTGCAGCAGCAGATCCTGGTAGCTCGTTTCGGGCGTCGATGATGTGATCTCCTCATGGCCCATAGGGGCATGCAACCAGGTGCCCGTGCCTGGTGTTACCCCGGTGGGGCGTGCGAGCCCCTCGTGGGTCGGTACCCGGGATTCTCCAGCTCCTCGGCGTAGGCCACGGGGTGGTTTGGGCCACGGGGTGTGAAGTAGTCGTTGAGTGCCTGAGCGAGGTAGTCGTGCTCGAGCGCGGGCACCTCCTGCTCCCCACGAAGGACCGCGCCAACATCGTCGAGGGACATGGCACCACCCACGCTCAGGTAGCCGACGTACAGACCAGTGAGGTCCAGCTCACTCAGCGCGAACCCCGCGCGGAGCATCGCCGCCGACGCGGTCAGCTCGACGGGAGCGGGCGAGAAGTCGTCCTCGAACACCAGCTCAGGGTGCACCGCCGCCCACCAACGATGCTCAACGACTGGGGGGAAGTCAGAGTCATGCGGGCCCTCGCGTCACTGATGGTCGCGGTCACCTGCCTGGCGCTTCGCGCGCCGCCGCGACGTGGGATGGGCCTCACAAAGTGCCGGTTGCCCATCGCTGATCGGTTGCTTGCGAGAACGATGACGTTGGGTTGGGGTCGTCAGGTGGGGGGTGCGACGTGTGCAGGTGCGTGTGTGGTTTCGTGCCCGGGCTTGTCCTGGGGGTGATCGTTGGCGGGCGCCGCTCCGCGCTCTCCATGGATCGCCGTCACCGCCATTTACACCCCGAGCAGGTCGCTCCGTGCGGCACGAGAAGGCCCCGACCGGGGTGGGTCGGGGCCTTCTCGGTGGTTGCCCTCCCCAGGGGGGAGGGAGGGAGGACAACCGGGTCGAGATCGCCGGCGTGGGGTTGAGTGCCGGCGATCTCAGGTCTGTGGGGGTTCGGGTTCGAAGAACCCGCCGGGTGCGGGGGTGATGCCGAGCCCGGCGGGGGTGTGGTGCTCTCCGGGGGTGTCCCCTGAGGTGGGCTTGCACCGGTAGAAGGGGCCGGAGGCGTTGGTGATGACGGCGAGGTGGTGGTCGAGCTGGGTGGCGAGCCAGTCGTTGATGGCGGTGGCCCCGCCGAGGCGGGCGGCTTCCCAGGTTTCCCAGAGCCCGGTGATGCGGGTGAGGACCTCGGGGTGGTCCCACCACTGGGCGCACCAGAGGAAGTCCTGGGTCGGCTGCCGCACGATGATCGGGGCGAGCCACCCGGTGACCCACTGCTGGGGGTCGGTGTAGAGGGGGTCGGGGATGTCCTTCGTTGGGGCGTTGTCCGGCTGTGCGGGGCGCAGGGCGTTGGTGAGCCCGTCGAGCAGCAGGCCTACCCACTCCGGTGGCGTGTCCTGGGCACTGTTCGTGTGGAACCGCATGTCTGGGCCGCCGGGGTCGGGCAGGGCAGGGTCGGGTAGGGCGGTGTCGAAGCTGGTCACCGGGAACCCCCTCGGGTGGAGTCGGGGGCCGCGGCCGAGGTTGACCACGGGTCGGGTAGCGGCGCAGGCCTGCTGTCCTGTGCGGCGGCCGTCGACGGTCGCGGTGCAGGGCGGGCCGCAGCGATGCGGGCGCTCTCGTCGACCGGATCCATGGCCAGGGCGGCGGCGACCCGGGCCGCGGTGGCGCGGTGCTCGGTTTCCGCGACGGCGCTCACGGGCTGGTTGGCCGCGATCGAGGCCTTGATGGCGTCGGCGTGCGGGCCGTTCATCCAGGGCACGGTGCGGATCATGGTGGCCTCGTTGCCGGAGGACAGGACGATGGCGCGGCGGCGGGGGAACGCGACGAGCTCGGAGACGGTGAAGATCGGCTCCTTGGTCCAGGACTGTGACCGGGTGGACCCGGTGCGGGAGCGGCTGGTGGACCACTTCTCGACGTCGTAGGTGCCGATCATGTTCGAGACGCTGGTGGTGAACTTGTCGTCGCGGGCACCGCCGCCGTAGACGGCGACGTTGGAGGCCGACCACAGCTTGGTCATGCCGGTCTCGCCCCACACCTCCACCCCTTGGGACCAGGACTGCAGGAAGCTCAGGATCGGCATCCCGCGGGAGCCGTAGTGGGAGTACAGGTCAGGCAGGTCCTTGAACCGGACGACGTTGGCGACCTCGTCGAGGACGAACAGCATCGGGGTGGCGAGGCGGCGGGTGGGCGCCGTGGCGGCGCGGGCTTCGCCGGCGGCGAAGACCTGGGCCACCAGCGCGGTGGTGAGGGGGCCGGCGGAGGCGGTGCCCTCCTTGGACAAGGCGTACAGGGTGTCGCCGCCGGTGTCATGGGCGGAGGCGACGAACTCGGCGGCGGAAAACTCCGTCACTCCCTTCCGGGTGCTGGGGATGGTCTCGGCCGACACGTGGCCGCCGGTGTCGACGAAGCGGACCCGCACCGGTGGGGTGACCCACTGGGCGTAGGCGGCGTCGGTGAGCACGGTGATCCAGGAGCGGGCGGTGCCGATGACCCCGTCACGCTGCTTCGGGGTCAGGCGGGCCAGGGCCTGGGCCATCTCCGCGCCCTCGTACTGCCCGGCCTGGCGCAGCAGCTGCACCGGGGTGGGGTCCTCGGGGGTGCGCAGCCAGCCCATGACGTGCAGCAGGTCCCCACCGCCGACGGCGGCGGCGAGGAAGTACCCGGACAGGGCGTTGGTGGCCTCGGTGGGGAAGTAGGTGTCCCCGCTGGTCTGCTTGGCCCCACCGTTGGCGGCGGAGGAGAAGTACTCCGCCACCGTCCGGGCGCTGGAGGTGGAGGTGACCGGCGCCAGGACGTTGACCCACCAGTCGTTGCGGCCGGCCGGGGTGGCCAGGCGCTGGGGGTCGAAGACCCAGGTGGTGCCGACCTGCTGGCGGACACCTTTGGTGGCGTCGTGGAGGTCGGCCTTGTTGGAGGTCACCACGCACACCCCGGGGGCATCGACGATCGCGGGGATGCAGAACGACGTGGACTTGCCGACCCGGGGACCCGCGAGGACGACCCCGACCCCTTCCCAGTCCATCCGCAGCGGGGTCTTGCCCCGCACCGTCACCCCCAGCGGCACCCCGTGGGACGCAGGGTTCTTCAGGTCGACCCCGGGGCGCAGCAGCGCCGCGGAGCGGGCCACGTCGGTGGGGGTGATGCCGACCAGACGCCCGGGTGGGGCCAGCAGGCGGGCCTTGGCGTCGACGCGGCTGCCACCGGTCACCCGCGACAGCAGCACCCAGAACCCCACGGCGAAGACGACCAGGGCGAGGACACCGAACCCGGCGGCCACCAGGGTGGAACGCCCACCGGGCCAGGTGCGGGCCCCGGTGACGAGCTCCAGGACCAGGGAGAGGGGGTTGGCCGGCACCGGGCCGCCCCCGGGGGCGGGGGTTCCGGCCCGCACGGCGAGGACCAGCCCACCCAGACCCACGGCGACCACCCCGATCCCGGCGAGGGTCCAGGTGGCGGAGTGCCCGCCGGAGCGCTGCGGACCGCTCACGAGAGGTCACCGCCCCGGCAGTGGCCACCCGCGGCGCGGATGATCTGGGCCTGGTTGATCTGGGCTTGGATGCGATCGGCGCTGATGACCTGGGTGCGGTCCTGCCCGTCCTGGGCGGGGATCGGCGGCGCTACCGGCTCGGGGGCCGCGGAGGTGACGCCGGCGGCGACGGCCTGCACGGTGGCTGCGGTGTGGTCGGTGGTGTCGGCGGGCTGCCAGCGCTTGTTGGTGTTGTGGACGTCGGAGCGGCGCTCGGCCTCGACGAGGTCGACGTGCACGGGGATGCCGGTGCGGGAGCCGATCTTGATGAGGAAGTTGCCCTGCCCCGGCGGGGGCAGCGGCTCCCCCGACGTCGACAACGTGGACGGCGAGGACCAGGAGGTGATCATCTCCTGCTCGACCTCGGTGAACCCGACGATCTTCGCGAGGGCCTCGATCTCCCGGGTGGGCAACCCACCACACACCACGGCACCGGCGCGCTCGACGAACCCGCGGGCCTTGGCCCGGTCGGCGTCCGAGGCCAGGGCTTCGAGGTCGTCCATGGAGTGGGAGATCATGGCCTGGCCCAGGCCCAGGGTGCGGTTGATGCGGGTCAGCTCGTCGACCCGGTCGACCATGCCCACGCCCGCGCGGAGCACCCGCCACAGCTCGTCGAGGACGGCGAAGAAGTACTTCTGCGGGGCCAGGTGCTCATCGGCGAGGGTGTGGGCGGCCTCGATGGCGCCGAAGCCGTCGTTCCAGCACGCCAGCAGCACCGCGGCGGTCAGCTTCTCGTCGGTGGCGGAGATCCCGGACAGGTCGATGCACACCGCGGTCGCATCCAGGTCCAGCGGCACCGTCGTCTGCTGGGAGAACACCTCCCCCACGGGGCCGGACATCAGGGCAATCAGCGACAGGTGCAACCTGCGGGTCTCGGCCCGGTACTCCGCCTCGGTCTCGGTCAGGGTCACCGCCCTCAGCCGCTGCGACCCGTCGCGGATCAGCTCGACCAGGTCGGTGAGCAGCGGCGGCTCCGGCTGCACACCCGTCGCTTCCCGCTCGAGCTCGGCGGCCTCGTCGAGCAGGCGCAGGGCGGTGGCGAGGATGGTCTGCTCGGTGTCGGTGATCTCCTGCTGACGCACCAGCGACACCAGGGCGGAGGTGATCGACAGCCGCCGCCCGTGGACCTCCTCGGTGATGCGGGCGTAGGTGGTGGGCCGGTCCCGCAGCTGGGGCAGGATCGCCCCCAGGGCGCCGACCGAGAGGGGGTTGAGGTAGCCGCGGCCGCGGCCGACGTGGACGACCTGGCCGCCCATCTGCCGGATCTGCTCGGCGTAGTCGGGCTTGAGGTCGCCCAGGATCATGGGGACGACCCCGGTGGCCACGGCCCCGGTGACGAGCTTGCGGATGAACGTGGACTTGCCGAGGCCGGGCAACCCGAGCATGAACATCGACGGGTTACTGATGAGCTTGGCCCGCAGGAACCACGAGATGGGGTCGAAGCACACCGTGGCCCCGGTGTGCAGGTGGTGCCCCACCGGGGTCCCGATCATCGGGGTGCCCGAGCCGACGGCCCACGGCCACAGCCCACACACCTGCACGGTGGTGGCCCGGTACTCGGCGGGGACGTCGACGACCCCGGCGTACCCACCACCAGGACCCTTCAGCCCCCGGTAGGGCAGCTCCCCCGCGGCGGCGGCCTTGCGGGCCTTCACCGCGGCGACCCGGGCTAACCGCTCCCGGTTCGCGGTGGCCTTTGTCGCCGCCTTCACCTGCTTCGCCGTGGGGGCCGGGGCCCGCTGCAGCAGCCCCCCAGCACCCCCGCCCCCAGCACCCCCGCCGCCGGTGCCCCCTCCCGCGGTGACCCGCTGTGCCAGGGTGGCCGCGGCGAGGTCGTGCTGCAGGTCCACCGGGGCCTGCCCGGTGGGCGTCTGCACGGTGGCGTTCTTGGTGGTGGCGTTCTTGGTGGTGGAGCGGTGGAAGAACCGGGCCATGGTGGTCTCCTGGGTTGCCGGGGCAGCCGCACCGGGCTGGTGGTGCGGCGGGCTGGTGGTGCGCGTCCGGGCGGGTGCCGCTAGTTGGCGAGGGCGCCGGGGATGGTGGCGTGCTCGGGCAGCAGGACGCCGATGCCGAGGCCGGCGGCGAACGCGGCGGCCTGGTAGCCGTAGCAGGGGCGCACCCGCAGGCGGGCGGTGGAGGCGAGGTTGCGCAGCACCGACTCGGTGCGCCGCAGGTCCTGCTCCGCCCCGACGGTGGCGGTCATGAGGATGGAGAAGCGGACGACACCGGCGCCGCGGGCTTCCTCGTCGCGGGCCCGGGTGGTGGCCTCCAGGGCGATGTTCGCCGCCCCCGACACCATGCCCTTGCCGCTGACCCCGACGATGGCGTCCTTGAAGTCGCGGTCGACGATGGTTGCGGCGTCCCCGGCGGAGTGCGGGCGGTAGATGAGGGTGATGCGTTTGCGGGCGAGGTCGCGGTGCGGCTCCAGCAGACGCCGCAGCACCTGCTCGCGGACGGTGCCCCGGGGGGCTTCCTCCATCGCGAAGGTCACCGACACCCCGGAGTCGTGGCGGTAGGAGCCCCACTTCTCCTGGTGGGCGGCCGGGCCGGCATCGGCCCACACGACCTGGGCGCCGTCGCCGCTGCCGCGGGCCTCGTCGATGAGGTGGCCGGCGGCGGGGTCGTAGGCCACCCGTACGGTCTCCGCGACGGCCCACCCGTCCATGGGGGTGGCATCCAGGCCTGCTTCGCGCAGGCTCATGTACAGCTCGGGCAGCCGGGTCCCGATCTCGACGGCCATCTCGGCTGGATCATGGCGGTGCTCGGTGGTAGTGGCTTTGAAGGTGATCGCCACCCGGGCGGACATCACCGCGGAGCCGGTCGGGTACTCGGCGGCGGTTTGCAGGAGGATCTCCCGGGCCAGCGGTGGGGCGTCGTCGACCAGCAGGTGGTTCACCTCCGCGCGCAGACGCTCCCCGGAGTCGGGGGAGGTGTCGATGACGACGGCGGTGCCGACGATGTCGCCGGTCTGCCCGAGCTCACCGAGCCACCGGGCCCACCCGGAGACCCAGGTGTCGACCTGGGCTTGGCCGACCAGGGCCGAGCCCTGCGGCTCGGCCCGCAGCACGACGGTGTAGTTGCCCTCCTTGGGGGCGTGGATCATCCCGAAGGTGCGCCCGAAGGGGTCCTCGCCCTCGTAGAGGTGGGTGGCGGCGAGCAGCCCGGGCAGCCGGTGGGACCCGTTGGGGACCGCGGACAGCGGCCCGGAGCGGTAGACGTGGTGCCGGCGGGCTTTGTGCCGGGACCACTGCCAGCGCAGCCCCACCGCCTGGTAGGCGGTGCGTCCGCTGACCCGCACCATTAGCGGGGCCACACCCAGCAGCGCGACGGCCCCGAAGACTAGGCCCACCAGGGGGCTGACGAACACCACCAGCAGCAGGGCCACGATCAGGGCGCCGATGCCGCCGTAGGTGACCGCCGAGGACTGGCCGTACAGCCCCTGGGAGCGGGGCCGCCGCCAGTTTCCGTAGGTGCGTCCCGCCGAGCTCGAGGTGCTCATGACGTCCCCTTCTGGCTGGTGGTGTGGTGGTGACAGCCGCTCATGACCCCGACCCCGACCCCGGTTTCGGTGTGGGTGAGCCCTCGCCGTCCGCGCTGGCGGAGGCCGCGGTGGTGATCGCACCGTGTGCCTTCTCCAGCACGGCTACCCATGCGCCGACACCGCTGGCGGCCCCCGCTCCCGCAGCGTTCTTGCCGGCGACCGAACCAGCACCGCCGGCACCCCCACCGGGCCTCTGACCGCCACCGTCACCGCCTCCTGGTGTGGGGCTGGCGCCCGAGGCGCCCGGCTCGCCCTTGAACGACGCCTGGCCGGGGGCGTTGCGGGAACTGCCCCCGCCGCCCCCGCCTGCCCCGCGGGTGGTGGCGAGGGTGGCCGCCCCGGTGGCCATGGTCCCGGCGGCGGCGAGCATCCCGCCGCCCCCGCCGCCGCCGCCGACCTTCGCGACCTGCGGGGAGATCAGCCGCATCAGCGCCGGCAGGGTGAAGACCGCCAGGATGATGAGGAAGATCCCGGCGACCTGGCCCATGACGTCGGTGGCGTTGCTGACCGAGTACAGCGCGGTGGCGTAGATGATGCCGGCGGCCAGCTTGAACAGGGTGAAGCTGATCAGCCAGCCGATGGCCTTGTTCCACGTCTCCCGCCCGGACCCGGTGATCGACGCCGCCGCGGCGAGGGGCAGGGTGCCGACCAGGACGATGAGCAGGGCGTCGCGGATGACGATGAGGAAGGCCTGCACGATCGAGGCGACCAGGGCGAACACGGCCAGGATGAACGTGAAGCCCGACCCGGTGATCGCGTCGAAGCTCATCAGCTTGCCCACCGCAGCCCCGACATCGCCGCCTGCAGCCTGGTCGACCAACCAGCGCGAGTACTCGTCGACACCGGAGTTGGCCAGGATCACCGCGGGTACGGCGACAGTGGAGGCGACGACCAGGCGGACGAGGCCGCGGGCGGCGTTCTGGGTCTCCTCCGAGGACGCCGAGCTGTGCGCCAACACCGCCTTCGCGGCGACGAAGAACAGCGACACCACCCCAGTGATCACGGTGAGGTAGAGGGTGGCGTCGTGGATCGTGGTGACCGCACCACCCTCAGACCCGAGGGCGGGGATGGGGATCTTCATCCAGAACGACATCATCAGCCCGACCGCGGTCCCCACACCCTCCTTCAGGGCCTGCACCATGCCGTCGAACGCCGACGTGGCCAGGGAGCCGGCCGCCTTCCCCGGCAGACCGGCGACCGCACCAACGCCATCGCAGATTCGGTTCAGTCCCGGGACGGTGCACGGGTCCAAGGTGGGTGCGGGGGCGGTCTGGAACGAGAACAGGACAGCCATGTCAGACCCCCGCCCACGGGATGAAGCCGTTCACGGCGAGGTCGGTAACGGGGTACGTGGTGGCGGAGTTGCCGTCGGGCAGCAGCACCAGCTTCCAGTCCCCGCCCACCCAGGTCACCGTGAGGTCGCCGACTAGGAACCCACCCTTCGATGACTTGCTCGCGATGCTGATGGTGGCGACGGTGTCGGTGTAGTTGGAGACCTTGAACCCGGCGATCTGCACCAGGCGGGTGCTGGGGATGCTGTTGGGGGCGATGCTGATCGTGGACCGGTTGGCGATCCAGGTGTCCCGCCCTTGACCCGCTGCTACCTGGTTGTCGACCACGGCACGCCACACCTGGTCGGGGGCGAGAGAGCGCCGGGTGTCGATCTGGGCGGCGGCGAACAGGGCGCCCTCGGCGTCGTGGGTGTAGCCCGAGGCCACCCCAAGGCCCTGCACGGTGGTGGGGCCAGCGGTGGTCGAGTAGGGCAGCGCCACCCCCTGGTACAGCTCCCAGCGGGTACCGGCCGGGGCCTCGGTGAGGCTGGTGGACCCGCCCTGCGCCGGGGGTGCCGCCGCCGTGGCCACGGAGCTGCTGGCCGGTGCCGTCGGCGGGGCGGCGGCACCGGGCGTGGAGTCGCCCTTGCTGAGCTGGTAGGTCAGAAACGCCCCCAGGATGACCACGAGGCCGATGACCAGGACCGAGACGAACAAGGTGGCAGTCGAGCGTGCCGAACGCCCGTCCTCCTCGGGGGGCCGGGCCTTCGCATCCTCGCGGTCGGCCATCACAGGACCAGCGTGTTCACGATCGCGACGGCGCTGGCCACGATGACGGCGGCGACCGCGACCTTCGCCAGGCCCTCACCGTCGCCGCCCTGACCGGAACGCTTGTCCAGGGCGAGCTTGCCCGCGGCGATGAACGCAGCGATGACCAGGATCAGGACCACACCCCACATGACCCAGGAGGCGAGGGTGTTGAACTTGTCCGCCCCCGGGGGCGCGATCGGACCTTTGGGACCGATCTGGGTGGGGAACAGGTAGTAGGCGGCGCGCAGGGTGGTCATCGTGGGGTCCCCTCGTCGGTGCAGCGAATTGGGCAGTGCGGTGGGTGGAGCGGGGTGCCCGGGGAGTCCCGGGACGGTGTGGGCCCGTGGTGCGGGCGGGGTGAGGGTCAGAGCGTCAGGACGTTGAGCGAGGACAGCACCGCGCCGGCGAGCAGCAGACCAAGTCCCTGGTATGCGAGTCCCTGGTAGGCGGTGCTCTGGTTGCGCTGCCGGGCGGCGCGCACCATCTGGGTCAGGCCGGCGATCATGGTGAGCACGGTGAGGGTGATCAGGGCGTAGGACAGGGTGGTCACGGTGTTCCTTCCGGTCCGAGCCGGCGCGCCTGCACCAGGTCGAAGATCTCGGTGAAGCAGGCCAGGTGCGCACCGGGCACGACAGCGGTCGTGGCCCGCTTGAGCGGGGCCCGCGTGGTCTGGGTGGTGGCCGTGGGGGCGGTGGGGTGCCAGGTCGGCATCTGGTGCAGGTGGGCGCTGCGCCAGGCCTCGATCCACGGCAGGTGCCACACCCGGGGGGCGGCGGCACCGATGAGCTTCATGGCCCTGCGGACCTCGGTGGGGACCTTGCCGGGGGCGTCGGGCACGGTGACCAGGCCCAGCACCCGCAGCATCGGAGGTACCAGACCGACCACGGTGTGCTGCAGCAGCAGGTCCCGGGCGCGTTCGAGTCCCTCGAGGTGGGTGCGGCAGACCAGGACGACGTTCGGGGACTGCGACGGGTGGCCTGAGGGCCACCCCCGGTGGCTGTCGGCCGACACCGCGGCGAGCCCGGTGAGGGTGGAGACCCCGGCCCCGCCGTGGGCGCCGAGCCACCACCAGTGCGGGTTCGGCGCACCCATCCCCGGGGCGCCCGTGATGGGCTGGTCCCACACCGGCGCATGCCGGTCGACCGGGGGTGCGCTCACCCCTGGCACGGACCGTGGCAGGTGCGGGTGGGCGGTGTGGAACGCGGCGCCCGCCACGGGCCACGGTGCTGCGCTCATCGGGTGGTCCTTCCTGCTGGTGCTCATCGCTGGTCGATGGTGGCCACGGCCCACCCGCTGCCGGTCGCGTGCAGCTGCACGTAGGCGACGGTGACGACCGGGGCCAGGGCCTGGCCGTCGGTGGTCGTGGGGGTCTGGGTGACCAGGTCGATGCGGTAGGCCGTGGCCGCGGAGTCCGCCGGCCGGTCGTCGGGCAGCGCCTGCAGGGTCGGGACCAGGCGCACCCCGCGGGCTGCCCACCCGTTCCACTGGGCGCCCGGGCCGCGCACCGGTGGGGTCCCGAGGATCGCCGCGGCGTAGTCCGGGGTCAGCAGGGCCACGGCCCGGGCCGCGGCGTCGTGGGGTCCCTGGTCGATGGTGGTGTCGGCGGTGAAGAACGTGCTCAGCACCGCCGCGGTGACCGCGTCGGGGTTGGTCCGGTCCACCCCCGCAGCGATGGAGGCGCCGGCGGCGGTGCCCGGAGCAGTGCGCTCCGGGGTCGCCACCGGGCCGGTGGCGGTCGGGGTGAGCTCGGGCGCCAACGCCACCCCAGGAGCTGAGGGAGTCGACGGGGTCGGGGTCGGGGTCGACGTCAGCGGTGAGCTCGACGGTGACGCGGTGAGGCCGATGGTGGCGGTCGGGGTGGGCGTGCACCCGGCGGCGCCGAGGGTGAGCAGCAGGGCCGCGGCCGCGGTGCGGGGGTTCATCCGAGCCGCCGGGCGGTGATGGTCTCGCCGGTCCAGCCGGAGAGGTTGTCGATGCGCACGGTGGTGCCGGACTGGGGTGCGTTGACCATCTGGCCGTTGCCGATGTAGATGCCGACGTGGTGGACGGTGGGGTTGGCGAAGAACAGCAGGTCACCGGGCTGGATCTGGGTCAGCGCGACGGCGGTGCCCATCTGGGACTGGGCTGCCGCGGAGTGCGGCAGCACGAGGGTGCCGCCGCTGGCCGCGGTGACCGCGTAGGTCGTGAGCCCGGAGCAGTCGAAGCCGACGTGGGCGTAGTCCCCGAACTGGTCGGCGACCCCGCCGTCGCGGATGCCCAGGGTCGGGCCGTGCACGTCCCCGCCGCCCCAGGAGTAGCGGGTGCCCATCCACGAGCTCGCCGCCGCGATCACGTTCTGCGCGAACGGGGCGCCGGCGACGATGCCCCGCCCGGTCCCCCCGGTGCCGATCTGGGTGTAGGTGGCCATCCGCGACCGGATACGGCTCACGTAGGCCGGGGTCTCCCCGTTGCGCGGGATGCCCCCGCCCGAGCGCACCGCCCCCGCCCCGGCGTTGTAGGCGGCCAGCACCAGGTCGATGACGTCGCCGGTGACCTGCCCGGCGTCAAGGGCGGTCTGCATCTGCCCCGCCAGCACGCAGTCGAAGCGGCCCTGCGCCATGACCGCATCACCGATGTCGAAGGGCGAGGCGACACCGTTGCCGTCGCTGTCCACCCCGTAGGAGGGCCAGGTGGATGGCATGAACTGTGCTGGGCCCTGGGCCCCGGCCGGGGACACCGCGGTGGGGTTGAACCCCGACTCCGCCTCGAGCTGCGCGGCCACCAGCGGAGCCGGGACCTGCGCACACAACGCCCCCGCCTTCAGCACCCACGGCTCGAAGACCGCCGGCACCGTCCCCGACTGCAGCTGCCCCATGCCGGCCGCCGTGGCGGGCTGCTGCGCCCCCACCACCGTCGTCACCAGC
>JBBSUN010000049.1:0-22703 GCA_038234335.1 Mycobacteriales bacterium
GACCCCCAGGCCCTGGACCCGGCGCCCACCCGAGACGACACCGGGGCGAACAGTCACACCCTCATGCCAGGATCACCGCCGAGAACGACCTCACCCCGCGCCGCTGGCGCTCAGACTGGCGATGAAAGATCCGGGCTAGCGAGCGACTGCTCAGAGTTGACTCTGGCCGCCGACAAGCTCAACCCGACGCAACGCCACGCCATCGTCGTGCTCATCCGCGTGATGCTCGCCCCGGGCCTGTCGGCCGCCTACGAGAACCAGGTGCCGGGAGCCACCACCAGCACTGCCAGGTCCGACGAGCTCACCGCACGCCGCGACCGAGCAGGGGAGTGGTCGGTACCCGACGACACGGTCGTGGCCGCGCGCACGCCCACCTCACGGGACATCGCGGACCACAACGCGTCGTTGGGCCGGGGGGAGAAGTCGCAGGACTCCGATGATGACGGGGAGAGCTGATGACCGCATGCACATCGGGGGGCCGAGGTCGGTCACCTGGTCGACGTGATCGTGAATCAGCCTGACGTGGGCGGGCTTCCGAACGACCACGACGCGAAGAAGGCCATCAAGCAGCTCGAACAGAACTTCGACTGGATCTACGTCGACAACCCGAGCACCGGCTCCCACGTCTGTGGCTTCCTCCGGTGCGGAGCCGGGTGCCAGATCTCGGTCAACAAGACGGCAGGAGGCACTGCCCTGTTCCTGTGGCGTCAGGCCTTGAAGTGCACCCACGGCAGGGAGCCGACCAAGCGCAAGCCCTGAGCGGAATCTTTGGCGAACGCCAAAGTTCACCCCTACAGTCATCGATAGACGACGTGGGGGGCCAGCGGGCCCCCCACCACCCACGCCGTCGAGAGGGAACCCTGTGAACACCTACGGCTTCTCCGTTGTCGTCGACCACCTCAACATGGAGCACGGCGACCAGCTTGACCGGATCTACACCGAGAACTTCTTGATCGCGGCCGTGCGACGGGACAAGGTCACCACCATCGCCGTCGAGATCCAGGCGACCACCAGCACCGCCGCCGTGCAGATCTTCCTCGAGCACCTACGGAACACCGCGCCCGAGATCGTCGTCGTGCGTGTCGAGGAGGACCTCGTCACGGTGAAGGAGATCGCATTCCGCATCGACCGCGACCCCGAGACTGTCCGCCTGTGGACGCGTCGCCCGGACTTCCCCGCCCACCACGCCGTGCTCCACGGCGGCAAGGCGATCTGGACTTGGGCCTCGATCCACGAGTGGATCACCGCATACAAGCCAGCAGAGTTCGACCCGGACGACGTGCTGCCGCTGTCCGCTTGCGTCGCGGTTCGGGCCAACGCGGCCCTGATCCTCGGCACGCAGCCCGGTGCTGACACCAAGAACCTCAAGCTGACCGTCGTCCGCGCAGAGCGCCCGGCCGTTTCGTGGCCCTGGGACGAGCTTCGTCACGGCCCGTGCATCAAGGTCGTCGGGCAGTACGTTGTCCGGGCCTCACCTGTTGAAAGCAAGGAGGTGGACATGCACCACAACCTGCTGTTCGACCATGGCGCGTGGCTGCACGACGACTTCGACGCCCTGACGTCCCATGCCTGAGATCGCGGCCGGCGACACGCGCGCGCTCCTCGCCGCCGTCTCCCTCCAGCGGATCGACCTTTACAAGCTCCACGCGGTCAGCGCGGCCGGTTTCGACCTCGACGGGCTGCCCGAAGCACCAGAAGACGGCAGCGCCAACATCAACGTGACCCAGTCCATACGCATCCGGCCGAACGGCCTCGACATCCGCTGCGCTCTCGACGTGCGTGCTCTGCACCTGCACATCGAGGTCGATATCGCCGCGGCCTACGACTGCCGCGAGGGAGACACCCTTGTCGTGGAAGGTCCCGCCACGGCCGAGTTTGCCGAGAAGGTAGGGATGATGGCTCTCTGGCCCTACGCCCGGCAGCACGTCGCCGACCTCAGTAGCCGCCTGACCAGCGGGCCTCCCTTCGTTCTTCCGGTCGTCCAATCGTGCTTCTTTCACCAAGAACCGACCAATGTCGTGAAAACTCAAATGTCGCCGCCAGACGAGTTCGCCTCGGACTAGCCCCGGTGGGTGCACGCGGAGTGTGACCAGTGCACATCCTGGGTGGGGGTCTGCCGATCATCGCGTGAACAGCCAGGTGACAGCGGCACCCACAAGCGCCCCGGCAGGGATTTGCCACGCCGCCTGCCACTGCGCCGCATTGCGATCGGCTCGGCGTTCTCGGGTGTCTTTACGGCTCAGGGCACGCACCCGGTGACCTCGGGCAGGGATCCGGTGGGACCAACGATCGATCCTCTCGGCTCCGTACAACAAGGCCAGGATGACCAAGAACGTGCCGACGATTACCAGGCTCACCGGTGGAGCCGAGGTAGCGAGGTAGGTGATCCAGCTCCCTGCGACAAGGGCAACGAGGGCAGGCGCCAAGACGGTCCGCATCAGATGCCTCAGGTCCAATTGGGGGCGTCCGAGCTCGTCCATCAGGTCGATCAGTTTCGCCGAGAGCTTGAGGTCAGTGTTCATCACAATGATGGCAGGCTGCCGTTCGGTGAAGCTCACCAAGACCGTCTTGTGCTCGCCGGACATCGCGACGACCTGGAGGTGACGCAGCTGCCAGGAGGAGGCCGAAGCGATGGCGTCCATGTCGAAGGGAGTGTCGATCTCCCCGGCATCAGGCCAAGGCGCTCGTTCTGTGACGACGATCGAGACTGCGTCATCCGGACGCCACGACTGGAGCTTGGTCGCGACGTCTCGGAGCGCATCAGGATCGAAGACCATGGACCGAATCGTGCTGATTCCACCGGGCTTGCCCCGGGGGCCGTAAAGTAGATCCCGCAGCATTCGACGAACGTACCCGGCGCCTGTTCGCTGAGCTCAGTACGGGCAGAACTTCAGCCGCTACGTCCAGCACGCCCCGATCGCCTCGCGCACGCTGAGGGAGGCCAACACCGTCCCCGTGGTGCGGACGTTCCTTGAAGGCGTGGCGGACAACCACGGCAGCGGCGCAGCGAAGACCGCTCGCTCGGTCCTCTCGGGCATCCTGACGATGGCGGTCGAGGACGGGGTCCCGCCGCTCAACGCAGCCCGCCAGGTGCGTCCGCCGAAGGCGACCACGCCGAAGGTCAACGAAATGGGGCACGACGCGTGCGTTCACCCGTGACGAGCGGGCCCACGTGCTCGCGGTGGCCTCCACCGACCCTGAGGCCCTGCTGGCTGACGTGGTCGACCTCGTGCGCTTCCTGGCCGACACCGGGGCGCGGATCGGGGAGGCCCTGGCGGTGTCGTGGGATGACGTGGTCTTGTCCGACGATCACACCTCGACCACGGTGCACCTCCGGGGCACGAAGACGGTTACCTCCGACCGCACGCTGACCCTGCCGCCGTGGCTCTCCGAGGCCCTGGCGCCTCGGCACGCACTCGGGGTGGACCTGTCTCGTCTGGTGTTCTCCGGGCCTCGCTCGGGCGAGCTGAGGGACACCCGCAACACCACCCGCTACATCCGCGAGCTGTTCCGTCGAGCCGGCTACGGCTGGGCCACCCCGCACTCGTTCCGTCGCACGGTGGCAACCCTGATCGACACCGAGCT
Organism: Mycobacteriales bacterium; assembly: GCA_038234335.1. GTDB lineage: Bacteria > Actinomycetota > Actinomycetes > Mycobacteriales > Mycobacteriaceae > Rhodococcus_D. The sequence goes on from JBBSUN010000049.1 coordinate 3,586, forward strand.
GGGTTCAATCGGCCTGGCCGCGAACGTGCTCGGGCACGCCGACGCTTCAACGACGGCTCGGTTCTACATCAACCGCAAGTCGGACACCTCTGCTGCGGCTGCGGTGCTGTGAGCCACGTTCCCCATCAGGGTTTCTGGCGAGTAAACGTGGGATGCCCTCGGCCACGGGTCTTCCAGGAGATGCTCAGCGGCGGTGTTCACACTGGTCAGAGGGTGTTTCTGGTGCGCCGTCAGGGACTTGAACCCCGAACCCGCTGATTAAGAGTCAGCTGCTCTGCCAATTGAGCTAACGGCGCGCGTGGCCCGACGAGCGGACCGAGTCGAAACGGTACCAGGGAGCAGGAGAGGCCACGAAATCGGCTCGGTACTCGGGACCACACCCGGGGGTCCTGTCCGCGCCGGACGGCCGCGCCGCGGCGCAGCGCCGGGGGGACCGCGTCGGTGGTGCCGCACGCAGGCCCTCCCTGGTGCGCGACGCGGTCGGCCCTAGGTGACGTCACCCTTGGTGGAGTAGACGTCCCAGTGCTCGCTGGTGGGCTCCATGCGTCGCTCGGCGTTGAGGTAGTCACCCTCGAGCCGGCCCAGCGCGTCGCGCACCTGCTGCACGTCGACCCCGAGGTCGCGCGCCAGCCCGTGGCCGGTCACGCGGACCCCGCCGTCGGACTTGGGGCCCAGCTGCCGCACGTAGGCAACGATCCGCTGGTCGAGTCCCTCGAGGTCGTTGATCGCAGGCATCGCGTGTCTCCTTCATGTCGGCACTGACATGGCGCCCGGCCCGTGTTCGGGTCGTTGCGGTGAAACCTACTCGGACGCAGGACGAGCGGAACCCCCTGAGCGGTCGGTGCGCCCGGTCCACCGTCGGGTCACGGCCCGCTGCACCCGTCGCGCTGCTGCCCGCGCTGCCGGGCCCGGGCGGGGCCACGGTCGGACCGTCGGGGAGGTGGACACCCGCACCGACCAGCGTCATGCTGCGGGAGCGCACAGTGTGACCCACACCACCCGCTCGACGACGAGAAGGACGTGCACCGTGAAGACGAAGGCCGCAGTCGTGTACGAGACCGGCAAGCCCATCGAGATCGTCGAGCTCGATCTCGACGGCCCCCGCGAGGGCGAGGTCCTCATCCGGTACACCCACGCCGGGCTGTGCCACTCCGACGTGCACATCTCCCACGGCGACCTCGAGGCGCGCCTGCCGATGGTCCTCGGCCACGAGGGTGCCGGGATCATCGAGGAGGTCGGCCCGGGCGTGACCCGGGTGAAGGCCGGCGACCACGTGGTGTGCTCGTTCATCCCCAACTGCGGGGTCTGCCGCTGGTGCGCCACCGGCCAGCAGGCGATCTGCGACATGGGCGCGACCATCCTCGAGGGGTACCTGCCCGGTGAGCGGTTCCCGTTCACCGGACCTGGTCCCGAGAAGAACTACGGCGCCATGTGCATGCTCGGCACCTTCAGCCAGTACTCCACCATCCACCAGAACTCGGTGGTCAAGGTCGATGACGACATGCCGCTGGACAAGGCCGTCCTCGTGGGTTGCGGCGTGCCCACCGGGTGGGGCTCGGCGGTGAACGCTGCCGCCGTCAAGCCCGGAGAGACGGTGATCGTGGTGGGGATCGGCGGGATCGGCATCAACGCCGTGCAGGGCGCCCGCTTCGCCGGGGCCAAGAACCTCATCGCCGTCGACCCGCTGGAGAACAAGCGGGAGAAGGCGATGGAGCTCGGAGCCACGCACGCCGTGGCCTCCGCGGCCGAGGCGATGGAGCTGGCCCAGTCCATGACGAACGGCAACGGCGCGGACAAGACCATCATCACGGCGGGCATCGTGACCGAGGAGATCGTCACCGACTCCTTCAACGCCACCGGCAAGGGCGGCACGATCGTCCTGACCGGGCTGAACAAGCTCTCGGTCGACAACGTCAAGCTGCCGGGGTCGATCATGACGCTGTTCAAGAAGACGGTGAAGGGCAGCCTGTTCGGTGACTGCAACCCAACCACCGACATCCCGAAGATCCTGGGGCTGTACCAGTCCGGGGACATCAAGCTCGACGAGATCATCACCCGCACCTACACCCTCGACCAGGTCAACGAGGGCTACGACGACCTGCTCAGCGGCAAGAACGTCCGCGGCGTGCTGATCCACGAGCACGCGTGAGCGCTGCGAGAATGTGGGCGGTGCACGCGTGAGCGCTGCGAGAATGCGGACGGTGCACGCGTGAGCGCTGCTCCCGGCTCCGCCGGGTCGGGTGCGACCGCGCCCGACCCGGCGGAGCGTCCGTGGTCGGTGATCGGGCGCACCCGGGAGGTCGAGCTGCTCGTCGCGGCACTGGACTGCGGGGCGCACGTGCTCCTCGAGGGCCCGCCCGGCACCGGGAAGACGACGCTGCTGCGCTCGGTGGCCGCCGACGAGTCGGTGCCCTTCGTGTTCGTGGAGGGCAACGCCGAGCTCACCCCGGGCCGGCTGATCGGGCACTTCGACCCGTCCCAGGTGCTCACCGACGGCTACACCCCGGAGACGTTCGTCGACGGCCCGCTCGTGGCGGCGCTCCGCTCCGGGGCGCTGCTCTACGTCGAGGAGGTCAACCGGGTCCCCGAGGAGACCCTGAACGTCCTCATCACGGTCATGAGCGAGGGTGAGCTGCACGTGCCCCGGCTGGGTCGGGTGGCGGCCGAGGGGAGATTCCGGCTCGTCGCCGCCATGAACCCCTTCGACGCCGTGGGCACCGCACGCATCTCCGCCGCGGTCTACGACCGGGTCTGCCGGATCACCATGGGCTACCAGGACGCCGGTGACGAGGCCCGGATCGTGGCGCTGCGTGCGCCGGACGTCCCGGAGCCGTGGCGCGCGCAGGTGGTGGACCTGGTGCGCCGCAGCCGGGACCACGCCGACGTGCGGGTGGGCTCCTCGGTGCGCGGGTCCATCGACCTGGTCCGCCTGGGGGTCTCGCTGTCCACGCGTCGCGGCAGCACGGTGACCGACTGGCACACCGGGCTGGACGCCGCCCTGGTGGCGCTCTCGGGCCGGGTGCGTCTGCACGAGTCCTGCACCCGTACCCCGGAGGCGGTCGTGCGGGAGCTGTACGAGGCCGTGTTCGGCGCGGAGCCGACCGAGCGCGACACCGACGACGAGGACGGTGGTGCACCGGGGGGAGCCTGAGCCCGCCGGGAGCGGGCGAGGACGACCCGGAACCGCCACCGGAGCGGCGGCGGGGGCCCCAGCAGCGCACGGCCGCCCGGTCGGAGCTCGCGCGGCACGCCCAGTTCGAGCAGGTCTCGCCCGAGGTGGGGGTGCTCGACGAGCAGGCGTTCGCCGAGGCGATGGCGGCCGACCCGGACGCTGCGCTCACCCTGCTGGCGACGATGGCCTCGGCCACCGACGAGAGGCTGCGCGCTGCGGCCCGTCGGCTCGCGGCCCGGATCGTGCTGGATCTGGCCCGCAAGGGGGTCGCGCTCGGTCGTGGGGTGGGCAGGCTGCGCAGCGTCTCCGCCGACCGTGGTGGCGACCTCGACGTGGACGCGTCGTTGGACGCGGTGCTCGAGGGCCGCGCGCAACGGCGCCCGCCGGACGTGGAGGACCTCGTCGCCCGGCAGTGGGCCCGGCCGGAGCTGGCGCTGTGCCTGGTGCTGGACCGCTCGGGGTCCATGGGCGGCGAGCGCCTGGCCGCGGCGGCGCTGGCGGCCGGCGCGTGCGCGTGGCGGGCGCCCGGCGACCACGCGGTGCTCTCCTTCGCCCGTGAGGTCGACGTGCTGCGCCCCATGGGGTCCGAGCGTCCCGCGTCCGCCGTGGTCGACGCGGTGCTCAGCCTGCGCGGGCACGGCACCACGTCGCTCACCGCGGCGCTGGCGGTGGCCGCCGAGCAGCTGGAGCGGACCCGGGCGGCCCGGCGGGTGGTGGTGCTGCTCTCGGACTGCCGCAGCACCGACACCGACGACCCGGTGCTCGTCGCCCGTCGCCTGCCCGAGCTCGTGGTGCTGGCCCCGGCCGGCGACACCGAGCAGGCAGCCGAGTTCGCCACCCGCAGCGGGGCACGGTGGGCGCCGCTGCAGGGTGCGGCCGACGCGCCCGTGGCGCTGCGCGAGCTGCTCGGCTGAGGCGGCCCGGGTCGGGGGGCGGCTCGGGTCGGGGGCAGGTGGGGGCTCAGCCCTCCGCGCGGACCGGGACCCGCGCGGGGTGGGGCACCGGCTCGTCCTGACCCGCACCGCGGTGCAGGATCGCGGCCGCAGCGAGGGTCGCCACGATCCCGCCGACGGCCCAGGCCGCCAGGACGGCGACGTCGGCACCGGCACCGCTCCCGCCGAGGTAGACGATGCGGCGCACGGCGTCGGTCCCCACCCCGTTGGGCAGGACCCCGCTGAGGGCACGCCAGAACGGCGGAAGCAGGACCGGCTGGTACGCGCCCCCGGCCGAGGGGTTGCCGAGCACGACGAACAGCAGCACGGTGACGCCGATGCCGAGCACGCCGAGTGCCACCTGCAGCGCCATGGTCACCGCCGCGGCCCCCACCACGAGCAGGGTTCCCACGCCGGCCAGGGCCCAGAAGTGCCCGGTGAGCGCGCCCAGCACCGGACCGACGAGCACGGCCCCACCGATCCCGGACAGTACGGCGTACGGCAGCACCGCAGCCAGCCGCAAGCCCGCTCGCAGCGTGGTGGCGGGGCGGGCGCCGCGGGCGACGCCGAGCAGCGCGGCCACCAGGTAGCCACCGACGATCCACCCGATGACCAGGTAGAACCCGGACAAGCCGCGTGCGTCCCCGCTCTGCAGCGGAACCACGTCGCTCACGGTGAGCGTGCGCCCCTGGGCGGTCTCCACCTGGGTGAGCACCTGCTCGGCCGCGGTGGCGACCGACGTCCCCGCACCGGAGGCGATCAGCAGCGTGTCGGCCCGGCCGGTCGGGTCGACCACCAGCACCGCGCTCGTCGACCCGTCGGCCAGCTGTGTGCGGGCGGTGGCCTCGTCGGGCACGGCGGTGGCGGCCAGCGGGGTCCCGGCAACCCCGTCGAGCTGCTCGACGACCTGCGCCGCCACCGCTGCCGGGGCGACGACGGAGACGGGCACGTCCTGCGGCCGGGGGGCGTGGAAGGCACCGACGTAGCTGAGGATGAAGGCGAGCTGCACCACGAGGACGCCGACGACGAGGGCCACGGTGCGCACCGAGACCGCGTCGCGCAGCTCGTCGAGGAGGCCAGGCCGAGCCGTCTGGGGAGCGCTGCCGGTGGTCGAGCTCGCGGGTGTGGGGTCTGGCGCCTCGTGCCGCCCTGCCTCGTGCCGCCCTGGGTCGTTCATCGATGCCTCTTCCGTCGTCCGCGCGTTCGATACGAAACTGTATCGGATACGGTTGGGCATCAGAAGGAGACGTGATGACCGAGACACCACAGGTTGACCCTCGGGTGAGCCCGACCCGCGCCCGCACCCGGGCGCGACTGCAGGACGCCGCCTTCACGGTGTTCGCCGCCCGCGGGTTCGGCAGCGCCAGCATCGAGGAGGTCTGCGAGGCGGCGGGGTTCACCCGGGGGGCGTTTTACTCGAACTTCGCGTCGTTGGACGAGCTGTTCCTGGCCCTGCACGCCCAGCGGACCGCACTGGTCTTGGAGCAGGTCGCACAGGGCCTGGCCGGGGTGGACCCGACGGCGGCGCTGTCCGTGCTCGCCCGGGGGGTCGCCGACGTGCTGGTCGTCGACCGGGACTGGGTGCTGGTGCGGACCGAGTTCCTGCTGCACGCCGCCCGCCACCCCGAGCTGGCCCGCGCCCTGGCCGCGCAGCGCACCCGGCAACGGGCCGCGCTGGCCACCCTGCTGACCCCCTGGACTGCCCGCGCCCACCTGCCCGTCGCGCTGCGCGAGCCCGACGAGCTGGCCCGAGCCGTGGTCGCGGTGCACGACGGGCTGCTCGCCGACCTGCTCACCGACCTCGACCCGGACGCCGTCCGCGTCCGGCTGACCGACGTGATCCTCGCGCTGCTGCACGACCCCACCGGAACGGTGTCCCGACCCCCGCCGAGGTGATCTGGACCCACCCGGCGAGGAACACGGGACCGGCGCCGCACCCGTCACCGACGAGCACGGCTGCCCCGACGAGGCTCGCACGACCGAGCCCGAACGACGGGGGTGGGCTGGACGCGACCGCGACGGGAGCCGCAGCCCGGTAGACGTTCACCGGGCTGCGGCCGTTCGATCCGGTGGGGTGAGTGACGGGGCTCGAACCCGCGACAACCGGGATCACAACCCGGTGCTCTACCAGCTGAGCTACACCCACCGCGGCCCCGGCGAACCGGGACGACGCAGACCATACCGTCCGGTCGTGGGTGACGAGAAATCAGTTTCCGGCGGGGCCCGCCAGGTCCGCGGCGACGGCCTTGGCCTCGTCCGAGCTCGGCCCCGGCTGGGCCACGAAGGCGGTGCGCCGGTAGTAGGCGAGCTCGCGGATGCTCTCGGTGATGTCGGCCAGGGCGCGGTGGGCGAGGCCCTTCTCCGGCTGGGCGAAGTAGATCCGGGGGTACCACCGGCGGGCCAGCTCCTTGATCGAGCTGACGTCGATCATGCGGTAGTGCAGGTGCCCGTCGAGGGTGGGCATGTCCCGGGCCAGGAAGCCGCGGTCGGTGGCGATGCTGTTGCCGCACAACGGTGCCGTGCGGGGCTCGGGCACGAAGCGCTGCACGTACTCCAACACCTGCGCCTCGGCGTCGGCCAGGGTGAGGGTGGCCGCACGCACCTCCTCGGTGAGCCCGGAGTGGGCGTGCATCTCCTGCACCACGGCGGGCATCGCCGCCAGGGCTTCCTCATCCGCGTGGATCACGAGGTCGATCCCGGGGTCGAGGATGTTCAGCTCGGAGTCGGTGACCAGCACCGCCACCTCGATGAGCTTGTCGTGGGCCAGCTCGAGCCCGGTCATCTCGCAGTCGATCCACACCAGCTTGTCCTGCATGGCCGCCACCCTATCGACGCCCGTCGTCAGTAGCCTCCCGAGCCATGACCGCCCCGCAGGCCTCCGCGTCCCAGACGATCGCCGCCGGCTACACCACCGAGGGCCGGCCCTCGAGCTCGGCACCGTGCTCGTCGACGGCACCGTCGACCCCGCCGCCGCGGTGCGCATCCCGCTGGCGATGATGAACCGGCACGGCCTCGTCGCCGGCGCCACCGGGACCGGCAAGACCAAGACGCTGCAGCTCATGGCCGAGCAGCTCGCCGCCGCGGGCGTCCCCGTCGTGATGGCCGACATGAAGGGTGATCTCTCCGGCCTGTCCGCCCCCGGCGCGCCCGGTGACCGGATCACCTCCCGAGCGAGGGACACCGGCGACGACTGGGTCGCCGCCGGGTTCGACGTGCAGTTCCTGTCGCTGGGCACCGAGGGCATCGGGGTGCCCGTCCGCGCCACGATGACCAGCTTCGGCCCCGTCCTGCTCAGCAAGGTGCTCCAGCTCAACGCCACCCAGGAGTCGACGCTGGGGCTGATCTTCCACTGGGCCGACACCCAGGGCCTGCCGTTGCTCGACCTCAAGGACCTGCGCGCGGTCATCACCCACCTCACCTCCGACGAGGGCAGGGCCGACCTCAAGGGCATCGGCGGGGTGTCCTCCGCCACCGCCGGGGTCATCCTGCGCAGCCTGGTCACCCTGGAGGCCGACGGCGGCGACACCTTCTTCGGCGAGCCCGAGCTCGACCCGGCCGACCTCGTGCGCGTGGTCGGGGAGCGCGGCGTCATCACCCTGCTGGAGCTCGGGTCCAGCGCCGCCCGGCCCGCCCTGTTCTCCACCTTCCTCATGTGGCTGCTGGCCACCCTGTTCGAGGACCTGCCCGAGATCGGGGACGCCGAGAAGCCCGAGCTGGTGTTCTTCTTCGACGAAGCGCACCTGCTGTTCGCCGACGCGTCCAAGGCGTTCCTGCAGCAGGTGGAGCAGACCGTGAAGCTGATCCGCTCCAAGGGCGTCGGCATCTTCTTCTGCACCCAGATGCCCACCGACGTCCCCAACGCGGTGCTCTCCCAGCTCGGCGCCCGCGTGCAGCACGCGCTGCGGGCCTTCACCCCGGACGACCAGCAGGCCCTGGCCCGCACGGTGAAGACGTACCCGCGCACCGCGCACTACGACCTGGCGGAGGCGCTGACCACCCTCGGCACCGGCGAGGCGATCGTCACCGTGCTCAGCGAGCGCGGCGCCCCCACTCCGGTGGCGTGGACGCGGCTGCGCGCCCCGCGCTCGCTGATGGCCAGCATCGGCGACGAGGCCATCGCGGCGTCGGCGCAGGCCAGCCCGCTGCACGCGACCTACTCGGCGACCGTGGACCGGGAGTCGGCCTACGAGAAGCTCGCCGCCAAGGTGGTCCCGCCCGCCCCGGAACCGATCCCGGTCGTCGACGAGCCCGAGCGCCGGGACGAGCGCCAGGAGGAGCAGGGCGGCATGTTCGCCCAGGTGCTCGGCAACCCGGCGGTGAAGAGCTTCTTCCGCTCGGCGGCCTCGGCGGCGGGCCGGGAGATCACCCGCGGCATGTTCGGCACGCGCCGCCGCCGCTGAGAGCCCGGCGACGGGCGGGGCGGGCACACTGGACGGGGTGTTCGCCTCCCTGTCGCCGGCCCGTCGCCGCCTCGCGCTGGGTCTGCTCGCCCTCGTCGTCGTCGGCGTGGTGGCGGCGGTCGTGGCCCTGGCCGCCGCCCGCCGCCCGCCGGTCCCCGTGGCGAGCGTCGACCAGACCACCCCCGGTCCGGTCCTGCTGGTGCCCGGCTACGGCGGCTCCACCGACGCCCTCGGCGTGCTCGCCGGCCGGCTCACCGCCGCCGGGCGGGATGCCTCGGTGGTGGCGCTGCCCGGGGACGGCACCGGCGACCTCACCGCGCAGGCCGCCACCCTGCGCGACGCCGTCGACGCGGCCCTGACCCGCACCGGTGCGACGTCGGTCGACGTGGTCGGCTACTCCGCCGGCGGTGTGGTCACCCGGCTCTGGGCGGCCGACCTCGGCGGGGCCGCGCAGGCCCGCCGCGTCGTGACCCTGGGCTCGCCGCACCACGGCACCCAGGTGGCCGGCCTGGCCGCCAGCCTGCTGCCCGGCCAGTGCCCGACCGCGTGCCAGCAGCTCGGCCCGAGCAGCGACGTCCTCGCCGGGCTCAACGCCGGCGACGAGACCCCCGACGGGCCCGAGTGGGTGTCGTTCTGGACCGAGGTGGACCGGGTGGTGACGCCGCCGAGCTCGGCGAGCCTGGACGGCGCGATCGACGTCCCGGTGCAGAGCGTCTGTGCGGCCTCGACCGTGGACCACGGCAACCTGCCCCGCGACCCTCTCGTCGCGGCGATGGTGCTGGCCGAGATCGGTGCGGGGCCGACCGTCGAGCTCACCTCCGACGACTGCGCCCGCCTGGGTGGGGCGGCCTGAGCTCAGCTGGTGATGTCCTTGGTGGTGAAGTTCGCCCACGCCGCGCCCAGCAGGACGACGACGTAGACGCCCTGCAGCTCCACGCCGCGCACCAGGTCCCGCACCGGCACCGGGTCGCGGAACAGGTCGACGAAGGCCAGCCAGTACCGCGTCGGCAGGTACGGGGCGATGGAGTCGGCCGCATCGAGGGTGAGCAGCAGCGAGCTGGCGATGAGGAAGGCCAGCGCACCCAGCGTCGCGGCGAGCGGGGCGTCGGTGAACGTCGACAGGAACAGCCCCATCGCGGCCACGCCGAGCATGGACAGGGTCACGTAGAGCACCGCGATGACGGTGCGCACCGCGATCTGGTTGCCGGTCAGCGCCGTGCCCGAGACGCTGGAGACCGCGAGCGCCGACGTGCCGAACAGGGTGGTGCCCACGAGGTAGGCGGTGCCCGCGACGACGACGACGGCGAGCAGCACGAACGCGGCCACCGAGACGAGCTTGGCGACGAGCAGGCGGGTGCGCCCCACCGGACGGGCGAGCAGGTAGCGCAGGGTGCCCGCCTGGGCCTCCCCGGCGATCGAGTCGCCAGCGATGACCGACACCGCGACGGGCAGGAACAGCGGCAGCACGATGGCGAGCGCGGCCAGGGGGAACAGCTGACCGTTGGTGGTCACCGCGGAGAGGAAGGCGGGGCCCTGCCCCGGGCGCGGGCCCACGTCGGTCAGCGCCAGCAGCCCGGCCACGGTGGTGGGCAGCAGGTCGAGCAGGAAGATGACGACCCAGGTGCGGGGTCGGCGCAGCATCGTGCGCAGCTCGACGGCAATCATGCGCGGACCCTCGACCGACGGGCGGTCACGGGCACGTCCGACCGACGGGCGGTCACGGGCACGTCCGACCGGCGGGCGGTCACGGGCACGTCCGACCGGCGGGCGGTCATGCAGCTGCCCCCGTCGGAGCGGAGCGCCCCGGCACCCGGTCGGCGCTGTCGCCGGTGGCGGCGAGCACCGACTGCTCCAGGCTGGTCCGCTGGGGGCTCAGCTCGGCCACGCGCACGCCGGCCTCCACCAGCAACCGGTTCAACCGCGCCGGGTCGGGGTGGGCCACCACCAGCTCCTGGCCCGCGCGCTCCACCACGGTCGCGTCCTCGGTCCCGGAGAGCAGGGCGACGGCATGCGCCGGGTCGGGGGTGCGGACCAGCACCCGGCCGGTGGGCTGCTGCAGCGCGGCGAGCTGGTCCTGCAGGACGAGCCGGCCCCGGTCGAGCACGCCCACCCGGTCGCACAGCTGCTCCACCTCGGCGAGCAGGTGGCTGGAGAGGAACACCGTGGTGCCCCGGGCGCGCAGGCCCAGCAGCAGCTCGCGGACCTCCCGGATGCCCTGGGGGTCGAGGCCGTTGGTGGGCTCGTCGAGGATGAGCAGCTCGGGGGTGCGCAGCAGGGCCGCGGCCAGGCCCAGGCGCTGCCGCATGCCCAGCGAGTACTGCTTCACCGGTCGCCGTCCCACCCCGCCCAGGCCCACCTGCTCCAGCGCCTCGCCCACCCGGGTGCGGCGGGTGCGGCGCGATCCGCCGGGTCCCGCCGCGTCGAGCAGGGTGAGGTTCCGCCGGCCGGAGAGGTTGCGGTACGCGGCCGGGTTCTCGATGAGCGCCCCCACCCGCGGCAGCACGCTCGTGCGGTGGCGCGGCATCTCCTCGCCCAGCACCTGCATCTGACCGGAGGTGGCGAGCACGAGGCCCAGCAGCATCCGCACCGTCGTCGTCTTGCCGGAGCCGTTGGCGCCGAGGAAGCCGTAGACGTCCCCGGCGCGCACGTCGAGGTCGATGCCGTCGACCGCCCGCACCGATCCGAAGCGCTTGGTGAGGCCGGTCGTGCGGATCATGTGGCTGCTCCTCCGAGCTGCTGGGCAGCGGTGGCCAAGGTCGGCGCGGTCACGGTGCCCGAGAGCAGGAACCGGCGTCCGTCGGGGGTCGGGGCGGTGACGAGGACGCTGAGGGGCCCGAGCGACACCGCGACCGCGTCGCCGTCGACGACGGCACCGGGGGCCGCCCGCAGCTGCTCGACCAGGCTGCGCCCGGCCCGGCGGGGCAGGGGGGCGGCGACCAGGGCGGTCACGCCGCGGCCGTAGACGCCCACCGACCCCTCGTTGCCGACCTGGTCGTCACGGCCCCGGAGGGCGAGCCCGGCGAGGCTCGTGGGCAGGCCGACGGTGTCGATGCGGTCGGCGAAGGAGGCGACGTCGAGACCGTCCTGCTGCTGCACGTCCGCGTCCGGCGGCGGGGTGAAGTGGACGGTGTCGGCGTCGGGGGTGACGTCGGAGAAGTCGAGGAAGGCGGTGCTGACGATCGCACGGGTGGCGCCGGCGCCGAGCACGTCCACCCGCAGCGCCAGCCCCGTGCCGGGATCCACCCACACGTCGACCGCGGTGATGGTGCTCTGCGGCGCGGCGGGCACCAGGCGCAGCCCGGGGGCGACCCGCCCGGCGACGCGACGGGTGGGCAGCCGGGTGACCTCGTCGGCGGTGGCCCCGCCGAGCAGCCGCCGCCCCAGCTCGGTGGGCAGCAGGTCGGCCTCGCGGGGCAGGCGCAGGCTCGGCTCCGGGACCCCGGTGAGCACGGCGGTGTTCTGCTCGTAGTCCCACTTCCACAGCAGGGTGGGGGTGCGGTAGAGGTCGCGCTCGCCGGCCAGCCGGACGGTGTCGACCCGCCAGGAGTCCGGAGCGCGGTACCAGGTGCGCAGGGTGGTGGTGTCGCCCAGCAGGTCCGGCAGGCCCCCGAGACCGTCGGTCACCGGCAGCGCGATGCCGCCCACGGCCTGCGCGTAGCCGGAGAAGGGGGTCCCGGTGGAGGTCTGCACCCGGGTGAGCAGCGCGGCGGCGCCCACGTCGGACGCGGCGACGGGCAGCCGGGCGACCACCGGCGGGGTGGCCACGAGCACGCTGACGCCGAGGGCCACCGCCAGCCACCGCCACGCTCCCCGCACGGGGCCAACGGTACGGACGCACCCCGTCGGGCGCCGGTGAGCCGCACCTACCAGTGGATGCCCGGCATCAGCCGCGCCAGCGCGATGGCCACCCGCGACGCCTGCCGGGTGGCGCTGGTGGCCGAGCGGGCGGCGGTGGAGCTGCTGCTGGGCAGCGTCGGCTCCGGTGCCGCGTCGGTCACCTCCCGGTCACCCTGGGCCGAGGCCGAGTCGGGGAACACCCGGTAGGCCTGGTGCAGGATCGCGTCCTTGGTCCGCGGGGCGAGGGTGCTCATGAGCTCGCCGAGGGTGCCCACCGGGGTGTTGATGCGCTTGGGCCGGTCCTTGATCGCCCGCACCAGCATCGCGGCGGCCTCCTCCGGGGTGGCCGCCGGGAAGTGGTCGTACAGCGAGGTCGGGGCGATCATCGGGGTGCGCACCAGCGGCATCCGCACCGAGGTGAAGGTGATCCCGTCGTGCCAGGTCTCGCTGGCCACCACGTCGCTGAACGCGTCCAGGGCCGCCTTGCTGGCCACGTAGGCGGAGAAGCGCGGTGGGTGGGTCTGCACCCCGATGGAGCTCACGTTCACCACGTGCCCGTGCCGGCGGGACTCCATGTGCGGCAGCAGCTCCAGCACCAGGCGCACCGCGCCGAAGTAGTTCACCGCCATGGTCCGCTCGAAGTCGTGGAACCGGTCGGTGGAGCGGGTGATCGAGCGGCGGATGGACCGGCCGGCGTTGTTGACCAGCACGTCGACGTGGTCGAGGTCCGCGATGATCTCCTTCACCACGGTGCTGACCGACCCGGGGTCGGTGATGTCGCAGGGGTAGGCGTGGGAGACCCCACCGGCCGCGGTCACCTCGGCGACCACCTCGTCCAGCTCCTCGGCGCGGCGGGCGAGCAGCACCGTGATCGCGCCCTCGTCGGCCAGGGCCAGCGCGGTGGAGCGGCCGATGCCCGAGGAGGCGCCGGTGATGACGACCACGCGCCCGGCCAGCGGGTGCTCCGGGTCCTCGGCGCGCGCCCGGTCCGGGTCCAGGTGCTCGGACCAGTAGTCCCACAGCACCTGCGCGTAGCTGCCCAGCTCGGGGCAGGTGATGCCGCTGCCGCGCAGCGCGTCCTCGGTCTGCCGGCAGGTGAAGGTGGCCTTCAGGGTGACGTGGTCGACCACCTCCGCGGGGATCCCCAGCTGGTCGAGCAGGAGGTCGCGCACCACCGTCGCGCCCGGGATCCGCGTGAGGGCGTCGGTGAGCGGGGTCAGCGGGGCGAGCCACGGCGCGGGGAGGGTGGCCACCGGTCGAGGTGCCCCCGCCGCGGCCGCGAACGCGCCGTACACCTCGCGCAGCGGCTGCGGTCGGGGGTTGACCAGGTGGAAGGTCTTGCCGTCGCCGAGCTCGCGGTGCACCAGGTGGACCATCGCGGCGGACACGAAGTCGACCGGCACGATGTTGGTCGAGCCCAGGTCGGGGACCACGGCCGGCACCGCGGCCATGCCGGGGACGAGGGCGGCCAGGCGGCGCAGCGCCCCGAAGAAGTAGTACGGGCCGTCGACCTTGTCCATCTCGCCGGTGCGGGAGTCACCGACGACGACGGCGGGCCGGTAGATCCGCCACGGCGTCGTGCAGGTGAGCCGGACCAGCTCCTCGGCCTCGAACTTGGTGCGGTGGTACGGCGAGGCGAGCTCCTGGCCCCGGTCGAAGTCGTTCTCGGTGAACCGGCCGCGGTGCTCCCCGGCCACGGCCACCGACGAGACGTGGTGCAGCGTGGCCCCCAGCTTCGCGGCCAGCGCGACCACCGAGCGGGTGCCCTCGACGTTGGCCGCCTCGCTGACGGCCTCGGGTGCGGTCATGTCGTAGACCGCGCCGAGGTGGAGGACGTGGTCGGCGGAGCGCGGTCCGCGGCGGCCCAGCCCGAGGCCCGGGGCGGTGAGGTCACCGACGAGCGGGTGCACCTTCTCGCCCCCCTCCCACCCGGCGGCCATCGCCTCCAGCCGGGCCACGGAGGCCGCGCGCACGAGGACGTGCACGGCCTCGCAGTCCTCGCGGGCGAGCAGCAGCGGCAGGACGTGGCGCCCGAGGAACCCGGTGCCCCCCGTCACGACGTGGACGGTCATCGTCGACCTCTTCCGGCTGGTGGGTGGTGCAGGGAAGAACGTGTCATCGGCTCGGGGGCAGGTGGCGGGCGACGACCTTGCCGGTGGCGTTGCGGGGCAGCTCGGCGAGGAACACCACGTCGCGCGGGACGCTGAAGCGAGCCAGGTGCGCCCGCACGTGGCGGCGCACGCCGTCGGCGTCGAGCGGGGCGGCGGACGCGGCGTCGGGATCGGTGTCTGCGTCGGGATCGGTGTCCAGGACGACGTAGGCCGCCAGCCGCGCACCGAACGTCTCGTCCGGCACGCCGACGACCTTCACCTCGCGCACGCCGTCGAGCCCTGCGACCACGTCCTCCACCTCGCCCGGGTACACGTTCTCCCCGCCGGAGACGACCATGTCGTCGCTGCGCCCGTCCAGGTGCAGCAGCCCGGCGGGGTCCCGGTGGCCGAGGTCGCCGGTGCACATCATCCCGTCGAGCACCTCCTTCGCCTCGCCGCGGGTGTAGCCCTCGAAGAGCATGGAGTTGCCGACGAACACCCGGCCCACCTCGCCGTCGGGAACGGGTCGTCCGGCGTCGTCGAGGATCGCGACCCGGGTGGCCGGCGGCGGGCGCCCCGCGGACGACGGCTGCTGCGCCAGCTCGGCCGGCGTCGCGATGGAGACCCAGCTGACCTCGGTGGAGCCGTAGAGGTTGTAGAGGACCGGGCCGAGCCGGTCCAGCGTCCGGCGCACCAGGGGCACCCCGAGCGCGGAACCGCTGGCCGCGACCACCGACAGGTCCGGGGTGGGGGGCAGCACGTCGAGCTCCAGGATGCGGGCGAGCATGACGGGCACGACGACGAGGGTGTCGGCGCGCTGCTCGGCGACGTCGGCGATGCACCGTGCGGGGTCGAAGTGGCGGCGCAGCACCACCGTCGAGCCCAGCGCAAAGCTCAGCTGGAGGGCGGCGAAGCCCCAGGTGTGGAACACCGGCGCCGCGATCACGAGGGTCCCGTGGGTGCGCAGGGGGATGCGGCTCAGCACGGCCGAGGCGGGGGCCCAGCTGCGCGGCTCGGGGCGGTGCGCACCCTTGGGGGTGCCCGTGGTGCCGGAGGTGAGCACGATCGTGCTGCCGCGCCGGGGCCGCCGGAGCAGCCCCCCGACCGGTGCCGACGCGCACAGCTCGTCGAGGGTGGGGACGCCCTCGAGGGTCTCCCCGTCGTCCCCGGCCCGGGCCTGCACCAGCTGGTGGTCACCCCCGCTGGGCAGCACCGCCGCGAGCTCGGCGTCGGCGACCAGCACGTCGATGCGCTGCTCGGTGAGCACGTCGGCCAGCTGGGCGGCCGACAGGCCCGTGTTGAGCAGGACGAGGTCGGCCCCGAGGCGTCCGACGGCGCCGATGACCTGCGGCACCCCGCGGTGGTTGCGGCACAGCACCGCGATCCGGGTGCCCTCCCGGGCTCCCCGGGCGGCGAGCGCCCTCGCGAGCGCGTCGGAGGAGGCGACCAGCTCGGCGTAGGTGAGCGAGCCGTCGTCGTCCACGATGGCCGTGCGGTCGGGCTCGCGGGCGGCCGCGACGGCCATGAGGCCGCTCGGGGTGAAGTCCCAGCGGAGGTAGGAGTGCACCACCCCGGCCAGTCGGCTCGGTCGCATCGGGGCGACGATCCCGGCGCGGGCCACCGGGACCAGCCCGCGGGTGAGCTCGGCGGCCGACCGGGCCCGGGTCTGCAGCGTTGCGCGATCCACGCGAGGAAGGTACCGAGCGGCGACCCCCGGCGACAGGCACGGCCTCGACGGCCCGCCTCAGCGGCCGGTGAAGGTGGCCCGCTGCTTGGCCAGGAAGCTGCGGACGGCGCCGCGGTGGTCGTCGGTGCGCCCCAGCCGGGCCTGCGCCGCGCCCTCGGCCGCGAGCACCTCGGCCAGCACCGGGTCGGCCAGCAGCGCCTTGGACTCGGCATGGGCCGCGGTCGGTCCGGCCGCGAGGTGGGCGGCCAGGCTCGCCGCGGCGGCGGCCAGGTCCTCGGCGGGCAGCACGTCGCGCACCAGCCCCCAGCCCTGGGCCTGCTCCGCGGTGAACGTCTCCGCCAGCAGCACCAGCTCGGCGGCCCGGGAGGAGCCGACCGCCCGGGCCAGGCTGGCCGAGAGCCCGGAGTCGCAGGTGAGCCCGATGGCGCTGAACGCGGTGCCCAGCTTCGCGCCGGCGGCGGCCAGGCGGAGGTCGCAGGCCAGGGCGAACCCCAGCCCGGCCCCCACGCAGGTGCCGTTGATCGCGGCGACCACCGGTTTCGGCATGGTCGCCAGCGACAGCACGATCGGGTTGTAGTGCGAGGCGACGGTGCTCAGCGCGTCCCCGCCGTCGCCGGCCTCCTCGAGCTCGGCGGCGTGCTCGGCGAGGTCCTGGCCGAAGCAGAAGGCCTTGCCGGTGCCGGTGAGGACCACCGCGCGGACGGACCCGTCAGCCGCGACCGCGGCGAGCGCGTCCCGCAGCTGGGTCTTCACCGCCACCGAGAGGCTCGGCCGCAGCAGCGTCACCGTGGCGACGGCGCCGTCACGGGTGAGGGAGACGACCTGGTCGGGGGACGTGGTGGTGGTCACTCCCGCAGGGTAGCGACGACGAGGTCCACCTGGTCCGGGGCCGACGGGGGTCACCGGTCCCCGGGCCCGGTCCGCGAGCCCGGCAGGGGTGGCGCAGCGGCCGGATCGAGCCGGGTGCGGCCGGCGAGGACGAGGAGCGCGGTGAGGCCGAGCGCGGCGGCACCGGCCAGGAGCGCGGCGTCGGGGTTCACGCGGTCGCTGATGACACCGGCGCCGGCAGCACCGAGCGCCACCCCGGCGTTGGTCGAGGTGGCCACCCAGGTGGTCGCCTCGGTGCGGCCCGACTCCGGGACGAGGTCGCCAGGGCGGTGCTGCCCGCCACGTTGAGCACGGCGGTCACGGCGAGTGCCGTGGCCCCGCTGCTGACGGTGAGGACGATGCCGACGAGCAGGGGTCCGACGGCGTGGAGGACCTCCTCGACGACCCCGTCGAGGCTGTAGGCACGCCGGCGCAGCACGGGGTCCGGGGTCAGCGCCGCCCACAGTGCGCGCATCGAGGGGCCCAGCGGGGGAGCGGCGAGGCCTGACGCGGCCGCCAGGACGACGTACGTCCGGGCTGCCGGGGTGCCCGAGGCGGCGAGACCGACGACGGCCAGGAGTGCGCAGGCGAAGCCCACCGACAGCACGGGCAGCACGCGTCGCTGCCCGTACCGGTCGACGAGGCGGGACTTCCCCGGCATGACGACGCTGGCGAGCGCGAACACCGCGAGCGTGGTGCCTGCGCCGGCGTAGGAGCCGGTGGACTGCTCGACGGTGACGAGCAGGGACAGGGAGAGGGTCGCGTAGGACAGGCGTCCCAGCGTGGCGGCGGCGAACGCGCGCGGTGCTCCGGGCAGGCGAAGGACAGCGCCGTACGTGGCCGCCCGGACAGGGCGGGTCATCAGGGCTCCAAGGGTCATCCCGGGGCCGCGCGGATGCTCAGCGCGGTCGTTCCGGACGCGGGTCGAGGTCGGCGGACGCGCACGAGGGCGCGCGGGCCGATCTACCGCTGGTGTGCTGACACGAGCGGGACCCTACGCACGAGGGACCAGGCATCCCGCGCCCGTGAACCACTGCCGCAGCCCTCACCGGCTCGTGGTCCGTGGGTGCGCACACCAGCCCGCGTCCCCGTCACCTGCGGGCCCCGCGATCAGCGCTGCCGTGCGTGGTGGGCGGCGGCGGCCCGCACGAGGGTGACGAAGGCCCGTTCGTCGAGGACGGCGGTCCTGCCGAGGTCGACCGCCCGCCAGAACTTGCCGCTGACGCCGTTGTCGGACACCCCGTCCGGGTCGGGGAGGTGGACGCCCTGCGGGAAGGTCAGCTCGACCTCGGCCTCGTGGACGTTGCCGACAGCCAGGATCCCGTCGGACTCCCAGACCGGGCTGCCCCTCGACTTCCACGTCCCGTCGACGTCGGGCACCGCCTCGTGGATGAGCCCACGCACCTGCGCGGGCGTGTCGGCCCGCCAGTCGCCGGGTCCACCGATGAGATCGTCGAGGTTCGCCGAGCCCTCGCTCACGAGATGCCGGCACCGTCGGTGGCGGGGATCAGGACGTGGTCGGAGCCGTCCATGACGTCGTCCCTCTCCTCGCACGACGTGCCCTGCACTTGTCGACCAGCTGGTGCGGACGTCCGAGACGTCAGGGCGAATGGCCGTGCGACCGGGAGGTCGCGGCGGTGCCAGGCACCGCCGGTACGCCGGGCGCCGGGGCTCAGTGCGCGGCGTGGGGCTGGGTAACCTGGTCCCATGTCGTTGACACTCGGTCCTGGTCCGCTCGCCACCGGTTCCTCGACCACCGCGCAGCTGAACTTCAGCCTCGACGCTGCTCCTGCGCACCGGCTCGTGTTCCAGCCCGACCAGCGCCGGATCCGGGCGCTGGTCGGCGAGGTGGTGGTCCTCGACTCCGTGCGTGCGCACCTGCTGCACGAGTCCGGGCTGATGCCGGTGGTCTACGCCCCGGAGGACGACTTCGCGGACGGGGTGTGGGCCCCGTCGACCACCTCCACGCACTGCCCGTTCAAGGGAGACGCGGCCTATCGCAGCCTGCAGGTCGGTGGTGGGACCGTCGAGGACCTGCAGTGGCGCTACCCCGACCCGCTGGCCCCCTCGTCCTGGCTGACCGGGTTCGCCGCCCTGGACACGGCGAAGGTCGACGCGTGGTTCGTCGAGGAC
>JBBSUN010000050.1:0-22580 GCA_038234335.1 Mycobacteriales bacterium
CAGCACCAGCGTCGCCGGCAGACCCCGCTGCGACGGCAGCCCACCCGAGGCCAGCGCCTGGCGGCACACCCCGGCGAGCGCGTCGTGGCGGCGCTGCCCGGGGGTGCGGAGGTCCCGGAGGGCGCCGTCGGGCTCCGGGCGTGCGAGCGCGGACATCGCGGCGTCGAGCAGGGCGCGGCACTGCGGGTCGAGCAGGCCCCGCACCGGGCTGAGCCCGTCCGCCCCCTGCACCCCGACCTCGAAGTTGCGGCGGCGGGCCCGGTCGGCGTCCGCGGTGAGCGAGCCGTCCGGGTCGAGGTGGGCGCACAGCCGCTCGGCCGCCCGGGTCAGCTCGCTCGGCCGCAGCCCACGGGCCTGCTCGGCCAGCGTGCGCTCGGCGGCGGCACGCACCTGCGGCTCCAGGCCCGCGGGCAGCGACCCCATCGCCCGGCTGACCACCTCGGCGTGCCGGGCCGAGATGGCCCCGTCGGCCTGGGCGGCGGCCGTGGCCGGCAGCAGCGGCGGGCGGGGCTCACCCTGCAACGAGGCCGACGGGCCCAGCTCCTCCGCGGCGCGCACCCGCGCCCGGGCCTCCCCGGGATCGAGGTGCAGCAGCTCCACCAGCAGCGCCGCGGTGCAGCGGTGGATCCGGGTGGCGGCCACCGAGCGGCGCTCGAGCTCCAGGACCAGGCGGTGATCCACCGCGGCCAGGCGCCGCCGAGCCCGCTCGACCTCCCGCACCGTGGCCAGCAGCGCGTCGTCGTCCGCGCTCGTGAGGTCCGACGCGAGCAGCGTGACGACGGCGGCGTCCACCGCCTCCGCTGCACCCGTCGTCGAACTCATGTTCTAATGATGTCACACTCGTTCCGGCAGATCAAGAGATTTCTGCGTCAGCCAGCCGGTCATTACATGCTGTACGACACGACGAAGCAAGGGCCGTTCGGACGGGTTCTGTGGCGTGGGGCCCAGCTCCTCGCAGTCGTGCTGGTAGCGGGCGGCGTGATCATGGCGTACCGCGGGCTGACCGCCCAGTCCCTCCCCCTGACGCTCGTGGGCTTCGCGGTCATGGGTCCCAGCGTCGGTTTCCTCACGGCGCCTCTCACCGAGAAGAGCCGGGCAAACCGTCGTCCCAAGCCCTGACCTACCCCAGCAGGTCCAGCCCCGCCCCCACCACGGCGTCGGTGTCGATCCCGTGGTGGCGGTAGACGCTGGCCAGGTCACCGCTCTGGCCGAACCGGCTCACCCCCAGGTGCCGCGCCCGCACCCCGTGCACCCCGGCCAGGAAGGCCAGCGTGTGCGGGTGCCCGTCGAGCAGCGTCACCATCGGCACGGCCCGCTCCACCGGCAGCAGCGCGTCGAGGATCCAGCTCGGCGCGTCGTCGGCACCCGCGCGGGCCTGCAGGGCCCGGAACAGCAGCCCGGGGCTGGTCACGACGACCACGTCGGCCTCGAGACCCTGCGCCGCCAGGCGATAGGCCGCCCCGAGCGCCTCGCTCACCATCGCACCCACCGCCACGATCGTCAGCACCGGCGCCGCGGCCCGGCGCAGCACGTACCCACCGGCCACCACCTGCTTGCGCCGTCGCTCCCGGGCCGCCGGGTCCCCCGGGATCCCCGCGAGGCCCTGGTCCACCGGGCGGGTGGAGAGCCGCAGGTACGCCGACTCCCCGTCGGGGCGACCCAGCCGCGCCATCGACGCCAGCAGGCACCACTCCACCTCGAGGGCGAACGCCGGCTCGTAGGTGGTGCAGCCGGGCTGCTCGAGCCCGACCGACGGGGTGGTGATCGACTGGTGCGCACCACCTTCGGACGCGAGCGTCACCCCCGACGGGGTCCCGACGAGGATCGACTGCCCGCCCGCGTACAGCCCGAAGCTCCACGGCTCCAGCGCGCGTTCGACGAACGGGTCGTACATGACCCCGATGGGCAGCAGCGGCTCGCCCCAGCGGCTCCACGTCGCCCCGAGCTCACCCATCAGCCCGACGAGGTTGGTCTCGGCGATCCCCAGCTCGACGTGCTGCCCGGTACTGCCTTCGCGCCAGTGCAGGATCGTCTCGGCGTCGTCGCCGAACCAGTCGGTGCGGTCGGTCGCCGACCACACGCCGACCTTGTTCACCCAGCCGCCGAGGTTGGTCGAGGAGCTCACGTCCGGGCTCACCGTGACCACCCGGGCGCCGACCTCGGGGGCGGCGCGGACCAGGTCGAGCAGGGTCCGCCCGAGCGCGGCCTGGGTGGTGCCGGTGCCCGACGGGGTGCGGCCGAGGTCGGCGGGCACGTCCACCCGGGGTAGCGCGGGCACCGGCTCCCGGCGCAGCAGCGCGCCGCGCTCGGTGAGCAGCCGCGCCGCGTCGCCCTCGGGCAGCGGGGCCCACGGGTCGTCCAGGTCGGCCCCGGTGCGCGCGGCCAGCAGCCGCATCTGCTCCTCGGTGAGCAGCGCGGAGTGGTTCTGCGGGTGCCCCTCGCTGGCCAGTGCGTACCCCTTCAGGGTGTAGGCGAGGATCACCGTCGGCCGGGTGTCGTCGATCTCGTCGAAGGCCTGGGCCAGGGACTCCAGGTCGTGCCCGCCGAGGCCGCGGACCGCCCGGACCAGCGTCTCGTCGTCGAGCGTGGCGACGAGGCCGGCCAGCGCCGGGGAGTCCGGCAGCAGCTCGCGCAGCTCCACCGGGGTGCGCCGCAGCATCCGCTGGTACTCGGGGTTGGCCATGGTGTCGATGCGGGCCCGCAGCTCCGCGCCGCCGGGCCGGGTGAACAGCTCGGTGAGCAGCCGCCCGTACTTCACCGTGAGGACCTGCCAGCCGGCGGCGGTGAACAGCCCCTGCAGCCGGGTTCCGCCCATCGCGGGGACCACCCGGTCCAGGCTCTGGCGGTTGAGGTCGACTATCCACACGACCTCGCCGAGCTCGGTGACCATCGGGTCGAGCACCGTCTCCCACACCGCGCCCTCGTCGAGCTCGGCGTCGCCCAGCAGCGAGTACTGCCGGCCCGTGCCCGCGTCGCGGGAGAACCGCTCCCCCACGTAGCGACGGGCGATGGCCCCCCAGATCGGCGCGGTGGCCCCGATCCCGACGGAGCCGGTGGAGTAGTCGGCGCGCACCGGGTCCTTGGTGCGGCTGGGGTAGCTCTGCAGGCCGCCGAGCTCGCGCAGCGTGGGCAGCCAGCGGGCATCGAGCTGGCCCAGCAGGTGCTCCACCGCGTGCAGCACGGGGCTGGCGTGCGGCTTCACGCTGACCCGGTCGTCCGCGGTGAGCTGGCGGCCGTACAGCTCGGTCATGATCGTCACCATCGACGCGCTCGACGCCTGGTGCCCACCGACCTTGAGCCCACCCGGGTTGGGCCGCACCCGGTTGGCGGCGTCGACGATGGCGGTGGCCAGCCACAGCACCCGCCGCTCCACCTCGCGCAGGGCCTCGGTGGTGGGCTTCTCGGCGTGGGCGGGCGGGGGCGGCGGGGACGAGGGCACTGCCGGGGCGACCATGCCGTTGATTGTCCCTGTCCCAGGACCCGGACGGCGCTGTGCCCTGCCACCGGGGTGGCGCCAGGCAGGATGAGGCGCATGAGCACCCCCGAGAACCCGTACGTCCACAGTGCCTCCGTCGTCGTCGACGCCACCCCCGCCGAGGTGTACGCCGCGGTCTCGGACGTCACGCGCATCGGCGAGTGGAGCCCGATCTGCCGGGAGTGCACCTGGGACGAGGGTGCCGGGCCGGAGGTCGGGGCGTGGTTCACCGGCCGCAACGAGGTCCCCGGGCGCACCTGGGAGACGAGGTCCCAGGTCGTGGTGGCCGAGCCGGGGCGGGAGTTCGCCTGGCAGGTGGGCGGCACGCTGGTCCGCTGGGGCTACACGATGGCACCCGCCGGTGCGCTGACCGAGCTGACCGAGCACTGGGAGTTCCTGCCCGCCGGGCTCGCCTTCTTCCGGGACAAGTTCGGCGACGACGCGCAGCGGGAGATCGACGACCGTGCCGACGCCGCGCACCGCTCCATCCCGGAGACGCTGCAGAAGATCCGCGCCTCCTTCGCCGGCTAGCGCAGCCAGCGCCGCCGCAGCGCCCCCAGCACCCGGACGGCCCGCCCGACCACCCGCCCCTCGAGCCCCGCCCGGACGTCGGCGACGGCGGCGTTCCAGCCCGCGTCGCCCCAGGTCGGGTACGGGTGGGTGGTGGCAGCGAGGTCGCGCGCCCGCAGCCCCTGGCGGACCGCGAGGGTCAGCTCGGCGAGACTCTCCCCAGCGCGGGGACCGACGACGGTGGCCCCGACGAGGCGTCCCCGCCGGTCGAGCACGAGGCGGCTGAACCCGACCGTCTCCCCCTCGGCGATCGCCCGGTCGGTCTCGTGGTGGGCGACCGTGCGGACGGCGTGGCCGGCCGCGCTCCCGACGGCGGCCACCTCGGGCTGGGTGAACGTCACCCGCGGCACCACCGGGTCGACGGCCCGCCGCAGCCCGAGGATCGCGTTCGCGGCCAGGGTGGAGCCGTGCACCCCCGCGGTGTGCGTGAACCGGGAGACCGCGGTGACGTCCCCGGCCGCCCAGATCCGCGGGTTGGTGGTCCGCAGGCGCTCGTCGACGACCACGTGACCGCCCGCACCCAGCTCGACGCCGACGGTCTCCAGCCCGAGGTCCGCCGTCCGCGGGGTGCGGCCCACCGCGACGAGCACCCCGTCGACCGTGAGCTCGGTGCCGTCGTCGAGCACGGCCAGCCCGTCCTCGAGGCGCAGCACCGTGGTCGAGCACCGCACGTCCACCCCGTCGGCGCGCAGCGCGGTGGTGACCACGGCCGCGGCGTCGGAGTCCTCGGCGGGCAGCAGCCGCGGGCCGCGCTGCACCAGGGTCACCTGGGACCCCAGCCGCGCCAGGGCCTGACCGAGCTCGCAGCCGATGGGGCCGCCGCCGACGACGAGCACCCGCTCGGGGAGCTGGGAGACGTCCCAGAACGTCTCCGAGGTCCAGCCGTCGATCCCTGCCACCCGGGTGGGCGCCGAACCGGTGGCGACCACCGCCTGCCGGAACGACACCTCCTCACCGTCCACCTCGAGCACACCGTCGGCGACGAACCGGGCCTCGCCCGAGCGCACCCGAACCCCGGCCGCCTCCAGGGTCTCCGGGGCGTCCTCGGGGGCGATGGCGGCGATCGCGGAGCGGACGTGGGCCAGCACGGCCGCCCCGTCGACCCGCACCCGTGTCGTCACCCCCAGCGCGGCCGAGGCCCGGGCCGAGGCCGCGGCATGGGCAGCCGCGAGCAGCGCCTTGCTGGGCACGCAGCCGGTCCACAGGCAGTCCCCGCCCGTGCGCGCCCGCTCCACCAGCAGCACGCTCGCGCCGAACCGTGCCGCGGTCCTGGCCGCGACGATCCCGGCGGTCCCACCCCCGACCACGACGAGGTCCCACGTCTGGTCCCCGTCCCGTGCGCTCACGGTCGCGTCCCGGTCACCGCGTGCACGTGGCCACCCTTGAGCACCTGGTGGCGCGGGTCGTCGAGGTCACGCTCGGCGAGGCGCCAGGGGCGGCGCTCCGGGTCGACCCCGCCGAGGGTGAAGGCGAGCCACGCGAGCGGGCTGAGGAGCCGGGCGCTCCCGGTCGGCCACGTCGTGTCGAGCACGAGGACCCGCCCGCCGGGACGCACCCGGGCGAGCACGCGCTCCCACGCCAGCACCCAGTCGTCCACGATGGACAGCGAGTAGGCGAGCACAGCGGCGTCCGCGGGCTCGGTCACCACCGGCTCGGCCCCGCCCAGGACGCCCTGCTCGAGGCGGACGTTGGTCCACCGGTGCTCGGCGACGCGCACCCGGGCCTGCGCGAGCATCGCCGCGCTGGCGTCGACGCCGAGCACCGCACCCGTCGGTCCGACCGCGTCGACCAGCAGCGGCAGCGTCAGCCCGGTCCCGCAACCCAGGTCGAGCACCGTCTGCCCGGGCCGCAGCCCCAGCGCGGCGACGCCGGCCTCACGCCCGGCCCGGTAGACCGCGCGCTCCCCGGAGAGCACGTCGTAGCACCGGGCGGCGGGACCGTATCGCGGGAGGCTGGGCACGTCGTCGAGCATGCCTGCTCCCGCCGGTCCGCCGTCGACGTGCACACGTCACCACCTCGTCACACGCCCGTGTCAAGTTCGACACGTGTGACGCCGACCATCTTGATCGTGACACTTGACAGCTCGCTCGCCCACCCGACGATCGGCACCATCTCCGTGACCGGTCTCGGGGCCGAGCTGCGCCGCACGGGCACCACCCCGTGGACCCTGTGGCTGGGCTACCTCAGCCACGGCGGCACCCTCTCCTTCGCCGAGCTGGACGACGCCCTCGCCGGCGGCCTGCTGGTCTCCGCCCACGACCACTACCTCATGGAGCAGGCCCGCATCTGGTGAGCACGGGGGCACGGTGCGGACCGCACCCCCGAGGCGGCGTCAGCGCAGGGCCACCCGCACGACCTCGAACGTGGTGGCGGTCGGGTCGGTGAACTTGCCGTTCACCGCGAACAGCGCACCGCCCTGCAGGGTGGCGGTGGTGGGACGGTCCAGGTCGGCGTCGGTGAGCTCACCGGTCACCGAGAACGAGCGCGCCCCGTGCTGCAGGCGGACCTCGGCAACCGAGTCGCGGCCGAAGCCGTAGACCACGTACAGGGTGTTGCCGCGCCGCTCGAGGCCGTCGCCACCGGTCAGCGCCTCGCCCCCGGTCTGGACGAGCCGGGTGGCCACGCCGGTGCGCGGGTCGATCCGCTGCAGCGCGCCCTGGGCCACCACGAGCAGGTCCCCGCCCGGCAGCTCCCGGATGCCGTTGGCGGTGAAGCCGTCCTGCTGGACGAAGTCCCCCGTGAGCGGCAGCAGCTCCACCCCGCTCGGCAGCGCCTGCTTCGAGGGGGTGCGGACGACGACGAGCTCGGCGTTGAGCGAGTCGGTGACGAACACCCCGTCCGCGGTCACCTCCACGTCGTTGAGGAAGCGGCCGTTCGCGGCGGCGGGCGCGGTGTAGGCGGCGCGGACCGCCCCGGTGCGGCCGTCGTAGGCGGTGACGGTGCCGGTGCCGCCGCCGGCCACCCAGAGCAGCCCGGTGCGCTGGTCGAGCTGCATGCCCACGGCGACCGCCCCGGTGCGGCCGGCGACGAACGGCGCGGTGGTGCCCGTGCGGAGGTTTCCACGGACGATGGAGCCGTCGGCGCGCGAGCCGGCGTAGAAGGTGGACCCGGTACCCCCGGCGATGCCCTCGGGAGAGGAGCGGTCGGGCAGCGGGATGGTCTCGACGACCCCGGCGCGACCGGGGCCGGGCTGGCCGGCTCCGGGGTGCGCGGTGGCGGGCGCGGCCGTGACCAGGACGAGCGCGGCGGCGGCGGCGGCGGCGATCGCGGGGAGCGTGCGGGCGGTGCGGGACATGCGTACCTCCAGGTGGGCGAGCTCGGACGAGGTCGTGCCCGATTCGTCCGACGCTAGGGAGGTCCGGCCGGAAGCGCACCCGGAGCCCGTGACACGACGGCAACACCGGCTGTGTACACAGGCCTCTGACGCGCCCCACCCGCTGTCCCCACGAGCCGTCCGGGAGACCCCATGAGCATGTTCGGCTGGACCCTGGTCCACGACGGGAAGACCCCACCGCCCGGGGAGGTCGTGCGGCCCGACGAGCGGCTCTCCACCCCGCGGATGCTCGGGCTCGGGGCGCAGCACGTCGTCGCCATGTTCGGGGCCACGTTCGTCTTCCCCGCCATCATGGGCCTGAACCCGAACCTGGCCGTGCTCATGTCCGGTGTCGCGACGGTGCTGTTCCTGCTCATCGTCCGCAACCGGATCCCCAGCTACGTGGGCACCTCGGCGTCGTTCGTGGCCGGGGTCGCCGCGATCCGTGCGCAGGGCGGGGACTCCGCGCAGGTCACCGGGGCGATCCTCGTGGCCGGTCTGGTGCTCGTCGTCGTCGGCGTCGTCGTGCACCTGGGTGGGGTCCACCTGGTCGACGCCGTCCTGCCGCCGGTGGTCACCGGGGCCGTCGTCATGCTCATCGGCTTCAACCTCGCCACCGTGGCGACGACGACCTACTTCCCCCAGGGGCAGTGGATCGGTCTGGCCGTCGCGGCGTTCGTCATCGCCGTCTCGGTGATCGCCCGCGGCTTCGTCAGCCGGATCGCGATCTTCCTCGGGCTCGTGTTCGGGTACGCGCTCTCCTACATCGCCGACCAGGTCAACCAGGTGCCCGACGCGCAGGGCGTGCTCGTCGACCGGCTCGACTTCTCCGGCGTCGCCTCGGCCGCGTGGGTCGGGCTGCCGGGGACCATCACCAGCCCCACGTTCGGCGAGCTCACCGGCCCGCACCTGCCGGTGTTCGGGGCCACGGCGATCCTGCTCGTGCTGCCCTCGGTGATCGCGCTCATCGCCGAGAACGCCGGGCACGTCAAGGCGGTGGCGGAGATGACCGAGGCGGACCTCGACCCCTACCTGGGACGCGCCTTCGTCGGGGACGGCGTGGGCACCGTGGTGGCGTCGCTCGTGGGCGGTGCGCCGACGACGACCTACGCCGAGAACATCGGGGTCATGGCCGCGACCCGGATCTACTCCACGCTGGCGTACTACATCGCCGCCGCGGTGGCGATCCTGTTCGGCTTCTGTCCCAAGTTCGGCGCCGTCGTCGCGGCCACCCCGGGCGGGGTGCTCGGCGGGATCACCCTGGTGCTCTACGGGATGGTCGGGCTGCTGGGGGCCAAGATCTGGGTGCAGAACCGGGTCGACTTCGGCAACCCGGTCAACCTGGTGCCGCTCGCCGCCGGGCTCATCGCGGGCATCGGCAACCTGTCCATCCAGGTCACCGACACGTTCTCCGTCTCCGGGATCGCCGCCGGCACGATCGTCACCCTGGTCGGCTTCCACCTCGTCCGGTGGCTCGCGCCCGCCCACCTGCGGGAGGACCGTCCGGCACCGCGGGCGCGCGGCTGAGTGGGGCGCGCCGGGAAGCGCACGACGGACCCGGGACCTCGAGCGTGGAGCTCGCGGTCCGGGGCCCGTCGGGTGGTGCTGACGTCGAACGGTGACGTCGAACGGTGACGTCGAACGGTGACGTCCAGCGGTGACGTCGACCGGTGACGCAGGGTCAGACGTTGACGCCGTAGTCCTGGGCGATGCCCTTGAGGCCGGAGGCGTAGCCCTGGCCGACGGCGCGGAACTTCCACTCGCCACTGCTGCGGTAGACCTCGCCGAAGACCATGGCGGTCTCGGTGGAGGCGTCCTCGGAGAGGTCGTACCGGGCCAGCTCGGTGCCACCGGCCGCGTTGACGACGCGGATGAACGCGTTGCGGACCTGGCCGAAGCTCTGGCTGCGGGTGTCGCCCTCGTAGATGGAGACCGGGAAGACGATCTTGTCGACCTCCGGCGCCATCGCGCCCAGGTTGATCTTGATCGCCTCGTCGTCGCCCTCGCCCTCACCGGTGAGGTTGTCCCCGGTGTGCTCGATGGTGCCGTCGGCCAGCGCCAGGTTGTTGAAGAAGATGAAGTGCTTGTCGCTGAGGACCTTGCCGTCGGCGCCGCACGCGATCGCGGTGGCGTCGAGGTCGAAGTCCGTGCCGGTGGTGGAGCGCACGTCCCAGCCCAGACCGACGGTCACGTTGTCGAGACCCGCCGCACCGGCCTCCTTGGTCAGGCTGACGTTGCCGCCCTTGCTCAGGCTGACGCCCATGTCACTCGCTCCTCTTGCTCGGGATGGTTCCCTGTCACCGTGCCAACGCTCGACGGGGCGGTCAAGGTTCCCGGCCGGGCGTCCGTCCCGCCAGGTCCGCGGCCAGCGGCACGTCGAGCACCCGCTCGCTGGTCATCCACTCCCGCAGCACCTTGGTGGCCATCACGTCGTCGGCGTTGTACTGCAGCAGCCGCGTCCGCTGGGTGAGGTCGACGGCACCGTCCAGGCCCACGGCACGGCGGTACCAGCCCATCGACGCCTCGCCGCCGGCCTCCGGGTCGGCCCAGGTGAACCCGGCGACCGGGGCCACCTTCTTCAGCCCGCGCCCGGACGGGCACAGGAAGTCGCGGGCGACGGTGGCGTAGACGTCCACCCAGTCGTCGCTGTCGATGAACGCCTGCACGGCCTCGACCGTCGGCACCCCGGGCGCCCCGGCGAAGCGGAGCGCCGAGCCGAGCATCCAGCGGTTCTCGGCCGCCTCCGAGTAGCAGTACGCCGCGAAGGTGCGACCCCGCGCGTGCGCCTCGTCGCGGACGGACTGCAGCCACACCCAGAACTCCGCGAACGAGCGGCCCTCGTCGGCGCACGGCAGCGGCTCCCAGGTGACGAAGGGCCGGTAGCCCTGGGTGACACCGCGCTCGGTGCGGAGCGTGCCCCACAGGTAGGCACCGTCCTCGAGGAAGCTCTCCATGTCCACGTCGACCTCGACGTCGGCCCGGCGCACCCGCACCTCGCCGCGGCGCACCAGGGGCGCCTGGAGCAGCCACGCCCGGGCCAGGACGACGGCGTCGGCGAACGAGCTGCCCCGCCAGGCCGACGGCGCGGGACCCGCCCACTCGGCCAGCGCGTCCACGGTGCGCACCCCCACCGCGGCGAGCACCTCCACCTGGGCGCCCCGGACCACCAGCGACACGTCGTGCGCGGCGGCCAGCTCGGGGGCGCAGCGCTCCCACCACGCGCAGGTGCGGCACTCCCCGACGCGCACCGGGCGGGTCTGCACCGCCCCGGTGGCCACGGCCAGGCGGTCGGCCAGGCGCGCGTCGGCCTCGGCCAGGGAGCTGCGCGGCGCGTCGTCCCCGGGCCACGTCGGTGCGGCCAGGTCGTGCACCACCGCGCAGTCGGCGTCGAGGCCGACCACGCCGCCCACCTCCGGCCCGGCGAACCCGGCGTGGGCGAGCAGCCGGTGGACGTGGGCCAGGCGCAGCTGGTCGCGGGGGTGCCGTCGCGCGGTGCGCGTGTCGTCGACGACGGGCGCCCAGCGGTCGAGGCCCGTGGTGACCGCACCCGCACCCGCGTCGCTGACCCGGTGGTTGGTGACCAGCACGGGAACCCATCCCGCGTCGGTGCGCAGCAGCAGCTCCACCGAGCCCCGCCGTCCGGCCACCCGGTCCGCCGGCAGCAGCGCACCCCACACCCGGTCGGCGTCCGAGGCCAGCGCGGCCAGGGTCGAGGCCACCCGCTCCGCGGTCGTCCCCCGCGGCACGTCCACCCAGCGCTGCCCCCGCGCCTGCGCGGCCGCCCGGAGCCCGGTCCGCACGCGCGCCCGGGCCTCGGCGGCCGCCTCCTGGCGCTGGAGCACCCCGGCGTCGACCACCCCGTCCGGCCGCTGCGCCCCCGGGGCGTGGTCCAGCGCGACGCGGTGACGGCAGCCGCTCAGCGCGCGCGCGTCCAGCAGCGGCACCCACGGGGCCGCGCCGGGCTCCGCACCGTGCTCCGGTCCACCCCCCGCGCCGCCCTCCACGCCGTCGAACTGTAGGGGCTCACCTAGGGTGTGACCGACCGACCACGACCAGGAGGCCTCGCCGATCATGGCCCTGTTCCGCAAGCGCGCCACCCGCACCTCGCGCCGAGCGCTGCGCAAGGCGCACACCAAGCAGCTCGAGGCCCAGGCCGCGGCCGAGAAGAAGTTCCGGGCCAAGCAGACCCGCTCCTCTGTCAAGGACGCCGCCAAGGACGCGGCCAGGACCGCCCGGACCGAGGCGAAGCAGGCCGGCGGGACGGTGGCCACGAAGGCGGCCGCGAAGGCCGAGGCCACCACCGAGCGCGCCCGCGAGCTCACCGCCAAGCAGGTGAAGAAGTCCGCCAAGGCGCGCCGGAAGTCGAACAAGGCGTCCGTGCGCAACTACCTGGGCCTGGCCACCGTGCTCGGGCCGGCGCTGGCCCCGATCGGGTACAAGGTCGCCACCGAGGTCCGCGGCCGCCTCGATGCCGCCCGCGCCCGCAAGCTCGGTGTCGCCGTCGAGCAGCTCGGTGAGTTCACCGGTCACGGGGCCGCACTGAGCGCACGCATCGCCGGGGTCGAGGACGCCCTCGACGAGCTCGTGGCCGAGAAGCCGACCGAGCAGGGCTACCGCGACGAGGTCGTCACCCGCCTCGGCGAGCTCTCGACGGCGGTGCACGCCGCGGAGCGCATGCCCACCCCGCGCCGCAAGGCAGCCCACCACGCGATCGGCTCCGACCTGGACAAGATCGACGCCGAGCTGCTCGCTCACCTCGGGGTGCGCTGAGCCGGGTTCGGCACCGAGCGACCGGTGCCGTCCACCTCCCCGCGGCAGGGCACCGCTCCGTCCGGTCGTGCCGCTCCGGGGCGGTGCAGGGCAGTCCCGGGGGACGACGGGGCGCTGGGCCTCAGCCTCGGGGCGGCGCCGCCGTGCGCAGCCGCAGGGCCGACCGGTGAGCGCGGCGCGCACCCGGCTGCAGCAGCTCGTCGGGCTGGTCACGGGACTCCTGCTGGTGGGCCTGCTCGCCGCACCGGCCGCGTCGGCCCACGCCTTCCTGGCCGGGTCCGACCCCGCCGACGGCGCCCAGCTCGCCACGGGCCCCACCTCGGTGACCCTCACGTTCAGCGAGGCCATCCAGGAGGGCTTCGACACCGTGACGGTGGTCGGGCCCGACGGGAACCTGTGGTCGCACGACGACACGAGCGTCGACGGGGCGACGGTCTCCGTCGGCGTCACGCCGCTCGGCCCGGCGGGCAGCTACACCATCGCGTACCGGGTGGTCTCGGCCGACAGCCACCCGGTCTCGGGGACGCGCACCTTTACCCTCACCGAGGCGGGCACCGGCACCCCGGGTCGCGCCGCGGACACCGCTGCCCCCGGCACCGGCAGCACCGGGGGTGGCTTCCCGGTGTGGGTCGTGGTCGTCGGGGCGGTCGCGCTCGTCGGAGCCGGGGCCGCCCTGGCCCTGCGGGGCGGGCGGTCCGCCCCGACGGGCTGACCACAACCACGGCAGCGGCCCGGGCCTCGAGGTGGTCCTCGGGACCCGGGCCTTCTCGCGGCCGGGGCGTCGGTCAGCCCGCGTGGGCGGCGACCGCGTCGGGCAGCTCGGTGGCGCCGGAGGTCAGCATGAGGACCTTGCCGGCGGTGCCCGGGTTCTTCAGCAGGGCCAGCAGCACGTGGGCGACGTCGCCGCGGGGCACGTCGCCACGCGCCAGCGGCGGCTCACTCAGCGCGACCAGGCCGGTGGCGTCGTCGTCGGTGAGCCCGCCCGGACGCAGGATCGTCCAGTCCAGGCCGCCGCGGGACATGAGGTCCTGCTCGGCGGCCGTCTTGGCCTGCAGGTAGACGACGAAGCCCTCCGGGGTGTCCTCGGGGATCTCCTCGCCCGCCCCGAACGAGCTGACCTGCACGTAGCGGCGCACCCCCGCGAGCTCGGTGGCCCGAGCGGTGAGCTCGGCAGCGCCTCGGTCCACGGCGTCGGTGCGCGCGGCGTCGCCGCCACCGGATCCCGCCGCGAAGACCACGGCGTCGGCGCCGGTCAGCACCTCCTGCAGCTCCACCGGGGTGGCCGTCTCGAGGTCCACGACCACGGCCTCACCGCCGATGGCCTCGAGCTCGGCGACGTGCTCTTCCTTGCGGACCAGCCCGACCCCGGTGTCACCCTGGGCGGCGAGGGCCTTGATGAGCAGCTGGGCGATCTGGCCGTGTCCTCCGGCGATGACGACGCGCACGGGTTCCTCCTGGGTGTTGTCGTGGTTGCTTGCCCGGTACAGCGCGAACGGGGGCGCGGGTGTTCCAGGGGCGGGGGTGTCGAGGGACCGTGGACGCCATACCGTGGACGCCATGAAGGTGCTGGTGCTCGGCGGGACCGTATTCCTCTCCCACGCGGTCGCCTCGGCCGCCCTGCGTCGCGGGCACACCGTGGTCTGTGCGCACCGGGGCCGCTCGGGGCTGGCCCCCGCGGGCGCGAAGGACGTCTACCTCGACCGCGACGACGACCCCTCCGACGGCATCGGGCTGCTCGCCGGCAAGCGGGTCGACGCGGTGGTCGACGTGGCCACCCGGGAGCCGCGCTGGGTGCGGGAGGCGCTGGCGGTGCTGGCGACCGGCGCCAAGCACTGGACCTACGTCTCGTCGGTCTCCGTCTACGCCGACGCCGCCACCCCCGGCCTCGACGCCACCGCGGAGCGGGTCCCGCCGCTGGCGCCGGACACCCCCGACGCCCAGCGCTACGCCCGCGGCAAGCGCAGCGCGGAGGACGCGGTGCTGGAGGCGGTGGGCGAGAAGGCGTTCGTGGTGCGGCCGGGGCTCGTCGTCGGGCCGGGCGACGTCTCCGACCGCTACGGGTACTGGCCGGCCCGGTTCACCCGGAGAGGTCCTGTCGTCGTCCCGGACACCCTCGACGCCCCGACCCAGCTCATCGACGTCGACGACGTGGCCGCGTGGATCGTCACCGCCGCCGAGCACCGCCTCACCGGCACCTTCGACGCCCTCGCGCCGTCCCGGCCGCTGGGCGAGGTGCTCGCCGAGAGCGGCGGGGCGGATGCCGATCTCGTCCCCGTGGGCCAGGACGTGCTGGCCCGCGCCGGGGTCCAGCCCTGGACCGGTCCCCGCTCGCTGCCGCTGTGGGCGCCGCAGCCGGAGATGGCGGGCTTCGGCTCGCGCGACGTCAGCGCGGCGCTCGCGCACGGGCTGGACGTGCGCCCGCTGGCCGAGACGGCAGCGCGCGCCCTGGAGCACGAGCGCACCCTCGGCCTGGACCGCGAGCGCCGGGCCGGGCTGACCGCGGTGCAGGAGCGGGCCGTGCTCAAGGCGCTCGCTCGTGCGTGATTCCTGGACCTGGGCGGCGAGGTTTCGTTCACAGCACCACCCGAGGACGGCACCACCGGAGGACGTCGACCCTTGACCCTCACCCAGCGACAGGCAGCACCGTGGGCGGTGTGAGCGGAAGCAGGACGGTGGGCCAGGTCAGTCGGATCGTCGGGGTGAGCGTGCGCGCGCTGCACCACTACGACGCGATCGGCCTGGTCGTGCCCAGCAGCCGCACACCCGCGGGCTACCGCAGCTACTCCGGCGCCGACGTCGAGCGTCTGCACCGGGTGCTGCTGTACCGCGAGCTCGGCTTCACCCTCGAGGAGATCGCGACCCTCCTCGACGACCGCGACGTCGACGCGCCGGCGCACCTGCGCCGCCAGCGCGTGCTCCTCGACGAGCGGATCGACCGCTTGCACCAGATGGTCGCCGCCGTGGACAAGATGATGGAGGCACACGCGGTGGGAACAGCACTGACGCCGGAGGAGCAGGCGGAGATCTTCGGGGACCGCTGGCCCTGCTACGCCGAGGAGGCGGAGCAACGCTGGGGTGACACCGCGGCCTGGGCGCAGAGCCAGGCCCGCGCCGCGACGTTCAGCAAGGCCGACTGGCAGCGGATCAAGGACGAGACCGACGCGCTCGAGGCCGACCTGGCGGCGGCCCTGCGTGCCGGCGTGGCCCCGGGCTCCGAGGCCGCAGACGCGCTGGCCGAGCGGCACCGGGCGCAGATCGCGGCGCACTACGACTGCAACCACGCCATGCAGGTGTCGGTCGCCGGGATGTACGTCAGCGACGGGCGCTTCCGGACGCACCACGACGCGCAGGCGCCCGGCCTGGCGCAGTGGCTCCACGACGCGATCGTCGCCAACGCCGAGCGCGCCGGAGGGGGCGTGCAGGGCTGACGGTGGTACGGGCACGCCGGGCGGCCCCGTCCGTCCGTCGTGCCCTCCCGAGTTTGCTTCACCCGGCACGACCAGCACACTGGTGCGCATGGATGCAGTCGAGCAGTGGACCCAGGCCCAGCAGCGCGTGATCGATCTCGTCGCGCCGCTGAGCACCGAGCAGGCGAACCAGCAGGTCCCGGCCACCCCGGACTGGACCGTGCGCGAGCTCCTGTCGCACATGATCGGCGTGGACGTCGACACCGTCGCCGGCACCGCGGACGGCAACCTCTCCGACACCTGGACCCAGGGTCACGTGGACAGCCGCTCCGACGCCGACGTCGCTGCCCTGGTGGCCGAGTGGCGCGGGGTCACCGAGGCGACGAGCGCGTGGATGCGGGCGAACGACCCCTCCCCGCTGGGTGACGTGATCATCCACGAGCAGGACCTGCGGGGTGCCCTCGGGCAGTCCGGTGCCCGCGACTCCGAGGGCCTGGCCGCGATCCGCGACACGTTCTCCGGGATGTTCGACGCGGCCGTGGAGAAGATCGGCGCCGGCGCCGTCGAGCTGCGCGGCGAGAGCTGGAGCCACACCGCCGGGGAGGGTGAGCCGGCCCTCGTGCTGGCCGGCTCTGACTTCGACCTCACCCGCGCGATCATGACCCGCCGCTCGGAGTCGCAGCTGCAGTCCTACGTCGTGCAGGGCGAGCTCGCCCCGTTCCGCGACGCGTTCGCCGGGCTGGGCGCCCTGCCCGGCTCGGACCTGCGTGACTGACATCCCTACCCGCCCGACGAAGCCCGCGGAGCCGGAGCACCAGCGCTACAGCTCCGGCGAGCGGGTGTTCGGGCCGCCCGGGGGCACGTTCGACGCCGACTGGGCGGCCACCGCGCTGCGCTCCCTGCACCCTGGGCTGGACCACACCCGCTCGGTCCGGCTGACCAGCGCCGGGTGGGACCTGCTGCGCACCCGGGGCCTGCGCGGGCCCGCGCTCGCCGACGCCCTCCGCCAGGCGTGGGCCGATCAGGACCTCGGTGACGACCTCGCCCGGGACGCGGCCGCCGTGGTCACCGAGACGGTGGACCTCTACCGGGCCTGACGCGCGGCCGCGAGGCGGCGGCGGGGCGGACCTCGCTGTACGTCCAGGAGCCCGGGCCTGATCAGCTGGGGATCATGTTCATCTCGTCCGGGTCCGGGCCCTGGCGCCCGTCGGCACCCTGGTCGAGGCCGCTGACCTCGTCCATCTGGTTCGCGGTGAGCTCGAAGTCGAAGATGTCGAAGTTCTCCTGGACCCGCTCCTTCGTCACCGACTTCGGGAAGATGATGTCGCCGCGCTGGACGTGCCAGCGCAGGGTCACCTGCGCCGTGGACTTGCCGGTGGCCTCGGCGACGGCCCCGAGGGCGGCGTCGTCGAGGACCTTGCCCTGCGCGATGGGCGACCACGCCTCGATGGCGATGCCGTGCTCGGCGCCGTACGCGCGGATCTCGTCCTGGACGAAGTACGGGTGGACCTCGACCTGGTTCACGGCCGGCGTGGTGGTGCCCGCCTCGGCCAGGCGCTGCAGGTGCGCGGTGCTGAAGTTGGAGACGCCGATGGCCCGGGACTTGCCCTCCGACGCCATCCGCTCCAACGCCTTCCAGGTCTCCAGGTAGTCCCCCACGGCCGGCATCGGCCAGTGGATGAGGAAGAGGTCGAGGGTCTCGAAGCCCAGCTTCTCCAGGCTCTCGTCGATCGCCTTGGCGGCGTCCGCGGGGTCGTGGAAGCCGTTGTTCAGCTTGGAGGTCACGAAGATCTCGTCGCGCGGGATCCCGGAGGCGGCCACGGCCTCGCCGACCTCGGCCTCGTTGCCGTACATCTGGGCGGTGTCGATGTGGCGGTAGCCGATCTCCAGGGCGTCGAGCACGGCCTGCTTGGTGTTCTCCGGCTCGATCTGGAACACGCCGAAGCCGAGCTGGGGGATGGTGACGCCGTTGTTCAGGGTGATGGTGGGAACGGTGCTCACGTGGGGTCCTCTCGTGCGTTGCTGCTCGTCGGCGCGCCCGGTGTCTCGAGCACGCGCTTGCCCGGTACAGCCCGTGAGCACGGCGAACCATTCCCGCCCCGACCATCCCGACCCGGCTCAGCCGGTGCTGCCCCGACCGACCACCCGCACCGCCGCCGCCCCCTGGACGGCCACGACCTCACCGCCCCGCAGCTGCCGTCCGCGCCGGGTGTCGACCTCGCCGTCCACCGTCACCAGGCCGTCGGCGACCACGTCCTTGGCCTCCGCCCCGGACTCGACCAGGTTGGCCAGCTGCAACAGCTGGCCCAGGCGCACCGGCAGGCTCTCGACGACCACGTCAGCGGGGTTCACCCGCCCAGTCTGGACGAGGCCGGTGGCATCCGGGGTCCGAGGTGGCAGGCTGGGTGCGTGGCTGACGCAACCAAACCCGGACCGACGATCTTCGTGCTCTACGGCGCCACCGGCGATCTCGCCAAGCGCATGGTGCTGCCGGCGTTCTACGCGCTGGCCACCGCGGGGCTGCTCCCCGAGGACTGGTGGCTCGTCGGCAACGGCCGGGGTGACGACACCGACGAGGACTTCGTGGACCGGGTGTCGGAGAGTCTCGAGAAGTTCGGTCCCGGCACCGCCTCCGGCCCGTGGGACACCTTCCGCACGCGCCTGCGCTTCGCCGGCAAGGGCTTCACCCCGGACGACCCGGGCCAGCTCGTGGACGTCGTCGAGGAGCTGCGGAACGGTGCTGGTCAGGACGGGGACGGGGACGGGGCGGAGGACTACCAGCTGGTCCACTACATCGCCCTGCCGCCCAGCACCTTCACCGACTACACCCGCGCGATCGGTGCCCACGGTCTCGACGAGGGTGCCCGCGTCGTCTACGAGAAGCCCTTCGGCACCTCGCCGGACGGCTTCCGCGAGCTGGACCAGGCCGTGCACGAGGTGCTCGACGAGCAGCAGGTGTACCGGATCGACCACTTCCTCGGGAAGGAGGCGACGCAGGACCTGCACGTCGTGCGCTTCGCGA
Source organism: Mycobacteriales bacterium (assembly GCA_038234335.1). Taxonomy (GTDB): domain Bacteria; phylum Actinomycetota; class Actinomycetes; order Mycobacteriales; family Mycobacteriaceae; genus Rhodococcus_D. The sequence continues at coordinate 18,558 of JBBSUN010000050.1, forward strand.
ACTCGCTGGTCAACGGGATGTGGAACAACGACCACGTCGCCCAGGTGCAGATCGACGTCCCGGAGACCCTCGGCATCGCCGACCGCGCCGAGTTCTACGACGAGACCGGCGCCGTGCTGGACATGCTGGTCACGCACCTGTTCCAGGTGGCCGCCGAGGTCGCGATGGAGCCGCCGGCGAGCCTCGGCGCGGAGGACCTGCAGTCCGCCCGCGAGGAGGTCATCGCCTCCTTCCGACCCCTGGACCCGAGCGAGGTGGTGCTCGGCCAGTTCGAGGGCTACACCGAGATCGAGGGCGTCGCGGAGGGCTCCACGATGGACACGTTCGTCGCCGCCCGGCTCTGGGTGGACACCGACCGCTGGCGTGGCGTGCCGTTCCTGCTCCGCACGGGCAAGGAGCTCGGGGCGGGCGCACAGACGGTGAGCCTGGTCCTCAAGGACACCGACGGTCCGCTGCGGGACGTGCCGGCCGCGGCAGGCGCACTGCGGTTCTCCCTCGCCGGCGACGGGGCGATCGCGCTGTCGATGGTCGTGAAGGACCCCGGCCCCGGGCTCGGGCTCACCGTGGCCCCCACCACCCTGGACCTGGCCGACGTGGAGGGCGGGGAGGCGCTGCCGCCCTACGCCCGTCTGCTGCACGACGTGCTGACCGGGGACCGGTCGCTGTTCACCCGGCCCGATGGCCTCGAGCACGTGTGGGAGGTGGCGCAGCCGCTGCTCGACCACCGCCCGGACGTCATCCCCTACGCGAAGGGATCCATGGGTCCGCAGGAGGCGCTGGCGCTGGCGGAGCCCGGGACGTGGTTCATCACGGCTGAGTCCGACGCGTAGGTCCGCGGCGGCGGGGGGAGCGACAGCGGCCGCTCACCGCGTCGGCAGCGCGCTGGTGGGGTGGGCCGACCGGCACCAGATCGGGGTGTACCTGCTGGCGCTGGCCGGCGGCGGCGCGCTGGGTCTCGCCGCCCCGGGCGCCGCGCCGGGGATGGAGCGCGCCATCGAGCCGGTGCTCGCGGCGCTGCTGTTCGCGACGTTCCTGCAGGTGCCGTTCACCGCCCTCGCCCGGGCCTTCCGCGACACCCGGTTCCTGGCGGTGCTGCTGGGCGTGAACTTCGTGGTCGCACCGCTGGTGGTCTGGGCCCTGACCACGCTGGTACCCGCCGGGCAGGCGGTGCTGCTGGGCGTGCTGCTGGTGCTGCTGACCCCGTGCGTCGACTACGTCATCGTCTTCTCCGGCCTGGCCGGTGGTGCGTCGCACCGCCTGCTCGCCGCCGCCCCGCTGCTCATGCTCACCCAGCTCCTCCTCCTGCCGCTGTACCTGCTGCTGCTCGTCGGCCCCGAGGTCGCTGACGTGGTGGACCCCGGGCCCTTCGTGCGGGCGTTCGTCGTGCTCATCGCGATCCCCTTGCTGCTCGCCCTGGTCACCGAGCTGCTCGCGCACCGCCACCGTGTCGGGGTCGTCGTCACCGAGGTCATGACCGCGCTGATGGTGCCGCTGCTGGCCGCCACCCTGCTGGTCGTCGTCGCCTCCCAGGTCCCCGCGGTGGGCGGCGCGCTGAGCACGGTCGCCCGGGTGGTCCCCGTCTTCGCCCTCTTCGCCGTCGTCATGGTCGGTGCCGGGGTGGTGGCGACGCGGTTCGGTGGCCTCGACGCCGCCGGCGGTCGGGCGGTGGTGTTCAGCGGGGTCACCCGCAACAGCCTCGTCGTTCTGCCCCTCGCGCTGGCCCTGCCCCCCGGGTTCGAGATCACCTCGGTCGTGGTCGTCACCCAGACCCTCGTCGAGCTCCTCGCCATGCTCGTGCTCATCCGCCTGACCCCCCACCTCGTCCGCAGCACCACGCCAGGAGCCGCAACGCCGACATGAGGGCAGAAGCACCTCGGAGCTCGCCCTCGGGTTGGACCACGACGAGGTGGCCCGCGCCCCGGTGGGTGCCGTCATCCCCAGCAGCGCCCGCACCACCGGCGCCGCACCTGGCCCACGGCCCGATCCCACCCGCCAAGGTCCACGCTCACGCCGAGGTCGAGGCCTTCGTCACCAACAACGGGCCTGAATCGTCAGGCACTTCGCGGTGAGGTGTTGTAGGTACGGCGTCGTCGCAGGTCACGGCGCCGGCTTGGGCTCTGGCTCATCAGCGCAGAAAAACGCCATCCCCTCGCTGCACGCACGCCTCTGATCAGCGAGAACGTCGCTCTGGTCAGCTCGAGACCCCGTTCCGAGCCTGCCTCACGTCCCACGTCGTGGCATTGGACGGAGGTCGCCAGCCGTGTGCGGCGTCTACTCCGGCCCCCCGTCGGGTCGAGGTGCGCTCCTCAAGCCCCGCGAACCCGGCCCTCGTCCTGCTTGCGCAGCCTGGTTCCGTGGGAAGTTGCCGATCGCGGGGAGGTGGTTCCCGAAGGCAGCAGACTGGTCGGTCAGTCGCGTGGCCCACGAGCGGGGCATGGTGATGGTCACGCACCTTGTTCGCGCTGGAGGTAGAGGGCGGCGTCTGCGCGGGCGATGAGACTGTCCAGGGTGTCTCCTGGGTTCAGCGTGGTCAGGCCGGCGGAGAACGAGGCGGGGGTGGTCAGGGCGGCCAGCGCAGCGTTGGCCTCGACGAGGCGGGCTTCGGTGTCGTGGAGGCTGAGGCCGGTGACCGCGCAGAGGAACTCGTCACCGCCGTAGCGGATGACGAGGTCGTAGGAGCGCAGCCGGGCGGTGAGGGCGTGGGCGACGGCGCGCAGCAGGTCGTCGCCGGCGGCGTGCCCGGCGGAGTCGTTGACGACCTTGAGCTTGTCGACGTCGACGTAGGCCAGGACCAGGGCCTGGCCGGTTCGCTCGGCGCGGGCGATCTCGCGGGCGAGCTCCACGAGGCCCGCCCCGCGGGTGTGCGCCCCGGTGAGCGGGTCGAGGGTGGAGTGCTCCCGGTCGCGGGCCGCGGCACCGCGGTCGGCCTGGGAGGTGCTGCGGTCGTCCTCGGCCCGGGCCCGCTCGCCGGCGCCCTGCTCGCGGTCTGCTGAGGAGGTGCTCCGGTCCAGCTCAGCCTGCACGCGCTCGCTGGCCCCGGCTCCGCGGTCGGTCATCGAGGTGATGCGGTCACGGCGGGCGCTGGCCCGTTCGCTGGCACCGACCTCGCGGTCGTACATCGCGCGTTCACGGTCGGAGGCGGCGGCGCGGCGGGCGGCGGTGAGGCGCACGACGGTGGCTGCTGCGTCCGGGGTGGGTTCGTGCTGCGTCAGCTCGTCGTGGTGGTCGCGGCGGGTCGCCGCCTTGTCGCGTCGGGTGCCGGCCCGGTCCCGGGTGTCGGCGAGGTCGTCGCGGCGGTCGGCGGCCTGGTCGCGGCGGTCCCCGGCCTGGTCGCGGCGGTCGGCGAGGCGGTCTCGCTGGTCACCGACGAGATCGCGGCGGTCACCGACGTCGTCACGCTCGTCCCCGGCGTCGTCGCGCTCGGTCCCCGCCCGGTCCCGACGGGTCCCGGCCGCGTCACGGGCCTCAGCCAACGACAGGGTGTCCCGTGGGGCCCCCGCGGGCTGCGCGCCGTGCTGGGCGATGAGTCGGCTGACCGTCGCCCCGTCGGTGGGTCGGGCGAGCAGGAACCCCTGCCCGAGGACCCCGTAGGCGCTCAGGTACGCCCGCTGGGTGTCGGTCTCGATGCCCTCGGCGATGCACGCCATGCCGAAGCTGCGAGCCAACCCGATCACGCCGGCAACGATCGCCATCGCAGCACCGTCGTCGGGGATGCCCTCGACGAAGGAGCGGTCGATCTTCACGGTGGTGGCGGGCAGGTCCCGCAGGTAGACCAGGGACGCGTAGCCGGTGCCGAAGTCGTCGATGGCGAGGTGGACGCCGTGGTCGCGCAGCACCAGCAGCTGCTCCATGCCCGCCGATCCGCTGTCGAGCAGGACCGACTCGGTGAGCTCCAAGGTCAGCGCGTGCGACGGAACCCCGGCCATCTCCAACGCCGAGAGGACATCGGAGGTGAACGCGCTCCTGGTGAGCTGCACCGCGGAGACGTTCACCGCCACCGGGACCACGACCCCGTGGTCGTGG
>JBBSUN010000051.1:0-21936 GCA_038234335.1 Mycobacteriales bacterium
CCTGTTCGGCTACGACGCGACCACCGGGGTGGTGGCCGACTGGATGTACGAGGCCGTCACCCAGGCCTACGTGCTCGACGAGACGAACCGGAAGTTCCTCGCCGAGAGCAACCCGTGGGCGCTGCACAGCATGAGCGAGCGGCTGCTGGAGGCCGTGGACCGCGGGCTGTGGGCGGCCCCGGAGGCCGACACCCTCGCCGCGCTGCGCCAGGCCTACCTGGACGCCGAGGGAGACCTCGAGGCCCGCTGACCCGGCGCCACCCACGGCGAGTCGCTAGCCGGCGGTGACGACCTGGTCGCGGCCGGCACGCTTGGCCGCGTACAGCAGCGCGTCGACCCGGTCCAGGCAGGCCTCGACGGTCTCGTCGCCGCGGAGCACGGTGTGCCCGGCGGAGAAGGTCTGGCCGTGCGGGACCTGCTCGCGGAGGTGACCCAGCACCCGGGTCGCCCCGTGGCTGTCGCAGCCGGGCAGGGCGATCACGAACTCCTCACCGCCCCAGCGCCCGACGAGGTCGCCGTCGCGGACCTCGGCCTCCATCGCCGTCGAGAAGGCCTGCAGCAGCTCGTCACCGGCGGGGTGGCCGTGCGCGTCGTTGAAGTCCTTGAAGCGGTCCAGGTCGAGCAGGACGACGCTTACCGGCTTGACCCGGTCCCAGGAGTTGACGAGCACGTCGAGGTGGGCCCGCCAGCCCCGGCGGTTCAGCAGCCCGGTCAGCACGTCGGTGTGCGCCTCGGTGTGCAGCGCCTCCTCGGCCCGGCGACGCTCCGTGGTGTCGGCGATGACCGCCATCGTCCACACCTCGCCGTGCGGGCCGGTCACCGGCGCGACCGACACCCAGCCCCAGCGCAGGGTCCCGTCGGGGTGCACGTAGCGCTTCTCCACCCGCACGGTGCCGCCCTGCGCCGCGGCGGCCCCCATCAGCCGCTCTGTGGCCGCGTGCTGGGCCAGGTCGTCGGGGTGGGTGAACTCCGCCGAGGAGCGGCCCACCAGGGCCTCGAGCGGGCGGCCGAGGATGGTGCAGAAGCCCGAGTTGGCCAGCACCACCAGGCCGCGCTCGTCCGACAGCGCCATCGCGACCGGACTCGCCGCGAACATCGCCCGGTACCAGCCGGACCAGGCCGCGACATCGGCGTGCGGTGCGATCACTGGAGTGGTGGGGGAAGGGGGCATGATTTCGACCAGCCTAGGCCTGGCCGGGCTCAGGTGCCGTTCCGGCCAAGACCGGCCACCGCGCCGATCACCGTGACGGCGGGCGGGTGCACCCGGACGGTGTGCAGCTCACGGAGGGTCGAGCGGGTGGTGCTGGCCCCCGGGGAGGCGCCGTCCGCGGTGGTCGCGGTGGGGGTGGCGGGGTCCAGGCCGGCCGCGAGCAGGGCGGCGGCGATGTCGGGCAACGTCCGCACCGCCATGAGCAGCACGATGGTGGCCCCCGAGTGGGCGACCGCGGCCCAGTCCACCTGGGACTCGGGGTGACCGGGCGGCACGTGCCCGCTGACCACGGTGAACGCCTGGGTCAGCCCCCGGTGCGTCACCGGTACCCCGGCGAGCCCGGGCACGGAGATGGCGCTGGTCACCCCCGGGATGACGTCGACGGCGACCCCGGCGGCGACGCACGCCTGCACCTCCTCCATGCCCCGCCCGAACACGAACGGGTCACCCCCCTTGAGCCGCACCACGTTCCGCCCCGCCAGCGCGTGCTCGACGAGCAGGGCGTTGATCTGTTCCTGAGGCATGGAGCGGCCCCCGGGGATCTTCGCGGCGTCGATCACGAGCGGGCGGCGGGGGAGGTCGTCGAGCACGCCGAGCGGGGCGAGCCGGTCGGCGACGACGACGTCGGCGGCGGCCAGCGCCCGGTACCCGGCCAGGGTCAGCAGACCGGGATCGCCGGGGCCGCCGCCGAGGATGGTCACCCCGGGCGTCGAGAGGGTGCTCTCCTGCGCGGGGCGGGGCAGCACGGCCACCCCGGCCGCGGCGGCGGCCTGCTCCACGGCACGGTCGGTGGTGGCGTCCCCGGTGCGGGCGGCGACGACGGCGTTCCCGGCGGGGTCGACGACGGCGCGGCTGATGTGCAGCTGCCCGCGCGCGGCGAGGTCCTCCAGGGCCGCCCCGGGATCACCCTCGCACTGCACCGTCACCTGTGCCCCGGCGTGGCGCAGGGCCGCGGCGGCGGACGCGGCGGACGGCCCGGTGCCGACGACGAGGGCGCGGCAACCGGTCAGGGCGAGGTTCACGTGGGGGCTCCGGGGGGCAGGACGGGCAGGCCGGGGGTGGGCCCGTCGGTGATGAGACGGGTCAGGGCGGTGGTGTCGAGGTGCTCGGCGACGAGGTCACCGAGGACGTCGAGGCGCCGCTCGCGGACGGCCGCGAAGCTGACCTGTCCGTCGGGTGTCCAGGGGGAGCCGCTGAGGGTGGCGACGTCGGCGAGGAAGGCGCGGCGGAAGGCGTCGTTCTCGAGGCTGCCGTGCCAGGTGGTGCCCCACACGCAGCCCTGCCGGACACCGTCCAGGAAAGGCGTAGCGCGGCTGTCGACCGTGGTGCGCCCGTGGTGGATCTCGTAGGCGTCGACGGGGTGGCCGTAGGCGCTCCCGTGCGGGCGGCCGAGGGTCTTGTCCCGGGCGAAGACGACGGTGGTGGGCAGCAGGCCCAGCCCGGTGACGAGACCCGAGCCGGACTCGACGTCGTCGCGGATGGTCTGCGCGAGCTGCTGGTAGCCGCCGCAGATGCCGAGGACCGGACCGCCCGCGGCGACCCGGGCGGCCAGGGCGGTGTCGAGCCCGCGCGCGCGCAGCCAGGCGAGGTCGGACACGGTGGCGCGGGTGCCGGGCAGCACTACGAGGTCGGCTCCGGCGAGCTCGGCGGGGCGGTCGACGAAGCGGACGGCCACGCCGGGCTCCACCGCCAGGGCGTCGAGATCGGTGGCGTTGCTGATCCGCGGCAGCCGGACGACGGCGACGGTGAGGCTGGCGTCGGGGTCGCCGCGGCGCTCCCCGGGGGAGGGGAGTCCCAGGGAGTCCTCCACGTCGACCTCGAGCCCGCCGACGAAGGGCAGCACCCCGAGGGTGGGTCGGCCGGACGCCCGCTGCAGCATCCCGAGGCCGGGCTCGAGCAGGGCCGGCTCGCCGCGGAACTTGTTGATGACGAACCCGCTGACCAGCGCCTGGTCCTGCGGTGACAGCAGCGCCACGGTGCCGTGCAGGGCGGCGAACACCCCGCCGCGGTCGATGTCGCCGACCACGATGACGGGCAGGTCCGCGGCCCGGGCCAGGCCCATGTTGGCGATGTCGGTGGCCCGCAGGTTGATCTCGGTGGGGCTGCCCGCGCCCTCGCAGATCACCACGTCGAAGCGGGAGCGCAGCTCGGCCAGGCTCTGGAGGACCTGGGTGAACAACCGCGGCTTCAGCTCCCGGTAGCTCATCGCGCTGACCTCACCGACGGGACGTCCGAGCAGCACCACCTGGCTGGAGCGGTCGCTGCCCGGCTTGAGCAGCACCGGGTTCATCGCCGCCTCGGGCTCCACCCCCGCGGCGTGGGCTTGCATCACCTGGGCGCGCCCGATCTCGGCGCCGTCGGCGGTGACCCAGGAGTTGTTGGACATGTTCTGCGCCTTGAACGGGGCCACGCGGACCCCCTGCCGGGCCAGCCAGCGGCAGATCCCCGCGGTGAGCACGCTCTTGCCCGCGTCCGACGTGGTGCCGGCGACGAGCAGCGCGCCCTTCACGACAGGCCCCACGAGGCGGCCCCGGCGAGCGCCAGCAGCATCACGGTGGCCGCCACCTCGACGAGCGCACCGAACACGTCACCGGTGGTTCCCCCGAGCCGCCGGACGGCGTGCACGCAGACCAGCCGCGCCAGCACCAGGCCCAGGAGCACCGCGGCGGGCAGCCACGGTCCGCGGGTCAGCACCGCCGCGACGGCCACCAGGACCACGGTCCCGAGCAGGGTCCCCCCGGGGCGGGCGCTGCCGGCCACGAGCGCGCCGAAGCCGCCGGGTCGAGCGGCGGGCACCGCGGGACGGGCGGCGTCGAGCACGACGAGCCGGGCGGCGGCGGTGACGACGACCAGGACCACGAGACCCTGGAGCCGGGTGGTGGTGGTGAACACGGTCGCCAGGGACGCGGCCTGCAGGGCGAGCGCCCCGAGCAGCGCCACGATCCCGAACGGTCCGACGTCGCCGGCCCGCATGATCTCCAGCGCCCGGGGGGCCGGGGCGCGGCTGCCGAGGCCGTCGGCGAGGTCGGCGAGCCCGTCCAGGTGCAGGCCCCGGGTGAGCAGGGCGAGCGCCAGCACGGCGACGACCGCCCCGAGCAGCGGAGCCCCGGCCGGGCCGCCGCGCCAGAACACGAGCGCGAGCAGGCCGGCCGCGAGCCCGAGGGCAGCCCCGACGACGGGGAACCAGGCGAGCGCGCCCGCGGCGGTGCGGCGGTCGGCGTCCACCGGGCGGACGGGGACGACGGTGAACATGCCCACCGCGAGCAGCAGGGGTTTCGTCCCGGGTGTCATCGCAGCCGGCTCCCGATCCCCGCGGTGACCAGCCACACCTCGTCGGCGGCGGCGGCGAGGCGGACGTTGAGCCGACCGAGCTCGTCGCGGAACCGGCGTCCGGCGGCCGTGGCGGGGACGACCCCGGAGCCGACCTCCTCGGTCACCGCGACGACGTCCCGGTCGACCCGGGCCCAGGTGTCGACGAAGGTGTCGACCGCGGCGGCGAGCTCGGCGTCACCGCGCCCGTCCCAGGTGCCGGCGGCGTCCATGGCGGCGGCGAGCCAGGTGCCGACGGAGTCCAGGAGCACCGGACCGTCGCCCGCGGTGAGCGCGGCCGCGGCGTCGGGAGTCTCGACGGTGGTCCACCCCGTGGGACGCCGTTCCTGGTGCAGCGCCACCCGCGCCGCCCACTCGGGGTCGTCCGCGGCGGGAGCGGGGCCGGTGGCGAGGTAGGTGACGGCGGGGCGGCCGACGAGCAGCGCCTCCGCGTGGGCGGACTTGCCCGAGCGCGAGCCCCCGGTGACGAGCACCCGCCGGGTGGTCGACACCCCGGGCAGCGCTGTCTCGAACGGTGCAGTGCCGGGCAGGGTCGCGCGGGTGCCGGACGGCAGCTCGTCGGTGGTGACCCCGTGCAGCAGGAGGCCGCGGGAGGTGGTGACGAGCAGGGCGCCGCTCGCGAGCCGATGCACGCAGGGGTGCGCCGTCACCACGGCCGCCGCCGGCACGGAGGGGTCGAGGTGGTCAGTGCCCACGCCGGTGGTCACGACCTGCGCCCCGGCGAGGCTGAGCCCGGCGAACGCCGCGGCGGTGGTGACCCCGGTCCCGCAGTCCAGCAGCAGCTTCCCGCACGCCGGGTCGTCGACGAGGACCCCGATCGGCCCGGCGGTGCCGTCCGCGAGCACGTGGACGCTCACCGGCTGATCCCGGTTGCGAGGGCCGCCGCCGCGAGGACGACCGCGCGGGAGAGGCGCACCGCCCGGGCCAGGTCCGCGACCGCCGGAGCCGGTCCGTCACCCAGGGTGCCGCGGTCCTCGGTGGCGCCGCCGTAGACGTTGGCGCCGCCCAGGGTGACCCCGAGGGCCCCGGCGGCGGCGGCCTCGCAGTGCCCGGCGTTGGGGCTGGGGTGGTGCGCCCCGTCGCGCCGCCACACCCGGGCCGCGCCGCCCACCGAGCCGCCGACCACCGGGGCGAGCACGACGGTGAGCAGCGCGGTGACCCGGGCCGGCACCAGGTTGGCCACGTCGTCCAGGCGCGCGGACGCCCACCCGAAGCGGGTGTAGCGGGGGCTCCGGTAGCCGACCATCGCGTCCAGGGTGTTGATCGCGCGGTAGGCCACGACCCCCGGCGCCCCGAGCGCGGCCGCCCAGAGCAGCGGGGCCACCGCGGCGTCGGAGGTGTTCTCGGCCAACGACTCCACCGTCGCCCGGGCCAGCTCGTCGGCGTCGAGCCCGGCGGGGTCGCGGGCGCACAGGTGGGTCAGCCGGTCGCGCGCGGCGGGCAGGTCCCCGCTCTGCAGGCTCCGCTGCATCGCCGCGCCCTCGCGCAGCAGGGACGTGCCGCCCAGCGCCGCCCAGGTGCACACCGCGAGGACCGGGGTGCGGGGCAGGAGGCGCTGCGCGGCGACCGCGAGCAGGGTCGGGACCCCGACGGCCAGCGCGGTGAACACGGCCCCGGCGGCCCGGTCGTCGGCGTGCAACCGGCGCTCGAGCACCCCCGCGGCGCGGCCGAACCCGGCCACGGGGTGCCAGGAGGCGGGGTCACCCAGCAGCTGGTCCGCCACCACGCCGAGCGCGATTCCCACCGCGCGGCTCACCGCAGCACCTCCGCGAGCGCGGCCGCGAACGCGGTGCTGGTGGCGGGGTCCCGCACCGCGATCCGCAGCCACCCGGCGTCCAGCCCGGGGAAGGTGTCACCCCGGCGGGGCGCGAAACCCCGCTCGCGCAGCGCGTCCCGCACCTCCGGGCCCCGCCCGTGGTGCAGCAGCACGAACGACGCGGCGGGGTTCGGGACCACCGTCACCCCGGTCCGCTCCAGCGAGGCGACCAGGTGCGCCCGGTCGGCGGCGAGCGTGTGCGACCACGCCTGCGCCTCGGCGACCGCGGCGGGGGTGCTGAGCGCCCGGGCCGCGGCCAGGGCCGGGGTGGAGACCGCCCACAGCGGCTGCGCCGCCGCCAGCCGCGCGACCATCTCGGGCTCGGCCAGCACGTACCCGATGCGCAGCCCGGCCAGGCCCCAGGTCTTGGTCAGCGAGCGGAGCACCACCAGTCCGGGGTGCGCCTGCCCGGCCAGCGACACCGCCTCCCCGGGCACGCAGTCCACGAACGCCTCGTCCACCACCACGGTCCGGCCCGGGCGCAGCAGCGCGCGCACCGCGTCCGCGGGGTGCGCCACCGAGGTCGGGTTGGTCGGGTTGCCGAGCACCACGAGGTCCGCGGCCTCTCCCACCGCTGCGGGGTCGAGCGTGAACGGGGGCTCCAGCACCACCCGGTGCACCGGGTGCCCCGCCGCCCGCAGCGCGGCCTCCGGCTCCGTGAACTGCGGGTGCACCACCACGGCGTGCGACGGCTGCAGCGCCCGCGCCAGCAGCACGAACGCCTCGGCGGCGCCCGCGGTGAGCAGCACCTCGTCGACCGTGCGTCCGTGCCGTGCCGCCACCGCCGCGGTGGCCACGGTCGGGTCGGGGTAGGCGGCGAGGTCGTCCAGGCTGGCGGCCAGCACGGCGCGCAGCCACGCCGGCGGGGTCCCGGCGCGCACGTTCACCGCGAGGTCGACCAGCCCCGCACCCACCTCGCGGTCCCCGTGGTGTCGCAGGGCGGCGTGGGCACGATCAGACACGCGCGTCCCGACGGCGGAACGCCCGCGCGGCGGCCACCACGCGCGTCGCCGCCCCGGGCACCCCCACCCAGCTCAGGTGCAGGTAGCTGGCGTGCACGCTCATGCCGTCGACGCCCGCCGCGAAGCCTTCGGACCCGAGCCCGGTGACGTCCCACGCGGGGGTGCCGCCGGCCCGAGGCGTCGTCGCGGTGCGGTGGAACTCGTGCCCGTGCACCGTGGTCCCGGCCGCGGCGAGCAGGGTGTCGGCCGTCGCGGTCGCGGTGCGGTAGCCCATCGACAGCGACGGCGTCATCTCCGCGGTCGCGTCGAGGACCCCGCACATCGCGGCCCCGTCGAGCGCCCGCGTCAGGTACAGCAGCCCGGCGCACTCCGCGGCGACCGGCGCCCCGGCCAGCGCCAGCGCCGCGACGTCGGCGCGCAGGGAGGCGTTCTCGGCCAGGGCCTGCGCGTGCACCTCGGGGAACCCACCGCCGATGACCAGCCCGGCCGTCCCCGGGGGCAGCGCGGTGTCGGTCATCGGGTCGAAGACGACGACGTCGGCCCCGGCCGCGGTGAGCAGCTCCGGGGTCTCGGCGTAGCCGAAGGTGAACGCCGGTCCACCGGCGATCGCGACGACCGGCCGCGGCCCGCTGACCTCGACCACGTCGGGCGCCCAGGGGGCGACGTCCATCTCCGGCGCGGTGCGGGCCAGGGCGAGCAGGGCGTCGAGGTCGACCTCCTGGCCGATGGTGGTGCCCAGGTCGGTGACGGTGGTGCGGGCGATCGGGGAGCGCTCGGCGGCGGGGACCAGCCCGAGGTGCCGTGACGGGGTGACCAGGCCCTGGTGGCGGCCGACCACGCCGAGCACCGGGACCCCGATCTCGGCCATGGCGTCGCGGACGATCGCGTCGTGCCGGGCACTGCCCACCCGGTTGAAGATGACCCCGCCGATCCGCACGTCCGGGTCGAGCGTGGCGAAGCCGTGCACGGTGGCCGCGACCGAGCGGCCCACCGCGGTGGCGTCGACGACGAGCACCACCGGGGCCTGGAGCAGCCCGGCGACGTGGGCGGTGGAGGAGAAGCCGCGCCCGTCGGCCACCCCGTCGAACAGACCCATGACGCCCTCGACGACGGCGATGTCGGCGGGCACCGGGGTGAGCGCGCCGTGCAGGAACAGCGGGGCGATGCGCTCCTCGCCGACCATCCACGGGTCGAGGTTGCGGCCCACCCGGCCGGCCGCGAGACCGTGGTAACCGGGGTCGATGTAGTCCGGGCCCACCTTGTGCGGGGAGACCTCCAGGCCGCGGCGGCGCAGCGCCGACAGCAGCCCGGTGGTGATGGACGTCTTGCCCGCCCCGGAGCCCGGGGCCGCGATGACCACTCTCGGGATCTTCACCGTCACCACTCGATCCCCTTCTGGCCCTTCTGGCCGACGTCCATCGGGTGCTTCACCTTCGTCATCTCGGTGACCAGGTCGGCCGCCTCGACCAGGGCGGGGTGCGCCCGTCGACCGGTGATGACGACGTGCTGGTGCCCGGGGCGCTCGCGCAGGGTGGTGACCACGTCGTCGACGTCGACCCAGCCCCGCTCGACCAGGTACGTGAACTCGTCGAGGACGTAGCAGCCGTAGGTCTGGGCGGCGAGGTCGGACTTCACCTGAGCCCAGCCCTGCGCGGAGGCGAGCTCGTGGTCCACCTCGTCCCCGCGCTGGATCCAGGACCAGCCCGCACCCATCTTGTTCCAGGTGATCGGCGCACCCTGCCCGGTCTGGGCGTGCACGGCGTTCAGCGCGGCGAACGCGTTCTCCTCGCCCACCTTCCACTTCGCGCTCTTCACGAACTGGAACACCCCGACGGGCCAGCCCTGGTTCCAGGAGCGCAGCGCGAGACCGAACGCGGCGGTCGACTTCCCCTTCATGTCGCCGGTGTGCACGACGACGAGCGGGCGGTTGCGGCGCTGGCGGGTGGTGAGGCCGTCGTCGGGGGTGGTGGTGACCTTGCCCTGGGGCATCAGGCGGCCTCCCGCATCCCGCGCACGGTGCTCGCGATGCTCTGCTCCCCGGTGAGCTCGGCCAGCGGCAGCACCTGCGCGCCCAGCTGCACCGCGAGCTCGGCGGCCAGGCCCAGGCGGACCCGGCCGGCCTCGCAGTCCAGCACCAGCGCCGCGACGCCGCGCTCGCGCAGCAACCCGGCGGCCGGGGCGGGGGAGCCGCCGGTGGTGACGCGGCCGTCGGTGACGACGACGAGCAGCGGACGGCGCGACGGGTCGCGCAGCCGCTCCCGGGCCAGGGTCTCGTGGGCCAGCAGCAGGCCGTCGGCCAGCGGGGTGCGGCCCCCGGTGGGCAGCTCGGTGAGCCGGGCGGCGGCGGCCTCCACCGACGACGTCGCGGGCAGCACCAGCTGGGCGCCCGCGCCGGAGAAGGTGATCATCCCGACCTTGTCGCGGCGCTGGTAGGCGTCCAGCAGCAGGCTCAGCACCGCGCCCTTGACCTGGCCCATGCGGGTCCGGGCGGCCATGGAGCCGGACGCGTCGACCACGAACAGGACGAGGTTGGACTCGCGGCCCTCCCGGCGGGCGGCGCGCAGGTCGTCCCGGACCAGGTGCAGGCCCGGACCGGTGCGGCCGCGAGCCTGCTGGTGGGGGGCGGCGGCGAGCAGGGTCGAGGTGAGGTGCAGCGAGGTGAGCCGGCCGGTGGGGCGCTCGGAGCCGGTGACCCGGCCCGTGGCGGTGCGGGCCCGGGAGCGGCGGCCGGGGGTGCCCTCGCCGACCCCGGGGACCTCGAGGCGGCGGACCTGGCGGGGCTCGGTCGGCGCCGCGACGGGGGCGGCGACCGACGGCGCGGGGCCGGGACCGTCCTCGACGTCGGCCGGGTCGGGTCCCGGTGCGTCGACGCTCTCATCGGTGGGATCAGGGCCGACACCGTCGCCGGCGGGGGCGGGCTGCTCGTCGGTCCCGTCGTTCCCGCTGCCCCCGGACGGTTCCGCGGAACCGTCGGGCCGGGGCCCGTCAGGATCGGGCGCGCCACCGCCGGGCGGGTCGGGCGGCGACTCCGGACCGGGGTCCGGCTCGGTGTCGTCCAGCGCGTCCTCGAGCTGCTGGGGGTCCAGCCCCGGCGCGTCGAAGGGGTTGCGGCGGCGGCGGTGCGGCAGGGCCAGGGTGGCGGCCACCCGCACGTCCTCGGTGGTGACGTCGGTGCGCCCGTGCCACGCGGCGTGCGCGGCCGCGGTGCGGGCGGTGACGATGTCGGCGCGCAGCCCGTCGACGTCGAAGGAGGCGCAGACCGTGGCGATCCGCTCCAGCGTCGGGTCGTCCAGCACCACGTCGGGCAGCAGGGCGCGGGCGTCGGCGATCCGCGTGGCGAGCGCCTGCTCGTCGTCGGCGAAGCGGGCGGTGAACGCGACCGGGTCGGCGTCGAAGGCCAGGCGACGCCGCACCACCTCGGCCCGCAGCGGGGCCTCCCGCGGGGCAGCGACCTCGACGGTCAGCCCGAAGCGGTCCAGCAGCTGCGGGCGCAGCTCCCCCTCCTCGGGGTTCATGGTCCCCACGAGCAGGAAGCGGGCGGCGTGGCGCACCGAGACCCCGTCGCGCTCCACGTAGGAGGTACCCAGCGCGGCGGCGTCGAGGAGCAGGTCCACCAGGTGGTCGTGCAGCAGGTTGACCTCGTCGACGTAGAGCACCCCGCGGTGCGCGCCGGCCAGCAGACCCGGGGTGTAGGTGCTGATGCCCTCGGTGAGGGCCTTCTCCAGGTCCAGCGAGCCGGTCAGCCGGTCCTCGGTGGCGCCCACCGGGAGCTCGCGCAGCGCCGCGGGACGGGTGGTGGACGCGACGCCGACGGGGTGCGGGCCGTCGGGGCACTCGGCGTCCGGGCGGGCGGGGTCGCAGCTGAACCGGCAGCCCACGACGACGGTCACGGGCGGCAGCACCGCGGCGAGCGCGCGCACCGTCGTCGACTTCGCGGTGCCCTTCTCCCCACGGGCGAGCACGCCGCCGATCTCGGGGCTCACCGCGTTCAGCGCCAGGGCCAGACGCATCTGGTCCATGCCGACGACGGCAGTGAAGGGGAACTGGCTCACGCGACTCGCTCCTCGCACCGGTGGGTGTCCGCGCCCACCGCTCGTGCCGGCCGGGGACGGCTGCTGCCGCACCGGGAACGCCCGGGTGACCTGGCTCGTCGCCCAGGAGCACCCGGGCGACACACAGTGGCGGGACCGCACCGGACTCGGCCCCGCACCCTGCGGACGGCCACACCGGTTTTCCCCGTGCGTTCGCCCACCATGCTCTCACGGGGTGCGCCGAGGCGAAGCCCGTCGGGCAGGATCGCCCTCGTGCACCCCACCTGGCCCGACCCGTCCGTCGTGGTCGTCGTCGGGATCGGCGAGGACGGGTGGGCCGGGCTCACCGAGACCGCCCGGAGCCTGCTCGGGACCGCGGACGTGGTCCTCGGGGGCCCGCGCCAGCTGGACCTCGTCGAGGGTCGGGTGGCGCAGGGACGGCCGTGGCCCGGTGACCTCCTCGCCGCGGTGCGCACCCTCGGTCAGGAGCACGCCGGCGCGCGGGTCGCCGTGCTGGCCCGCGGCGACCCCACCTTCCACGGCGTCGGCACCACCCTGGTCCGCGAGCTCGGGTCCGAGCGCGTCCGGGTGCTGAGCAGCCCGTCGTCGGTGTCGCTGGCCTGCGCCCGCCTGGGCTGGGCCCTGAACACCACCACCGTGCTCAGCGTCGTCACCCGCCCCCTCGACGAGCTGCGGGTGCTGCTGCACCCGGGCGCCCACGTCCTCGTGCTCACCACCACCGAGACGGCCGCAGCCGACGTCGCCGCCCTGCTCGACGACGCCCGGGTCACCGCGCGGGTCACCGTGCTCGAGCACCTCGGCGGCCCGGCCGAGCGCGTCCGCACCGGGACCACGGGCCCGCACGCCCGTCTCGCCGTCGTCGCGGTGGAGTGCGAGGGGGTCGAGGCTCCGCTGAGCCGGGTGCCGGGCCTGCCCGAGCACGCCTTCCGCACCGACGGCGTGCTGACCAAGCGGGAGGTGCGCGCGGTCACCCTCGCGGCCCTGGCCCCCCTGCCCGGGGAGCACCTGTGGGACGTGGGTGCGGGCAGCGGCTCCATCGGCATCGAGTGGATGCGCACCGACCCCCGCTGCACCGCCGTCGCGGTCGAGCCCCGGGCCGACCGCGGCGCCCTGGTGCGCGCCAACGCCGCCCGGCTGGGGGTACCCGGGCTGGAGCTGGTCGCCGGCAGCGCCCCCGCTGCGCTGGACGGGCTGCGCACCCCCGACGCGGTGTTCGTGGGCGGCGGTCTCACCACCGAGGGCGTGCTGTCGTCGTGCCTGGACGCGTTGCGCCCGGGGGGACGGCTCGTCGCCAACGCGGTGACCCTGGAGTCTGACGCCGTGCTCACCACCTGGCGGGCGCGCCTGGGTGGGGTGCTGCGTCGCATCGAGATCGCCCACGCCGAGCCCGTCGGCAGCTTCACCACCTTCCGGCCCGCGCTGGCCGTGACGCAGTGGGAATTGACGGTGGGGCCGTGACGGTCCACTTCATCGGCGCCGGACCCGGGGCGGCCGATCTGGTCACCCTGCGGGCCGTGGCCCTGCTCGGTGCCTCCCCGGTGTGCCTGTACGCGGGGAGCCTCGTCGCGACCGAGGTGCTGGAGCACTGCCCGTCCGGCGCGCGCCTGGTCGACACCCGCGGGCTGACCCTGGACGAGATCACCGCCGAGCTCGTGGCCGCCGACGCCGCCGGGCACGACGTGGCCCGGCTCTGCAGCGGGGACCCGTCGATCTTCTCCGCCGTCGCCGAGCAGGCCCGCCGCCTCGACGACGCCGGCGTCGCCTGGGACGTGTGCCCGGGGATCAGCGCGTTCTCCGCCGCGGCCGCCGAGCTGCGCCGCGAGCTCACCGTCCCGGGGGTCGCCCAGACGGTGGTGCTCACCCGGACCAGCGAGAACGCCACCGCGATGCCCGCTCGGGAGACCCTGGCGACGCTGGGCGCGGCCCGGGCGACGATGGTCGTGCACCTCTCGGTCCAGCGGATCGAGGCCGTCGTCGCCGAGCTCGTGCCGTCGTACGGCGCCGACGCCCCGGTCGCCGTGGTCGCGTGGGCCTCACGGCCCGAGCAGGTGGTGCTGCGCGGGCACCTCGACGACATCGCGGCGCAGGTCCGGGGCGCCGGGCTCACCCGGGCCGCGGTCATCGTGGTGGGGGAGGCGCTGGCGGCCAGCGGGTTCGGCGACAGCCACCTCTACTCGCACGGCCGCGACCGCACGCACCAGCCGTGAAGGTCCTCATCCTCGGTGGCACCGGCGAGGCGCGGGCGCTGGCGTCGGCACTGGTCGAGCGGGGCGACGACGTGGTCACCTCGCTCGCCGGGGTCGTCGCCCGGCCGGCCCTGCCCGCCGGGGAGACGGTCAGCGGGGGCTTCGGCGGCGTCGACGGGCTGACGACGTGGTTGCGGGAGCACGCGGTCGAGCTGCTGGTCGACGCCACCCACCCGTTCGCGGCCCGGATCTCCGGCAACGCCCGCGCCGCCGCCGCGGCGACCGGGGTGCGGCTGCTCGCGCTGCGCCGTCCCGGGTGGACGGCGGGCGAGGGTGACGCCTGGACCCGGGTGCCGGACGTGACGGCGGCGGCCGCCGCGGTGCTCGGGCTGTGCCCGCCCGACGCCGCGGTGCTGGTGACCACGGGCCGCCGGGACCTCGCCCCGTACGCGCAGGACCCGCTGCGCCACTACGTGATCCGCTGTGTCGACCCGCCCGCGGTGGCGCTGCCGGCCCGCAGCGAGGTGCTGCTGCAACGCGGCCCGTACACCGTGGAAGGTGAGCGGGGTCTGCTGCAGCGCAGCGGGATCGCTGTGCTCGCGACCAAGGACAGCGGTGGCGGGCAGACGGCAGCCAAGCTCACCGCGGCCCGGGAGCTGGGGTTGCCCGTCGTCGTCGTGGACCGGCCGCCTGCACCCCCCGCCGACGCCGGCACCGTGGCCGAGCTGCTCGCCCTGCTCTGACGGCACCGCGGGCCGGGATGGTGCCGTGTCGAGCGCTCTCCACCGTGGGACCCAGGTGTGCGCCGGAGCGGCAGGTTGCTCCCGGCGGCACTTCGCGACGGTCGGCGGGAGCAGGGTGAGCGTCCAGCGCACCGCTCGCTCCCGCGGTGGCGAGCGTCCCGGACGCCACACCCGGCGGTGCGGCGCCGGGCCGGATCCGGGCTGCGGACCGCCCGCCCCGAGCCCTGAGCCCAGGATCGGGGCTCAGGAGGTGCGCGCCGCCTCCGCCCGCACCCGCAGCCCCGTGCGCAGCAGCTGGGTGGCCAGGGCGGCCCCGGCGCCCTCGCCGGCGCGCAGCCGCAGGTCGAGCAGCGGCTCCAGCCCCAGGCGCTCCAGCACGAGCCCGTGCGCCCGCTCGCGGCTGCGCTGCCCGGCCACCAGGTGCGCCGCCACCCCGGGCTCGAGCTCGACCGCGAGCAGTGCGGCCACCGACGTCGCGAGCCCGTCCAGGACCACCAGCCCCCCGGCCCCGGCCACCCCGAGCACCACCCCGACCAGCAGCGCCAGCTCGGGCCCACCGAGCGCGGCGAGCCGGTCGGCGACCGACGGCCCGCGCGGCCGGGCGAGCGCCGCGTCCACCACCACGACCTTGCGGGCCAGGATCGCGCTGTCGGCCCCGGCGCCCAGGCCCACCACCGCGGCCGCCGGCAGCCCCAGGGTCGCGGCGGCCAGCGCGGCGGCGACGGTGGTGTTGCCGATCCCGATCTCCCCGAGCGCCACCAGCCCGCCGCGGCCGCCCACCTCGCGACCCCGCTGCACCAGCGCTGCCACCGCGGCCGGGCGCAACGGGTCGGTGTGCTCGAGGTCCCCGGTGGACGAGCCGCCGTCGAGCACCACCAGCTCCAGGCCCGCCGACGCGGCCGCCACCGCCCCCACCGAGGTCCCGGCCCGGGCCGCGGCGAGCACGTCGTCGGTGACGCCCGGGGCGAACGCGCTGACCCCGAGCGCCGCCACGGGGTGCCGGCCCACCGCGAGCACCAGCCGTCCCGCGCCCCCGGTCACCCCTGTCGATGAGACCCCGAGCGCCACCGCCCGGTCCACGGCCCGGTCGAGCACCCCGAGCGAGCCGAGCGGGGTGAGCAGCGCGTCGGCGGCGTCCCGGGCGCCGACCACCGCGGCCGGGCGCGGGGCCCGCAGGTGCGAGGGCGGGGGGCCCGGCTCGGCACCGTCCGCGCCGGGCCACCGGTTGCGCAGCACCACCTCCTCCAGCGGCCGCCGCGTGGACCACCCGGCCCGCTCCAGCCCCGGCGCGGGCGGGCGCTCGTCGGGCCAGCCCAGGCACAGCCACCCCAGGGTGACCACGCCGTCGGGGAGCCCGAGCAGCCCGGCGAGCTCGTCGGGGTCGAACAGCGTCACCCAACCCACCCCGAGGCCTTCCGCCCGCGCGGCCAGCCACAGGTTCTGGATGGCGCAGGCGCAGCTCCACACGTCGGCGTCGGGGAAGCTCATCCGACCCAGCACCCCGGCCGCGGGGGTGCGCCGGTCGCAGCAGACGACCACGCCGAGCGGGGCCTCCCGCACCCCCTCCAGCTGCAGGTCCAGCAGCTGCGCCGCCCGCTCGGGGGCCATCGCCGCGGCCTCCCGCAGCCGCTCCCGGTCGGCCATCACCGCAGCCCGCTCCCGGGTCGCGTCGTCGTCGACGACCAGGAACCGCCAGGGCTGGGAGTGCCCGACGCTGGGCGCGGTGTGCGCGGCGGCGAGCACCCGGGTGAGCACGTCGTCCCCGACCGGGTCGGGGCGGTAGCGACGGACGTCGCGACGGGCGCCGAGCACCTCGTGCAGCGCCTCGCGCACGTCGTCGCCCAGCGCCCAGCCGTCGGGTCGAGCTGCCCGCTGCGCCGCCGAGGTGGGGTCGCCGACGAGGGGAACCGGGCGGGGCCACGTCACCGGGGCGAGGCTAGTCACCGGGTTGGTGCAGGCTGTCTGCCACCATGGCGCCACCCGCACCAGGTCAAGGAGGACCAGCTGTGCTGATCGGAGTGCTGAAGGAGGCCCGACCGGGGGAGACCCGGGTCGCGGCGACGCCGGCCACCGTCGTCCGGCTGCTCAAGCTGGGCTACAGCGTGGTCGTGGAGCCCGGGGCGGGGCTGGCGTCGACCTTCTCCGACGAGGCCTACGCGCAGGCCGGGGCGACCACGGGCGACGTGCACCCCGCCGAGGTCGTGCTCGGGGTGAACCCGCCCTCACCCGCCCAGCTGGACGCACTGGCGCCGGGCACCACCCTGGTCAGCCTGCTGAACCCCCGCCTGGACGCCGAGCTCGTCGCCGACCTGGCGCGCCGGCCGATCACCGCGCTCGCCGTGGACGCGGTGCCCCGCATCTCCCGGGCCCAGTCGATGGACGTGCTCTCCTCGATGGCCAACATCGCCGGCTACCGGGCCGTCGTCGAGGCCGCGCACGCCTTCGGGCGCTTCTTCACCGGCCAGGTCACCGCCGCGGGCAAGGTCCCCCCGGCGAAGGTGCTGGTCTGCGGGGCGGGCGTCGCCGGGCTCGCCGCGATCGGCGCCGTCGGGGCCATGGGTGCGGTCGTCCAGGCCACCGACCCGCGGCCCGAGGTCGCCGAGCAGGTGCGCTCCCTCGGCGGCTCCTACCTGGCCGTGGCGGAGGCGGACCCCCCGGAGGACGGCCCCGGCACCGGCTACGCCCGCGAGATGGGCGCCGACTACGAGGCCCGCGCGGCCGCGCTGTACGCCGAGACCGTGCCGGACATGGACGTGGTCATCACCACTGCCCTCATCCCCGGCCGCCCCGCCCCGATCCTGCTCACCGCGGCGGTGGTCGCGTCGATGAAGCCGGGCTCGGTCATCGTCGACATGGCCGCCGCCAACGGGGGCAACGTCGTCGGCACCGTGCGCGACGAGGTCGTCGTCACCGCCAACGGGGTGACGATCATCGGTTACACCGACCTCGCCGGTCGGCTGCCCGCGCAGGCCTCCCAGCTCTACGGCACCAACCTCGTCAACCTGCTGGCCCTCATGACGCCGGACGGCGACGGCACCCTGGTCCTCGACCTCGACGACGTGGTCCAGCGCTCCATCACCGTCGTGCGCTCGGGCGAGCTGCTGTGGCCCCCGCCGCCGGTGGCGGTCTCCGCCGCGCCGGTGGCGACCGCACCGGCGAAGACCCCCGTCGTGGTGGCGCCGAAGCAGCCGATGTCCACCCCGCGACGCCTGGGTCTCATCGGTGCGGCCGCGCTGGCGCTGGGCCTGCTGGTCGCGGTGGCGCCCCCGGCGCTGCTGGGCTCGCTCACGGTGTTCGCGCTGGCGATCGTGGTGGGCTACTACGTGATCGGCAAGGTGCACCACGCGCTGCACACCCCGCTCATGAGCGTCACCAACGCGATCTCCGGGATCGTCGTGGTGGGGGCGCTGCTGCAGATCGGCCGCGGCAGCGCGCTGGTCACCGTCGTCTCGTTCTTCGCGGTGCTGCTGGCCAGCATCAACGTCTTCGGTGGCTTCGCCGTCACCCGCCGCATGCTCGCCATGTTCCGTCGCAGCTGAGAACAGGACCCCCGATGACCGTCCAGACCGCCGCCTCCGCGGCCTACGTCGTCTCCGCCCTGCTGTTCATCCTCGCCCTGGCCGGGTTGTCCAAGCACGAGAGCGCCCCGCTGGGCAACAGCGTGGGCATGATCGGGATGGCGATCGCGCTCGTCGCCACCGTCGTCCTCGCCCTGGACGAGGGGCTGTCCGGCCTCGGCCTGGGGCTGCTGCTGGCCGCGATGGCCATCGGGGCGGCGATCGGCATCGCCCGCGCCCGCTCGGTGGCGATGACGGGGATGCCCGAGCTCATCGCGCTGCTGCACTCCTTCGTCGGGCTCGCCGCCGTCGGGGTGGGGTGGAACGGCTACCTCGAGGTGGAGGCGCACCCCGACGGCGGGCCGGCCGCCGCCCTCGCGCAGATCGGCACCCTGGGCATCCACCACGCCGAGGTGTTCATCGGGGTGTTCATCGGCGCGGTCACCTTCACCGGCTCGATCGTCGCCTACGGCAAGCTCTCCGGGCGGATCAGCTCGACCCCGCTGGTGCTGCCGGGCAAGAACGCGCTCAACGTCGGCGCGCTGGCCGCCTTCGTGGTGCTGACGACGTGGTTCGTGGTGTCCCCGGCGCTGTGGCCGCTCGTCGCGGTCACCGTCGTGGCGCTGGGCCTGGGCTGGCACCTGGTCGCCTCCATCGGCGGCGGGGACATGCCGGTCGTCGTCTCGATGCTGAACAGCTACTCCGGCTGGGCCGCCGCGGCCGCGGGGTTCCTGCTGAGCAACAACCTGCTCATCATCACCGGGGCGCTCGTCGGCTCCTCCGGGGCGTACCTCAGCTACATCATGTGCGCGGCCATGAACCGCTCGTTCTTCTCGGTGATCGCCGGCGGGTTCGGCATCGTGGCCCCCGGCAGCGACGACGTGGACCACGGCGAGCACCACGAGATCACCGCGGAGGGGGTGGCGGACCTGCTGCGCGAGGCCGAGCGGGTCATCATCGCCCCCGGCTACGGCATGGCGGTGGCCCAGGCCCAGCACGGGGTCGCGGAGATGACGCGGCTGCTGCGCGAGCGGGGCGTCGACGTGCGCTTCGGCATCCACCCCGTCGCCGGTCGGCTGCCCGGGCACATGAACGTGCTCCTCGCCGAGGCCCGGGTGCCCTACGACATCGTCCTGGAGCTCGACGAGATCAACGACGACTTCGCGGACACCGACGTCGTCCTCGTCATCGGGGCCAACGACACGGTGAACCCCGCCGCCGCGGACGACCCGACGAGCCCCATCGCGGGCATGCCGGTGCTGTCGGTGTGGGAGGCGCGGCAGGTGGTGGTGTTCAAGCGCTCCATGGCCTCGGGCTACGCCGGCGTGCAGAACCCGCTGTTCTTCCGCGAGAACACGTCGATGCTGTTCGGCGACGCCAAGGAGCGGGTCGAGGACATCCTCCGTGCGGAGGCGGCCGCGAAGGTGTGAGGCACACTCAGGCTGTGACGACCGACACGCACGGCCTCCGGGTGGCGGTCGTGGGCTCGGGCCCCTCGGGGATCTACACCGCGCAGGCGCTCACCGACCATCCCGAGCAGGTCGCGCAGGTCGACGTGCTCGACGCGCTGCCCGCTCCGTTCGGCCTCGTCCGCTACGGCGTGGCCCCGGACCACGAGCGGATCAAGACGATCACCGCCACCCTCGCCGAGGTCCTGCAGCGGCCCGCCGTCCGCTTCCTGGGCAACGTCCGGCTCGGGACGGACGTCACGGTCGCCGAGCTGCGCACCCACTACGACGCGGTGGTCGTCTGCACCGGCGCGAGCACCGACCGGCACCTCGACGTGCCCGGCGAGAACCTCGACGGCTCCACCTCGGCGACGGACTTCGTCTCCTGGTACTCCGGGCACCCCGACGCGGAGGTGGAGCGGTTCACCGCGCTGGCCCGCGCGGTGGCCGTGGTCGGGGCGGGCAACGTGGCCCTGGACGTGGCCCGGATGATGCTGAAGCCGGCGGCGACGCTGGCGGGCACGGACGTGCCGCAGCACGTGCTGGACGTGCTGGCGGCGAGCCCGCTGACCGACGTCCACCTGCTCGTGCGGCGCGGGGTCGCGCAGGTGAAGTTCTCGCCCAAGGAGCTCACCGAGCTGGGGGAGATCGACGGGGTGGACGTGCTGGTGGACCCGGCGGACGTGCACGTCACCGCCGACGAGGCGCTGTCCACGATCCAGGCCCGGGCGGTGCGCACCATCCAGGGCTGGGCGCAGCGCGAGCCCACCGGGGCGCCGCGGCGGCTGCACCTGCACCTGTGGACCCGGCCGGTCGCGGTCACCGGTGCGGGCACCGTCGACGGGATCGACGTGGAGCGCACGGAGGTCCGCGACGGGAGGCTCGTGGGCACCGGCGTCCGCGCGCACCTCGACGTGCAGGCCGTGCTGCGCTCGGTCGGCTACCGCGGACTGCCCACCCCGGGCCTGCCCTTCGACCCCGACGGCGCCGTCATCCCCCACGACGACGGTGCGGTGCTGGAGCACGGTGCGCCCGTGCCGGGCGTGTACGTCGCCGGCTGGATCAAGCGCGGCCCCACCGGGGTCATCGGCACCAACCGCAAGGACGCCGCCCAGACGGTGGCGCGGCTGCTCGCCGACCTGGCCGGGCAGCCGCGGCCCGCCCCGCGCCCGGAGCTGGTCGACCTGCTGGTCGCGCGCGGGGTGGCCGTCGTCGGGTGGGACGGCTGGGCCCGGGTCGACGCCGCCGAGCTGGTGCGGGGCGAGCCCAGCGGGAGGTCCCGGGTCAAGATCCACGACCGGGCCGAGCTGCTGCGGGTGGCGGCGCAGGGTTGAGCGGGTCCGGCGTCAGGCGCCCGGGTCGGCCAGCACGTCGCGCCAGGAGTGCTCCGGCGCGAAGCCGAGCAGCCGTCGGGCCTTCTCGATGCTGAAGAAGGTCTCGTCGCGACCCATCTCGCGCCGCACCTCGACCCCGTCGTAGAACCGCTCGATGACCTCGCTCGTGGTGGCGGCGACGGACATGTCGGCGTTGGCGACGTTGAAGATCTCGAAGCCGAACCCGTCGGTCTCCAAGCACCGCTGCGTCATCTGCCCGAGGTCGCGGGTGTCGATGTAGGCGAACAGGTTGCGCCGGCGCAGGGCGGGGTCCTCGAGGAACGGCGGGAAGAGCTCGGCGTACTCGTGCGGCTCGATCACGTTGTTGATGCGCAGGCCGTAGATGTCGGCGCCGGTGCGGGCGTGGAAGGAGCGCGCGGTCACCTCGCCGGCCACCTTGGACATCGCGTAGGAGTCCTCGGGGACGACGGGGTGCTCCTCGTCGACCGGCACGTAGAGGGGCTTGCGCTCGCCCTGGCCGAAGCAGACGCCGTAGGTGGTCTCCGACGAGGCGAAGATGATCTTGCGGATGCCGAGCCGGGTCGCGGCCTCCAGCACGTTGTAGTGCGCCAGGACGTTCGTCGCGTACGTCGTGGCGTCGGCGGCGATGAAGGTTGCGGGGATGGCTGCGTAGTGGACGACGGCGTCGTAGGCGGAGCCGGGAGGGAGCCCGGCGCCGTCGAGGTCCGCCGGGGTCGGGACGCCGGCCATGGCCGAGTAGGTCTGCCCGACGTCGGTGAGGTCGACCCGGAGGTCGGTGACGTCGGGGTGCCCCAGCGGGGTGAGGTCGGCGTTGGTGACGTGGTGGCCCTGGGCAGCGAGGTACGGGGCCACGTGGTGACCAGCCTTGCCGCTGCCGCCGGTGAAGAAGATGCGCATGCGGTGAGCCTGGCACCTCGCCCTCGGCGGGGCGGGACGAGGGGGTGGCCGCCGGAGTGGGCGAAGGTGTCGGGCGCAGCGGTCCACGGCGAACCCGGAGCCGGTCCGGTATCGTGATCGTCGTTGGCCCCTTCGGCTCGTGTGGGTGCTGGTGGTCGGTGACGTCGTCACCGTTGCGCACGACCTCCGGTCGATCTCACGAAGGCCCGTCACTGATGACTGCACCCGTCCTGCCCCCTCGTTCCGCCCCGCGCCGCTCTGCTGGCGAGCGCTACACCAGCGTGTACGCGGAGCTGTCGCAGCAGGTGCGTGAGGCTGGGCTGCTGCAGCGACGGCACGGTTACTACTGGACGCTCATCGCCGCCACCGTGCTGGCCTTC
>JBBSUN010000052.1:0-20587 GCA_038234335.1 Mycobacteriales bacterium
CTGCGCAACACCGCGATCAGCCTCCTGCGACTCACAGGCTGGACCAACATCGCCGCCGGCCTACGACATCACGCCCGCGACCCCGCCCACCCCGTCAACCTCATCCTGACCTGGTGAAACACGACTTTGCCGGGACCCTGCGGGGGACCTGAAGTCCGGCCGAGCGCGGACATCTGCCAGGCGCCTCGGTGAGCGAGCGACGGTGGCGGGGTCAGGGCCCAGGTCGGGGTTCTGTCGACCCCCTCACGCAGAGGACGCCGGACGCCGACGCGGCGGGGGCCCTGTACCGGAGCCGGTCGACGGGTTGGTCTGAACGCGACGACCAGGGCCTGACTCGTACCGACCGGTCCGCGGTCAGCCCACCGCCGCCCGGACGCGGTCGCGACGTGAGCGTCACCGCCAGAGCGTTGCGGCGGTCCTTGGCGTGGGCGGTCGGATTCGTTCTGATGGGAGCGTTGCTGGTCGCGGGGGTGGTCGTCGTGGCGAACGTGGCTTCGGGGCACGCCGAGGAGTTGCGTTCCGACGGGCTGCGCACCAGCGGTGTGATCACCGACGCCAGCCCAGATCTGGTAGGCGTCGACTACGCGGTGGGCGGAATCCGGCTGCACGCGCAGGTCGAGCTCGACGACGCCGCCCCCGACTATGCCCCGGGCCAGCAGGTGACGGTGTTCGCCGCCCGCGCCGACCCGACGACCATGACCATCGACGACCAGGACAACACGAACGCGCTGTATGTGGATGTCACCATCGGCGTGCTGGTGGCGGGGATGTTCCTGGCCCTGTACGGGGTGGGGGCGCTGCGCCAGTACCGGCGAATCTCCCGGGTCGTGAACCGAGCCGCGTTCGCCCCGGCGTACTTCTCGGTGTCGCTCGGCCAGCCGTTCGGTCGCCGCAAGGAGGTCACCGTGCACCTGACGGTGCCTGCGGACTCCCCGCTGCAGGACGGACCGATTCCCGGAATGACTCCCGCCGCCCAGGCGGGTCCCACAGGGTCGCAGCTCGTGATCTCCACCCGTGGGCCGACCCCGCCGGGCGGCGTGACGATGCACAAGGGCTCCGACCCGCAAAACGTAGCCCCGAGCGCGGCGACGGAGGTCTTCGTGCATTTGCACCGTGCGGTCCTCCTGCCGCCATCGCTGTGGCGGTTCACCAGCAGGCTGGCCGAGGAGGGACCTGGCGCGTGCTGGGCGGCGCGGCGCGGGCGCTCCTGGGTGGTCTCGACCAACGCCCGCGGGGACGAGCTGTGGGCTTTGCGCAGCCCGCGCACCGAGGCCCGAGCCGCTGCGTGGGCTCGCCGCAACATCGTCACCGACGACATGAGCACCGACCGGGGCGCCTACTACGAACCTGAGTGACGAGCGCCAAGGTTCGAGCGGGACGTGGCGTGCGCGACCCACTGAACTCTCGCTGCGCTTCGGTTCCTACAACACCGTGGGGGCCGTCGAGGTTCAGCAACACCGACTGGCCGTCGACGTCGACCAAGCCCACCACGGTCCAGGTGGCGCGGACCACCTCAGGCAACCCGAACGCGTCCCACTCGTAGTCGCTGATCACCGACAACACCCCCACCGCGTTGACCCGACCGGTGGGCGCGGCAGCCGCAGTCAGTGCCGAGCAACCGAGCAGCGACAGCGCGCCCTCCCCTGTCCGCACGGTGAGCACCCACTCCGAACCGGCATGAACAGCTTCCTGGCCGACGCCCGCCATGTAGTCCCGCCCGGCCGACGCCACTCCGGTGACGCGGTACCGCGCAGACGGGGCAGACGGGGCAGACGGGGCAGCCTGATCTGCGCCCTCGGGCACCACGGCGTCCTGCGGCGCGTCGTGAGCAGCGGTGACCGTGGAGCACCAGGTCCTGACTCCGATCCGGTCCAGACTCTGACCGACGACGGGTGGCGCGTCACCGTCCAGCCGCAAGGTCACCCACGTGCCGGGCAGTGTGCGCCCACCCCCTCCGCCTGCGCTCTTGCCCTCGCGTCCCGGCGGGTCAGGTCCCCGCGGGCCCCGGCCGAGGACTGGCCGATCGAACCGACCCCCACGTGACGCCAATCCATGCAGCTGGGCTGCACGGGCCCTCTCCGGCGACCGGTCGGCGATCGGCTACTCGGACGAGCTGATGGGGCGTCGTCAGGACGACGTCGGGGTTGGCCCGTCAGCGGGCGTTGCCGAGATCCGTTCGGGCGCTCGGGGCAAGATGACGCGATGACACAGCGGCAGTTGGTGAGCTCCGGCGCGGTGTGGGAATCGGTCGTGGGGTACTCCCGCGCGGTGCGGGTGGGTTCCTGGGTGTCAGTGGCTGGGACCACTGCAGCGGCGGTCGGCGGGGGCGCTGTCGGCGGCGATGACGTCGGCGCGCAGGCGCGAGAAGCGCTTCGTCGCGTGGTGGATGCCTTGCGCGAGGTCGGCGCTGGACCTGAGCACGTCGTCCGGACTCGAATGTTCGTGACCGACATCAGCCGCTGGGAGGAAGTCGGCCGCGCGCACGGAGAGGTCTTCGGCAGTGTCCGTCCTGCTACCTCGATGGTCGAGGTCAGCAGGCTCATTGATCCGGCGCTCCTCGTCGAGATCGAGGCCGATGCGGTCGTCTCGTAGTCGATCGACCTGCGCGGGTGGAACGACCGCGCGCCGCGGTACGGCGAGCTGCTGGTCCAGCCTGGCCTCCGACGAGAACAGGGGCTCTCGGTGGGCGTCGGTTGACATGACCGTCAGGTCACGGTCAGCTGGCGCGTGGTGACCACGGTGGCGAACTCGCCGTGCAGGTTGGTCGCGGTAGCTCGGGTGATCTCGTCGGCGGTGAGGACTGTCCCGTCCGGGGCGGGGCGGGGCGGGGCGGGGCGGTCGAAGGTGTAGGTGGCGTCGAGGGCGGTGGTCTCGCAGCCGTGGTTGGTGGTGATGCCGGCGGTGACGAACCCGTCGAGGTCCTGCTCGTGCAGCCAGGCGTCGAGGTCGGGTGTCCCGTGGAAGCAGGAGTTGACGGTCTAGTTGACAAGCAGATCGGGTTCGCCCGTGAGCGCCGGCTGGAGGTCGTGGCCGGGTTGCCCGGGTCGCACGGGTGACCGTGGGTCGCTGGAGTCGTGGCGGACGAAGACCACCGGCCGGGCGTGCCTGCGCCAGGAGCGGAGCAGGGTAGCGACGTTGTCCTCGCAGTCGGGGTTGTTGCGCGCACCCCAGTAGTCGGCGTCGTCGAACCCGCGTCGCACGGCGACCAGGACGCGCGCCAACCGGTCGAGGTCGGGCAGCACCGGCTCCGGGACGTCCATGCCACCATCATCCCCGGTCACCGGCCAGCGGTCCCCTACCGAAACAGCCGGATCTGGAGTGGTCTCGTCACAGGGCTTATCCCGTTTGCCGCCCCGCCCCAGGGGGCGCAGCCCGCGTGACACCGCCGGCGGGTTGCCCTGACGGTGGTCAGCGGCGCCCTGATCAGCACCGCTGGGACGGCCCGGGTGCGGTATCTTCGTGGTGCCTCGGACGGTGAGTCCGGTGGAAGTGAGCCCGAGACCCGTCCGGACGGACGTGGCGCTCGGGCTTCGCGCTTTCCTCAGCAGCACCTGCCCGGCTACACCTGGTGGACGGCGCTCACGAGGGGCTCGACCCGGCGTCGCCAGTCCCCACCGCGGCCCCAGCACCACGCCACCGCGCCCGGCGGTTCCTGTGGCCGTGGCAGTGGGGTTGGGCGCTACCCCCACGGTGACGCAGGGGGCTGGTGCGCGATGAAGGGCATGTGCCAAAACCGAGCGGTTGTGGAACACCGGACGAGCCTCGTGGCGTCCAGCAGGTGTTGGGGGGGGGTGCGCCGGTACCCGCGACCAGGCGAAGGTGCCGCTGACGCTCAGCTATACCCTCATGCAGTGGTCGGTATGAACATGCGGAACCCTGCAGCGTTGTCCTTGCCGAGTGACTCGGCGCGTCGGTGAGCGGTGTTGTTGGCGTTGATGACCGCGGTGGAGATGCGGCCCCGCCCGTCCACGGCATGTTCGCTGCTGCGGGCATATTCCAGAATCCTGACCGAGCGCTCCCGGTCCGCGCCTGGCCTCCGCGCGCCGCACCTGGCTGGAGGCCAGGTCGGACACCCGCGGCGACCCCAGACCTACCGGCCCGTGGTGGAGTGAAGACAGGGTGAGGCCGCGGAACAGGACCGGGGGCGTCCATGCTGAACCCCGGTGACGGCACCCACGACGACCCGCGGTGCCTGCCAAACGAGAGGAGCTCCATCCCGCATGGCAGCCAAGACCTGGTTCATCACCGGCACGTCCAAGGGCTTCGGTCGGGAGTGGGCCATCGCGGCCCTCGAGCGTGGTGACAACGTCGCCGGCACCGCCCGGGACACCGCCACTCTCGACGACCTGGTCGCGAAGTACGGCGACAAGGTGCTGCCCATCCAGCTCGACGTCACCGACCGCGCGGCCGACACCGCCGCCGTGGCGCAGGCGCACGAGCACTTCGGCGCCCTCGACGTCGTGGTGAACAACGCCGGCTACGGCCACTTCGGCATGATCGAGGAGATCAGCGAGGCCGAGGCCCGCGCCCAGCTCGAGACCAACCTGTTCGGTGCCCTGTGGGTCACCCAGGCGGCCCTGCCGTTCCTGCGCGCCCAGGGCAGCGGGCACATCATCCAGGTGTCCTCCATCGGCGGGATCTCCGCCTTCCCGACCGTGGGCATCTACCACGCCTCCAAGTGGGCCCTGGAAGGCTTGAGCCAGTCCCTGGCCCAGGAGGTCGCCGGCTTCGGCATCCACGTCACCCTCGTCGAGCCCGGTGGGTTCTCCACCGACTGGTCCGGCCCCTCGGCCAGCCGGTCGGAGGAGATCGAGGCCTACGCCGACGTCCGCGAGGCCGCCGCGAACCGGCCCAGCCGCAGCGGCACCCCGGGCGACCCGGTCGCCACCCGCACCGCGATCCTCAAGGTCGTCGACGCCGAGCAGCCCCCGCTGCGCGTGTTCTTCGGCGACAAGCCCCTCGGCATCGCCGAGGCCGACTACGAGTCCCGACTGAAGACCTGGCGTGAGTGGCAGCCCGTCGCCCTTGAGGCGCACGGCGGCCACAACTAGAACCAGACCGCCCCACCCGGCCCCGCCCCCCGTGTGGGGGCGGGGTCCGGGTGCGCAGGCCCCGGAGCGCGTCCCAGGTCACAAACCCCGCGAAGAACCTGCGACGTTCCACAACCGAGCGGATGATTCTGACCCATGGGCGACCTGGAGTGGGCAAGACGTAGCTTGACCCACATGACGACACCAGGTGGGACGTCACGTCTTGACGAGCGAGGACGGGTGGTGCTGCCCGCAGACCTGCGACGCGCGGCCCTGATCTGCGAGCCGGGCTCGCACATCGCCTACGGCGTTGCTCTCGACAGCGCACTGCGCGCCCAGGCGTGAGCCGAGTCCGACACCCAGGTTCACCATCGCCAAACCCCACCCGGGCTCGGCTGATCGACGCAGCGCCGCCGCCAGGGAGCACCAACGACGGCCACCTCCTAGCGAAGGTGGTTTTGCTCTACGAGCCGCATGAACATGCAACGCGGGGCTTCAGCTGCGCTGCTCCTGCGACACTTGGTCTCATGCACACGATCGTGGCCATGGGCCTCTCCGCGGCACGGCAGCTGGTCACCACGCTGGCATCGGTCCTCGTCCCGGATCCCGAGAACCGTGCCGAGGCAGGGCTCGCCGTCGATGACGTGAAGACCATCACCTTCGGCCTCGACGGAACCACCTACGAGCTCGACCTCTCCCCCGCCGAGGCCAGCGCACTACGAGCCGACCTCGCTCCCTGGGTGAGACACGCTCGCAGCAGCGGGCCTTCCGCAACTCCAACACCACGACGGCGCACCTCACGAACTACCGCGAGGACGCACCCCGCCGCAACCATCCGGCAGTGGGCCCGTTCCAACGGCTACACCGTGTCCGACCGTGGCCGCCTCCCGACCGCAGTGGTGCAGGCCTACCAGGCCGACCACTGACCACGCGCCGCCCGACAGACAGCCTCAGCGCCGACGCAACGTTCCAGAACCGGCCGAATTCGACGCTCGCCGCGGTCTCGCCCGCCCTCACAACAGTTGCCCCCCCGACCGCAACCTGAACCGCCCCGGCATGTCCGGAGACACAGTCCGTAGGTCGAGTACCTCACCGGTTCGCGGTGACGGCCTCAGCTGCGCGCCGTCGTCGGTGCCGGCGCACGAACCAGGCGCCGATGATGAGCAGCGTGTAGGTCACGGCATAGGTCACGAAGAAGTCGACTTGCGCCCGCCCCAGCACGACGTAGAGATACACACCGGCGAACGCGACGAACACTGCTGCCGCCGTGAACCGCTGCCACCGCGGGAACTCGTTGATCGGCCGACCACGGAAAGTCGGCCGCGGTGGGTGCAGGACCAGCTCCGCCATTCGAGTAGCCGCCGGCCGCAGCTCGGGCCGCACCACACCACGGCCCGCTTGGACCGCCGCGACAACCTCCAGGTGGTCCTGCCACCCCAGACCGAACTCCACCCGGACGATCTCCACCGGCTCACGACTCGGCGGCATCGGCCTCGACTTCGCTTGAGGAATCACCCGGTCGGCCCCCAAGGCCAACAACGGCAACCCGACGAGCAGCAAGCCAATCACCACCAACCCCACCGTGACCACCAGCGGACGCTACCTAGGACCGCGCCGTGGCCAGACCCGACTGCCCCGTGTTCCACAACCGAGCGAATGATGCTCATTCACTGACGGCAACTCGTGGGTGATCGGTACAGTTGCCCACATGACGACTTCAGGTGGGACGGCGAGGCTCGACGACCGTGGACGGGTGGTCCTGCCCGCAGACCTGCGGCGCAGACTCGAGATGCGACCGGGCGACGAGCTCGTCGTCACCGAGGAGCCCGGCGGCACCGTCCGACTGCAGAGCCGCCGCGCCGCAGCCCACACCCTTCTCGGCCTCGCCGGCCGCCTCGCGCACTCCGCCGTCGATGACCTCCGCGACGACCGACGCAGCGACATCGCAGCCGAGACCGACACGGCGTGACCGCGGTCCTGGACGCCTCCGCCGTGCTCGCGCTGCTCTTCGGCGAACCCGGCGCCGAGGCCGTCGTCGATCACATCACCGCCGGCGCCGTCATGAGCACGGTCAACCTCGCCGAGGTCGCCACCGTCCTCGTCCGCAACGACCGAGACCCCGACACCCTCCTGAACCCGCTCCGCGCCCAGGTCGAGATCGTCCCGTTCACCGACGCGGACGCCCTCACCACCGCGCAGCTGTACCCCCACGTCTCGGCCCGCGGGCTCTCCCTGGGTGACCGGGCCTGCCTCGCCGTCGCCCGCAGGCTCGGCGCCCCCGCCGTCACCGCCGAACACCTCTGGGCCGACCTCGACCTCGACCTCGACATTACCATCGACACCATCCGAACCCGCCACAGCTAACGACGGACCAGCCGGCTGGGGCACGACCGAGCGCAGCTGCGCTGCCCCCGCCCGGCAAGCACGGGTGCGTGCCCACGTGTGATGCACCCCCCACCGGTCCTGCAACGCGAGGCCGATCGTGATCAAGGGGGGCCCAGCCACCGTGCCCGGCACCGCACTGTTGCGGCACCAACCGTTTCGGGGTGAGCGGTGGGCGGTGGGCGTCAAGTACGGCCCGTCGTGTGCCGACACCGGTGTGTGCGCTGTCCGCGTCCTGCCTCGGTAACACGGTGGGCGGCGCGCCGGGGGCACGTTCCACCCTCCCGACCTGCCACCACCCATCGGACAGGAGCCGCAGCTCAACCGGGAAGGGCCTCATCGGGGCCGTCCGGGGCAAGGTCAAGAAGACCACGATCGCCGACCCGCAGGCCGTCCGGCCACGGGACCTGGCGGTGCGGGTCGTCCATGTCCACCCAGCTGGTCCTCGACGCCCTCGAGCAGGCGGTGTGGACCCGCGAACGCGACGGACGAGACCTGGGCTCGGTTGTGGCACACACCGATCGCGGGTCGCCGTAGGCGGTGCCGGCTCGGCCGCCGTTGACCCGGTCGGCACACCGGATGAGGATCACCGACAGCGGGGATACGGCGGACAGCACGTCCGAGACGAGCAGGATGGAGCCGAGCGTGAACGGCAGCGACAGAGCCACCGAAGCTCAGCCCGGAGCAGGTCTAGCGCGGCACCGGCTGTGGCCGGTCCGCGAGACGTTCCTCGCGTCAGAGGTGGACTGGTAATGGTGGACGGACTCATCCCTGACCTGCTGCTCACCGACGCCACCTTCCGCACCGTCGACCCGCGGCGGCCGCGGGCCGACTGGGTCGCGGTGCACCACGGCAGGATCGTGGCGCTCGGCGACGGTGACGACCGGCCCCCGGCGCGCCGCACGGTGCGCCTCGGCGGTGCCACTGTGGTGCCGGGGTTCCACGACGCCCACAACCACACCGTGCTGTACGGCAAGTCGCTGACAGCGATCGAGCTGCGCCACCCGGAGGTGCGGACCCTCGACGAGCTGTACGACGCCGTTCGGGAGGCGGCCCGGCGGGCGCCGGCGGGGTCGTGGATCTACGGCGAGAACTACGACCAGAACAAGCTCGGTGGCCACCCGAGCCTCGAGGAGCTCGACCGGGTCGCCCCGGACCACCTCGTGCGCCTGGGCCACAGCTCGCGGCACATGTGCTTCGTCAACTCGCGTGTCATCGACGAGCTCCGGCTGCACGACGCGCAGGACCCCACCGGGGGGCGGGTCGACCGGCTCCCGGACGGCCGCCCGTCCGGCCTGCTCCAGGAGTCGGCCATGGAGCTCCTGCGGCCCCTCACCTGGCCGATACCGGTCGACGCGATGGTCGACCACATCGCCGCGGCTCACGCGCAGTACGTGCGTGAAGGGCTGACCGCGGTGCAGGAGGCGGGGATCGGCGGCGGCCTGGCCGGAGCCTCGCCGGTCGAGGCGTTCGCCTACCAGGAGGCTCGCCGGCGCGGTCTGCTCCGGGTGCGCACGACGCTCATGCCCGCCTACGTGGGGGCGCAGTCCCTGCCCGGCGCGACGGGCGACGCCGTCCACGGCTTCGGGCTCGGACTCCTCACCGGGTTCGGGGACGCGTGGCTCCGGCTCGGTCCGCTCAAGGTCTTCAGCGACGGCTCGCTCATCGGCCGCTCGGCGGCCATGAACGACGGTTTCGCGGACGACCCCTGCAACCACGGGCTGCTCGCGCTCGCCGAGGGGGAGCTGGAGCGGATCATCATGGTCGCCCACCGAGGCGGGTGGCAGATCGCCACGCACGCCATCGGCGACCGGGCGGTCGACGAGGTCGTGCAGGCGTACGCAGCGGCGCTGGAGGCGGTGCCGCGCGCCGACCACCGACACCGCATCGAGCACGCCGGCATCGCCAGCGACGCGGCGGTGGCCCGGATGGCCACCTTGGGCCTCATCCCCAACCCGCAGGGCCGGTTCATCGGCGAGCTGGGCGACGGCATGATCACGGCGCTCGGCCCGGAGCGGGTGCCGCACTGCTACCGGGGTCGCTCGCTGCTCGACGCCGGCGTCGAGCTGCCCGGCAGCAGCGACCGCCCGGTCGTCGACGGTGCCCCGCTGCGCGGCATCCACGACATGGTCAACCGTCGCACCGACAGTGGACAGGAGCTCGCCCCGCACGAGGCGCTCACCCCGGCGCAGGCGCTGCGGGCCTACACCTACGGCTCCGCGCACGCGACCTTCCTCGAGGGGAACATGGGCAGCCTGGAGCCGGGGAAGCTCGCCGACCTCACCGTCCTCTCCGACGACCTCACCACCGTGGCGCCGGAGCGGATCCGCCACATCGAGGTCCTCGCCACGGTCATCGAGGGCCACGCAGCGTTCGACGCCACCGGCCGCTGGGACGCGGGCCCCGTCGACACCGCGGACCGGCAGTCGTGACCCGCACCTGACACCTTCGGGCCGAGACACCTGCTCGTCACTGAGGCCGCGGGAGCCCCGCCACCGACCGGACCGGCAGGTCCATCAGCTC
Organism: Mycobacteriales bacterium; assembly: GCA_038234335.1. Taxonomy (GTDB): domain Bacteria; phylum Actinomycetota; class Actinomycetes; order Mycobacteriales; family Mycobacteriaceae; genus Rhodococcus_D. Next base: position 9,936 of record JBBSUN010000052.1, read on the forward strand.
CTGCCCGCCGTGGTGGCCATGCCCTGCCACCCGCGGTGACGCAGCAGGTCGGTGTCGTCGATGCAGTCCGCACCCGCGAGCATCGCCGCGACCAGGCTGGTCGTCTTGAGCACTGCGTTCGCGCTCGGCACCGTCACCCTTGCCAGCAACGTGTTGATCACGCCGACACCAGATCCGGATCATCGAACACCGGCCGGACCTTGTGAGCAGGTTTCACCTACGAGGTGCCTCTCTGCGCTGGTGGGTATTGACGTCGCAATCAACATCTTCCCAGCTCACAGGGCACCTCGCCTCACCCCGCGGCCACCCAAACGACACATGGCGGTGGATCAAGGCTCAGCGGCCCGCCGGGTCAACAGTGAGCTGGTGCTGATGTACCTCGAGCTCGGTCAGCTGATCGTCGTCAGACAGACACACAGACAGACAGACCAAGGCTGGGGCCGTAGCGTCATCATCCGCCTCGGCAAGGACGTGGCGTGCGCAGGCTCGGAAGTGTCGATGTCAGCGGCTGCTGTTTCGTTCGTCGTGACGGAATGCGGCGGGGGTGGTGCCCTGGCGTGTGGTGAAGTACTTGACGAAGTTGGTTGGTTCGGAGAACCCGAGGTCGCCGGCGATCGCCGCGATCGAGCGCTCGGTGTGCGCGAGCAGGCGTTTTGCCTCGAGGGTTACACGCGCGTCTATGACCTGTTTGGCGCTTTTGCCGGTCGCGGACAGGCTCATCCTGGTCAAAGTGCGCGTGGAGTAGCCGAGTCGTGTGGCGTAATCCTGCACTCGGCGTGTCTCGGTGAAGTGTCGTTCGAGGTCGTCGACGAAACGAGAGAAACCTGTCGCGCCGTTGTCGTGGTCGTATGAGTCCTCCCGTGGCAGACGGACGATGTGGATGAGCAGCGCGGCGAGGAGATGGCGCAGCAGCCTTGGGCTGTCGTCGTATGAGCCGTTTTGCCGGTATTCGATCGCGATTTCGTTGAGGACGGCTTTGATGCGTCGCCGTGCGGGCTGCTCCAGCTGCCAGGCGTCCTGGCCCAGGCCGGCGATCAGACCGGGTCGCTGAACGAAGGTGCGAGTGAACAGCACGATCACGCCGTCCGGCGGCTGGCCGCTCGCGTCCGCTCGCGGCAGCCGCTGCACCTGGCCTGGTCGGGTGTGCAGCAGTGTCCCGGGGCGGCAAACGTACTCGACGAAGTCGATGTTCGCTACGCCCCGCCCGGCGGTGATCAAGGTGATCTGGTGGAAATCCAGCCGATGCGCGACGGCCAGCGTATCGACGGCGATACGGTGCCGCAGGTCTGCCAGCGTGAGCACCTGGACCCCGAGCCGTGGCCGATCGCGATTGTAGAAGCGCCGCTCCTCATAGGGCGTGTGTCCGATCTTGACCATCACGAGTCCGAATGTTACCTCGCACCTGGGGCTGGCCAAGGTCAGGCTTAGAAGCGACGAGTGCGGGGATGCCGCACCAGGAGAGAAGGACATGGACATGACGACTGGCGACTCGACGGCTACCACTAACGACAACGCGGTGATCGTGACTAAGGCTCTTGACGAGCTGTTCAATGACCGCGACCCGGCAGCCGTGGATCGATGGCTTGCACCGAGTTACCGGCAGCACAGCCCGGGCGTGCCTGACGGCCCCGAGACAGTGCGCACCTTCGTCCAGGGTTTGGCGTCGGACTTCCGCTACGAGCGTCTCCGCGTCTTGGCCCAAGATGATCTGGTCGCAGTACATGGGGTTTATCGCGGCTGGGGGCCCGAGCCGATGGTCGTGTTCGATATCTTCCGCGTCACGGACGGCCGGCTCACGGAGCACTGGGACGCGTTGCAGACGATGGTCGCCAAGCCGGTTGGTGGCCGAACTCAGATCGATGGCCCGATCGGACCCGACCGCTCTGCCGACACCGCTGCATCCCGTGCCGTTGTCGAAGGCTTCGCCCGCGAGGTGCTCATCGGCGCTGACTACACCCGGCTCGAGCACTACCTGCACCCGGACTACCACCAGCACAACCCTGAAATAGCCGACGGCATCGCAGGGTTCGCGGCCGCCGCCCAGCGTTGGGCGGCCGAGGGCAAGCACCTCGAATATCGCACCGTGCAGCGCGTGATCGCCGACGGCGACTTCGTCTTGACCCAGTCCGAGGGTGATCTTGCCGGTCCGGTGTCCTACTTCGATCTGTTCCGCGTCGCCGAGGGTCGCATCGTCGAGCACTGGGATGTCATCGACTCGCGGACAGCCTGAATCGCCCATCTCTTCACCGCAGAAAGAGCCGACCATGTCAGAGCATGAACACTTCCTCCCGCTGCCCGAGCAGGCGCGACCGATCGACGACGGACCTCAGGGTTATCGACTTCAGCGCGCTGGAGCGAATGGCTATACCGTTCTCTCCGGCATCGTGCAGTCTGCGTTTGTCGTCGCCAACGAGGGCGTCGTCGTGGTCGATGCGCCGCCGGAGTCGGTGGACCACGTCCTCGACGCGATCGCGTCAGTTAGCGACAAACCCGTCACTCATTTCATTCATTCACACAGCCACAACGACCACGTCGGTGGCGTGAACAAGTTCCCCCACGCAAGCAAGATCGCTCGCGCGGAAGCCGGACGACTGTTGGCGTTCCACAACGATCCGGCGCGCCCAATACCCGACCGGACAGTCGACAGCAACCACACCACGCTGACGCTTAGCCTCAATAAACCGATGGGCTGGTGGTGGGCGGTCTGATCGGGTTCGTGGGCTGAGGCTCCGGTGACGGCATGGGTGATGGCCCGGCCTCGCTGTCGGGGTGTTCCACGGTGGGTCCTCGTTCGTGCCGTCGCTGGCGGGGTGGTCAGGTCCGTGCGGCCGCTGGGGGTGGCCCGCAGCCGAGCCTGAACAGTTGGGTCCACGCGGTCTCCCAGGGCCGATCTTGGGGCAGGTGCAGGGTGATGCGGCGGGCGGAGGACGCGATGCGGGCGGGGACGGTGATGAGCTTGCGACGGATGGTGGCGGTCGTGGACGTGGCCAGGTTGGGCTCTCCGGTCAGGGTCGCGGCGGCGCGGGTGAGGTTGAACGCGATCACGGCGAGCACGAGCCAGGCGGCGTTCGCGGTGAACTTCCCCGACGGGAGGTGCGCGAGAGCGGCGTTCTTCAGCTCGGAGATGACCTGCTCGATGATGGCGTGGTCGCGGTGCGTCGTGTCCGCGTCAGCGGTGCTGAGGGTCGAGTTCGTGACGAACCCGTGGTGACGCCACACCGGGAACAGGTCCGGTTGAGCGGGCTCCTCACCGATCAGGGCGTCCAGCTCGAGTGTCTCGGCGGTGGTCCCTTCCGTCTCTGCGCTGGTCTCGGGTGTGGTGGCGGCCGGGTCGTGGAGTGTCTTCGGGGGTGTGGTCGCGGCTGCCGGGAGGGCGGCGCGGGCGCCGGAGCTGAGGCGTTCGACGCGGCGGACCACGAGCCTGCAAGTGACCTGCTCCGCTTTCGGGTAGGACGTGAACGCGGTGAACGTGGTCTCCGCGAGGTGGGCGGAGGAGATCCACCGTCTTTCGTCCTCGTCCCAGATCGCGTTCGGGTACTTGATCGCCACCCAGTCGTCCTCGGGGATGGCGGCGATGGCCTTCTTCACGGCCGAGTCCAACCGGGCCGTGACCGAGAACCACGCTTTGGCCCGGATCGCCGCGGAGATCAGGTCTTGGCGGTAGTACCCGGAGTCCGCCCGGACCATGACCTGGCCGGTGACGCCGGCGGTGCGCACAGTCTTGATCGCCGTCGCGAGCAGGGTCGAGGCGCCGTGCCCGGAGACCGTGTTTCCCTTGCGCAGGCGGGCTGCGGCGACCAGGGGTGCGCATGTCGGGGACGAGACGGTTACAACCTGCGCGTTGAGGCCTTCGACCTTGTTGTAGCCGTACTCGACGCCCTGTTTGCGGTACCCGTGGGTTTCACGGATGGTGTCGTCGATGTCGACGTACGCGATCCCGTTCGGGTCGGTGGCCCCGGCCAGGACCTGCGGGACGACCCGGGCCAGCCCGGCGAGGGTCCGGGACGCGACCGCGTCGAGCTGGCGGACGTGGCCGAACGTGAACGTGCGCAGGAACGTGCCCGACGTGGACGGGGCCCGGGTCCCGGTGAACACCTTGTCCATCGCCCCATGGCGCAGGACGTCGAAGTCGTCGATCGAGTCGGCCCCGGCGAGCATCCCCGCGATGACTCCCGACGCCTTCAGGGCCGCGTTCGGCGAGGGGACGCTCAGATGCTCCTGCAGCAGGGTGTGCAGTCCGGCGCGTTCGGCCAGGAGCATCAGCGGGACCAGGCCCGCCACGCCAATCAGGTTCGGGTCATCGAACGAGGCAGAGACGTTGTGGAATGCTTGCATCTGTCGGATGCCCCTTCGGAGCCGGTGGATATGGACCGCCGCCAGCCCAATTCTCCTGCCTCACAGGGGCATTCGCGTGTCACGACCCGCCGTTACCGCGCAATCATCGGTGGATCCAGGCTCAGTGCCCACGCGCCGAACGTTCCGCAAGCCCAACGGTCTGCGGCCACGGCAGGCGCCCGCTCGAGCTGTGAGCAGGCCCATTCCGGGTGGGTACGCCATGCGGGACGGCGAGCACGGTCGGTCGTGCCCAGATGCCGAGCGTGCTGCGGGGAGCCGCCGGTCTCGACACGGCCGGGTCGAAAGCGGCACGGTGCGTGTGTGGGCGAGTGGCCGGCGTGGGCGACGGAGGCAGTGCTCGTCGTCGCCTGGCACCGTCTGGGCAGAGGCGGGTGCGGCCGCTCCGTCGAGCTCGAGGTCCTGCTCGCGCCGTGACTCGTGGGCGGGGTGGAGCACGTCGGCGTCGCCGAGAGCCGTGCTCCGCACGGATGGAACTCCGTCCCGCCCGAGCTGGACGGCAGGCTGTGGCGTCGCTTCCGGGTGCACGTGACCGACGGCCGCCGGACCCGTCACCTGCACCTGCTCGTATCCGGTTCGTCCCGCTGGAAGGAGCAGCTGGCCTTCCGGGAGGCGCTGCGCGCGGACACCACCTTGGCCACCCGCTACGGCCAGCTCAAGCGGGCCCTCGCAGACGAGCACGCCGACGACCGCGAGGCGTACATCCAGGGCAAGTCAGACCTCGTGCGAGCTGTGCTCGACCAGGCGCCACCATCAGCGAGCCCGTGGGACGTTCCATCTTCAGAACCTCGCCGCCGGGACCGTCCTCAGACCGAATGAGCTCGCGGTGGGTTTTTCGCACCATGCGGCGGCTCTGTCCGGTGGGGCTGTTCCGGATGGTGGTTGACACCGCGCCGCGGCGGTTTTCGATCGGACCTCGCCTTCACCTTCCGCCGCCGCTGCCGGTGCGGTTGGGGGTACCGGGGTGGAGTGGTGGAGCGCTGAGCAGGGGGCGTAGCGGGGTGTTCACCAGCCTCTCGACGAGAGGGGTTGCGTAGCGGCGTGCCACCACCGCGGTGAGGTAGCCCATCGCGACGCCGATGAGGAGTCCGGCGAGGACGTCGTGGGGGTAGTGGGCACCGACGTAGATCCGGGTGAACCCCATCAGCAGGGCGGCCACCGCCGCCACGACGGCCAGTCGCCGGTTGACGAAGACCAGCGCGACAGCCATCGCGCCCACGACCACGGAGTGGTTGCTGGGGAAGGCGTAGTCGCTGGCCGCAGGACACGCTTCGAGGAGGAAGTCGGTGGGGTAGGCGAAGCACGGGCGGGGCTCCGCGATGACCACCTTGACCACGGCGTCGACCGCGTAGGAGAGGACCGCGGCGACCGGCACCGCCAACGCGGCGGTCATCGCGGTGGTGCCCGTGCGGCGCGCGGCCCACCACGCCAGCGCGATCAGCACCGCGAACAGGCCAACGCCGTAGCTGGAGTATGCGTTCAAGATCCCGTTCAACCAGGGAGTGTCACGGGCGAAGTTCGTGATCTGCGTGTAAAGGGATCCGTCGATCTGGGACCCGTCGAAGGCCAGGGTGGCGGTAGGAGTGGGGGACCTCATGTACTGGTGCTCAGGCTTCCGGTCGGGGTGGGCAACGACGTCGAGCCCGCGGCGAACAGCACCGAGTCGCCCGGGTGGAAAGACCCGATGAGCAAGCCGGTCTCGGCGAACAGGACCCAGCTGTACCCAGGGTGGCGAGCAGACTGTGGGGATCGAGAAGGTTCAGCACGGGCACCCTCGCAAGGTTCGGAGACGTCAGTTTGGAACTACTCAGATGATAGTAACTCACGTGGACTACCATCATCTGACGAGCAACGCGCGGAACGGTGGGGGTGTCGGTGATGCAGCGACGCGCGCGGGGCTCCCTCGAACACGAGGTCCTCGCCACCGTGAGCGGTGCAGGCCGCCCGGTGACGGTGGCGGAGGTGGTGGTGGCGCTGGCGGAGCCGACGGCCTACACCACGGCGATGACGACCTTGGCTCGGCTGCACGACAAGGGTGCGTTGGTGCGTGAGCGGCTCGGCCGCGGATTCGTGTACGCCCCGGCCGCGGCACCGGAGGCCCTGCCCGCTGCCCAGACAGCCCGGCAGATGCGCCGCCTCCTCGACGGCCACGGGACCCGGGCTGATGTCCTGGCCCGCTTCGTGGCCGAGCTCACCGCCGAAGACGAGGCCGTCCTGGTCGGGCTGCTCGCCGACACCGACGAACCCGGTGACCCCGCCACGGCCCGGCCGTCATGACCATCGCTGTGCTGGTCCCGCTCGTCATCAGCGTGCTGCTCGGGGTCGGTGGACCCGCGCTGGCCCGGGCGATGAGCCCGGCCGCAGCGGTGCGATCGCTCGCGGCCAGCGCCGTCACCGCAGCGGTGGCGATGGGCCTGTCCTTGACCGTGGTGGCCCTGTTTGTCCTCGCCCGGGTCCGCGACATCGCGGTGCTCGGACACTGGTCGCCCGCCGAGCTGCAGACCTTCCCGGACCTGCCGTGGCCAGTGGGACTCACCGCCGCCGGGGTGGTCGCGACCCTGCTCACCGCTGCGGCGGTGCACATCGTCCGCGCCGGGACGCAGCTGTGGAACGCCGAGATCCTCTGCCGCCACCTCACCGCAACCCACGGCCACGACCGGCCCTACATCGTCGCCGACGACACTCCCGACGCGTACGCCGTGCCCGGGATCCGAGGTCGCATCGTGGTCACCACCGCGATGGTCGCCGCGCTGACCGCCGCCGAGCAGGACGCCCTCCTCGCGCACGAGACTGCCCACCTGAACCACCGTCATCCCCTGTGGATCCAGCTCACGGAGCTCGCAGCAGTCGCCAACCCCCTCCTGCGTCGGCTACCGCCAGTGGTGCGCCACGCCGCCGAGCGGTGGGCCGACGAGGACGCCGCCCACACCGTCGGCGACCGATGTCTCACTGCCCACGCCCTCGCGCACGCCGCCCTCGCCGGCCTCCCCACCCACCGACCCGGGGCCGTCACCAACAGGGACTCCCTGGTCCTGCCCGCCACTGGCGGCGACGTTCCCCGCCGGGTGCGCGCCCTGCTCCACCCCCCACAGCTGCGCTGGTCACGCCCCGGTGCCGCGATACTCACCGCCGTGGCCCTCACCGCGTGCGTCTCGAGCGCGATCATCGGGTTCAGCACCGAGCACCGCTTCGAGCACGCCCACACCGACCCGGCACCGAACCCCGCCTCCACGGCACGGGCCGCCCCCGCCACCGGATCCGCCATCGCCTTCACGGTGGCGCTACCCCACTGACGAGCCACACTCCGACCGGTGGCACCGGCCGGGGGTGGCACCTCGACGCCGGCCTCCCCAAGTCGGGGCAGGCGACGGGTCTGATCGCCGTCGACCCGGCGCTCCCACAGCCGCACGTGCGACGCGTTCGCGGCTCATCACCCCCACGAAAGATAGGGCGTCCGCGTGTCAGGTCGACGGCTCACCGCGGTGGGCTTCGGCGCGGTGGCGGCGGATGCGCCACGTCACCACCCCCAGCACGACGACGACGAGCACGACCAGGGCGGCGGTGCGCCCCACGGTCTTCTCCACCTGCTGGTAGGAGCTCCCGGCAAAGTAGCCGAGCAGGACGAACCCGCTCCCCCACACCAGGCCCCCGGCCGCGTTGAACGCCAAGAACCGCGGGTACGGCATCCGGGACGTCCCGGCCAGGGCAGGCATCACCGCCCGGAAGAACGCCACGAACCGGCCGAGGAACACCGCCGACCCACCACGGCGGCGCAGGAAATCCTGAGCCTTGTCCAAGCGCTCCCGGCGCTGGGCCAACAACCGGGTCTCCAGCAGCCGGGTGCCCAGGTGCCGACCAACCTCATAGCCCACGGTGTCCCCGACGATCGCCGCCACCACCACGACCACCACCATGATCGCCACGGTGGCGTTGCCCCGGCTGGCGATGACCCCACCCAGCACCGCCGCCGTCTCCCCGGGCACCACGAAACCGACGAAGAACGCATCCTCGGCGAACACCAGCAAGCCCACGATGAGGTACACGACAAGTCCACTCAGACCCAGCACGCGGTCGAGCAGCCCACTCACGCCGCCACCCGGTGTCCATGACGGACGGGACACGTGCCCGCCGCACACCCCCGCCGGACCGGGACGGGTCCCCACCCGTCGCGTCGCCCCCCTGTGACCTCACCCGTGAGCACCTGAACCATCGTCTTGCCCTTCCGGTAGCGGCCATGCCCTCAGCGGCATGGCCGGTCACGAGCGGGGAGGGCCACCACGGCCGACCGGTGGGGGGGTGTGCCTGTTGTGGCACCCTTCGACTACGACTCCACTCGTCGTACTACCTCAAGAATAGTAGACCGGGTGGGAACGGGGGTGATGGACGTGGTGCGCCGACCTCTGGGTGGACTCGAAGCGGAGATTCTCATCTGCCCCGCCGCGGCGGCGCACCCGATCACCCCAGCCCAGGTGTTGAGCGACCTCGGTGGCGGTCTCGCCTACACCACCGTCATGACCGCCCTGGGCCGCTTGCACCGCAAACACGCCCTCACCCGCCAGCCCTTCGGGCGCGGCTACGCCTACACGGTGCCGGTCGGCGGCCCCTGCGCCTCGGCCACCGCACACCGGATGATGCGCCTGCTCGACGGCGGCCCCGATCGCTCAGGGGCCTTGGCCCGCTTCGTCGCCGAGCTGAGCCCCGAGGACGAGCAGCTGCTCCGCAAGCTGCTCGCCGACGCCGACGACGACGACGACGACGGCACCCAGCCGGACCACCGCACCGGGCCCGACCTCCCGTGACCCCAGGACCGCCGGGTGCGGGGTGGGGCCGCCCACGTCGATCCCGCAGCCCGCAGCCCGCAGGTAGTGGCGGCCACCGTGCTGGGTTGGGCGGATCCTCATGAGCTCCCCGCCCGAGCCCCCACCACCGAACCCGTCACGACGGCAGCTGCGGCCGCTGTACGCGGCCGGATTCACCACGGCCTTCGGGGCGCACGGCATCGCCGCGAACCTCGGCGCCGGTGACGGCATCCCGTCACTGCTCACCCTCGGGGTGCTCCTGGCCCTCTACGACGGAGCCGAGGTGCTCCTCAAACCCGTCTTCGGCTCCCTCGCCGACAGGATCGGCGCCCGCCCGGTGCTCCTCGGTGGCCTCCTCGCCTTCGCCGCGGCCTCCGCCCTCTACGCCCTCGCTGATCAGCCGTCCCTGCTGTGGACGGCCCGCCTCGGCCAAGGAGCCGCTGCCGCCGCGTTCTCCCCCGCCGCCTCCACCCTGGTGGCCCGGCTCCATCCGACGGCCCGACGCGGGGCGGCGTTCGGGTCCTACGGGTTCTACAAGAGCCTCGGCTACACCGCCGGGCCCCTCCTCGGCGGGGCCCTCGTCGCCGCCGGCGGCCTGCGCCTGCTGTTCACCACCCTGACCATTCTCGCGCTGGCCGTCACTGCCTGGGCCACCGCCACCGTGCCTGCACCCGCACCCCTGCCCCGCACCCGGCAAACCGTCCTCGACCTCGCCCGCCGCCTGCTCGAGCCGACCTTCCTCCACCCCACCGCCGCCCTCGCCGCGGCCACCGCCGCCCTCGCCGTCGGCGTGGGCTTCCTCCCCGTCTCCGGGCGCCTCGACGGCCTCGGTCCCCTCGCCACCGGGGCCGCGGTCTCCGTCCTCGCCCTCACCGCCGCCATCGTCCAGCCCCGAGCCGGACGCGCCCTCGACCGCGGGCACCTGCGCACCACGCGCGGTCTCGGCGCGGGCCTGAGCTTGACCGCACTCGGGTTGGCAGCAGCCGCCATCCCAGGACTACCGGGCCTGCTGCTCGCCGCCCTCACCATCGGAGCGGGCACCGGCATCATCACCCCGCTGGCCTTCGCCACCCTCGCCGAACACACCCCCACCGAACGACTAGGCCAAACCATGGGAGCCGCCGAACTCGGCCGCGAACTCGGCGACGCAGGTGGCCCGCTCATCGTCGGCGCCATCGCCACCCTGACCACCCTGACCCTCGGCTACACAGCCCTCGCCCTCATCATCGCCATCCCCCTCCTGATCGCCACCCTCCGCGCCGTCTCCACCGCCCGACGAACCCCCTGACCACCCCCACACCTTCCCCGCAGCAAGTCCTGCTGCTCGCCCGCCGAAACCCCATCGGGCCGAGTGCCATCCTGGACCGTTCCCGTTTTGGTGGACACGGCGTAGGGGTCGCCCTGTTCGGGAGGTATGAAGGATGGGTTCCACTCGCCGGCATTTCACGCAGGAGTACAAGGCTCAGGCGGTAGGCTTGGTGATCGAGGATCGGCGTTCGA
>JBBSUN010000053.1:0-20272 GCA_038234335.1 Mycobacteriales bacterium
AGCTTCGGGTACACCGTCCACAGCTTCGCCCCCAGCAGCGGGATCGACGCGGTCCCGGTGATGACGTGCAGACCCTGGGTGAACCGGTACAACCCCACCGGCCGGGTCGGCCACGTCCAGAACAACGGCGGGTGCTGCAGGCAGTGGCTGATCAACCCCGTCACGAAGCACGTGCCGAACGCGATGCCCAACCACAACCCCACACGCGCCGTCACCGTCGCGCTGTGCAACGGCGACGTGAAGTGGTGCTCGTGCGGGGTGGGCACCCCCAACCGGTCGCGCAGCAACGGCTGCGGCGACCTCACCTCCGGCCCCGACGGGTCGACGCTCACGAGATCGCCGGCCGGGCGTGGGGACCGACGGTGGCGAGGCGGATCGCGGGGCGGGGTCTGCCGACGATCAGCGGCTTCATCGTGGTGCGCTCCTCGTGTGATGGACTCAACAGTCCAACTGTGGGCACCGACGGGTGGACTGTCAAGTCCACTCCTCGGGGGCGGGCCACGCGGGCCGGGGAACGCGACATCCTGGGGCTCTGGGCGGGGTCCGGTGGGGAGGGCGCGAAGTTCTCCGACGAACGTGCTCATCGACCTGGAGAACCGCGGCGTGAGCGACGTCCCGCTCGGCTGGGGTCAGCGCGTTGCCCGGCGCCCGCCGCTGAGCCTTGGGTGCCGGCGTCGCGCGCTTGCGCCACTGCGAGAGGTGGGAGGAGCAGAGTCCCTCTCGGCGCAGGATCACCCGATGGCCGGCGGCGTCGGTCGCGTCGCACTCCGCGTGGACCGTCAGCTTGTACTCGGCGGTGAACGTCCGCCGCTTCGGCTGGCCGGAACGAGTGCCCATCGGCCCGTCCTGGGCGCCCGGCTGCCCCAGGTCTGCAGTGGTGAGAGTCATCGTGATCGTGCCTGCCTCCGCCCTGTGCGCGAGTGATCGTCAACTACCGAGGTGTCTCACCCAACCCTGACGCACAGGGGTTCAGCGCGCGTGCAGCGATGCGGCGGCGGGTACACCGGCGGGGAAGTCGGGCAGTGCCCCTGCGGGGGTGTGGAAGATCCACAGCGAGAGCGCACGGTAGGTGGCCCAGTCGCCTTCGGGAGCCTTGAGGGAGGCGAGCTGCGACCCGTCCGGTCGCTCGGTGACCCGGACGACGTTCAACCGGATGGGCGCCGTCATCGGCAGCTGGATGAGGACCTCACCCCCCGGCGGCAGGGTTGCGCAGGGGAAGGTGACGGCTGCGCCTCCGACGGAGATGTCCACCAGCGCACCCGTCACCCCGTTGTGCGTCACGGGTGCCCGGACGGCGATGCGGTGCCCGTCTCGGCGGGAGGTCGAGAACTTCCGGTGGCTGATGCGCCGCGCCCCGAGGATCAGCACGACGTCGGCGAGGACCAGCCACGCGTCGGCGGCGACGGTGGACCCGGGGGAGGTCCTCCACGGCACCAGCCCGACGACCCCGCACATCGTGTACGCGATGACGGCGGTGATGAGCAGGGCTGTCACGAGAAGTCCGCGCGGGACCCGACCTCGCAGGCGGTCCTCGGCGCCACCCTTGGGCGTCACCTCGAACTCCAGCACCTTGCGGGAGGCGAGCCACCACAGGCACGCCAGACCCACGGGGACGCGGAAGACCCGCAGGGCAAAGGCCATCGGCCAGTTGATCTCCCTGCGCATGAGCTGCTTGGAGCCCCACAGCCGGAGGGTGAACATGGTCAGGAAGACCATCGCGAACACCGCAGGCCCGGCGGTCGAGGTCTGGGCGCCGGAGACCATCACGAGCACCGGGACGACGAAGGCCGTCAGGGTGGCGATGCCCTCCAGCCACCACAGAGTGCCGTTGAGGTACTCGTGGTAGCTGCGCCAGGACATCCAGCTCTTCGCCGCCCACAGCTTCTCGTGGACGAGGATCTGCATCGCTCCCATGCCCCACCGTCTGCGCTGGAGCAGGTACTGGTCCGGTGTGCGCGGGGCGAGGCCGACGGCGAGGGTCTGGTGGTGGTACACCGTGCGCCAGCCCCGCCGCAACAGCTTCAAGGTGGTGTGCATGTCCTCGGTGATGGTCTCCGTGGCCACCCCACCGACCTCCTGCAGGGCACTCAGGCGCAACAACGACGTGGACCCGCACCAGAACGGTCCGGACTCGGGGGTGTTGCGCGAGGGCATCAGGACGTTGAAGAACACGCCTTGCTCACCGGTCACGCCGTCGTCGTCGAATGCGCCACCGTTGTAGAACGACTGGGGACCCTGGACCAGGGCGATCTCTGGATCGGAGAACCAGCCCAGGGTCGCGGTGAGGAAGGTGGGCAACGGAACGTGGTCGCAGTCCAGGACGGCGATGATGTCGATGCCGTCCCCGCCGGCCGCCGCATCCTTCGCCATGATGGCCAGCGCGTGGTTCATGTTGCCGGCCTTGGCGTGATCGTGAACCACTCGGCGGACGTACCGGGCGCCGTAGGAGGCGCACATCTGCTCCACCCAGGGGCGCTCCCCGTCGTCGAGGACCCACGTCTCGTGCTCCGGGGCCAACGCGCAGGCCGCGGCGACCGTGGGGAGCAGGACCTCGAGGGGTTCGTTGTAGGTGGGGATGAGGACCGCGACCCGCATGCCATCCGGGGCGTGGGTGACCGGTGCGGGCGGGTGGCTGTCGATGTTCCACGCTGTCGAGGCCTTCAGGATGAGCCCGGCCAGCGGGAGCGCCTCGAAGGTCACCAGGATCCACGCGACGGCGAGGTTCCCACCGCCGGCGGGCAAGGTGAACAGGACCCGCCAGATCAGGTAGGCCGTCAGGGCGGCGATGGAGACGAGGCCTCCCACGTGCGCCAACCTCCGGGACCGCGTGGATTCAGGCCCGGGTGGCCCCAGGCGGGCAGCCCAGCCCGCGATGCCTGACCTGGTCAGCGCGCGCGCACCCCCCAGCGACGGGAGCGCCACCGGGGGCGGCACCGGTGGGGACCACACGGGAGGACCCAGCAGCGGCCCGGGCAGCAGGGGTGGAGAACTGCTCAGCAGGGCGGGGGCGGTCACCACTCCCACTGCGTCCGAGAGTGGCTCCTGGTGCCGACCGGTGGGGGTCGTCAGTGCTGGGCGGGGACCGGGAACACCGACCGTTGGGGACTGGACCAGCGCGGGGTCACCAGTGGCAAGCGGGTCATCGAGGAGATCCACACGTTCCTGTCGGCTCGGCGCGCACCCTCCTTGAGGGCCCGTGCGCCCTGGGTCGAGTCCACGGACGTGGTGTGTGAAGCGGAGACCACCACGCGATCCGGTGGGTTCACGTTGGGCGCTGAGGGCGGCTGCGGGAAGTGGCTCGCCGGACACCTCCTTCCCGGTCGTCGCGGTGGCCGTGGTGGTTGGGCGGCTACGACCCGGGACGTCGAGGCCGAAGTAGCGGCGGGCGCGGAAGGACTCGACGTGCTCGTCCAGCTCGGCGGCGGCGCTCCAGGAACGCGCCACCCTGCTCGCCGCCTGCGCCGAACACCCCGAGCGCTTCACCCCCACCACCGCCGCTGCCCAAGTCGCTGCACCTACCCACCAGTGCCTGGATCAACCAGGCTCATCCCGCCCTTGCGGGCGGCGTTCCCGGTGTCGCGGCGGACCTGATCGAGGGCGTCGCCGGCCCACGCGACGATGTGGAAAGCATCGGCGCACCGGACCGCGTTGAAGCAGTGCGCAGCGACCTCGTCGGCGATCCACCGGGCGGCGTCGGCCGAGACGTGAGTGACGGTTGCGCAACGACTCTCACCCAAGGATGCAACGAACGCGTGGAGTGTCTTGCGGTCCCGACCTGGTGCGGCCCACACCAGTCGGCCGGTGTCGTGGTCGACCACGATCGTGGTGCAGCGGTGGCCCTTGTTGTAGCTGATCTCATCGATCCCGATCCGGGCCAGCCCCTCGAGTGGGTTGCGCGCGGCGACGCCTTCGTTGACGACCCGGGCCACGATGGCGCCGACGGTCCGCCAGGCGATCCGCCCCAGCACCTCCAACGTCGACTTCGAGGTCCGGGTGGCCTTCCACGCGACGGTGTCCTCGAACTCGACACCGTCGATCACCGTCGAGTTCTCGACACCTAGCACCCCTGCCTATACCAGGCGTTGCGCACGCCATTCCCCGCTCTGTAGTCCTGGACTTCGACACCGAGCACCTCAGCAGGGACGGCGTGTTACCCGTTCAACCGCTCAACAGGCACCCACGGGAACGACCGGAGAGCCGGCCTTCTCGCGGCCGAGCTCGACCGGTCCTCCCTGTGATCGTGGACAACATCGGGGTCCACGCCGGCCACCGCGACAGCGGTGGTCTGCGCCTGCGGTGTCGAGCCGATCTGCAGCGTGCTCACCGAGCACGGGACGGGGGATCGCCCCGTCGACGTACTACGAGCACGTCAGCCGTGCACCGACCAGCCGGGACCGCCGCGAC
Organism: Mycobacteriales bacterium; assembly: GCA_038234335.1. GTDB lineage: Bacteria > Actinomycetota > Actinomycetes > Mycobacteriales > Mycobacteriaceae > Rhodococcus_D. Next base: position 4,405 of record JBBSUN010000053.1, read on the forward strand.
GCGGTCCTGGTCAACGAGATCCGCCGGGTGCACACCGCGAACTACGGCGTCTACGGGGCCCGGGAGGTGTGGCTGCAGCTCAACCGGGAGGGCATCGCGGTGCGCGCGCCGACCCGGAGCTGCGGGAGTCGATGAGCGGGCTGAGCAACCCGGCCCTGTTCCGCACCTGCGCCGACCTGGCCCTGCCCAACCCCCGCGACCCAGCCGGCGCGGCCGCATTCACCCTGCGGCTGCTCGCCCGCCGAATCCAGGACCTGACCGGCGAGATCGATGAGCTCAACACCCAGATCACCACCACGATCGAAGCCCACGTGCCCAGCTGCTGCAGCGCTCCGGAGTCGGCCCCGACACCGCGGCCACGCTCCTTCTCGCGGCAGGCGACAACTCCGAAAGACTGACGAGCGAAGCGTCGTTCGCAGCTCTCTGCGGAGTCAGCCCCATCGAGGCATCCTCAGGCAAGATCCACCGACTCCGGCTCAACCGAGGTGGCGACCGACAGGCGAACTCAGCGCTCTACACGATCGTCATCGCCCGCCTGCGCTGGGACCACCGCACCCAGGCCTACGTCCAGCGGCGCGTCAGCGAGGGCAAGACCCGCCGTGAGGCCATCCGCTGCCTCAAGCGCTACATCGCCCGTGAGATCTACCGCGACCTCACCCCAGCGCCACAAGCAGCTCAACGAGCCGCTTGACATCCATAGGGGCATCAAGCACGCCACCATCTATTGGTCCGCCGCCGTCCTGCACGCCAACATCACCTGGTGCCGCCACATCGGAGACACGCCCTAGCTCGATCGGCGACCCAGCCCGACCCGGTCGCCGATCGAGAACCGGTCAGCGGTCACCTGATGCGGTGGGCAAGGGCAGACTGTGGGTGTGGAGGCAGCGGCGTACGGAGATCGGCACGCCGCGGTGTACGACCGCATCTACGGCGCCCGCTTCGCCCCCGAGTCGGCGGTGCGGGTCCTGGCCGCAGCCGCCCGCGGCGGTGCGGTGCTGGAGCTCGGGGTCGGGACGGGTCGGCTGGCGATCCTCCTCGCCGGGCGTGGCCTGGTCGTCGACGGGATCGAGGGGAGCCCCGCGATGGCAGCCCGGCTGCGGGCCCAGCCCGGGGGCGGCGGGGTCGGGGTGCTGCAGGTGGACCTCGCAGGCTTCCGCCTGGTGCGCACGGACTACACAGTGGCGGTCTGCGCGGTGAGCACCCTGTTCATGCTCGACCACGACGACCAGCTGGGGTGCCTACGCTCCACGGCCGCGCACCTGGCCCCGGGCGGGCAGGTGTTCCTGGAGGCATTCCGCCCGGACCCCGGCCGCTTCGACGCCGACGGACACCGGGTGGAGGACCGCAGCAGCACCGAGCGCGGTCACCACGTCGTGCGCAGCGTGCACGACGTCTCCGCGCGCACCATCACCATCACCCACGAGCTCGACGACGGAGCCCACCAGGTGGTGCTGCACTACCGCACGCCCGAGGAGCTCGACGACCTCGCCGCCCGAGCAGGGTTGCGCCGCACCGCCCGTTGGCACGACTGGTCAACCACACCGGCCACCACGGCGAGCACCGACGCCGTCAGCGTCTACACCCACCAACTGACGTGACCCGCTCCGCACCACACCGTTCGGCGATCGCCGCGTGCGGTGACACGACCCGCCGGACCCGCGTGAGATAGCGTTTGACCGTGACGTTGAACCATGTTCGACGCGGAAGCGGCAGTCCGTTGTTGCTCGTGCACGGTCTGGGCGCCGGGTGGCGGTCCTGGGCACCGATCCTCGACGAGCTGGCCGAGCGCCGTGAGGTCATCGCTGTCGACCTGCCGGGGTTCGGTGCGACGCCGTCGCTGACCGGCGAGGTCTCGATCGCGACCCTGACCGACTCCGTCGCGGACTTCATCCGCGAACAGGGGCTGGACGGGGTCTCGACCGTCGGCCAGTCGATGGGCGGGCGCATGGTGCTCGAGCTCGCCCGGCGGGGAGTCGGCGGGGACACCGTGGCGTTGGACCCGGGCGGCTTCTGGAGCGACCGCGAGCGCCTCGTCTTCGGCGCCACGCTGCGGCCGTCGATCGCGCTGGTCCGAGCGCTGCGAGGCGTGCTGCCCTCCCTGCTCGGAAGCCCTGTGGGCAGGACTCTGCTGCTGGCGCAGCTGTCGGCGCGGCCCTGGGCGCTCTCTCGCGACACCGTGCTGCCCGACGTGCGCGGGCTGGCCGACGCCCCGGCGACGGGCGCCGCCATGGACGCCCTGACCAAAGGGCCCAAGCAACAGGGCGCCCCGGCTGGCACAGTGCCCGGCCGGGTCACGATCGGGTGGGGGCGCCGGGACGTGGTGACCGTGCCGAGACAGGCCGCACGCGCCACGGAGCTGTTCCCCGACGCGGTGCTGCACTGGTTCGAGCGATGCGGTCACTTTCCACAATGGGACGCACCGCACGAAGCGACCCAGCTGATTCTCGACAACACCAAATGAGGTCGGATGCTCGGCCCACCCGACGACAGCACCCGTCGCCGTAGGCGATGGGATCCCGGGGCGGGACCGTCCGTGCTCGCCGCCCCGCACGGGGCACCACCTCGGAACGGAGACAACCGCTCGACCCAGAGCCCGCCGAGACGCCGCGGCGGGTTCGGCTTGCGGGGCACCATCTCGGTCGCGCTGGTTTCCGGCCCGGGCGACACCGTCTACCGCGAGGAGCTGGCTGTCCCTGTCTCAGATTCCGAAGCGGGTTTGCGCCCAGTCCAGCCACTTCAGGATCGACGCCTGTTCGATTCCGTAGGTGTCGGGCAGCATCTCCGCTCGTGCGCACAGCTGGGCGATGTCGGCCAGTCTGTGCTCGATCAGCGCCTCGGAGAACTCGTGGTCCTTTTCCCGGCGGACGGCGAGCTTGGGGTTCACCAGGTCGTGGCGATCCAAGCAGCAGGCCTTCGCTGGCGCGGCTGATTTCGGGGTGTGGCCGACCACCCGATCCCGCCCTCGACCATGAGGGCTTTGTCCTCGTCAGGGTCGTCGAAGAAGGTCACGTCCGCCTCGATGGAGAGCCAGGCCTGCTCGGAGTGGCTGGCCGAGCTGCTCGCGGCGCACGGGATCCAGGTCCTGCCAGAGCAGCTGAGGACCGTTCCGTACACGGTCGAGCTCAGCAGCCGGCTGGCGCAGCGTCTGCAGGCGTCGACCGCTCGGTCATGCTGCGACTGAAGGGCGCGACCGGCGTCACCGGAAGCGGATGCGGACATGACCATCCGTTCATCACCTCCTCCCGCGAAGGAGGTCGCCACGTGCGGGGCGTCTCCGCTGTTCGGGTCGCCGATGAGCCCACCCGGCGTGCGTTCAGTCGGGCTCGCATGACCCCGCTCGCCCCCCTGGCCTCGCCGGCCGCATGGTTCCGGTGGCGGTACAACGGAGGTGCAGACTTGCTCGTGCGAAGTCACGCTGGCTCGTTGCGGTCCGCTGACCTGGAGTGATGGAGTGCCCCTAGCAGGATTCGAACCTGCGACACACGGTTTAGGAAACCGATGCTCTATCCCCTGAGCTATAGAGGCGGGCCCGGCGGACGTTGCCCCGCGGCCGACCGGGAGCCTACCGAGCCGCGAGCACCCGGACCGCGGCGAGGTAGCGCCGGTTCACCAGGTGCTGGCCGAGGCGGGCCGCCGGGGGAGCGAGGCGGGCGAGCCCGGGCAGGCGGCTGGTCGAGGTGAGCGTGAACTCGACCCGGCCGTCGTCGTGCCGGCGCACCGCGAACTCCTCCTCACCGATCACGGGGTGCCCGGGCAGGGTGCCGTAGCGGAACCCGCGGTGGTCGGGCTCGTCGAGCACCGCGACCACCCGGCACGGCGCGAGCACGGAGACGGGGCCGAACGGGGCGGCGCTGAGCACGGTCGCGCCGGGCGCGGCGTCCCCGGTCGCCACCACGAGCATCCCGGCCTCCCGGTGCACGCCCCACTCGAGCAGGGCCCGCGCGACCGGCTCGAAACCCTCCGGCGGCAGCGGCACCCGCTGGGTGAGCCGGCCGGTGGTGGGCACGACGTCGTAGGTGAGCCGCTGCGCGCGCGCCTGCACCAGCCGCTCGGCGAGGTCGGCGCGGGTCGGGCGCCACGCCAGGTAGCTCACCCGAACCTGCGGCCCAGGCGCGGGAAGATCTCCACCAGGTCCTCGGGGACGTCGCTGAGCTGGTTGCCCTCGGGCTCGCCCTCGGGCAGCTCGACGGCCACGCGCTCGGGGTAGGCCTCCGAGAGGTCGCGCCCGGTGGCCCCGGCGAACACGCGCGCGGGCACCGCGGCCCACTGCTCGGCCGCGGTGAGGTCCTCCACGTCGGGGTCGGTGTCGAGCTCGGCGAGGGACTGGGCGTCGCGGCGCACGGCGTCGTAGGTCTCGCTGCCCAGGCTGACGATCCAGGTGCGCACGTCGGTGAACTGGTCGTCGCCGCCGCTGCCGAAGATGAGGTCGGTCGCCCCCCACAGCGTCCACGAGTACAGCTCGTGGTTGGCCTCGACGAGCAGCCGGTCGAACTCCACGACCTCCTCCACGGCGAGCTGGCTGAGGCGGGCGTGCAGCGTCTCCACGTGCTCGTGCAGGTCGCCGTGGGCCAGTGCTCGCGTCTCGTCGACGATCTCCCAGAACCGGTAGGTGTCCACCTCCTCATCCTGCCTCGGCGATGATGGTCCCGTGCAGGAGCTGGCGGTCACGAGCGTGGGGGAGTCCGGTCCGCGCGTCGTGCTGCTGCACGGGCTGTTCGGGCAGGGGCGCAACTTCACCACCCTGGCCCGGCGGATGGCGGCCACCGGGCACCGGGTGACGATGGTCGACCTGCCCAACCACGGGCACTCCCCGTGGCGGCCCACCCACCACTACCCGGACCTGGCCGCGGAGGTCGCGGGCCTGCTGGCCGGTCTCGACGAGCCGGTGGTGCTGGTGGGGCACTCGATGGGCGGCAAGGTCGCCATGCTCGTGGCGCTGACCCGTCCCGAGCTGGTCGGCGGGCTCGTCGTCGTCGACATCGCGCCCATCACCTACCCGGCGGCGCGTGCCGGGTCCCCGTTCGAGGCCTACGTCGCCGCGATGTCCGCGCTGGACCTGCACGGGCTGCGCGACCGGTCCGCCGCCGACGCCGCGCTCGCCCCGGTGGTCGGTGAGGCGTCGGTGCGCGCGTTCCTGCTGCAGAGCCTGGTGCGCGACCCCGGGGCCACGCCGTCGTGGCGGTGGCGGCTCAACCTGGAGGTGCTCGCCGAGCACCTCGACGAGCTGCGCACCTTCCCGCTGCCGGCGGGGCGGACCTACGACGGGCCGGTCCTGTGGCTGGCCGGCGGCCGCTCGGACTACGTGGGCCCGGCGGACCGGCCCGCCATGGACGCGCTGTTCCCGCAGACGCGGCTGGTCACGGTGAAGGGCGCGGGGCACTGGGTGCACTCCGAGGCGCCCGAGGTGTTCCTGGCCGCCGTCACTCGCTTCGCGGACTCGCTCCCACGCTGACGGCGTCGTGCTCGGCGTCGGCCGCGTCGAGGATCTCGTGCAGGGACGCGTCGCGGGCGAGGGCGGCGGTGGCGACCACCATGACGAGCACCGTGAGGGTGAGCAGCACCGAGCCGACCCCGCTCACGCTGAGGTGCTCACCGAGCACCAGGACGCCGAGGGCGACGGCGACGACGGGCTCCAGCACGATCATCGTCGGGACCGAGAGCTGGAGCGCGCCCGCGTGGAAGGCCGACTGCTGCAGCAGCGTCCCGCCGATCGCGATCGCGACGAGGACGTAGAGCGGCGGCCGCTGCAGCAGCAGGGAGAGCCCGCCCCGCTCCAGCAGCACCACGGAGATCTTGGTCAGCACCGCGACGAGCGCGAACAGCACCGCGACGGCGACGGCGAGCAGCAGCGCCCGGCGCCCACCCCGGCTGCGGTGGGCCACCAGCACGCAGGCCCCGACGACACCGAGGGTCACCACTGCGGCCACGGCCCACACCACGACCAGGGGCCGCTCCCCGCCCGGCCGCGGGTCACCGACGACGACGAACAGCGCGATGGCCAGGGTCAGCGCCAGTGCCCACCCCCACTCGCTGCGGGTGACCCGTCGGTGCGCCAGGTGGGCGGCGACGGGCAGCGCGAACAGCAACGCCGTCACCAGGATGGGCTGCACCAGCAGGAGCGAGCCCCGGCTCAGGGCCACGGCCTGGAAGGCGTAGCCGCCGAAGGCCGCGCCGGTGCCCGCCCACCACATCGGCTGGCACACGAGCGCGCTGGCCATGCTGGTGCCCATCGAGCTCTCGTGCGGCACGTGCATGGTGGAGCGCTGGCGGACGACGATGCCAAGGGCGATGAAGAAGGCCGCGACGAGCGCGAAGAAGATCGCGACTGCTTCGTCCGGCACCCGCGCCCCCCCGTTCTGTTGCTGTTCACTCGGCGTCCACCGGCCTGCGTCGGTTTCGACAGTGCCACGGAACGGCTGAGAATGTCATGAGAAGCGGGCGCCGGGCCGGGTGATCGCCTCGCCGCGCCCTGGTGCACACTGTGCGTGACGGTTCGTGACAGAAAATGATCTTCGGGGGCGGGGCATGACAGGACCGGATCCGCTGGACGGCCTCGACCCCCGGCGGGCGCCGAGGCGCCGTGGTCGCAGCACCGCCGGCATCGTGACCCTTGCCGTAGTGGGTGGGCTCGGGTTGCTCGTCGCCCTGGTGGCTGGGCTGGTGGGTGGCGTCGGCTACGCGCTGCTCGTGGTCGGCTTCACCGCGATGGTGCTGGGCCTGGGCGGGGTGCTCGTCGGGCGCCCGGGATGGGCGCTCATCAGTCGTCGACGCCGCGGTGCGGGGATCCTGGTGGCAGGGTTCGTGGTGCTCGTGCTCGGCGTGACGCAGGCCCCGAGCGCACCCACGACAACGGCGGTCGCCGCGCCGCCGACCAGCACGGCGACCGCGACCAGCACGGCGACTGCGACCACTGCGACCTCGACGACCGCTGCGACCTCGACGACCACTGCGCCCACGACCGACCCCACCGAGCAGCTCATCGCCGAGGCGTCGAGCGGCAGCGCGCTGGCCGCCCTGGCGTCGCTGGAGGTCAAGGGCCGGGCTCCGAAGACGGGCTACGACCGCGACCTGTTCGGGAGCGGGTGGCTGGACGTGGACCGCAACGGCTGCGACACCCGCAACGACGTCCTCGTCCGCGACCTGGCCGACCCAGCCATCAAGGCGGGCACCCGGGGCTGCGTGGCGCTCTCCGGGGTGCTGCACGGGCCCTACACCGGGCGCGACATCCCGTTCACGCGCGGCAGCGAGACCAGCTCGGCGGTGCAGGTCGACCACGTCGTCGCCCTCTCCGACGCCTGGCAGAAGGGGGCGCAGGGCTGGGACGAGACCACGCGCGAGGCGTTCGCCAACGACCCGCTCGAGCTGCTGGCCGTCGACGGACCGACCAACCAGGCCAAGGGTGACGGCGACGCGGCGACGTGGCTGCCGCCGCGGACCACCTTCCGCTGCGCCTACGTGGCCCGACAGGTGACGGTGAAGGCGAAGTACGAGCTGTGGGTGACCGAGGCCGAGCGGGCGGCCACCGCGAGGGTGCTCGCCACCTGCCCGGACGAGCCGGTCACCCCCGACGCGGTCGCGGCGGGGAACCGGGCGGTGCGGCAGCAGGCGCAGGTCACCGCGGACGAGGCGGCGGCGGGGCAGGCGGCGGCAGCGCAGGCGGCGGCGGCAGCGCAGGCGACGGCGGCCGCGCAGGCGACGGCGGAGGTGGCGGCTCGACAGGCGGCAGCGGCAACGCAGCCGGTGGCACCGCCCGCCGCCGCACCGGGCGGCGGCAGCACGTACTACAAGAACTGTGCCGCGGTACGGGCGGCGGGCGCGGACCCGATCTTGCGAGGTGAGCCCGGGTACAGCTCCAAGCTCGACCGTGATGGGGACGGGATCGCCTGCGAGTAGCTCACCCGTCGGGGGTCTCCGGCACCCGCAGGTCCGGCGGGTGGTGCAGCGGGTTGACCCGGGGCGTCCGAGTGGGGTCGAGGTGCGCGGGCGCGGTCCAGGTGACCCGACCGCCCGCCCCGAGCGCCACGGTGTAGCCCTCGTCGGTGATGAGGCGGTGGTCGTGGTCGCACACCAGGGCCAGGTTGGACAGGTCGGTTGCGCCGCCGTCGGCCCAGCCCACCAGGTGGTGCACCTGGCAGTACGCCGCCGGCAGGTCGCACCCGGGCCGGGTGCAGCCGCCGTCGCGGGCGGTGAGCGCGAGGCGCTGCGCGGGGGAGGCGAGGCGGCGCTCCCGGCCCAGGAACAACGGCTGTCCGCGGCCGTCGAGCAGGGCCAGCGACCACCGCGCGTCCGACGCCAGGATGAGTGCGTCCGCGATGGGCAGGCGCGATCCGGTGGCCGTCCGCGCCCAGCCGCCCGCCACACCCTCGAGCTGGTCTAGGCTCATCGTGACGACCACCGTCGCGGGCAGGCCGCGGTTGCCGGGCAGCCGACCCCCGGCGAGGGCGGCGCGGCAGACCGCCGCGAGCGCGTCGTGCCGGCGCTGGCCCGGGGTGCGCGGATCGGGCACCGCATCGTCGTCGGCGGTGGCAGGAGCGGGACGGGCGAGCGCGGAGAGCGCGGCGTCGAGCAGGGCCCGGCAGGTCGGGTCGAGCAGGCCGCGGACCGGACTCATCCCGTCGTCGCCCTGCCGGCCGATCGTCAGCTCCCGCCGTCGGGCCCGGTCCGCGTCGTCGGTGAGGGAGCCGTCAGGGTCGAGGTGGGCGACCAGTCGCTCGGCCGTACGGGCCAGCTCGCCGGGGCTGAGGTGGGCGGCGTGCTCGGCGAGGTCAGCCTCCCCGCGGCGCACGAGCTCCGGGTCGAGGTCGTGCGGCAGGGCGTGCAGCGCACGGGCGATGGTGCGCGCCTGCTCCGCACCGATCTCGCCCCGCGCCTGGCCGCGCGCGGTGGCGGGCAACCGCGGCTCCTGCGTCTCACCGGTGATCGCGGTGCGCGGGCCGAGCGTCTCGGCGGCCCGCACTCGGGCGCGTGCCTGGGCCGGGTCGAGCCGGAGCGCCGCCGCGAGCAGGGCTGACGTGCTGCGCTGCAGGTGCGTCGCGGCCGTCCCGCGGACCTCGAGCTCCACGATCGCGCGGTGCTCCGCCGCCGGGAGCCGCCTCCGGAGCCGCTCCACCCCCCGCAGCAGGTCCAGCACCGCGTCGTCGTCGAGCGCGTGCTGGGGCAGCACGAGCAGTGCGTCGACCGTGGCGTCGAGCTCGGCGAGCAGTCCGGTGAGCTGTGCCGCGGGGGCGGGGGCAAGAACCGAACTCATGTTCGAATGATACCCCTCCAACCTCCAGGCCGCAAGGGTGGTGAACGGCCTGGCGCAACCCCGGCGCGACTCCCGCAGGGTGGCCGACGTCGTCCGACGCGGTCGCCGGGCCCGCCACGCCGGCCTCGCCGTCGGTGCCACCTGCGTTCGGGATGGTGTCCACGTTGGCCTTGGCGGTCGGGGACACCACCGGTGGTGTCACGGCCGCGCTGATCTCGGGTGTCACCACCGGTGTCGTCGACGACCGGGTTTCAGCCGGGCCGCCTCACTCGGGCAGCGGACCGCCGTGCGCGATGAGCTCCTTGCCCTTGCCGAGGTCGTCGTCCGCCTCGCAGGTCAGCACGCCGACGGTCGTGCCGTCCTGGCCGTACCAGACCGTGAACGAGCCCTCACCGTGGTCGACGAAACGGGCGGTGTCGTGGCCGTCGCCCCAGGCGGCGTAGTTCAGGTGCTTCGCGCCGATGTCGGAGAAGAAGCCGGGGACCGAGTCCCAGGACGCGTCGCCCCCGGCCGCGGAGGTGCCCGCGATGGTGCCCATGGCGACCGCGTCGTTCCAGTGCTCCACCGACAGGTGCCGGTCGGCGGTGGCGTTGCGGGCGTAGACGACGTCGCCGGCGGCGAACACGCCGGCCGCGGAGGTGGCCATGTGCTCGTCGACGACGATGCGGCCGTCGTGGGTGTCCAGGCCCGCGGTGTCGGCGACGCCGCCCAGCGGGGCGGCGCCCACGGCGGTGAGGACGAGGTCGCCGCGCACCGGGTCGCCCCCGTCGACGAGCACCGTGGTGCCGTCGGTGATGCCGGTGACCTTCGCGCCCCCGACCAGGGTGATGCCGGCGCCGGTCAGCCAGCCGGCGATGGTGCGGCCCACGTCCGCACCCAGGCGGGTGATCTGCGGGAGCTCCTCGTCGGAGACCATGGTGACGGTCTTGCCCATCGCGACCAGCGACGTGGCCGCCTCGCAGCCGATGAACCCGGACCCGACGACGACGACGTGCTGCGCCTTCGCGGCGGCCTCCTTGAGCGCGGTGGCGTCGGACAGGCTGCGGAGCTTCAGCACCCGCTCGTCGTCCCCGCCCGGCACCGGCAGGGAGACGGGGTGGGCGCCGGTGGCGAGGATGCAGGTCTCGTAGGAGTACGAGTCGCCGCCCTGGGTGGTGACGGTCTTCGCGCTGGTGTCGAGCGAGGTCACGGCGGTGCTCAGGGCGACGGTGACGTTCTTGTCGTCGTACTCGCCCTCCTCGGAGTGCTGGCCCATGTCCTCGAGCGGCACCTCGCCGCGCAGGAACCCCTTGCTCAGCGGCGGGCGGCGGTAGGGCAGGGCGGACTCGTCGGAGAGCACGACGACGTCGCCGGTGCCCCCGGCCCCGCGGTAGCCGAGCGCGGCCTCGCGGGCGGCCGCGCCACCGCCGATGATCACGAGCGAACAGCTGGTGTTGGTCATGACCACGACGCTAGGACCTCGCGGGTCCCGGAGCACGCCGAGGCGGGAACACAGTGGGGGAGGCGCACGTTAGTTGAGCCAGAGCCGCTCACGTCGGCCAGGACAGCCAGGAGGCACCGTGCCCGTCTTCCCCAGCAGCAACGACCGCCGTGTTGATGTTGCCGCCCTCATGACCTTGCAGAGCCAGGCCGTCATGGCCGCCGCCGTCGCCCACGCCGGAGGTCAGGGCCACGCCGAGCTCGACACCCTGCACCTGCTGCACGCCCTCACCGAGGCCGAGCCGACCCGTGCGCTCCTGCAGCGCGCCGGCGCCCGTCCGGATTCCCTGCGCACCGCCGTCGACGCCCAGCTGCCCGGGGCGGGGGAGCCGACCGAGCCCACCCGGCTCAGCGGCGCCACCCAGTCCGTCCTCGGCGACGCGCTGCGGGTGGCGCGGGCGCTGGGCTCCACCTACATCGCACCGGAGCACCTGCTGCTGGCGCTCACCGCGAGCCCCATCACCGCCGTCGGCCGGCTGCTCGCGGCCCACGGGGTCACCGCCGAGACGCTGCAGCGGGCCGCGGCCGAGCCCGACGAGGCCCCCAGCGACACCCCGACCCTGGACTCCTTCGGCACCGACCTCACCCAGCGCGCCCGCGACGGCAAGGTCGACCCCGTCATCGGCCGCACCGACGAGATCGCGCAGCTGGTCGAGGTCCTCGTCCGGCGCACCAAGAACAACCCCGTGCTCGTCGGCGAGGCCGGCGTGGGCAAGACCGCGATCGCGGAGGGCCTGGCCCAGCGCATCGTCGACGGCACCGTGCCGCCCGTGCTGGCCGGCACCCGCCTGGTCCAGCTCGACCTCACCGCGATGCTCGCGGGCACCAAGCACCGCGGTGACTTCGAGGAGCGCATGACGAAGGTCGTCGACGAGGTCGTCGCGGCCGACGGGCAGGTGCTGCTGTTCCTCGACGAGCTGCACACCGTCGTCGGGGCGGGCAGCGCGGAGGGCGCGATGGACGCCGGCAACATCCTCAAGCCGAAGCTGGCCCGCGGGGAGCTGCACCTCATCGGCGCGACGACGCTGGACGAGTACCGCCGGATCGAGCGCGACCCGGCCCTGGAGCGCCGCTTCCAGCCCGTGCGGGTGGAGGAGCCGTCCGTGCCGGACGCGACCGCGATCATCCGCGGCCTCGCCCCGCGCTACGCGGAGCACCACGGGGTCACCTACTCCGACGAGGCGCTGGTCGCGGCCGTGACCCTGTCCGACCGCTACGTGCCCGACCGTCAGCTGCCCGACAAGGCGATCGACCTGCTCGACCAGGCCGGCGCCCGGGTGCAGCTGCGCGAGCAGGTGGTGGTCGACGACGGGGACCAGGCGCGGCTCACGGAGGAGAAGGACGCCGCCATCGCCGCCGAGGACTACGAGCGGGCCGGCGCTCTGCGCGACGAGCTCGCCGCGCTCGTGGCCGGGACGACCCCCGAGGTGACGGTCGACGACGTCGCCGAGGTGGTCGCCCGCGCCACCGGGGTGCCCGCGGCGCAGCTGACCGCGACCGACAAGGCGCGGCTGCGCGGGCTCGAGGCGGAGCTGCACCAGCGGGTCGTCGGGCAGGACGAGGCCGTGACCGCGCTGGCCCGGGCCGTGCGTCGCAGCCGCTCCGGCCTGGCCGACCACAGCCGTCCCGTCGGCAGCTTCCTGTTCCTCGGCCCCACCGGCGTGGGCAAGACCGAGCTGGCGAAGGCCCTCGCGGGCAGCCTGTTCGGCGATGACGACGCCATGGTGCGCCTGGACATGAGCGAGTACGGCGAGCGGCACACCGTGAGCCGGCTCGTGGGCTCGCCGCCGGGGTACGTGGGCCACGAGCAGGGTGGTCAGCTCACCGAGGCCGTGCGGCGGCGCCCCTACTCGGTGATCCTGCTCGACGAGGTGGAGAAGGCGCACCCCGACGTGTTCCACACCCTGCTGCAGCTGCTGGACGACGGGCGGCTCACCGACGGCCAGGGCCGCACGGTCGACTTCAGCCACACCGTGCTGATCATGACCAGCAACCTGGGCTCGGAGCTCATCGGGCGCAGCGGGTCGCTCGGCTTCACCGCCGACGGCGGGCAGGCCTCGACGCGGGCGAAGATCGACCGCAGGCTGCGGGAGCACTTCCGGCCGGAGTTCCTCAACCGGATCGACGAGACCGTGGTCTTCGCGCCGCTGGAGCGCGAGCAGCTCCGCGAGATCACCGGGCTCCTGCTGGGGTCCTCCCGCGACCGGCTCGCCGAGCTGGGGGTCTCGGTCGAGGTGAGCGAGGCGGCGGTGGACTGGCTGGCGCAGCGCGGTCACCAGCCCGAGCTCGGCGCCCGGCCGCTGCGCCGGACCATCCAGCGCGAGCTGGACGACCCGGTGGCCGACCTGCTCCTCGACGACGCCGTGACGACCGGGGACACCGTGGTGGCCGAGGTCGTCGAGGGGGAGCTGGCGCTGACGGTCCGGCCGGCGGTGGCGCTGGCCGCCTGAGCCGAGGTCGGGGGGCCCGGTGGCTGCCGGGCCCCCCGGTCCAGGTCCAGGGCAGGGTGGGCGGCGTGCGCCTGCTGCTGATCGCCGACACCCACGTGCCAAAACGGGCCCGGGACCTGCCCGAGCTGGTCTGGGCCGAGGTGGAGCGCGCCGACGTCGTGGTGCACGCCGGCGACTGGGTGGTCCCGGAGCTGCTCGACGAGCTGGGGGCGCGGGCGGCCCGGCTCGTCGGGGTGCACGGCAACAACGACGGCCCCGAGCTCCGCGCCCGCCTGCCCGAGGTGGCCCGGGTGGAGCTCGGCGGGCTGCGGGTCGTGGTGGTGCACGAGACGGGGCCCTCGACCGGCCGCGACGCCCGGATGGCGAGCGCCCACCCCGACGTGGACCTGCTCGTGTTCGGCCACAGCCACATCCCCTGGGACGCCGAGAACCGCCGGGACGACGGGTCGGTGCTGCGGCTGCTGAACCCCGGCTCGCCGACGGACCGCCGCCGCCAGCCCCGCTGCACCTACCTCACCGCGGAGCTGGACGCCGGTGTGCTCGGCGAGGTGGCGCTGCACCGTCTCCCGCTTCCCAACGGGTGAACCCCCACCGCCCCACCGGCCCACCGGCCACCGGCCACGAGCGCCTGCGCGGTCACCGAGCCGCCGCTGCGGCCGAGGGTGCGGCAGATCACCGGGAGTCCTCCCGTCAGGGGTGGAGCAAGGACGCCCGGCCTGGTGACGGCCCCGGGGCGGCCCACCGAAGCACCACCGCCTGGCGTCGGCACCCCCCCACTTGGAAGGATGGGGCCTCGTGACCTCACCCCGGATCTCACCCCGCAGCCTGCCGAGCCCCTTGGGCGCCACCCCTCGCTCCGACGGCAGCATCGACGTGGCGGTGTACTCCGAGACCGCCGAGGCCGTTGACGTCGCCGTGTTCGACACCGACGGCACCGAGCGCACCGTCCGCCTCGACGAGCACACCGGGCACGTGTTCCACGGCCTGGTGCCCGACGCCGGCGTGGGTACCCGCTACGGCCTGCGCGTGCACGGCGAGTGGAACCCCGCCGCGGGCCTGCGCCACAACCCGCACAAGCTGCTGCTCGACCCCTACGCCACCGCGATCGAGGGCGAGGTCACCTGGAGCGAGGACGTGTTCAGCCACTTCCACGACCGGCCCTCCGAGATGAACCCCGCCGACTCGGCGGCCGCGATGCCGCGCTGCGTGGTCACCGACCGTGCGTTCGACTGGTTCGACGACGCCCCCCCGCGCACCCGGGTCCGCGACACCGTGATCTACGAGGTGCACGTGAAGGGGTTCACGAAGCTGCACCCGGACGTGCCCGAGGAGATCCGCGGCACCTACGCCGGCCTCGCCCACCCCGCCGCGATCAAGCACCTCACCGACCTCGGCATCACCGCCGTCGAGCTGCTGCCGGTGCACGCCTTCGTGCAGGACGACCACCTGCTCGACCAGGGCCTGCGCAACTACTGGGGCTACAACTCCATCGGCTTCCTCGCCCCGCACGGCGACTACAGCTCCGTCGGCGACGGCGGGGGCCAGGTCAACGAGTTCAAGGCGATGGTCCGGTCCCTGCACGCCGCCGGCCTCGAGGTGATCCTCGACGTGGTCTACAACCACACCGCCGAGGGCAACCAGAAGGGCCCGACGCTGAGCTTCAAGGGCATCGACAACCCCGCGTACTACCGCCTCGTCGAGGGCGAGGAGGCCTCCTACTTCGACACCACCGGCACCGGCAACAGCCTCAACGTGGGCCACCCGGCCGCGCTGCAGCTCATCATGGACTCGCTGCGCTACTGGGTCACCGAGATGCACGTCGACGGCTTCCGCTTCGACCTCGCCACCACCCTGACCCGCCAGGACGGCGACGCCGAGATCCACAGCGCGTTCCTCACCCTGTGCCACCAGGACCCGGTGCTGCGCACGGTGAAGCTCATCGCCGAGCCGTGGGACACCGCCGGGTACCAGGTGGGCGGCTTCCCGGCCGACTGGTCGGAGTGGAACGGCAAGTTCCGCGACGACGTCCGCGACTTCTGGCGGGGCACCCCCGGCACCCTGGGCGAGCTCGCCTCGCGGATCACCGGCAGTCCCGACGTCTACGAGGGCTCCCGCCGCTCGCCGCTGTGCAGCGTCAACTTCGTCACCGCCCACGACGGCTACACCCTGGCGGACCTGGTCGCCTACCAGGACAAGCACAACGAGGCCAACGGCGAGGGCAACAACGACGGCGAGAGCGACAACCGCTCCTGGAACTGCGGCGCCGAGGGTGACACCGATGACGCCGGGGTGAACGCGCTGCGCGAGAAGCAGCGACGCAACTTCCTCGCCACCCTGCTGCTGAGCACCGGGGTGCCGATGATCCTCGGCGGGGACGAGATGGGGCGCACCCAGGGCGGCAACAACAACGCCTACTGCCAGGACGACGCGATCTCCTGGTTCGACTGGGCGAACGTCGACCACGAGCTGCTGGAGTTCACGACGGAGCTGCTGCGGCTGCGCCGGGAGCACCCCTCGATGCACCCGAGCGACTTCCGCCCCGGGGACGGTCCGCACGCCGTGCAGATGCTGCGCGCCGACGGGGCCGGCATGCAGTCCGACGACTGGTCGGACGGACGCGCCAAGAGCCTGGCCATCCTCATGCGGGCGGCGGAGGACGACGCCTTCCTCCTGCTGGTGAACGCCGCGGACA
>JBBSUN010000054.1:0-20166 GCA_038234335.1 Mycobacteriales bacterium
GACGAAGTCGGTGTAGTCGCCGATGGAGCCGTCGTAGGTGATCCGGTACAGCTGGGACGACGGGCGGGCCCCGGGCTGGTTCACCTCGGCGACGCAGATCTCCACCTCGTAGGGCTTGGCCTGCTCGGTGAAGATGCCGCCCAGGGTCTGGGCGTAGGCGTTGGCCAACGAGGCGCCGGTGACGTCGCGCCGGTCGTAGGAGTAGCCCCGCAGGTCTGCGTGCTGGATGCCCGCCCGGCGCAGGTTCTCGAACTCGTTGTAGCGGCCGACCGCGGCGAAGCCGAGGCGGTCGTAGATCTCGCTGACCTTGTGCAGCGTGCTGGAGGGGTTCTCCGCGACGAACAGCACGCCGTCGGCGTAGGTGAGCGCGACGACGCTGCGACCCCGGGCGATGCCCTTGCGGGCGAGGTCGGAGCGGTCGCGCATGATCTGCTCGGCCGAGGCGTAGTACGGCATCGTCACGGTGGCGGGCTCCAGTTTCGGTACGGGGGTGGGTCGGCGCGAGCGGGGTGGGTCGCTCAGCCCCCGGGGCGCTCGCGCCGCTGCGCGACGACGGCGGACGCCACCTCGGCGACCTGGTCCTGCGCCAGGCCGACGGCGCCGGCCTGCGCGGTGATGGTGACCACGGTGGGGTACAGACCACGGACGAGGTCCGGTCCCCCGGTGGCCGAGTCGTCGTCGGCGGCGTCGTAGAGGGCCTCGACGGCGGCACGGACGGCAGTGGCCTCGTCGGCGCCCGGTGCGTAGCGCTTCTTCAGCGCCGAGCGGGCGAACAGCGATCCGGAGCCGACGCTGTGGTAGCCGACGTGCTCCTCGTAGCGGCCGCCGGTGATGTCGTAGGAGACGATCCGGCCGGCGCGGGTGGGGTCGGGGGCGTCGAGGTCGAGCCCGGCGAACAGCGGCACCACGGCGAGACCCTGCAGCGCGGCGCCGAGGTTGCCGCGAACCATTGCCGCCAACCGGTTGGTCTTGCCGTCCAGGGAGAGCGGGCGACCCTCGATCTTCTCGTAGTGCTCGAGCTCGACGGCGAACAGCCGCACCAGCTCGATGGCCACCCCGGCGGTGCCGGCGATGCCGACGGCGGAGGACGAGTCGGTGACGAACACCTTCTCGATGTCGCGCATCGCGATGAGGTTGCCCTGCGTCGCCCGGCGGTCACCGGCGAGCAGGACCCCGCCCGCGTAGGTCAGCGCGACGATCGTGGTGCCGTGCGGGGCGAGCACGGCGTCGGCCGCGCCCTCACGACGGCCCGGGAGCAGCTCGGGGGCGGCCCGGCGCAGGTAGTCGGCGAAGGACGAGGTGTCCGGACCGGCGGACGAGCTGCCGATCACTGGCCGCCCTTCTGGACGTACGCCTTCACGAAGTCCTCGGCGTTCTCCTCGAGGACGTCGTCGATCTCGTCGAGCAGGTCGTCGGTCTCCGACGCCATCGCGTCGCGACGCTCCTGGCCCGCCGCGGTGTCGGGGCCGGTCGTGCCGTCGTCCTCGCCACCGCCGCCGCTGCGCGTGGTCTGCTCCTGGGCCATCGTCGACTCCCTCGCTCACGTGCACGTCACTTGCTGAGGGGGCCGACCCTACCGAGGCCGGCCTCGCCGGGCGCAGGATGTGCCGGTGGCCACCGACCTGCCCGAGCTGCTGCTCCCCGACGCCGACCAGTGGCGGGCCTGGCTGGCCGCGCACCACGCCGAGCGCCCGGGCGTCCTCCTCGTGCTGCACAAGAAGGGCGGCACCGTCACCACCCTGACCTACGCCCAGGCCCTCGACGAGGCGTTGTGCGTCGGCTGGATCGACGGTCAGCTCGCCCCGCGCGACGGGGAGAGCTACGCCCAGCGGTTCACGCCCCGGCGCCCGCGCAGCCCCTGGTCGGTGCGCAACGTGGGTCACGTGGCGCGGCTGTCGGAGCAGGGCCGGATGCTTCCCGCGGGGCTGGCCGCGGTGGCGGCGGCGCACGCCGACGGACGGTGGGACGCCGCCTACGCCGGGCAGGCCACCATGGCGCTGCCCGAAGACCTGGCGCGGGCCGTCCAGGCCGATCCCGCCGCGCAGGCGATGTGGGACGTGCTCACCGCCACCAACCGGTACTCGGTGCTCTGGCGGCTGACGCAGGTGAAGCGGGCGCAGACCCGGACCCGGAAGATCGCCGAGCTCGTGGCGATGCTGGCGCGGGGCGAGACGTTCCACCCCCAGCGGGCCGGGCGGCCGCCGGGCTGAGGTCCCGCGCTCCCGGAGCGTCCGCCGCGCCCGGTCTCAGCCCGCGGAGAGCGCGTCGACGAGCTCCACCGCGGAGGTGACCGAGTCGAGGAGCTCGCCGACGTGCGCCCGGGTGCCCCGCAGCGGCTCCAGGGTGGGGATGCGCACCAGCGAGTCCCGCCCGACGTCGAAGATCACCGAGTCCCAGCTGGCCGCGGCCACGTCCTTGCCGAAGCGGCGCAGGCACTCCCCGCGGAAGTACGCCCGGGTGTCGGACGGCGGGGTGCTCACCGCCGCCATCACCTGCTCCTCGGTGACCAGGCGCTGCATGGAGCCGCGAGCCACGAGGCGGTTGTACAGGCCCTTGTCCAGGCGGACGTCCGAGTACTGCAGGTCCACCAGACGCAGCCGCGGCGCCCCCCAGCCCAGGCCCTCGCGGTCCTTGAACCCCTGCAGCAGGCGCAGCTTCGCGGGCCAGTCGAGGAGGTCGGCGGCGTCCATCGGGTCGCGCTCGAGGATGTCGAGCACCCGGGACCAGGTGTCCAGCACGTGCTGCGCCCGCGCGTCGGGCTCGCGGTCCAGGGCGAGCAGCGCCGCGACCCGCTCGTGGTAGATCCGCTGGAGCTCGATCCCGGTCAGGTTGCGGCCGTCGGCCAGCTCCACCGTCTGCCGCAGCGTCGGGTCGTGGCTGATCGCGTGCACCGCGGCCACCGGCCGGGCGAGCGCCAGGTCGGAGAGGTCGGCACCGGACTCGACGAGGTCGAGCACCAGGCAGGTCGTGCCCAGCTTGAGGTACGTCGCGGTCTCGGCCAGGTTCGCGTCACCGATGATGACGTGCAGGCGGCGGTACTTGTCGGCGTCGGCGTGCGGCTCGTCGCGGGTGTTGATGATCCCGCGCTTGAGGGTGGTCTCGAGGCCGACCTCGACCTCCATGTAGTCCGCGCGCTGGGAGAGCTGGAACCCGGCCGTCTCGCCGGACTGGCCGATGCCGACGCGGCCGGAGCCGGTGAACACCTGCCGGGAGGCGAAGAACGGGGTGAGCCCGGTGACGACGCTCGCGAACGGGGTCGACCGGGCCATGAGGTAGTTCTCGTGGGTGCCGTAGCTGGCGCCCTTGCCGTCGACGTTGTTCTTGTACAGCTGCAGCTTCGGCGCGCCGGGGACGCTCGCGGCGTAGCGGGCCGCCTCCTCCATGACCCGCTCGCCGGCCTTGTCCCAGATCACGGCGTCCATGGGGTCGCGGACCTCGGGGGCGGCGAACTCCGGGTGCGCGTGGTCGACGTACAGGCGCGCACCGTTGGTGAGGATCATGTTGGCGGCCCCGATCTCGTCGGCGTCGATGATCGGCACCGGCCCACCCGGGCGGCCGAGGTCGAACCCGCGGGCGTCGCGCATCGGCGACTCCACCTCGTAGTCCCAGCGGGTGCGCTTGGCGCGGGGCACGGCGGCGGCCGCGGCGTACGCGAGCACGGCCTGGGTGGAGGTGATGACCGGGTTCGCGCCGGGGTCACCCGGGGAGGAGATGCCGTACTCGACCTCGGTGCCCATGATCCGTTGCATGGTGGACGACCCTACGGGCGGTCCGGGTGCGCCCGCCGGGTACGTCGGCGAGCACCACCAACTGCCCCCGGGACGGTCTGCAACCGCACCCGACCCGACGGACGCCGCCACCCTCGCCGGACCGGACGTCACGCGCTCGTGGGGCTCCGGCAGCTGGTCGCTGTCCGAGCCGTCGTGGCCGTTCGTGCCGGACACCCCGTGCGCTGCTGGCGCACCTGGACGCCAGGGGCGGTTGGTCGCGGTTGGTCGCGGTTGCGTCCCTGGTGCAGCGGGTGGTCCCCGCAGTGCTACCCAGCGACGGCGGCCGGACGCTCCCAGGTCATCAACCCGGTGAGGATGTCGGTCACGCGGGGGTCGGTGAGCAGGGCCAGGTGGCCGACGCCGGGCAGGACGTGGGTCTCCCCCACCACGTGGTGCGCGCTGCCGACACCCACCAGCCCGTCCCCGACGGCCCGGGCCCACCACGCGGAGGGGTCCGACGCCAGCGTCGCGGCCACCGCGACGTGGCGGACCCCCGGGACCAGCGGCACCCGGTGCTCGCGCTCCAGGTCGACGATCCCGGCGCTGCGCAGCTCCAGCAGCGGTACCCAGGGGCGGCCGTCGGGCACCCGGCGCAGCAGCGACGCCAGCGCAGCCGCACCCCGGGCGAGCGGCGCCCCCTCGTGCGGGGTGCCGAGGTAGGTGGCGGTGCGCACCCGCGGCAGCCACGCCTGCGCATGGGGGTGCGAGCACGCGTCCCGCAGCACCAGGCCGCCCATCGAGTGCCCGACCAGGTCGATCCGCTCGATCGGGACCGGCCACACCCGCGCCAGCTCCCCGAGGAGCCGGGCGAGCTCGGCGCCGTTCTCGACCACCGCTCGCCCCGTGTTGTAGCGCAGCACCACCGGGGTCACCCCGAGCTCGACGAGCGCCGTCCCGTGGCTGCCCCGGGTCCCGGCCCGGTACCACCAGGCCTGCTCGGTCTCCCCCAGCCCGTGCACGAACACGGCGACATGACCGGTGGGCTCCGGGTGGGCGAGGGTGAGCAGCGCGGTGTCGGTGCCGACCACGCGCCGCTGGTGGTGCGGGCCGAGCTGCACGGCCAGGTGGTTGCCGTCGGCTGCGAGCCGGTCGCCCAGGAGACCGTTGACCGCCCCGACCACGACCGACCCGGCTGCGGTGGACGTCACCGCGTGGCTCGTGCGGGCCGCCGGCAGCAGCGCGGAACCGGCCCCGACCACCCGGGCCGCCGTGCGAGCCCCGACGCGCACCCCGCCGTGGGAGGCGTCCGCGATGACGTCGTGGACCACGCGCACGGGCGCCGCGACCGGACCGAGCGCACGGAACACCCGCCGCGCGACGAGGCGGTGGGTCTCCTGGGCTCCGCGGCCGAGGACGTCGACGAGGTGGGCACCGAGGTCCGCGGCGGCGGCCACCTCGTCCCGGCGGCCCGTCACACCCACGCCAGGTCGGCGCGGCGCTTCCAGTACAGCTCGGGATCCTGCGCCCAGCCGCGCACGTCCGGCGCCGGGGTCTCCAGGCAGCGCAGGTTCGAGACCACCTGCTCCGGGCCGGCCGCCCCGAGCAGCACCGTGTCGGCCCACGGCTGGGCGAGCACCGCGGCGAGCGCGCCCGCGTCCCCCAGCTCGGGGACCAGCAGGCCGTTGGCCAGGGCTTCCTTCACCACCACGTGGACCCCGTCGGCGTGCGCGGCGCCCAGCACCTCGCCGGCGGACTGCTCCCACGCGTTCCAGGTGGACTGGACCACGTCGAACACCCTCGTCCCCCCGACGGTGAGCTCGAGCCCGCGGGCCACGGTCTCCGCCTGGTGGGCGCCGCTGGTGGAGAAGCCGACCCGGACCCCGGTGTCGCGCAGCTCGGCCAGCGCGTGCAGCAGCTCGCGGTCGGCCAGGAGCGGGCTGTCCGGGGTGAGGGAGTGCACCAGGTAGCCGTCGACGTCGAGCAGCTCCCGCGTCCGCGCGACCTGGCCGGTGAACCGGCCGAGGCTGTGCTCCTTGGACTCGTGCAGCGCCGCGTCGCGCTGCCAGTCCCCCACGTAGGCGTAGCCCCACTTGCTGCTGATCGTGAGGCCGGGCCGCGACCGCCCGTCGAGCCAGGTGTGCAGGAACTCCTCGGCGCGCCCGTAGGAGCGGGCCACGTCCACCCAGCGGATGCCTCCCTCCCACGCCGCGTCGAGCACCGCCCCGGTCTGCGCGAGCAGGGCACCGACGCTGCGGTCGATCGGCAGCGCCTGCGCCGAGCCCGTGTTGATGTACGCGGGCCGCCCCACGGCGGCCAGACCGATCCCCAGCCTGGCCACCGTCGTCGTCACGCCACGCACCCGGTCACAGGTACTGGCCGGTGTTGGACTCCGTGTCGATGGCGCGGGAGGAGCTGGCGTTCTTGCCGGTGACGAGGGTGCGGATGTACACGATCCGCTCGCCCTTCTTGCCCGAGATCCGCGCCCAGTCGTCGGGGTTGGTGGTGTTGGGCAGGTCCTCGTTCTCGGCGAACTCGTCCACGATCGAGTCGAGCAGGTGGCTGACGCTGAGCCCCTTGGTGCCCGTCTCCAGGATCGACTTGATCGCGTACTTCTTCGCGCGGTCGACGATGTTCTGGATCATCGCGCCGGAGTTGAAGTCCTTGAAGTAGAGGACCTCCTTGTCGCCGTTGGCGTAGGTGACCTCGAGGAAGCGGTTCTCGTCGTTCTCGGTGTACATCCGCTCCACCACGCGCTGGATCATCGCGTCGATGCAGGCCTGGCGGTCCCCATCGAACTCGGCGAGGTCGTCGGCGTTGATCGGCAGCTCCGCGGTGAGGTACTTGGAGAAGATGTCCTCGGCCGACTCGGCGTCGGGACGCTCGATCTTGATCTTCACGTCGAGCCGCCCGGGCCGCAGGATCGCCGGGTCGATCATGTCCTCGCGGTTGGAGGCGCCGATGACGATGACGTTCTCCAGGCCCTCGACGCCGTCGATCTCGCTGAGCAGCTGGGGCACGATCGTGGTCTCGACGTCGGAGGAGACGCCCGAGCCCCGGGTGCGGAAGATCGAGTCCATCTCGTCGAAGAACACGATCACGGGCGTGCCGGCGGAAGCCTTCTCCCGGGCCCGCTGGAAGATCACCCGGATGTGGCGCTCGGTCTCGCCGACGAACTTGTTCAGCAGCTCGGGGCCCTTGATGTTGAGGAAGAACGACTTGGCCTCGCGCGGGTCGTCCCCGCGGGCCTCGGCGATCTTCTTGGCCAGGGAGTTGGCCACCGCCTTCGCGATCAGCGTCTTGCCGCACCCGGGTGGGCCGTAGAGCAGGACCCCCTTGGGTGGGCGCAGCGAGTACTCCTGGAACAGCTCGGCGTGCAGGAACGGCAGCTCGACGGCGTCGCGGATCTGGTCGATCTGGCGGGCCAGGCCACCGATGTCGGAGTAGTCGACGTCCGGCACCTCCTCCAGGACCAGGTCCTCCACCTCGGCCTTGGGCACCCGCTCGTAGGCGTAGCCGGCCTTGGTGTCGACCAGCAGCGAGTCACCCACCTTGAGGGCCACGGCGTCCTCGTCGTCCGGGTCCTGGCGCAGCGGCTCGGCCAGCCACACCACGCGCTCCTCGTCGGCGTGGCCGAGGACCAGGGCGCGCTCACCCCCGTCGAGCAGCTCGCGCAGCGTGCTCACCTCGCCGACCCGCTCGTAGGTGCCCGCCTCGATCACGGTGAGGGCCTCGTTGAGCCGCACCGTCTGGCCCTGGCGCAGGGCCGCGACGTCCACGTTCGGCGAGCAGACCAGGCGCATCCGGCGGCCGGAGGTGAACACGTCCGCGGTGGCGTCCTCGAGCTGGGCGCGCAGGAACACCCCGTAGCCGCTGGGCGGCTGGGCCAGCCGGTCGACCTCCTCGCGCAGCACCAGCAGCTGCTGGCGGGCGTCCTTCAGGGTGTCCAGCAGCTTGGTGTTGCGCACGGTGAGGCTGTCGACCTGCGCGGAGGTGTGCTGCAGCCGGCCCTCCAGGTCGCTGAGCCGGCGTGGCGAGTCCGGCGTCCGGCGACGCAGCGCGTCGATCTCGCGGGTCAGCTCCGCGACGCGCTGCTCCGCTGCTGCGGCTGCGCTGCTTCCTGGTGCGCTCACGAGCTCTCCTCTGGTCGGTCCACCCAAACTACCGGCGGGGACCGACACGAGCCCGGTGGCACCCCGTGACGCTGGTGACCCCGTCGTACCATCCCCGGGTGCCCGGACCTGCCGCCGTCCCCGTTCCCGACGCAGACGCGCCGTGCCCGACCCGCCGGGCCCGTCCGTGACCGGTCCGGGGTGGGGCGGACCACCCGAGGGGCCCGAGCCCGACCCGACCCGGGCGTTCCCCCGGCCCGCAGCCTGGGACAGCCGGCCGTCGGGGCCGCCTCCGGGGTACGGGCCCCCGGGGTACGGGCCCCCGCCGGGTCCTCGGCCACCGCCGCACGGCCCGCCCCCTGGTCCGCCGGGACCGCCGCCCCCGGGTGCGGGTTCGGGTGGCGGGCGCGGGCCGCTGGTCGGCGCCGGGGCGGTCGTGCTGGTGCTCCTGCTCGTGCTCGGTGGCGTCCTCCTGCTGCGCTCGCGGGAAGCCAGGACGACGGCTGGTCCCACCACCACCACGACCACCACCGTGGCCGCGGTGACGCCGACGGGGGACGCGCCCACCGGCAGCACGGTGCCCCCGCTCCCGTCGTCGGTGCTCCCGTCCGGTCCTGCCCCGTCCGGTTCCGGAGCCTCCGCCCAGGACGTCGCCGAGATCACCGCCCTGGCGCAGGCGTTGGTCGCCGCGCTGAACACCGGCGACCCCGACGCCATCGCGCAGGTCACCTGCGGGACGCTGCTGGACCAGGTGCGCGGCGGGGGGCCGGGCACCCCGGAGACGCAGATCGTCTACGACCGCACCGAGGACGTGCGGGTCGACGGCGACACCGGCACCGCGGAGGTGTTCGCCTCCGACGACGCGACGCCCCCGAGCGCCGCGACGATGGAGGTCGAGCGGGTCGACGGCGCGTGGCGGGCCTGCAACCTGCGGTAGCTAGTTCTTCGCGGAGCGGCGTTGCGGCATGGGCGTGACGGTGCCCTCGGCCAGGCGCCGGGCGCTGATGAGGAACGCGGTGTGGCCCTGCATCCGGTGGTCGGGGCGCACGGCCAGGCCGACGACGTGCCAGTTGCGCAGCAGCAGCTCCCAGGAGTGCGGCTCGGTCCAGCACTGCTGCTCGCGCAGCGCCTCGGCGACCCGGGAGAGCTGGGTGGTGGTGGCCACGTAGACCACGAGCACCCCGCCGGGCACCAGGTTCTCCGCCACCGAGGGCAGCACGTCCCACGGGGCCAGCATGTCGAGCACCACCCGGTCGACCTCGCCCTCGAACTCGGCGACGTCGGCGATGGTCAGCTCCCAGTTGGGTGGCCGCTCGCCGAAGAAGTTCTCCACGTTGGCGACGGCGTGCTCGGCGTGGTCCTCGCGCACCTCGTAGGAGATGACGCGGCCCTCCGGGCCCACGGCGCGCAGCAGCGAGCAGGTCAGCGCGCCGGAGCCCGCACCCGCCTCGAGCACCCGGGCGCCGGGGAAGATGTCGCCCTCGCTGAGGATCTGGGCGGCGTCCTTCGGGTAGATCACCTGGGCGCCACGGGGCATCGAGAGCACGTAGTCGGTCAGCAGCGGCCGCATGGCCAGGTAGCTGGTGCCGGCCACCGAGCGCACCACGCTGGCCTCGGGGGCGCCGATGAGGTCGTCGTGGGCCACGGCCCCCCGGTGGGTGTGGTAGCTGCCGCCCTCGAACAGGGTGATCGTGTAGTGCCGACCCTTGGCGTCGGTCAGCTGGACGCGGTCACCGGCGCGGAAGGGTCCGCTCGGACGGGGCTGGGCCATCGGGTGCGTGCTCCTGGGGCTGGGGGGATCCGGCCGGGGGATGGTCCCACGCCCCGGTCTCAGCGCAGGACGCCCACCGGCTGCTGCCCGTCGTCCAGCAGCACGAGCAGCGTGCCCACCCCGGCGGTGTCGCGGGCCGCGGTCCGGTCCACCCCTGGACCGACGAGCTGCTCGGGGCGCAGCAGCGCCACCGCCTCCCCCAGCACCGCGTCGGGCCGCTCCACCAGCAGCACCGCCGCCCGGGTGCGGTCCAGCTCGGCCCGCGCCACGCCGGCATCGTCGCTGGCCAGCACCACCCCGGGCCGGCGCACCGCCTCGTGCAGGGGGGTGCGTGCGCCCAGCACGGTGACCGGCTCGGCCTGCTCGACCTCCGCGCGGGCACCGTCGAGCACGATCCACACCAGCACCGCGGCCACCACCACCTGCACCAGGGCCGAACGACCCCCGCTCACCAGCTGCTGCACCCCCCACGCCCCGACGACGAGTGCCACGAGCACGCTGCCCACGCGCGCAGCGGTGGTGCCCGCCGACGGGCGCCCGGTGAGCCCCCACGCCAGCGCTCGGAGCACCCGTCCGCCGTCCAGCGGCAGCCCCGGGAGCAGGTTAGTGACCGCGACCGCGGCGTTGGCCAGCCCCACCTGCAGCAGCAGCAGCGACGGCAGGGTCAGCGGCGCACCACAGTCGACGGCGGCCCAGCCCCCCAGGGCCACGACGGCGAGCAGGACGGAGACGACGGGACCGGCGCCGGCGACGAGACCCTCGGTGCGGGCACGGCGGGGCTCGGTGGCCAGCTCGGTGCTCCCGCCGAGCAGGGAGAGCTCCACCCCTCGCACCCCCACCCCGCTCAGCGTGGCGGCGAGGCAGTGCCCGAGCTCGTGCAGCAGCACCGAGAGCCCGAGCAGCAGGACCAGGGTGAGCGCGATGAGCAGCGACGAGACGGCGGAGGTCCCGGGGACCAGCCGGCCCACGAACGGGGTGTAGACCGCGGTCAGCACGGCGCCGCCGAGCAGGGCCGACGGCAGCAGCCGGACGGGGATCCCGGCGAGCGCACCGACGGGGATGCCGGAGCGCCAGGTGGGGGACGCGGTCGACGGCACCCTGCCATTGTGCCTGGACCTCGCCGTGCCTGGACCTCGCCGTGCCTGGACCTCGCCGTGCCTGGAACGTGCGCCGGGCCGGTCGTTCCTGTCGGCACCCGGTCGTAGGGTCCCCCACCATGACCGTGACCACCGTCGGGCCGCCGGAGCGGGTGCGCCGCCGCCCGGCGCTCTCGCCCTCCCGCGCGGCCGACTTCCGGCAGTGCCCCCTGCTGTACCGCTTCCGCGCGGTGGACCGCCTGCCCGAGACGCCGGGCGTGGCCCAGGTGCGCGGCACCCTCGTGCACGCCGTGCTGGAGCAGCTGTACGCGCTGCCGGCCGCCGAGCGCGTGCCGGCCGGCGCCGCGGAGCTGGTGGCGCCGGCGTGGGCGCGGCTGCTCACCGAGCGCCAGGAGCTGGCGGGGCGCTTCGACGAGGCGACCCTGCTCGACGCGGCCGGGGAGCTGGTGGCCCGTTACTTCACCTGCGAGGACCCGAGCGCGTTCGAGCCGGAGGCCTGCGAGCTGCGGGTCGAGGTGGAGCTGGCCGGCGGGGTGCCGCTGCGCGGCGTCGTGGACCGGGTGGACCTCGCCCCCACCGGGGAGCTGCGGGTCGTGGACTACAAGACCGGGGCTGCACCTCCGGAGGTGGGCGAGGCACGGGCCCTGTTCCAGATGAAGTTCTACGCGGTGGTGCTGTGGCGCACCCGCGGCGTGGTGCCGCGCCAGCTGCGACTGATCTACCTCGCCGACGGGCAGGTGCTCACCTCCGCGCCGAGCGCCGAGGAGCTCGAGCGCTTCGAGCGGACCCTCGGCGCGATCTGGACGGCGATCCTCGCCGCCGGGGCGACGGGGGACTTCCCGCCGAACCCGGGCGGGCTGTGCCGGTGGTGCGACCACCGTGCGCTCTGCCCTGCCTTCGGCGGCACCCCGCCGCCGTACCCGGGATGGCCGGGCGGTCCGGGTGGTCCGGACGAGGGGGCCGCGTGAGCAGGCCGGTACCGGGACCGGGGGACGCGTTCTACCTCCCCGCGGGCACCGACGACGACGGCCGCGAGGTGTTCACCTCCACCGCGCACACCCTGGGCCCGTGGTCGCTGACGATGCAGCACATGAGCCCACCGTCGGCGCTGGCGGTGCGCGCGCTGGAGGCGCTGCACCCGCGCGAGGGTTCGCGCCTGGCCCGGGTCACGGTGGAGGTGCTGGGTGTCGTCCCGCCCGCGCCGCTCACCGTGCGCACGTCGGTGCTGCGGCCCGGCCGCCAGATCGAGCTGCTCTCCGCGGAGCTGCTCGCCCCGGGGGCGGACGGCACGCTGCGCGCCGTCGTCCGGGCCCAGGGCTGGCGGATGGCCACCGCCGACACCGCCGGCGTCACGACCACGGTGGAGGAGCCGATGCTGCCGCCGGCGCAGGGCGAGCACCAGGAGCTGCCCGACGTGTGGGTGCCGGGCTACGTCGACGCGATCGAGTGGTCGTGGCTGTCGGGCTCCCTCGACGAGTCCGGGCCGGGCCGGGCATGGGGCCGGCCCCGCATCCCGCTGGTCGCCGGAGAGGCGCCGAGCGCGCTGCAGCAGCTGTTCTGCGTCGTCGACTCGGCGAACGGGGTCGGCTCCCCGCTCGACGTGCGGAGCTGGACGTTCCTCAACACCGACCTGACCGTGCACCTGCACCGTGCCCCGGTGGGCGGGTGGACCGGCCTGGAGGCGACCACGAACGTCGGTCCCGACGGGATCGGCACCTGCACCGCAATCGTGCACGACGAGCAGGGCCCGGTGGGGCGGTCGGCGCAGGTGCTGCTGGTGCGACGACGCTGAGCAGAGCGCCTCAGAAGCGGCAGGTCCGGATGTCGGAGGCCAGGATGGCCTTCGCACCCAGCGTGGAGAGGTCGTCCATGACGCGGTTGAGGTCGCGGCGGGACACCATGGCGCGCACCGCGAGCCAGCGATCGTCGACCATCGGGGCGATCGTCGGGCTCTCGATGCCCGGGGTCACCGCCACGGCCTCGTCGAGCAGCTCGCGTGGGCAGTCGTAGTCGAGCATGAGGTACTGCTGGGCGAACACGACGCCCTGGATGCGGGCGGCGAGCTGGTCGCGCGCCCGGTCGGGTCCCGAGCCGGTCCGCTCGACGAGCACCGCCTCGGAGTCGCACAGGACCTCCCCGAAGGGCACCAGGTCGTGCTGGCGCAGCGTGCGTCCCGTGCCGACCACGTCGGCGATCGCGTCGGCCACCCCCAGCTGGATGCTGATCTCCACGGCGCCGTCGAGCCGGATCACCGTCGCCTCGATGCCGCGGGTGGCGAGGTCGTCGCGGACCAGCCGGGGGAACGCGGTGGCGACGCGCAGCCCGGCGAGGTCGGCGGGTGCCCACGCCCGTCCCGCGGGCGCGGCGTAGCGGAACGTCGAGGCCCCGAACCCCAGGGCGACGCGCTCGCTGACCTCGGCGCCGGACTCGGCGGCCAGGTCACGGCCGGTGATGCCGACGTCCAGCTGCCCGGACCCCACGTAGATCGCGATGTCCTTGGGACGCAGGAAGAAGAACTCGACCTGGTTCGCGGTGTCCAGGACGGTGAGGTCGCGGGAGTCGGTGCGGCGGCGGTAGCCGGCCTCGGTGAGCATCTCGGCGGCAGCCTCGGACAGGGCGCCCTTGTTGGGCACGGCGACGCGCAGCATCAGTGGTCCTTCGCTCAGCGGTGGGTGGGGTGCTCGGGTGCCGCTCACAGGTGGCGGTAGACGTCCTCGAGGGACAGGCCCCGGCCGACCATGAGGACCTGGGTCCAGTAGAGGAGCTGGGAGATCTCCTCCGCCAGCGCGTCGTCGCTCTCGTGCTCGGCGGCGATCCACACCTCGCCGGCCTCCTCGAGCACCTTCTTGCCCTGGGCGTGGACGCCGGCGTCGAGCGCAGCCACGGTGCCCGAGGACTCGGGGCGAGAGGCGGCCCGTTCGGTGAGCTCGGCGAACAGGGAGTCGAAGGTCTTCACGGGCGCTGATCCTCCCACGGGTATCGACGGCGCCGCGAGGCACGCCGCACCGGACCTCACGTCGTGGCGCACGGAGGGGGCCGGGCTCAGGCGGCGCGGGGACCCACCGCGCTCCAGAGGTCCACGAGATCGTCCGAGCTCAGTCCCTCCAGGGTGCTCCGGTGCACCCGCCGCGGTCCCTCGGGCACCACGACCTCGCACGGCACCACCAGGACCACGCACCCCGCGGCCTCGGCGGACGCAGTCCCCGTCGGGGAGTCCTCCACGGCCAGGCAGGCACCCGGTGCGACCCCGAGCAGGTCCGCCGCCCGCAGGTACGCCTCCGGGGCGGGCTTGCCCCGGACGACCTCGTCGCCGCACACGGTCGCGTCGAAGCGCTCCGGGCCGAGGGTGACCAGCGCTCGGTCGGTGAGGAAGCGCTCGGTGTTGGTGACCAGCGCGATCCGCAGCCCGGCCTCCCGCACCGTCTCGAGCAGCGTGTCCGCACCCGGCCGCCACGGCAGCCCCGCGTCGAACAGCTCCGCGGTGCGCCGGGTCAGCCACACCCCGGCGTCGTCGAGCTCCACCGGTCCGGGCGCGAGTCCCAGGTCGGTGAACAGCAGACCGAGGCTGTGCCGCATGTTCGAGCCCACCATCGCCTCCCGGGTGGCGGCGCTCAGCGTCCCGCCCAGGTGGACGGCGAGGTCGGCGAGGGAGACGTCCCAGACCTTCTCGGAGTCCAGGAGCGTGCCGTCCATGTCGAACAGCACCGCCTGCAGGGCGGGCGCAGCGGAGACAGGCACCGCGAGAGCGTAGTGCGCACTCCCGTGCCGCTCGTCGGTCGTAGGCTGGGGAGGTGACGCAGACCGAGCTGCCCCGTCTGCACGACCCGGTGCTGGTCGCCGCCTTCGAGGGCTGGAACGACGCGGGTGACGCCGCCACCGGCGCCGTCGAGCACCTGGAGCTGTGCTGGGACTCGACGCCGCTGGTGGAGATCGACTCCGAGGACTACTACGACTTCCAGGTCACCCGGCCGACGGTGAAGATGGTCGACGGGGTCACCCGCTCCATCCAGTGGCCCACCACCCGGATGACCGTGTGCCGCCCGCCCGGCTCCGCCCGCGACGTGGTTCTGCTGCGCGGCATCGAGCCGAACATGCGCTGGCGCAGCTTCTGCGCGGAGATCCTGGGGTGGATCGACACGCTCGGCGTCACCACCGTGGTGACCCTGGGCGCA
This sequence comes from Mycobacteriales bacterium, assembly GCA_038234335.1. Taxonomy (GTDB): domain Bacteria; phylum Actinomycetota; class Actinomycetes; order Mycobacteriales; family Mycobacteriaceae; genus Rhodococcus_D. The sequence continues at coordinate 14,860 of JBBSUN010000054.1, forward strand.
CTGCTGGCCGACACCGCGCACACCCGCCCCACCCCGGTCACCGGCACCGCTCCCGACGAGGAGAGCGCGACCCGCTTCGGCGTCGAGCCCAGCCGGTACGAGGGACCCACCGGCATCACCGGTGTGCTGCAGGACGCGTGCGTGCGCGCCGGGGTGCCCGCCCTGAGCTTCTGGGCCGCCGTGCCGCACTACGTCTCGACCCCGCCGAACCCGAAGGCCACCCTCGCCCTGCTGCACCGCGTCGAGGAGGTGCTCGACGTGGAGGTGCCGCTCACCGGGCTGCCCGAGCAGGCCGCCGACTGGGAGGTCGCGGTCACCGAGATGGCCGAGGAGGACGACGACGTGGTCGGCTACGTGCGCACCCTCGAGGAGCGCGGCGACGCCGAGGCCGAGATGTCGGAGGCCGCCGCCAAGACCGACGCCGACACGATCGCTGCCGAGTTCGAGCGGTACCTGCGCCGCCGCGGGCCCGGCACCGGGCCGGGCTGACTGAACCGGGCCGGGCTGGGCTGGGCTGGGCTCAGCGCAGCAGTCCCCCACCGTCCAGCCACGCGGCCGCGGCGGTGGGAGCGAGCACGGTGGGGCGGCCCGGTCGCCGCGAGGCCCGGTCGGTCAGGGCGTCCCAGTCCAGCGACCCGGCGGCCACGACGACGAGGTTGCCGCCGAGGCGTCCCGACAGCACCGACGGGTCGGCCACGATCCCCACCTGCGCCCACGCGGCCCGGATCGGCCCCAGCGCCTCCCGGGTGCGGGAGAACGGGGGGTCGTCGATGAGGTTCAGCAGGTAGGCCCCGTCGGGCGTGAGCGCGCGGGCGACCCGTGCCACGTGCGCGGGATCCAGCAGGTGCTCAGGCACCTCACGACCGGTGAAGGCGTCGCCCACCACGAGCTCGGCGCACCCCGGTTCCAGCGCGGCCACCCCCGCCCCGGCGTCCAGCACCGCGAGCTCGAGGCCTTCGACGTCGCCCATCTCCGTCGCGGCGGCGGCGACCTCCGGGTCCACCTCGAGCACCAGCTGGGTGCTGTCGGGCCGGGTGGCGGCGAGCCAGCGCGGGAGGGTCATGCCGCCCCCGCCCAGGTGCACGGCCCGCAGCGCGCGTCCCGGGTCGAACGCAGTGTCCACGGCGTCCGCGATGCGCTGGGTGTAGTGGAGCTGGAGGTTCGTCGGGTCGTGCAGGTCCACCCAGGACTGGCGCAGCCCGCCCGCCCACAGCACGCGGACCCCGGGCCGGTCGGGATCCTGGTCCACCGGGCTCACCGGGCGGCCGTGTAGGGGGTCAGCAGCTGGTCCACGGGGGCGTCGTCGTCGGTCAGCACGGGGGCGCCGCGCACCAGGTCGGCGGTCGCGTCGGGGTCCAGCGCGTCGGGGGTGTCCCGGGTGTCACCCACCGCGGCGTCCAGCGCGTCCCAGCGCATCGCGCCGTCCTTGGTCGCCACGACGACCAGGTTGCCGCCACCCCCGGCCGCGAGCTGCGCCGGTGCGGCGACGAGGCCGGTGTCGGGCAGCACCGAGGCGACCGTCGCGACCTCGGCGTGCAGGAAGGCGAGCGGGTCGTTGTCGATGACGTTGAGGACGTAGAGCCCCCCGGGGCGCAGCACCCGGTCGACCTCGCGGACCATCTCCGCCGTCGCCAGGTGCCAGGGCACCGACCGGGAGCCGAAGGCGTCGCCGACGACGAGGTCGGCGGAGGCGTCGGGGACCTCGGCCAACGAGGTGCGGGCGTCGCCGGTGCGCACGGTGAGCCCGGGGATGGCGCCCACCCCGAGCTCGGCGCGGCCCAGCGCGACGACCCCGGGATCCAGCTCCAGGACGGTGGAGTCGCTGCCCGGTCGGGTGGCGGCCAGCCAGCGGGGCAGGGTGAACCCGCCTCCACCCAGGTGCACCGCGTCCAGCGCCCGGCCGGCGGGGAAGGCGGTGTCGATGGCGGCGGCGAAGCGCTGGGTGTAGGCGAACTCGAGGTAGGTGGGGTCGTCGAGGTCGACGGCGGAGTGGCGCAGGTCGTCGAGCAGGAGCACCCGGGCCCGCGGCCGGTCCGGTCCGGCGGTCGGGTCGGCCACGACGGAGGCGCAGTAGTAGGTGGTGTTCTCCTGGCACGGACCCTGGGCCACCCCGAGCACGACCGTCAGCCCGGCGGCCAGCCCGACGACCGCGGCGACGACGGGGACCCGGCGGGTGCCGGCGACGGTGGCGAGGACCAGGGCGAGCAGCAGGCAGGCCGCCGCGGCGAGAGCGAGGATCACCCCCAGTGGCAGGTACGCCACCAGGAGGAACCCGGTCAGGAACACCCCGGCCAGCGAGCCCAGGGTGCCGGCCGCCGACAGCCCGCCGACCACCTCGCCCGCGGTCGCGACGTCGGCGAGGCGGGCCTTGACCACGGCGGGGGCGACGACGCCGAGGGCGACCACCGGACCCAGGGTGGACACCCCGACCAGCAGGACGGTCGCGGCCGGCCCGGCCCCGAGCACCGGACCGAACAGCGTGACCAGCGGCCGCACCGCGAGCACGAGCAGCCCGCCGACCACCAGGGCCACGGTGACGACCCGGCGCGGCTCGTGCCGGTCGGCGAGTCGGCCGCCCCCGGCGGCCCCGGCCGCGATCCCGGCCAGGGCCACGCCGATGGCTGCCGACGTCGACTCCAGCGTCAGCCCCACGTAGGGGGCGACCAGCCGGGTGGTGAGCGTCTCGACGACGAGGATCACCGCCCCGGCGACCAGCACCACCGCACGCGCCAGCCGGGGCCCCATCAGCGGGTGGCGGAACCGCGCAGGTCGATCCCGAGCAGCGCGTCGACGGCGTCGGCGACCAGTGCGGGTGCCCCGGTGTTGCTGCTGTCGTCGCGGCCCCGCCGCTCGAGCGCCTGCCCGGCCCAGGCGTCCACGGCGGCGAGCGCGCGCGGGGTGTCGAGGTCGTCCGCGAGGTGCTGGCGCAGCCGGGCCACGGTGTCGACGGCGTCCGGGCCCGCGTCGAGCGCGGCCGCGTCGCGCCACCGGGCGAGCCGGCCCTGCGCGGCGACGAGGACGTCGTCGGTCCACGTACGGTCGGTGCGGTAGTGGGCGTCCAGCAGGCCGAGGCGGATCGCGGCCGGGTCGACGCCGGAGCGGCGCAGCACGGAGACGAACACGAGGTTCCCGCGGCTCTTGGACATCTTCTCGCCGTCCAGCCCGACCATTCCGGTGTGCACGTAGTGCCGGGCGAAGCGGGCTGTCCCGGTGAGGGCCTCCACGTGCGCGGCGGAGAACTCGTGGTGCGGGAAGATCAGGTCGCTGCCCCCACCCTGCACGTCGATGCCGGTCCCGATGCGGTGCAGCGCGATGGCTGCGCACTCGACGTGCCAGCCCGGGCGCCCGGGACCCATCGGCGAGGGCCAGCTCGGCTCGCCCTCGCGGACCGCCCGCCACACCGCGGCATCGAGCGGGTCGCGCTTGCCGGCGCGGTCGGGGTCGCCGCCGCGCTCGGCGAAGAAGCGGTCCATCGTCGCCCGGTCGTAGCCCGACTCGTAGCCGAACTGGCGGGTGGCATCGGCCCGGAAGTACACGTCGGGGTGCTCGGCGTCGTCCACGGTGTAGGCGTCCCCGCTGGCGAGCATCTGCTCGACCAGCTCGACGACCTCGGGGATGCTCTCCACCGCGCCGACGAAGTCCCGGGGGGCGAGCACCCGCAGCGCCGTCATGTCCTCGCGGAACAGCTCGGTCTCCCGCTGGCCCAGGGCCTCCCAGCTCTCCCCGTCGCGGTCCGCGCGCTCGAACAGCGGGTCGTCGACGTCGGTGACGTTCTGCACGTAGTGCACGTCGTGCCCGGCGTCGCGCAGCACCCGGTTGACCAGGTCGAAGGTCAGGTAGGTGGCGGCGTGGCCCAGGTGGGTGGCGTCGTAGGGGGTGATCCCGCAGACGTACATGGTCGCGGTGGGGCCCGCAGCGAGCGGCTTCACCACGCCGTCCGCCGTGTCGTGCAGGCGAAGCGGCGGACCTTCCCCGGGCACGGTGGGCAGGGCGGGGTCGGGCCAGGACAGCATGCCCGGAGCCTACGTCGCGCCCGGGCCGCGCTCAGTCGGACCCGCGGGCCAGCGACGAGGGCCACCAGACCTTCCGACCGATCTCGAGGGTCAGCGCCGGGACGAGCAACGAGCGCACCAGCAGGGTGTCCAGCAGCACGCCGAAGGCGACGATGAAGGCGATCTGGGCCAGGAAGAGGATCGGGATCACCGCCAGCGCCGCGAACGTCGCCGCGAGCACCACCCCCGCCGAGGTGATGACCCCGCCGGTGACGGCCAGACCGCGCAGGGTCCCCTCACGCGTGCCGTGGGTGCGGGACTCCTCGCGGACCCGGGTCATGAGGAAGATGTTGTAGTCGATCCCCAGCGCCACCAGGAACACGAAGCCGAACAGCGGCACCGTCGGGTCGGCCCCGGGAAAGTGGAACAGGTGGTTGAACACCAGGGCTGACACCCCCAGGGTCGCCGCGAAGCTGAGCACCACCGTCGCGATGAGCAGCAGCGGGGCGACGATCGCCCGCAGCAGCAGGGCCAGCACCATCAGCACCACGAGGAGGACGATGGGGATGATGACCCGCCGGTCGCGCTCGGAGGTGGTCTGGGTGTCGAGCTGGGTGGCGGTGGGTCCGCCGACCAGGGCGTCGGCCCCGGCCACGGCGTGCACCGCCTCCCGCAGACCCTTGAGGGTAGCCACGGCGGCCTCGGAGTCGGCCGCGTCGGTCAGGGTGGCGTCGAGCAGCACCTTGCCGTCGACCACCTTCGGCGGGCCGCCCGGTTGGCCGGTGGAGGACTGCGGAACCACCTGGCTCACCCCGTCCAGCTTCGCGGCGGCGGCCACCGCGTCGGCCCGGTCGGCGGCGGTGACGATGATGGCCGGCGAGCCGGAACCGCCGGGGAAGTGCGCACCGATCACCTCCTGGGCGGCCACCGAGTCGACCTTGGTGAGGAACAGGTCTGACTGGGCAACCCCGCCCGCCTTGAGCGTGGGCAGGAACGCCGCCGCGACCAGCAGCACCAGCAGGCTCCCGGCCCAGAACACCCGCGGGCGGGCGCCGATGCGGCGCGAGAGTCCCCACCACAGTCCCCGCTGGTGCTCGCTGCCCGCCTTGGGGCGCACCGGCCAGAAGGCGGCCCGACCCAGCAGGGCCAAGGCGGCCGGGAGGAAGGTGAGCGAGGCCAGCAGCGAGCAGCCGATGCCGATGGCAGCGACCGGGCCGAGGCCCCGGTTGGAGTTGAGGTCGGAGAACAACAGGCACAGCACGCCGAGGATGACGGTGCCGCCCGAGGCCACGATCGGCTCCACCGTCGCCCGCCA
>JBBSUN010000055.1:0-20143 GCA_038234335.1 Mycobacteriales bacterium
ACGACCGGGTTCGGGGCCAGGCGCAGCAAGGCGTCGTACAGCCCGACCACCTGCACCCAGTCGGTGTGCTCGCTGCTCGGGGCCTCGGCGTGGACCGCCGCGATCGCGGCCTGCAGGGCATACGGCCCCGCCGGCCCGGTGGTCAGCGCCTCGACCACGAGCGCTGCCCCCTCGGCGACCGACGCCCGGGCCCACCGGGACCGGTCCTGCTCGGCGAGCGGCACGAGGGCGCCTGCGGCGTCCGTGCGGGCGGCGCGGCGGCTGTCCTGCAGGAGCATGAGGGCGAGGAGCGCGGTGGTCTCGGTCGAGGACGGCAGGTGCCCGTGCAGCAGTCGAGTCAGCCGGATCGCCTCGGTGGTGAGCTCCGGGCGCAGCAGCTCGTCACCTTCGCTGGCCGACCACCCCTCGTTGAACATCAGGTACAGCACCTGGTGTACGACCGGCAGCCGTGTGGCCAGCTCGGCTGGCCCCGGCAGGGTCAAACGGCCACCCGCCGCGCGGATGGTGGCCTTGGCGCGGGAGATGCGCTGCCCGGCCGTCGCCTCGGAAACCAGCAGCGCCCGGGCGACCGCCGCGGTGCTGAGGCCGCTGACCGCGCGCAGCGTGAGGGCGAGCTGGGAGGCCGCCGACAGTGCCGAGTGGCAGCACAGCACCAGCAGGGCCAGCCCGTCGTCGCCCCGCTCGGGTGCGTCGGCGGCGGGTGCGAACAGCCGCGTGTGCTGCGCGAGCGCCGCCTCCCGCCTCTCACGGGCCGCGGTGGCCCGCAGGTCGTCGACGAGGCGGCGTGTCGCTACCGTCCGCAGCCAGGCCCGCGGCTGCTGTGGCAGACCGTCGGCGCTCCAGGCGGCGTGCGCGGCGACGACCGCTTCCTGGACGGCGTCCTCGCAGCGAGCAAAGTCGCCATGCCGGCGGACCAACGCGCCGAGGACCTGCGGCGCGAGCTCGCGCAGCAGGTCCTCGACGGCACGCTCACGCGTCCGGGGCACCGGGCGTCATCAGCGGCCACACCTCGACACCACCGGCAGACAGGTACCGGAGGCAGGGGTAGCCACGGGCGATCTCCAGCGCCCGCGCCTCGTCACGCACCTCCAGGATGGAGAACGACCCGACGTGCTCTTTGGCCTCCAGGTAGGGCCCGTCGGTCACGACCGGCACGCCGCCGGTGCTGCGGACCGCACGCGGAACCGCGTCAATCCCTTGCGCGAGAACCAGCTCACCGGACTCCTGCAGCGCGGCGTTGAACGCGTCGACCTCGCCGACCATCGCAGCGAAGTCCACCGCCGGGTCGCCCCAGATCTGCTCATTGCCGTAGACCAGCATCAAGTACTTCACACTAACTCCTCATCCGCGGCGTCTCCAGTAGGCGCCGTCACCCCTAGGTCGGAACCACGGGCCGTACTTCGACAAGCGCGCTGCGCAGATCCTCCCAACCGGGGGCAGAAGACCCCGCCGCCGGGGCATGTGGATCAAGGTGGCTCACGGATGCCCGAAGTCGAGGACTGTCACCGTGCCGTCTTCGGCCAGAGCGAAGCCGGGCGCTCCGGCGGCTCGTGGCTGTGCCAGACCCTCAGCTCCCCGACCCGGACGATCGACACCGGTCTCCCCGCACGGCAGGGACCGCAACCTGCAACCCTGCCCGGCTCGGCTCCTCGGCGCCGGCGCCTTTCGACGACAGACCAGCCGACCTCGACCCGTCGACGCGCCCGGCTAGCGCGCCGGGACACCTGTCGCCGTGCCCGCAACACCATCGGTGACCGGACGCCGCCCCCGTTGGTGCTGCCGACCACCATGGCCGGGGCGGTTCAGGTCGTTGTCGGAGGGCGCCAGCGCAGCGCCCCAACCGCGAAGATCGCCGCGAGCAGGGCAGGCACGACGAGAGCCCAGACGCTGGCCGGGGTCTCGGAGAACTGTGAAGCCGTCGCCAGGATCAAGACCGCGCCCGACGCGGAGAAGGCCAGGATGCTGAGCACGAACAGCCGTCCCTGTCTGGTCATCACCCCTGTCTACCGCACCTCGGCGGCCGGCGGGAGACCCCGAGCTGTTGCTTGCTCGGTGACACCTGCGTCACGCGACCGAGGCGGACGACCACGCGTTCCGGGTTTCCATGCGCCATCGCACCAACGCCCGCCGCCCGCCATTCCCGGGCCGGGCGCGGCGCTGGGTGCCGGACCATCCCCGCACACGATCCCTCAGGGCCGCGTCAGCGACCTAGGCATCCCTTGGTAGCGGGGCGAAGCTCGCCTGGTCCCGTGCCCCATGGCCCCGAGACCCGCCGCGGAGGCCGAGCACGCGACCAGCCAGCCTGGCTGGGGGTAGTCGCTCCTGTCGGCCCCTTTTGACTTGCTTTATAAGAAAGTGATTGACTTTCCGCTATGGATAACCACTCTGTCACCTCGGCATCGGGAAGCCGCGGCGCGCGGGCGCGAGAAGTCCTTCACGACTTGGATGTCGACCGGGCGTCGCTGGCCGAGCGGGTGGCCGCACCTGGGTGGCTCTACCCCCTGTGCGCACTGTTCCTCGCCGGCTTCGTGGCAACACCGGCTGTTCGCTCGGACACGCCCCGTAGTGCCCTCGTGGGAGCTCTCGTCGCCGCGACCGTCGTCCTGCTGCTCGGCTACCAACGGGTCTCCGGCGTGCGAGTCCGGAGAACTGGAGCACGTGGTGGCCTGCTCGTCGCCGGGATGTTCGTGGCGACCCTGGTGCTGTTGAGCGTGTCGTTCGGCCTGGCGGCCTCGCTCAGCGCGTGGTGGGTGCTCGCCCCGGCCGCGACCACCTTCGTGGTCGTGCTTCTCGGAAGCCGACGGTTTGACTGTCTCTACCGAGAGAGCTTGACTCGTGGCCGTTCAGCCAGCATTTGACGGGACGATCCACGCCGCCCTCCGGCTCCGCATCTGCGGGTTGCTCCGCCACGTGGACGAGATCGACTTCGCGGTGCTGCGCGACACCCTGAAAACCAGCGACGCCACCCTGTCCAAGCACCTCAAGGTGCTGCTCGGTGCCGGCTACCTGTCCATGACCAAGGCTGCGTCGCCAACCCGTACCGATGCCCGCCGGCTGACGTGGATCAAGCAGACAACCACGGGAAGGCACGCCTTCGACGCCCACATCGAGGAGCTCCGGCGTATTGCCGTCGGGTTCCCCAACACGCCCGCCGAATCCGAGACGAGCACACCCAGCTCCTCAAGCTGACAGGACACGGCCGGGGTCCACACCGCCACCGCCGCCAAGCCCTGACCAGCAGATCTGATAGCGGAGACGTCGGCGTTGACGTCCTACTGGTACGCGTCTCGGCGCGGAAGCAGAACCCGACACGACGAGACCGCGGGGCTGCGGCCGAACCGGAGGCGCAGTCCCGATCAGCGATCCCCCGCGAGACGGATAACCACCGCTCGCCGCCCCCTCGCCGCTCAGCTGCTCGGCGCGTTGGAAGCGGATCCGGGTTCGAGACGGAGCACTTGGCCACCGCTGGAGGCACCAGTGCATGCCCGCTCATCGTCAGATGGAGCGCTCGGCGGTGTTGCGCAGGATGCAGAACTCGTTGCCCTCGGGGTCAGCCAGGACGACCCAGCCGGTCCCGGGGCCGTACTTTCCTCGGTGGTCGGCGACCGCGACCGCCCCGTGAGTGAGAAGTCGGTCGAGCTCGTCGTCGCGACGACCCTGGACCGGCTCCAGATCGAGGTGCACGCGGTTCTTGACCGCCTTCGAATCCGCGACCTGGATGAAGATCAACCGGGCAGACCCGTCGCGGCTCCCCGTCGTCGCCACGGCGGCGCCCGACACCGCGGAGTGGGGCAGCGGGAACCGGCCGGCTCCCCGGGTCACGGCGACTGCGGCCGCGGTCGCGGTCGGGGTCGCGGCCGCGGCCGCGTGAGCGAAATAGCAGCGGTAGGTCGCGGGGATGAGGCGCCCGGTGCTGACCATGTCCTGACGCATCCGCCGCGCTGTCATCGATCCTGGGTTGGGCATTGGTTCGCGCACCCGTCACGATCAACCACGGCGGTGGCGTTCGGCGCGCAGCAGCCATCTCCGCGCCAGGCGGTGCGGCCTTCTTTCACGGCGACGGCCGCGATGACCAGGGCGGCGACCGGATCGGCCCAGGACCACCCGAACGCAGTGTTTGCCAGGAGACCAGCGAGCAGCACCCCGGACAGGTAGGTGCACAGCAACGTCTGCTTCGAGTCCGCGACCGCGGACGCCGAGCCCAGCCCGCGCCCGGCGTGACGCTGGGCTGCCGACAGAACCGGCATGATGACCAGCGACACCGCCGCCAGCACGATCCCCACCGTCGACGGCGCCGCCTCGGCCCCGCCGAGCAGGGCCCGCGCCGCGTCCACGGTGACGAACGCGGCCAGGACGAAGAAGGAACAGGCGATCAGCCGCAGGGCGCGGTGCTCCCTGGCCTGCCGCAGCTCGTGGTCGGCGGTGGAGAACTGCCACGCCACCGCGGCGGCGGAGGACACCTCGATCACAGAGTCCAACCCGAACCCGACCAGGGCCGACGAGGACGCCACGGCACCGGCGCCCAGAGCCACCACGGCCTCGACGACGTTGTAGATGATGGTCGCCGCGACGAGGAACCGGATCCGACGGACCAGCACGTCCCGCCGCGCCACCCCCACCCCGAGGCCCACCGCGGACATCAACAGCACTCCTCGGTCGCCGCGGCCGCACACACCGTCGGGTCGACGGCCAGGACAACGGCGAGCAGATCACCCAGGGCGTGAGCCAGGGAGGGGTCGACGAGCTCGTAGCGCACACGGCGACCCTCCTGCTCGGCCACCACGAGTCCGCACCCCCGCAGGCAGGTCAGGTGGTTCGACAGTCCCTGCCGGGACACCCCCAGCAGCTGGGCCAGCTCCGCCGGGTAGCCCGGCCCCTGCCGCAACGCCAGCAACAGACGGGTCCTCGTCGGGTCGGACAAGGCGTGCCCGAAGCGGGTCAGCACCTCAGTGTGCATCGCGGTCTCCACACCACGAGAAGATACACGCGTCGCTGTACTACCTTCACGCCTGAGCAGGTGGTGCGTCATGAACCCTCGAGCGTGTCGCGGTTAGCCCGCGGTCAGCCCTCAGGCGTTCGCGAGGTGCGGCCTGGAGTCCTCCCGGGGGCAAGGCTCCGAGCCGGCACGCCTCGTCGCAAGTCGATCGTCGACCGGTCACTGATCGTTGACCGGTCACCCGCTGAGTCGGTCAGAGACCCAGGTAGATGGAGATCTGATGGCCGAGGCGATCGAGCTCGGTGCGGCTCAGGAGCCCTCGCCTTTCCAGCAGCTGGGTTCGGGCGACCGGCTGCAGCGCGGTGATGTCAGCGTAGGACTCGTCGTATCGGGTGAGTCCAGCGTCAGCGGTGAGGGGCACGTGGGTCTGCTCCGGGCCGCGGGTACCGGTCACCGGGATCACCGCGACGTGGCCGAGCCTCGCGTTCAACGGATTGACGCTGAGGACCACGGCCGGGTGCGTCCCGAACTCGTCGAAGTCGACGTTCCACACCTCGCCCCGGAACGGCTCAGGCAGTGACATCGGATCGGCGCTCACGCGGTCGACCTCGGACGCCAACCGGCAGCGGAGGCTCGGCGTCGCCGTAGAAGGCGTCGACGCTGCGGGCCATGCGCTCCTCGGACGCACGTCGGTGCAGCAGCTGCAGCGCCGCCTTGACGATCTCCGTGCGGCCGTCGAGGCCCAGGATCTCGGCGTCCAGCCGGAGCTGCGCGGCGAGGTCGTGTCCAATCCGCGCCTGCCACGTCTCGGAGGCATCCGTTGTCGTCGTCATGTGTATACATTCTGCCGTACAGACTCTTCTGTCAACCCATCGCATGCCGCCCGCTGGCCGGTCAGGGATCAACCCGCGGACGGTCGACCAGGTGTATCAGCACATGGCTTACCTAGCCGCCTCACTGGTTGAGAAGGGTTACACGCGGGAAGCTAGTTCGGTGGTGAGGGTTCCTCCGCCGGCGAGCGGGAGGACGGCGCACCCACCTCGGACGGCGGCCGCAGCATCGTCGGGCACGCGCAGCGTGCTCACCAGTGCGGTGGGCGCCTCGAGGATGTCGTGACCGGCTGATCCCGGACCGAGCCCCACTTGGTGGCGTAGCAGCGGCCGGTCGTCTCGGTCCACGTGCAGCAGCCCTACCCAGCGTCCCGGTCCTTCACTGACCCGGCCGAGCTGTACCCGTTCAGTAACCAGGAGGTGAGCGCCCGGGTGCAGCGCTGCCCGCACCTCGCTGCGGTGGTTTGCGCGGGCGGTCACCACGGTCGGTTCGGGTGTCAGCTGCAGGCACGCGCCCTCGCCGACCTCTACCTCCCACACCGTCTGGGAGGTGCCCGCCAGCACCACTGACGCTGCCACCGTGCTCACCTGCAGCGTCGCGCCGTCAAGCACCCGCAGAATCACCGTTACTTCGTCGCCGTCCAGTGGTCCGGCGGCGGTCCCGGCGAGGTGCACGGCGTGGATTCCGGTCTGCCGGACGGCCAGGGCTCCCTCGGCGCGATGCACGAGCCGCCCATCGGGGTGGGCGGTGACCTCGACGAGCGTGCGCACGGGTCAGCCGGCTACGGGGACACGGGCGGCGAGGCGGGCCAGCACCCAGTCCCGCACGGCGGTCGCGGCGGGGTCCTCCCGCAGCGAGATCAGGACGGTGGGTCGATTGCCACGTACTGCGGCGGCGTCGTCGGCCATCACTGTCAGGCTCGCGCCCACCATGGGGGCGAGGTCGGTCTTGTTCACCACGAGCAGGTCGGAGAACGTGACCCCGGGTCCGCCCTTGCGGGGCACCTTGTCCCCGCCGGCGACGTCGACGACGAAGATCTGGGCGTCCACAAGTCCGCGGGAGAACGTCGCGGTGAGGTTGTCTCCGCCGGACTCGACGAGCACGAGGTCCAGCGGTGGGTTGGCCGCGACGAGGTCGTCGATGGCGTCGAGGTTGGCGGTGATGTCGTCGCGGATGGCGGTGTGCGGGCAGCACCCCGTCTGCACCGCGGTGATCCGTTCGTCGGGCAGTACGGCGTTGCGGCGCAGGAAGTCCGCGTCCTCGGTGGTGTAGATGTCGTTGGTCACCACCGCCACGGAGAGCTGAGCGGCGAGCTCGCGGCACAGGGCTGCGACGAGCGCCGTCTTGCCCGAACCCACGGGTCCGCCGATACCGATGCGCAGGGGTCCCCCCGGGTGTTCGAGGTGCTCGTGGGGGTCGCCGACGTCGAAGTGGGGTGCCACGGGGTGTCCTTCCCGAGAAGTGCTGAACCTGTTGCGGGTCGCTTGGTCGTGGGCATCGTTCTACTCTCGCCACGTGACGGACGGGTTACCCCCGCCATCCCCGGTTGCACCCTGCCCCGACGGGTACCGGTCGGCCTCGGGCGGGGCGCGGGTGCGGGCCCCCTGACTGCCCCACCGGTGCCGTAGACGTAGCTGTAGACGTGGACGTCCGTCATGGGTGTTGTCGTGCTCCACCGGTAGGCCACGTCGCAGCCGGATGACACTGGCTCACCGTCGACGGGTTCCGTGTCGGTCACGAGGCGAACAGGGTTCCCTCGCGCTGGGCGTGGCGTTCGGCGAGCAGGTCCAGCAGCGGGTCCGAGGCGCATGGCAGTCCCTCCTGGACAGCCCGGGCCGCCACCTCGTCGCACACTTCCGCCAGCAGCAGGGTGCACGCTGCTACCTGCCCGGGGTCCAGGGCCAGCAACCGCTGCGCGGCGGTGGCCGAGCCGGTCATCGTGACGTAGACCGCGGCGAGCGCGGCGTCGTGCGGGCTGAGCCCGAGCGCGGCCGCTACGACGCCCAGGGCTACGGCGTGGTGCGGGCGGGGCCCCAGGGTGGACCAGTCCCGCTCGGGCCAGGTGGTGCGGGCCAGCCTCAGCAGCCCGCGGCCCTGCGCGCGTGAGGCCGCCCGCTGCGCCGGGGACGGTGTGCGAGCGTCCGCCTCGATGTCCAGCTGGGCGGGGTCACCTCCTGCGCAGGTGGCGGCGGCCAGGCCGGCGGCCACCAGCCCCGAGGTTCGCACCCGCCGGAGCAGGAACGCTCGCAGCGAGTCGACGTCGGTGAGCAGCCCGTGGTGGATCGCGTCCTCGGCGCCACCGGAGTGCACGTGACCACCGGTGGGCATGCGTGAGTCGGCCAGGGCCAGCAGCGCGGTCAGCATGTCGGTCCGCCCAGCCCTAGAACATCATGTAGCGCTGGGCCATCGGCAGGCTGGTCGCCGGCCGCGACTCCCACACCTGCCCGTCTATGCGCACGGTGAAGCTGTCCGGGTCGACCTCGATGGACGGCCGCGCGGTGTTGCCGGGCATGTCGGCCTTGCCGCGGCGGCGCACGTCGGCCACGGCCACCATCCGCCGGTCGACGTCGAGGCGGTCGGCGAGGCCGTCCTCCAGGGCCTGCGGAGCCACGAAGTGCACCGACGTCGCGGCCGCGGCCTTACCGAACGCCCCGAACATGGGCCGTGGAAGCACAGGCTGCGGGGTGGGGATGGAGGCGTTGGCGTCGCCCATCTGCGCCCAGGCGATCATGCCGCCCTTGATGACCAGGTGCGGGCGGACCCCGAAGAATGCGGGCTCCCAGAGGACCAGGTCGGCGAGCTTGCCCGGCTCCACCGAGCCCACCTCGTCCTCCAGGCCGTGGGCGATGGCGGGGCAGATCGTGTACTTGGCGACGTAGCGCCGTGCCCGGTTGTTGTCCGCCCCGCCTCCAGGGCCCACGCCGTCGCCCTCCAGCGAACCCCGGCGCTGCTTCATGACGTGTGCGGTCTGCCAGGTCCGCATGACGACCTCGCCGATGCGTCCCATGGCCTGGGAGTCGCTGCCGATCATGGAGATGGCGCCCATGTCGTGCAGCAGGTCCTCCGCGGCGATCGTCGAGGGCCGGATGCGGCTCTCGGCGAAAGCCAGGTCCTCCGGTACCGAGGGGTTGAGGTGGTGGCAGACCATGAGCATGTCGAGGTGCTCGTCGAGGGTGTTCACGGTGTGCGGCCGCGTCGGGTTGGTCGAGCTGGGCAGCACGTGGCCCTGCGCGGCGACGGTGATGATGTCCGGTGCGTGCCCGCCCCCGGCCCCCTCGGTGTGATAGGCGTGGATGCCCCGTCCGGCGATCGCGGCGAGGGTGTCCTCGACGAACCCGGCCTCGTTCAGGGTGTCCGAGTGCAGGGCTACCTGGACCCCCGCGGCGTCGGCCACGGTGAGGCAGGCGTCGATGGCGGCGGGGGTGGAGCCCCAGTCCTCGTGCAGCTTGAACCCCGAGGCCCCGGCGCGCAGCTGCTCCCACATGGACTCCTGGCTGACCGTGTTGCCCTTGCCGAGCAGGGCCACGTTGACGGGTAGGCCGTCCATGGCCTCGAGCATCCGGGCCAGGTGCCACGCCCCCGGGGTGACGGTGGTGGCCTTGGTGCCCTCCGCGGGTCCGGTGCCGCCACCGATGATGGTGGTGATCCCACTGCCGAGGGCCTCGTCGATGATCTGCGGGCAGATGAGGTGGACGTGGCAGTCGATGGCCCCGGCGGTGAGGATGCGCCCGTTGCCTGCGATGACCTCGGTGGATGGGCCGACCACCAGCTGCGGGTGCACACCGTCCATGGTGTCGGGGTTGCCGGCCTTGCCCAGGGCAACGATCCGCCCGTCGCGGATGCCGACGTCGGCTTTGATGACACCCCAGTGGTCCAGGACGACGGCCCCGGTGATGACGGTGTCCGGGGCCCCCTCGGCGCGGGTGGCCCGGCCCTGGCCCATCGACTCCCGCAGCACCTTGCCGCCGCCGAAGACGGCCTCCTCGCCGGCGCGGCCCGGACCACCGCAGCGGTCCTCGGTGACCTCGATGAGCAGGTCGGTGTCGGCGAGACGGATGCGGTCGCCGGTGGTGGGGCCGTACAGCTCGGCGTAACGGGCACGGCTCAGCTCGGCCATCAGGCGCTCCTGTGATCGGGGTCGAGCCGGCCGGGGGGGTCCATCGACAGTCCGTGCACCTCGCGGGTGCCGCCGAGCGGGACGAGGTGCACGGTCAGTCCCAGGCCAGGCTCGAAGCGCACGGCGGTGCCGGCGGGGATGTCCAGGCGCTTCCCGTGCGCGGCGACGCGGTCGAAGTCCAGGGCGGCGTTGGACTGCGGGAAGTGCACGTGGCTACCCACCTGCACCGGCCGGTCGCCGGTGTTGAGCACGTCCAGGGTGGTGCGCACCGCACCAGCGTTGAGCTCGATCGTCCCCTCGGCGGGGATCACCTCACCGGGGATCACGGTATCGCCCCCTCATGGGTTCGGCCCGTCACTGGATCGGCCGGTGCACGGTGACGAGCTTGGTGCCGTCGGGGAAGGTGGCCTCGGCCTGGACCTCGCCCACCATCTCGGGCACACCGTCCATCACGTCGGCCCGGGTGAGCACCGACCGTCCCGAGCTCATCAGCTCGACCACGGTGCGACCATCGCGTGCACCCTCCATGAGGTGGTCGGTGATCAGCGCGACCGCCTCGGGATAGTTCAACGTCAGACCGCGGGCCCGCCGGCGCCGGGCCAGCTCAGCGGCATAGGACACCAGCAGGCGTTCCTGCTCGTGGGGTGAGAGGTGCACGCCCAGCCTCCGATCGTTGAGGAGCTTTCACGCTAGCGGGAGCCTCACGCAACGGTGCCGCTGCTACACCGCCTCCCCAACCTGGGGTCGCCACCCACCCTGCTCGCGCTTGACCCCGCCCATGAGCAACCGGTAGCGACATGTCGGTGACGGGCTGGGCGCCTCCTCGCTCCGGATGCCCCCGTTGTCACCACCGTTGTGACCGGTGGCGGAGACTGCGCCGGGTGGGATCAGCTGGACTCCGGCTGTGCTGGAGGCATCGGCCGGCCCTGGCGTACCTGGTGGGGGCTGCCGAACCCGGTTGCCGTCCCGTCGGTGATCGTCACGTGGTCCTCCCACGGCACGCGGTACTTACCCGCGACGAGGTCCTGCATGAACGTGTACGGGCAGTCGGTTGCCCCACCCTCGACGGCGACGTAGCCGCGGTGGCCGAGCTGGTAGATGTTGTTCTCAACCCCCCAGCTGCGACGGGCGTCGTCCGCGCGTGAGGGCACCACCTCACACGTGACGACACGGTCCGGGGTCCCGTCGCCCTGGATGATCACCGTGCCGTCCAGGTCGCAGACCATGGCGTCTCCTTGGGAGCGTTGGCCGGTTGCGTCCGCGCCGGCCAGGCACACCGACGCTGTAAAGGCGAGGTTGTGGAAGGCGTTGGTCTGGTTGGTGATCCGCCAGGAGTGCTGGATCGGGTAGGTGTATCCGGCGGTACGCAGGATGACGTTGGCACCTCGGTAGGCCGCTTCCCGGGCGGCTTCGGGCAGCATCCCGTCGTGGCAGATGATCAGCGCCAGCTTGGAGTCCTTCGGCCCGTCGCACACGGGCACCCCGAGATCGCCGGGTTGCCAGGGCTCCAGCGGCACCCAGGGGTGCAGCTTGCGGTAGTGCAGGACGACGTTGCCGGCGGTGTCGACGATGATCCCGCTGTTGAATGGTGCGCCGTCGGGGTTGCGCTCCATCAGCGAGAAGCAGCCCCACACGTCGGCGTCGACACAGGACTTCCGCAGCAGCGTCACCTCCGGGCCGTCGAGGTCGCAGAGCAGGTCGTCATCGAGCCAGGTGGCCGGGTCGAGCCCGTTGAGGCTGTACTCGGGGAACACGATGAGGTCGAGGGTGGGCATACCCGCTTTGGCCCCGCGCAGCACCTCGGCGAGGCGCTCGGCGTTGGCGATGGTGTGCCCTGGGGCGGTATTGATGGGGACCTGCGCCTGCACGAGGCCGAGGACGAGTCCGCCGGGTGAGGGGTTGAGCCCGCCGAGCCCGCTCATCCGGTCACCAGTGCGGGCCAGAGCTGGGACCAGGGGGCTGCCTGCTCGAACGCGGCGGACGCGCGCAGGACGGTGGCGTCGGCCAGGTGGGCTCCGACGACCTGCAGGCCGACGGGAAGCCCCGCGGTGGTGAACCCGGCCGGCAGGCTGGCTGCGGGCTGACCGGTCATGTTGATCGGGGAGGTGAACCCGAGCCACGCCGTGTCGGGCACGACCTGGCCGTCGACGAGGCCGGGTCCCTGGATGCCGACGGGGAACGGGGGGACGGTCAGGGTGGGGCTGAGCAGGAGGTCGTAGTCGGCCATGAACCGCCACATATGGTTGACCAGCCGCTTGCGCGCGGTGTGGCCGTCGGTGATCTGCTCGGCGGTCCACGGCTGGGTGAGCATCTCCACCAGGTGCGGCGACATCTGCTCGCCGTGCTCGGCGACCATGGCCCGCATGCCGGTGAGGTCGGTGTCCGCCACCACGAGTGCCCAGAACGCGTCGAAGGGGTCCTCCCATCCTGGGTCGACGTGGGTGACCGTGGCGCCGAGCTCGGCGAACACGGTGGCCGCGCGGGTGGCGATCTCGCGTACCTCGGGGTCGACGGCGAGGTAGCCCCAGTCGGCGCTGAAGGCGATGCGGAGCCCGGCCACCCCGCCGGTGGTCGCGGTCAGCCAGTCCACGTCACCGGCGGGCAGCGAGTGCCGGTCGCGGGGGTCGGGCCCGGCCAGGACGGACATCAGCAGCGCCGCGTCCTGGACGGTGCGGGTCATCGGGCCGATGTGCTCCAGGCTCTCCCAGCTGGAGATGCCCGGGTAGCGCTCGTCGCGGCAGCCCGGGTAGGCGGGAACCCGTCCCATGGACGCTTTGAACCCGTAGATGCCGCAGTGCGCGGCCGGGATGCGGATGGAGCCGCCGCCGTCGCTGCCGAGCGCGAGCGGGGCCATCCCGGTGGCGACGGCGACGCCGGATCCGGAGCTGGAGCCGCCAGGGGTGAGGTCGGGGTCCCAGGGGTTGCGGGCGGTGGGGCTGACGGGGTTGTGACCCACCCCGGAGTAGCCGAACTCCGGGACGGTGGTCTTGCCCAGCGAGATGGCCCCGGCGGCCCGGACACGTTCCACGACGATGTCGTCCTCGTCGGGCACGAAGTCGCGGTAGGCGGGGGACCCGCACCGGGTGGGGACCCCGGCAGTGGCGATGAGATCCTTGATCGCGATCGGTACCCCACCCAGCGGCCCGATGTCCTCCCCCCGGGCCAGGGCGTCGGCCTGCTCCCGTGCCTGGCTGCGGGCGCGGTCTGCGGTCAGCTCGCAGAACGCGTGCAGCGTCGGGTCCAGCGCCTCGACGCGGGCGAGGGCGGCCTCGACCACCTCCACCGGCGACACCACCTTCTGGTGGACGAGACCGGCGAGTGTGGTGGCCGACATCGAGGTCAGGGTGTCCAGCTGCCCGGTCACGCGGGCACCGACATGCTCGGCTCGGCGACGGTGCGGCGAACGGAGACCCGGTCGAGCGCGGCGTAGGACAGTCCGCCTACGACCAGCCCGGCGACGGCCTCGCTGAGCTGGGGGGCCCAGAGGTGGACGGCGTAGGCGCCGAGCGAGCCGATCGCCCAGGCGGCGAAGGGTGCGGCGCGCCAGGCGGTGAGCGGGCGGGGCGCCCGCAGCCGCAGCTGGTCGAGGATGAGCACGGCGCCGATCGGCGGGACGAAAATGCCGAGCACGTTGAGCCAAGCGGCGAAGTGGCTCCAGACGCCGGCGAGCGCGGCCGCGAGTCCCAGCGCCCCGAGGACCAGGGTGAGCACCCGCATGCGGCTGCCGGTCAGCTGGCTCCAGCCGACGGCCCCGTTGTACAGGCAGTGGCTGCACACCGATCCGAGGTTGACGAAGACGAAGACCACGGCGACGGAGGTGAGCAGCGCGCCATGCGAGGTGAGGATGGGCAGGAAGTCGCCGCCGTTCTCGCTGGGCGAGGCGGCCGCGCCAGCGGCGACGACGATCCCGCCGACGAGCAGCGAGACGAAGTTGGCGATGGGGAACGCGGAGAACGCGGCGATGACCGCTTCCCGGCCGGTGCGCGACCAGCGGGTGAAGTCCGCGGTCATGGTCCCGGAGTCGGCGAACCCGGCGATGACGATGGTCACGGCCGCGCCAACGCTGAGCACGGCCGCACCCTGGCCGCCCCCGGTGTAGGAGGTCACCCCGCCGAGCCCACCGTCGTGGGCGGCGAACCACAGGGCGACCACGGCGAGGACGACGAACAGCGGCGCGGCCACCAGGCCGACGACGGTGAGCGCGCGGATGCCGACAAAGGTGATGCCGATGTACAACACCCCGGCGATCAGGATGGTGAGGGTCTCGTTCCACCCCAGCGCGGTGTGCAGCGTCGCCCCTGTCAGCCCGGTCTGGAACGCGAACCAGCCGATGACGACGGTGGAGAGGAACCCGGCGGCCACGGTGGCACCGCGGCGGCCAAACGTGCGGGCGGCGGTAAGGCCGAAGTTCTCCCCGCTGCGCCCCGCGACGTAGCTCAGCGCACCGACGTAGGTGAGCAGGACCAGGTTGCCGGCGACGATCGCGGCCACACCCCGCCAGAACCCGAGGCCGTAGACGATCGTGCCGCCGAAGATGGCGTTGGTCAGGATCATCGGGAACCCGAACCACACGGCGGAGACCGAGCGCAGCGAGCGCCGGTGCTCGGTGGGGACGGGTTCGTGCTCGTACTCGTGCCCGAGGCCGTGCTCGGTGTCGCGGTCTGCAGTTGCGGTCATGGCGAAACCTCTCGGGAGGGGGCGTTGGCGGGGTCGGGCTGGAGGGCGGCGAGCAGGGCCGTAGAGGTGGCGACCGCCCCGAACACGCCGCCCTGCATGGTCACCATGCGCAGTGCGGCGGCATGGTTGGCGGGGTCGGTCGCGCCGGTGCAGTCGGAGAGCACCAGGCACTCGTAGCCGCGGTCGTTGGCCTCGCGCATGGTGGTGCTCACGCACACGTCGGTCGTGATGCCGGTCAGCACCAGGTGGGTGATGCCCCGGCTACGGAGGACCAGGTCGAGGTCGGTGGCGTAGAAGGCGCCCTTGCCCGGCTTGTCGATGACGACCTCGCCATCGACCGGGGTGACCTCGGGGACGATCTCCCACCCCGGCTCGCCACGGGTGAGGATCCGGCCGCACGGTCCGCGGGTGCCGATCTCGGCACCCGCGCGAGCCGAGCGCCAGCGCTTGTTCTCGGGCAGGTCGGACAGGTCGGGGCGGTGACCCTCGCGGGTATGCACCACCAGCATCCCGACGGCCCGCGCCGCGGCGAGGACCCGCTGGGTGGGCCCGAGCCCGGCGCGGGTCAGGGCAAGGTCGTAGCCCATGGCGTCGACGTAGCCGCCCGGCCCGCAGAAGTCGACCTGCCAGTCGATGTTGACCAGCGCGGTACGGGTCGGGTCGATCTCGCCGTCGTAGGGCCACCGGTACGGGTCGGCCAGCACCCCCGCCACCGCGGGGCCCCTCGACTCAGTGGCAAACGTTTGCATGGCGCCAAGTTAGGGGCGTTCTGTTACGTGCTGAGGAACCTGCGTTAACACCGTGGGTCGTCTGTCACACCCGACCGCAGCGGCCCTCAGTGCGGGTCAGGGGCGTTGCGGTCCGCTCGAAGCCCGCACGATGAGGGTGGGTTCGAGTCGGCAGGACTCAGCTGGTGCCCCGCCGAGCCGATCCACGAGTAGTTCCAGGGCTGTGCGGCCCACCTGGTGCATCGATGAACGGACGGTCGTCATCGGCACCGGCAGGGAGGCGACCACCGGTACGTCGTTGTACCCGACCACGGCGACGTCCTCGCCGACGGTCAAACCCAGCCTCCCGTACGGCTGCGACGGCGCCGATGGCGCGTCATCGTTCACCGCGAACAACGCGGTGGGCCGCGGAGACGTGGCCAACAGACGCACGGCGGTGTCGTGGCCGGCGGTGACGTCGAAGCCGGAGTGGAGGACCTTCTCGTTGCTCACGGGGTACCCAGCGGCCGCGAATGCGGCGAGGAAGCCGGCAGTGCGGTCAAGGGCTGTGCTGGCGTAGGCCGGTCCGGCGACGACTCCGGGCGTGCGATGCCCGAGGAACAGCAGGTGCTCGGCTACGAGCCGGCCACCCATCTCGTCGTCGCACGTCACGCTCGGGTGCTCGCCCGCCCGCCGTAACACCAAGATGAACGGCACACCTCGTGCGGCGAGGGGACCGGCCGCGAGCCCGTCGACGGGTGTGTCGCCGAGGATGAGTCCGTTAACGTGCCGGGACAGGAGAAGGTCCGTGCGCAGGGCCCGCTCCCGAGGGTCGTCCCGACTGGTCGCGACGAAGGTGTAGTAGCCGAGCTCGGCGGCTGCGTCCTCGACCCCCTCCTAGATGTACCCGGCCATGACAACATCGGTCAGGCGGGGCACAAGCACGCCAACAAGGTGGCTGCGGCTGGTGCGGAGCCCGGCGGCGTGGGGGTTCGGTGCGTAGCCAAGCTCTGCGGCTATGGCCCGCACCCGGATAGCTGTGGGGTTCATCAACAACGCCGCCCCGGTCCGGGGCGGTGAGAGGGCCCGCGAGACGGTCGAGACGTGAACACCTGCCAGCGAAGCCACGGTCCGCAGCGTTGCGCGACCGGCGCTGTCGGTATGTTCAAGGTCCGTTCGCGCGATGAGCTCCACCTCCGTCCTCGATGGTGTCCGCCAGGCTACGACGCCGGCGCTGCCCGATGCGTCATCGCCAGCTCTGCGGGATGGCGACGTGGCTGGGAGCCGGCTACTCAGTAATTGGCCGCACGTCGTTGTTGACCCTGCGGCCGTGCGGATCGCAGCGCATACCCGCGTGCAGCAGTGACCGGAACACACTCGGGAGGCACGGGTCACCGACGCGCCCGCGGTATCCGTGGCACCCCCCGCTCACCGCCGTCGGGTGCCGCTTCGGGAGCGGGCAGCCCGGAGATCGCGTCACCATCGCGCTGGCACTCCGCTCCGCGAGGGGGTCGATCACACCTACAGCTGGACCTCCCGCCAGCCGTCGTGGTGGCTGAGATCGTCGGCTCCGGCGAGTGCGGTGGCGTCACCGAGGAACCCCGGCACCGTGGTCCCGTCGGACAGTCGCACGCCGCCGAGCCGCAGTGGTGGCCCGACCTCTGCGACCAGCTCGCCGAGTCCTTGGGTCGGCAGCTCCCAGACTTCGACGGCGAACCCACCCGCGGGGCCGTCGCCGTCCACCAGGCCGGGCCGGGGGATCCCGTCGGGCACCCGGAGCAGGAGGTAGCCACCTGCTGTCCGCTCGCGGCGCAGGAGCCTTCCACCGCGGGAGACGAGCGCCCGGTTCAGGGGCAGTCCGCTCATGTGCGCCCCGGCGACGACGATCACCGACGTCGGTCCGGGCGCCGCCGGCTGGGACTCGCCGCACCAGCGTGAGGCCAGGTCCAGCAGGGGGCCGTCGGCGAACGCGGGTGCGACGAGCTGCACCCCGTAGGGCAGCCCGTCGTCGCGCTGCCCGGCCGGCACGGCGACCGCGCACTGGTCGAGCAGGTTGACGAAGTTCGTGAAGGCCCCGAGGCGGCTGTTTGCGCCCACGGGGTCGGCGTGCACCTGGGCGACGGTGGGGTGCCCGGGGGTCACCGGGAGCAGCAGGGCGTCGATGCGGTCCCACATCCCCTCCGATGCCCGCCGCAGCTCCGCGAGCCGATCGAAGGCCCGGAACGCCTCGACCGCGGTGAGCGCCGTCCCGGCCCGGATGATGCCCGCGACGGTGGGGTCGAGGTGCGGGCCGTCCTCCAGCACGAGGTGACCGACGGCCGCGGTGCGTTCGGCCACCCACGGCCCGCCGTAGAGCAGGGTCGCCGCCTCGAGCAGCGGGGCGATGTCCACCTCCACCAGGTGCAGGCCCAGCGCGCGCGCGTGCTCGACGGCCCGGGCCCACGCCGTCCGGGTCTCCGGGTCGAGGTCCAGCTCCTGGGCGGGCAGGCCGACGGTGGTGAACACCTGCGCGACCCCCGGTGGCAGCGTGATGGGGGCGGCGCGGGAGTACGGGTCGGCCGGGTCCGGGGCGACGATGACCTCGAGCACCGCTCGGGCCTCGGTGACGGTGCGCGTCAGCGTCGTCACGCAGTCCAGCGAGCGGCACGCCGGCAGCACGCCGCGGGTGGAGATCAGCCCGCGGGTGGCCTTCACCCCGACGAGGCCGTTGAACGCCGCGGGAACCCGGCCCGAGCCGGCGGTGTCGGTGCCCAGCGCCAGCGGCACCACCCCGGAGGCCACGGCCACCGCGCTGCCACTGCTGGATCCGCCGCTGACGTGCTCGGGGTGCCCGACGGCGGTGGGGATCCCGTACGGGCTGCGCGTGCCGACGAGCCCGGTCGCGAACTGGTCCAGGTTCGTCTTGGCCACGGCCACGGCCCCGGCGTCGACGAGACGCTGGACGACGACCGCGTGCGCGGTGGCCGGCTCGGTGAGCGCGGGGCAGGCCGCGGTGCTGGGCAGCCCGGCCACGTCGATGTTGTCCTTGACGGCGAACGGCACCCCGGCCAGCGGTCCGTCCCCGTGCTCGGCCGAGGCCGCGGTGGACAGGAACACCGGCAGCCCGGTGGAGCGGGCGGCCTCCAGTGCGGTTGCCGCGTCGGTGCAGGTGGTCGAGGTGGTCACTGGGCCCATCGCTCTCGCTCGGCGGTGAACGCGGCCTCGCGGCGCGTCCGGAAGGTGTCGATCACGGCAGTGTGCTCGGCCTCCTCAAGGTTTCAGACCTCCAAGGCACGGACCGCATGAGCGCACGGATCAGTCGAGCGACCGGTGCGCCCTCTACCGATCATGGCCAGCCTGCAGATGCGCTACTTCGCCAGCGCGACAAGCTGGTTTCGACTCTCGGCTAGACCACGCTCACGCGCTTCGAGAAGCTGCTTGCGGTGCTCAACGCCCTCCTTATCCGACTGGCTTAGTGTCGAAGTGACGTTAAGAGACAGCAGGCCACCCCTGGTGACGGCTGCAGCAGCGGTCGACACATCCACTCATCGACAGGTGAGGAGTTCGTGTTGCGGGCGGCCCATATTACGCATCCGCGGTGGCGCCGTCATAGGTTTTCCGCCTCGCCCGTTTGCACCCCGAAGGGGAACGGAATCCGGCGACCGCGTCAGCAGTTCGGGCCTCGAGCCGACGCGTCCCGAACGGTCGCTCCATACGGAACGCCGATGAGCGCGGTGGCGTCCCGGTCGCCGATCGTCGTGCGCGATCAGGGGCGAGCGGGAGCTGTTGGCGTGCTTCCCGTCCAGCCCCGCGTGCAAATCTGAGAGGCTTCGACATCGGTGATCGGATCGTCGGGGTGCACCCTGTCTAGCTTCACTACCCCAGCAACTGAACCGTCTGCGAAGAAGCAGGCCACCGTTCCTTTCGGATCCTTCGCCACCTCCCCCTCCGCGAGCGCCCTCTGCTCGGCAATGGAGAGAGCTGGTCCGTGCACCACAGCACCGGGTGGCGGTGGGTTGAGGTTTGGGGTCTTGTCGGGGTTGATGTTCATCGGCGCTGCCGACTTGGGGCCGGTGGGAGTGGTCACCGGCCCCGCCTGCGATGGATGCGCCGCCGGACTTGCTGCGGCGACGGTTACGCCGAGCACCGAACCGGCGACGAGGAGCGTGGCGCCGAGGGCGACAACGGCACGCCGCTTCCCGAGCGGTGTCGGACCGCGTTCCATCATGTGCACTCCTTCGTCTCCGCGAGGCGGGTGGGGATGGTTGCGGACCATGCTGTGGATCGCGACATTGCCGTGCGGATCCCGGCTGTCGTCCGAACAGACGTGGCGGGGTCAACGTGCTGGGTCTCAGCGTCTCGCCCGTCGATGCCAGGACTAGTGAGCAAACAACTGACGCCACGACGCGGCCGTGGTTTGGTCGTAGTAGCGGGTGAAGCCACAGCCAAACGCGACCGGCTCGGTCAGTGGTCCCCCCGCCTGTTGTGGCTGCCCACTGACTAACAGTCGCGTTCCGCTGCCGTAGGTCACGCCTTGGGCTGAGCTCGCCGTTGGTCCCAGCATGTCCACCGAGGTCGTGGCCTCGCTGCCGCCCCGGAACCACTCGTTCACCCGCAGGGTCACCGTCTGGTAGCCGAAGACCCCTTGTGCACTGCCGCTTGCGGGCTGCACTGGTGACGTGCTCAGCACGGTGCCGTCGAACGCGAACCCCCGGCTGGTGAGGGTTTGTGCGTTGTAGGTCTCGACGCAGCTGGCGCTAGCCCGGATCTTTCATCGCCAGTCTGAGCGCCAGCGGCGCGGGGTGAGGTCGTTCTCGGCGGTGATCCTGGCATGAGGGTGTGACTGTTCGCCCCGGTGTCGTCTCGGGTGGGCGCCGGGTCCAGGGCCTGGGGGTC